>JALOAD010000090.1 GCA_023228995.1 Candidatus Muiribacterium halophilum
GATGTACTTCAAACTAGGAGTATATTAATGTTCAGTGAACATTATATTTGTGAAAAAAATTATATGGATGTGATTTTTTGAACGTTAGTAATAATTTCTATTTTTTATCGAAATTTGAATATTATTGGTTTTTTCTATTTAGTAGACTTTTTCAACAGCCTGATTGTTTTCAACATTAATTACTCCAGCAACGGTTAAATTTGTAATTTCAAAACCATTATTAAATGTAAAAGGTTCTTCAATAAAATGAACCTGAAAAGTCATGTATTTACCATCTGATTTATCTTCCTTAAGAATAACATTACCCTTAAGGTTGTATATTTTATCGCTTATATTATCTATAGTATTTGGATTCCAAAATTCTTCCTGATTAGTTGTCTGATTCCAAGTCTTTGTGGTATTAAAATCGAGATTCCAGAATTCAGGTTTTGTTGAAACTCCAAAAGTGTTAATATCCATAACTGGAGCTATTAATTTATTAGTAATAACAGTATTAAGATTATTTTTTAATTCCCATTTATTATTAATTTCATTAAACTCTGCTGAACAATGAACTACCATCCAGGTTCTAGTATCATTATCAAATATTACTTTTGCATTAATATCCATTGGCTGTCCGATAAATTTATCAAAATTAAAATCTCCACCTTGATAAACATTACCGATGACAAAAATCAATGGTTCAGTTTCAAATTTACTGATATTATTTATATCAATTGCACCATTTAAAAGAACTGCAGATGGCGGTCTTATAAATCCGTCCATTTCAAATTCTTTATCAACTACATTTGTTTTTAATGAATATTCATTGAGAGAAATTGATGGTAATCCATGTCTTTCAATAGCTACCTTTTTTGCCCAAACTCCATCATCATGAATTTTATAAAACCACAATCCACTACTGTTTTGAGCATCAAATCCGGTTTTATTAATTGAATCTTCATTTTGTATATTTTCATTCCAATAATTTATTTTTGCTTCAGAATCTATCATTTCCCACAAATTAACCTGATCATCTGGTGTATAAACCCTAGCATAAGCAATTCTTGCACCTGTAAGAGGTTCAACTATTTCATAAGGAAAACTTTCATTAGGATATTCTGTATCTGTATGTGGTGTTGAAAGCTCTTTAAGTCTTCCCCATGTTCCAAAACCTTCTCCAGCAACATTCATCATTGGTAGAGGTTTTTCAATATCAAGAACCATCATTGAAACAAAAAGCTCTCCCATTGTATTACACTGTTCAGGTGTCCATCCAAGTTGTTGTGATGTATTAACTAAATTAAAAGCTGTTTTAAATAAGCTTGCAAAATCATCAAGAAGTTTTTTTACATTATCTGCTTTTGTTTGCAATTCTCCTTCTGCAAACTCCATATAATTTTCAACAATATCTAATAGATCTGCATAACCTTCATTGCCAAAATCAGCATAGCTAAAAATAAGGTTATATGTTGTTTTACTAGCTAAAAGAGTATCCATACCCTCATTAATCTTGACAAAAACATCACTTTCTATTTTACTAATAAAAGTATTTCTCTTAGTTTCATCTGTAATACCAATTAAAATAAACTCTCCAAGTTTAATAGAAGCAAGTTTTTCTAATTCTTTACTAGCAATTTCCATATATTGCTCTGCTTCCTCTGGAGTAGAGAAGTTTTTTGATCTAATTGTTAAAACAAATTCATCAATTTTATTTTGTAATTTCGAAAGGTCTAAAGTAGTAAGTTTAAAAGCATTTTTAGCATTAACCATTCTGTTTTTGAATCTTAGAATTTCATTTACCATTAAATCAAGAGAACTCCCGATTTTATTATCATTAACCATGGTATTGAAAGCATTTTTTACCTTAGTAGCTTCTTCAAAAGTTACTAATTTACCATTAATTGTTATATTCCCAGAACTTATATCTGTTGCTACCTTATTTATTTCATTTTTTTTAGCTTTTAACATTGAATCTACACTTGATTCTTCATATCCGTTTTCAAGTGCCCATGCTCTTAATTTATATTCATATATTTTCCAAGCTTTATCTTCTTCAGGATACTTTCCATTTTCTATGCCTTCCATGATTTCCTGTGAAAGTTGAAAAGCCATATCATTAAGACTTGTATATTGAGCTGTAGTAAAACCTAATCTTGTTGCAAGTGATTTTTCATTAGCTATTACTACAATAAAAGCATTTGTAATAACTTCAACATCAGAAGCATTAAGTTTTGCTAGAGTTGATGGTGGTATTTTTGCCAAAATTTCAGCAATATTTATTTCACTTGTTTTATTTTGTTTAGCAGCAGCTTTAACTATTAAAGCTTTATTTGAAGTTGAAGGTGTAATAGTTTCTGCTGTTGTTGTTCCTGATTTAACATAAGGAATAACATTTGCCATAAAAAAATCCTTATCAGTTTCATCATATATTTTAACAATCAAATTCTTCCTCAAAGACTCAGGTATTACAACATCTGTGAAATTATAACTTCCTTTATCTCCATCAAGATTTACAGGATTAATTCCAGTTATTGGGATTAATTCACCTTGGTTGTTGTAATAAGCAATTATAGCTTTTTTACCGGAAAATTCTCCAGCTTTCATCTGAACTCTATTTGGTCCTAATCTAATAGGAGCTCCAGTTCCTCCAGTTACTCCAGTAACCAAACCTGAAATTGTAGATGTTACAGTTGGGTCAATAGGAGCTGATTTACTGCTACCTCCACATCCTGCAACTGCTAGTATAAACATTAAAATAAATGCCATACTTAAAATTTTTGCTGTTTTTCTTTGCATTTTTGCAACCTCCGTAATTTTTTTTATTTTTTAGCTAAAAAAAGCTTAAAATTAAAATTAAAAAAGGTTCAGAACAAAATCCGAACCTTTATAACATTTTCATAGTTTCTATCAATGATAGTTCTATCAATGATAGTTCTATCAATGATAGGTTTATTATTTTAATTTTCATTATTCAATTCCAACCTATAAATTAATCACAAAATTAATTTAACATTATGAATTAATAATAAGCTTTTTCAAAGGCATATGTCAATAGTATGAATTATATTATTTGGTAACGCTAATATCTTACTAAAATTAAATTAATAGGTTTATATTCAAATATTTAGTTGATAATTAATTACATTTTTGGTATTTTTTTAATGGAATTTTAATTAGATTGATATATTTCTAATCTTTACAGCTTATATTTTATAATATATAAATTTATTGATTTTGTATAAGAATTTTATCGATTCGAGAAATTATTTCTTTTTCAATATTATCATTAATAAGTTGAAATATACCGGTAAATTCAGGTTTATCTTCATTATTTATCATAATTGTATTTTTATTTATAATTTGAGATAAATATAAAAAATCTGAATTTACACCAGCGACCAAATTACAATATTGTCCAACAAAAGCTATATCATTATAATCATGTCTACCAATTAAATTAAATATAGAGTCAAATACATCAAAAGCTTTTGACTGTCTTTTAAATTTTTCATTGCCAAATAAAACAACTGATCCGTTATATTTTTTTATAAACTCAGAAACTATATATAAAAACACTTCAATTTTTACATTACTTTTATCTGAAAACGGTATTATTCCAATAAGTGGAGATTTAACTTTACCTAATTTACAAGTATGACCTATTGGAAAATGCCATTTTATATTAGTATTTAAAAAATTAATCTGAGCATTTCTCATAATATCATGATAGATTTCATTAAATAGCAATGATGTTTTTTTACATTTATAAAAGTAATCATTGTATTTTAAAAAGGTTTTTCTGAGAAAAACAGATGAATTTCTACGAAAATCAAGAATTTTTTCAAATACTATTTTTCTTAACTCACTAATTAAAGTCCATTCACCAAATATACCTAAATCCTCTGGAATCATTATTTTTTCATCAACAAATTCCCAATTATTAACAATTGAACTAAATCTTTTTTGACATATTAAGTATATACATGAATTATTGAATTTATTTTTAACTTCTCTAATAGCAGGTTCTAGAAAAATTATATCTTTTAAAGTGTTTTCAGCTATTATTAGAATATTCATATAGATATAATCGACAAAACTAATAGTAAATATAAATTGAATTTGCAAAGAGTATACACTTAATAAGAAAAACATCAGCTGTTACTTTCCTCTTTTTTATTTGACTTTAGTATTTATTTTTTTTAAACTATCTTTATATTTAAACAATTAAAAACGGAGGTAACATTAATGTTAAAAAAAACACAATTAATTAGCTTGTTTATAGTTTCCTTGCTAATATTTTTAACTGCTTGTGGTGGTGGTAGCTCATCAACCACTGATCTTAATCCAATCATTGCAAAACTTTCTGGTAATTTATTTGAATCAGAAAGTCTTGGAGCTCCTAAAAGAGCTACAAAAATAATTGATACTATAACAGGTCAATTTCTTTTTGGCGGTATAACTAAAGATATAACTATGGGTTCAAACGGACTTTTTTATGTAGAATTAAAAACCTTAGATCTTGTGCAGCTTGTTGCTGCATCAGGCATAGATATTTCAGGAGAAGATGTTCTTGGTAAAAACTTTTCTGACCTTGGTAATATTAGTGCTCAGGATATAATTGAAAAATATTCTGTAAGATTAAAATTCGTAATTAACGGTGAAACTGCTAATATAGCTCTTCCACCAAGTGTTCTTGAAAAAAACAAAACTACTGTACTTCCTAAACTTATTCTTAAAAAGGTAGATGGTAAATTTAAATATATGGTTCAGAATGGCGAAGGTACTCCAATAATTAGTAATGCTGGAGATTTTTTAGATGAACTTAATCTTCAAACAAAAAACTATGATACTCTAGTATCAGCTCTTTCTAATGTAGATAAAACACTTATTAGTTTTATTGATAACGTAAATACTACTACTGATGACATTACAAACGCAATTACTCCTACTGCTAGTCCAACTAATACAATAACTCGATCAAATATAGAATCTAGAGCTTTTTATTTTGAAAATGGTGATAATGTATCAATAATAGGTTTTGGAGCTATAAAAACTGATATTACCGAATTAGATTATGTTGAAACTTTTTTGCATTATGATGGTTCAACTTATACACCTTATAAAGTAGAAGGTACAGTTGAAGTAGTGGACGGTTTTCTATCAAAACATATAGCTACTGTTAATGATACTGTTTGGGATAGTGTTGATTCTGCTACTAAAACATTACTTGGTGATACAGACGAAATTACTGGTGTTGAATATTATAAAGCTACCAATGATTTTGGAATATATTCATACAATGATACAACTGGTAATACTAATCTTTGGAGAGTTTTTCAACCTTCAACCTTAGATGATTTTAAAGATGGTGGGTTCTTTGCTCCTGGCAATGTTTTTATAAGTCATGATGGTAATATACTTGAAGCAATAGATTCTAATTCAGACTCAACTTCAGATAAACTTGTTGAAAACGGAAATCCAGTAGGTTTATCCATTGATGCAAATAATGTAATTACACTTGGTACAAATAAAATATGGAGATTCGCTGCTTCTCCAACTAATCTTATTAGTAATCCAGAACTTTTAATTTTTGAATACGATGGTTCAGGAGCTTTAACAGATTTCTCCAAAGCTACAATAACCAAAAAAACTCCTCTTACTCTTAATGATGATGCAATCTCAGGTAAAGTATATGTCGCAATAATACCTGGAGTTATTGATAACAATTATTATACTCTTTATTTTAAAGATAATAATAAAGTTGATATAAAAAAATATAATGAATTTAATTCTATTAGTGTATCTACTACTGATATAAACTGGACATTTGGCATAAATAAGACTATAATGCTTGGTGCAATTCCTACAATTCCAGAACTTAATAATGCATATTTGCTTCTTACTTATAAAATTGATCCTGATACAACAACCGCAAGTGGTTATTCACTAACTGCTCAATTTGCTGATAATTCAGGTGCAAATACTACTAAAAAAACAATAATAATGAGAGAAGCAACTGCTTTTGCTCCAGCTGATTATAATGATAAAAATTTTAGCATAACAAATCAGGAAGATAAACTTTTAGCTATGTTAAATTTCACAGACAACAAAATGTATGATAATGAACTTGATATTTGGGTTGAATTTACTCCTACATTAGCAACACTTTCATTGGGAGATTCTGCTTCGCTTAATTATCTTAATCTAAATACTTTAGGTTCTGATATTAATATATTCAAACTTGAAAAAACAAGTACAGGATTCATAGCTGCATTTGTTGAAAATGGCGAAATAGAACTTTTGAATATTATAGAAACTTCAACAATATCAGTTGATGTTGCTACAAATTTCTATAAAACAACTTTTGAAAACACAGATCCTTGGGATTGGATATCTTTTGAGATGTATAATCTTACTGAAACCACTGATTCAACTGGAACTTATACTTATACAAAATTTACTCCAAATGCTAAAACAGAAAGTTCTGGAACATATGCTATATCAGACAGAGATGTTGTTGAAGAAAGATATACACTTACTTTTACCGCAACTTCAGGAGCAGCTCCAAATGCTATGAGAGTTGATTATACAGATATGTATGGTCCAATGGCAGCTTTTGAAGATATGGCTGATAATGATGATGCTAATGTAGGTTGGGATTGCTGGCTTGTATCAAGAGTAGCTGATACTGATAAAAATAAATTTGTTGATACAAACTCAGAAGATAGATCTGTAATTGATATTAAAAACAATCTATATTATTATTGGGAACAGGCTATTGGAGGAGAAGAAACTTATACAACAGTAAATATAACTTTAGGTGATATTCCTGGAGGAAATACTCTTACAGAATCTAATGGAAATATTACTTATTTTTATTCAATAGGACATTTTGGATTTGGTAATCCTTCTGGACCACTTGTATATTTTGATGCTACAACAGGAAATTACGAGTATGATGATTTTAATTGGGATAAATCTCTTGATTCACTTAATGATAACTCAGTATTAGTTGATGCAACTTACTGTGCATACTTTAAAGATCCACGAACAGGAACAGGAACTCCAACCTGGGAAGAACTTCATTTGATGACAGTATTAGGAACAAATATAACTGATTTAAAATACGATTCAGCTGAAGATACTGCTATTGAAGAAGGTACAATGACTTGGACATCTGTAGACGATACACTTCTTCAAATAAGTGTAGGTGGACAAACAATGAATGGTGTACTTACAGCTTCAAACGCAACTAATGGAGAACATACAATAAAAATGATTTCATCTGATGCGATTTTCTATGAAACAGTACCTGTTACAGAAAATCTTATATCAGACAACGCATTAAATATAATACTAACTGAGGAAGATGGCACTGGAACTACTGGTACAATTGCTCTTAGTTTTGCAGCCAATAAAACTCTTACTGGCTCAATTGCTGGAGATTGGGAAGTCACAAATGGTGTAGTTAAGTTAACTGGGAACGATGCTAAAGAATATTATATTTATAGACTTAAAAAACCTGTTACAGGACCTGCAGGATTTAATTTCTTTATAAAAATTGTTAATCCTGACGGAACAAGTTCAATCGAAAGAGGTACCACAACAATAAATTAATTTATTTGATTTTAAAAAGGCTACCTGCAGGTAGCCTTTTTTTTATCTATTTTATTATTTCCTTGAAAAAAAGATAAAGTCTAGATTCCTAAACTGGTCAGGAATGACCAGCTCTGTAAAACAATTAAGAATTAACAATTTAAAGCTAAAAAAAATCTTTTGTATTTTGTATAATGAAACGCAAATTAAAATGTTCAGTGAACATTTTTGTGATTAATTATGAGGAACTATGGAGACTGTTGCGAAGCATGCAATATACGGAAGTATTGCAAAGTCGAACATCGTAAGAGGGAATTTTACATGGAAGTTAAATTTCATGTGGTCCGATTAATTAATATTTCTTTGATGAAATTATATGTAATTAAAAATCTAAAGCTGGATTCCTGAACTGGTCAGGAATTGTATAATAGAAATAGAGGAAAAATAGAATAAATACTTAAGGAGATATGTTAAAATAAAAATGGAATATGAGGAAGATGAAAAAGTCTGATCAGGAATTGATCTTAAAGATCA
>JALOAD010000091.1 GCA_023228995.1 Candidatus Muiribacterium halophilum
TGCAAACTATCAACTTCTGTTAAATCTGGTCCATTTGAATTAATTTAAGACAATTTGATTTATCAATATTAATATATGCTGCAGGATATTATAATATGATGTTATATGATAAATTTAATTATGAAGGTAATATTATTGAATCATCTGAATCTGATATTGATAGAAATATTTTTCCAACAAATTTAGTTTTGAGATATTAAAGATTTACAGAAGTTGCCCTCGGGCAACTTCTTACTTGCAATGGCCTGTGGTAGGCTAATTAAGATGACTCAAAATTACAGATACTTACACCTAATCATTATAATGAAGTTAAAAAATTAATGTTGAAAGATGACTCAAAATTACAGATACTTACACCCACAAGCCAAAAACCCCTATCCTTTAATAAGTTGAAAGAGGACTCAAAATTACAGATACTTACACCTTTCAGTCTAGCTGACATGTACTAAATACGGTTGAAAGATGACTCAAAATTACAGATACTTACACCAGCGGACACAAATATATAGATGTACGGAACATAATGATGTAAATAATATTCAGAAGTATTATCAGAAGTTAGGATATACATTTAATTATGAAAATAGGCTAATGGTAGTTAGTAAAGAAACTACTACAATTGGTACACAATTCTTACCTAAGAGTAAGTCATATTTTTTATATTTTGTTTGTTCACTTCCAGTTGGTCTCATATCACCATAAACACACCTTTTAGCTATTACTCTTATTGTGTGTTTGTTGAATTTTTGGATTAACCGTTAATTTCATAGATTCTACTACTATCATAGTTGGAACAGAAACAGAAAAGGTCAAATCAATCCCAGACATTCTCCAACTTCTGGAGATCTTTCACAATCTACTCCACTACATTTATGTTTATTTTGACATACATCACATAGTTTTTTCTTGGATGGTGTTCAATTATTTGTCCACATTCACAGGTTATTCTATAAACGCCATATTACATCGCTATGTTTAATTTCGTTCATTTTTCAAGATCCTTTCTAATTTTTCTTCACGTTGAGCAGGTTTATAACCTTTCAAGTCTTTTATGTTTTTATTATAGTTTTTAATATCGTTTTTGATTGCTTCAATATCATCTAATTTATCTTGAATTTTTTCTTTGTTATATTCAATTAATTTTTCAACCATTTCATCTTCTATTTCTTTGGTAAGGTTTTCAATGGTTTGAGTTTTGTAAATTGCGTTGTGAGAGGATCTAATAAAAATTTCATCAACTTGCTCAGAACCATGACCTGTTATATACCATAGTTCTTTATTTATTCTGAGTTCATCTTTATAAAAATTGATTTCAATTTTATGATAATGTTTATAAGCAGACCAAGAATCTGGTTTTTGTTCTTTCTGATCACTTATTATTGTTGTCCTAGTTATCTTCATCTAATATTCTTTCTATTTTCTTTTCTCTATTTATTTTCTGATATTCTTCACCATAATTTTCTTTTAATTTAGAAAGTGAATCATTTTTGAATTTGATTTGTTCTGCTACATTTGTATCATATATTTTTTTGAGTGATTGTAATTTTTTCTCGTTACTATTTTCAATATAATTTTTAACTTCGAGTAAATTTTTCCAAATAAAATCCGATTGTGAATCAATTGTTTTTTTATCATCGTTATCTACGATTAATAATTTATATTGCCAGTCATTATAACTACCAAATTCCTTACTCATATCAACTATTAGACATTTATATAATTTGATTTCTGTATAATATGTATCTATTTTACAATAGAAAACTGAATCATCTATCATAAACTCTGGATTCTTAATTTTACTCATATCCTAATATTCTTTTTAATTTTTTCAATCTTTCTTCTCTTTTTTGTTCTTTCAAGTCTGTTTTTGTTTGTTTTTTAAAACTTTTTCTACAATCTGCACAGAAATAATCTAAACAATTGACAGGCTCTCTTAAAGTTCTTTATTCTTAAAAACCAAAATATGTTATATGTTTCTCTCATTTAATTTTCCTCCAAAATTTCTTTGGTAAATGTATATTATGTATTTCTTTGGCATCTTGAAAAAGTGGTGCAATATTTTTGTGTTTATGACCTGCTAAACCACAACCAATTTCTGTTACAAGAAATGTGAGTTCAGGATTTTCTTTAGCGAATTCAATAAATCTATCTACATAGACTTTAATTTGTGGAACTGTTAAAGTTCTTCTTATTGAAGAATCTTTTGTAGGTATTCCATAGGTTCTACCTTGTAGACCTTCAGCCTGACCCCAGATTGCTCCCCAAGTCAATGCTGTTTTTGCTGCACCTTTACCGTGTTTACCACCTTCATTAGATCCAAATACAAATATTTCACCTGGTTCTAATTTAGTGATTTCATCTTCTGTTGTTCTATTATACATAATCATCTATATTATTTGATTCTAAAATAACAAAATCACCGAAATATTTGTCGAATACTCTTATCAATTCGACATAATCTCCTGATTTCATTTCTTCAGTTATTTCAGTTATTTTTTCTTGATCAAATCCCAATTCATTTCCTAATTGTCCTGCAGCAGCGATCAATACAAAGGCATTACCGTCTGGACCATCTAAGTCAATTACTATTGTTTCGTTCTTTGTTGTTTTCTTTCTAAACATATTATTTTATATTGTGTTTAATTATTTGTATTGCGTATAAATATGGTTCGTGTTTATAATCGTTTCTATAATACTTCATAAAATCTGTATAGGCTTTATCAACTAAATCTATCATATCTATTAATTGTGTTGTTTTACTATCTTGTAGCCAAATCAAATCATCATTCTGAATTTTATTAATCTTTTTTACAATTTCAAAAGTTAAATCGTTGAACATTTGATAGAATTCATCATTGTGTTTTAATGGTTCATCAAGTATTCTACACAATTTCTTTTGTCTCAAAATTTTAGTATTATAGATGTCATTAAATTTCTTCCTCATTAAAAATCGTGTTTAATCATACCATTTTCAAGTAGGTAATCTTTGTTACCACTTGTTTCTCCACAAGAACATCTATGAATGCCTCTATATCCAGAACCTTCTGTAAATCTTTCTTCTTTATCTATTGAAGAATAATTTGCTGTTCCTGATACTGCATTATCAAATGCTTTTTGCATTATTTCTGTATATTTATCATCTATTGGTTCAGTTGATTTTTGTTGTGTTGGTTCCATATACAATAAGAACCTTGATTTGTCGTCTCTATGCATCTGTATATCTTTTTGTGTTATTTAATATGTAAATTCTTGTATCATCCCACATTTCGTCTTGTGGATAAGCCATTACAATTGTGTGGTCATCAATTTCTCCTGTATAAAGTTTTTCACCTTTCATTGAATATGAAGAAACAGTATAACCATAATATTCTCCTTCTTCTAATGCTTCTTCCATAGGCATATTTTCCACGGCAATATAAAGTTCTTCACCATCTAATTGCCATTCATCTTCATCATTCAATTCGATTGGTGAATCATCATAAGAATCGTAACCTATAACAGACAATACTTTATCTCTTAATTTTTGTTGGGCATCCAACATTTCTTTTATTTCATTAATTCCGTTCATTTTTGTTCGTTTTTCATTTTATTTATTAGTAATAATTTTGCTGAAAATTCTTGGTTAATCAAATTGTCTAATTGAGTCATATAATCAATTATTTTTGGTAAGTTTTCATACTCCACATAATTTTGATTAATGTCTGTGAATTCATCATAGTCAGTGAATTTTCTTTTAGTTAGAAATCTTTGACTTAATCTTAATTCACCAGCAGAACCAAGATAGTAATACTCAAAAAAGCAACCATTATCAGGATCTTTAATCTTTTCTTCGTAATCATCTTCATCTTCTTTTTCGATGCCACCATGAAAAATATATTCTACGTGGTTCCAACCTTCACCGTACCCTTCTTGTAAATGATCTGTTTCATCACGTACTTTTCGTTTAATTTTTTCTTCGGTATATCTACTCATTTTGAAATCTTCACAAGTTTCCATGTATTTATCCTCTTCATCTGGCGGAGGTGGTTGTTGTCTTTCCATCTGGATACATTCTTCATCACGATATAAACCACCATTCATATGAACGAAACTTGGTGAATCACCATCATCATGATCCCAATCAGTCAAAGGTAATCTTGGCAATTGAATACTTAATCTATATGTGTAGTAATCACCTTGTTTACCATCAATAAGTAACATTTTATATCTTTTTGGACTGATGCCTTTAAAATCATATTTCACAAATTGTCCTTTTTTATACTTATCAATATTAATCATCTTTTACAATCCTTTCTAATTTAAGTTCTCTATCAGATTTAACATTTACTTTTATGAGTGGTTGATCTGAATTGTGTAATGGTGGTGTAGAGTGAACATTACCTTGATATTCATCTCCTTCTTTTGATTGTCTCTCGTTCTCAAAAGTGTGAAGAATCATCTTGTACATTTCATATGCCATATCTGCTTCATTATCCCAACCTATACCGTGGTTTCCGTGTTTCCATTCATCTGTACCCATATCAGTACCATCAAACATACATTTTTTAATCTCAAACAAAAGTTCTTCTACCTTTTGTCTGTTTTCCATATATTTATCCCAATTTTCACCTTCTTTGTATTGTACTCTATTGAGTGTGTGATCAATAGCAGGAACAGTGTGAATATTCATATGACCACATATAATTCTGCTGTGTTGTTCTAAGGCTTTCGCCATTAGTCTCATTTGTTTTCCTGTAAGTTCAATTGTATATTTCATTTCAATATTCTTTCTAATTTCTTATTTCTATAATAGTTTAATTCAGGTTCTAAATTTTCTGTTGAGCAAACACCATCACCAACAGTTTTTGTGTCATTAACAGCAACAATGTTTTTTTCAAATATGATTTTATCGTATCCGAAACTGAATTAGTTATTGCTAACCCTTTTGTGCTTTTACCTTCTTTATCAAGTGTATCAGTTATTTTATCTTTAACTTTTTCAATCAGTTTCTCTAATTGTTCTTCTGTAATTGAAAAAACACTATTGCTAACATCAGATATATTCAATTCTGATGTCTTTTCTTCAATAGTTTTCATAAGTTTCAAAATCCAGCATATCTTTTGAGAATTGTAATTCGTTTTGTATATCACTGGCTAATTTACCGTTAGTGACAATTATTATATTGTCTCTTTTATTAGGTTTTTGTTTTAATATTCTGTTGAGTTTAGCTTCTCTTTGAATATTCCTGATTATAGGTATATCATAAAATGAATTGACTTGGGTTTCAGGTAAGTCCCAAGTCAATTTTTGTTGTACTTGATTTATTAAATCTTGTCTAAGTTGTGTGTTGAAATATGTTTCATCAGAAACTCTAAACTCATCTGGTTCATTTAACATTTCTCTTGTTTGAGCAAATGTTTGTCTATATGTTTGTGTTGTTTTATTCTCAATTAAATATTGATTTAAGCCAGGGTACATTCATAATTAATTGTTTTTTAGAATTATTCTTTCTAGTTTCTTTTCTCTATTGTGAATTTTTTCATTGTATAACACATCATCACGATAATTTTCAACATAATCGTCATAATCTATTGATTTTCTTAAATGAAATTGAATAGCTAACCATCTTGTTTCATCTAATACTCTATCTTCATTCCATCTATCTATGTTATCACCGTAATGAGCAGTATCAAAACCATAAACACCATTTGTTCCATAAGTAAGACCACCATGTATCCAGACTGGTATATCATCACAGTCAAGACCATAAAATTCATGATTATCGGCTATTCTAACATAACCGTTTCCCCAACCATGTTCTATAAGGAAAGATATTTCAGCAGGAAATACCGCTTCTATAATATAATATTCTATGTCTTTATACTTAAATATCATCTATGATTCTATTTATTTAGAATCTGTTAATTATATGATGTGGGAATTATAAATTAAAAATTATTCATCCAACTCAAAATTATGAATAAAACCAACAGATTTCAATTTTTTAATTATTTCATCTTTATTAAAATTAATAATTCTTCCTTTATCATCCATTTTAGGATAAAAATTACCTTCTCCACCTTCTACGATACCTGTTTTTTCAATTAAATTAATAATATTTGTCGGTAATTCTATATCATCAGATGGATTACCATTAGTTAAATAAAAACAAAAAATATCATCCTGTATATAAAAAGAATATTTCTGATTATTTGTCATTTTTGACAAAAATACAGGTCTATATTTTTCTCTATCATTAAAATATTCATATTCTATCATATGATTAAAACCAATTCTTCTTAATTCTGTTACAAAATTATTCTTTTGTTCTATTTCTTCTATTGTTCTTTCTTGTAAAAATGTTTTAAAATTATTAACATATTTTACATCTGGTATAATAAAAACACAATGACCAACGTGAATTAAACCTATATTTTCTATTATTTTTATAATTTCATCTGAAATGTTAATTTCAGTAGAATCATCACCAACGAAGAAATGAAAAGTATAATTTGATGCATTATTAGGTATTCTTATACCAGATAATTTATCTGCTAATATTTCACTAGTAGTAAATGAAATTTTGTCTATGTTTGTTTCTTTTTTCATATTATTTTTTTTTATTTAGTAAATGTTGTAAGTTAATCGTTTTAATGTTTAGTAACGGTTGCAAAATCTCTGAAAATTACCATTTCATTTTGAGTCATCTTTCAACATGACAGTGGGAATTACGGCGGCAATTGCGGGTGTAAGTACCTATAATTTTGAGTCCTCTTTCAACTCAGGATTAATTTGCTCATTAATTCGTATGGGTGTAAGTATCTGTAATTTTGAGTCATCTTTCAACGCTGAAACACCCTTTAAATTCAAATATTCAGGTGTAAGTATCTGTAATTTTGAGTCATCTTTCAACTGTTTGTTTTTATAAATTTTATATATTTGCGGTGTAAGTATCTGTAATTTTGAGTCATCTTTCAACAGATTAGTAAAACTGCCAGAAAAGAAATAGGGTGTAAGTATCTGTAATTTTGAGTCATCTTTCAACCTTGTAAAAAATTGACCGCATGAAAAGCATGGTGTAAGTATCTGTAATTTTGAGTCATCTTCAACTTAGAATTGTCACCATACATATTTTTTAGCCGGTGTAAGTATCTGTAATTTTGAGTCATCTTTCAACACACGCCTAATTCTAACCTCACAGTCAGGCGGTGTAAGTATCTGTAATTTTGAGTCATCTTTCAACATAGTACTAATTAACTCTTTGATTTCTAACCAATTATTTGAATAATTTTCATAAAAAAATGAAGTTATTTCATCATAATTCATAAATAAATAACCATTTTTATAATCCTGTTCAAATAAACAAATACCAGTTGGTTTTATTGGATATTCTATTTCTTCACCAACAATTCTAGACAATTTCTTTTGCCTAATAAATTGTGGATCATAATACATAAAAATACTTTCTGGGTAATCATCATGAACTACACCATAACAAGAATTAAACTTGTTTCTAAACCATATTTGTATTTCTTCCTTAGTCATTCTTTTTTTTTAATTAGTATTTGGATTAATATTATCTACAATATAATAGCCTTTATCAATATAATTTGAATCTTTATATAATTTATCTATATTTTTTGTGTCTATTTCATATATTATCCAATCAGTGTTTATTTTATCTTTTTTATTTAGATTTTTCCTTTTATCATAATCATATTTCAAGTCTGCAATCAATTTATGACAATCTTCTGGAACAGAATACCGCTTCTATAATATAATATTCTATGTCTTTATACTTAAATATCATCTATGATTCTATTTATTTTCTTTTCTCTTTCTATATAATTCTTATATTGTGATTTCTTACCATCGGGTGTTAGTAAGCAAGTGCCACAAATTTTCTCTCCCATTACGATGTAAAATTCACCACAACAAACATTTTCTTTGTCATCCCAAGAATAATTTCCTGGATTCATACATATATCCCAATCCTGTGTTTCCTTAAACATAAAACCCATTTCTAATGACCAGAATTCTTTATC
>JALOAD010000003.1 GCA_023228995.1 Candidatus Muiribacterium halophilum
TTGATTTCATTATTCAAAAAATTTCTCCTTACTTTATATTATCAATTTTTAATTATTAATTATTAATTTTTAATTTTTAATTGCTTCATTAGCTCTGTCATCCCGGTACTATTCTGAGCCGGGATCTGTTTTTGATATTTTTATCATTACAATAACGCAAAAAAATAATCATTCGGTACTATTCGATATTTTACCTTAATAATCTTAAAAAAAATCTTCCGCTCAAAAATAATTTTAAATAACTTATTTTGCCATGTGCTATAAGAAATATTTCTCTTCCTAATTTTGTCATAAAAAAATATAATAATTTGTGTTTGAATATTTTGAGAAGTTTGTAAAATATATAAATTATCAACATTTCAAATTTGTTTTTATTTAATATATGTTTTTTAATTTCTTTTTTGTATTTATTATTTTCTTTATTTTTTAATATTATTTCTGCTGCAATTTTCCCAGATAAGAATGCATTATATATACCTTCTCCAAATATTGGTGAAGTTGCTGCTAATGAATCTCCTACATAGATTATTTTACCTTTTATTATTTCTTTTTTTTCAAAACAAGGAATCCATGCACCTTTTATTGTTTTATTTAATATATTTAATTTAAGATCTTTACACATTTTATAAAAAGCTTTTTTTACCTCATATACATCTCTACTTCCTATACCTACAACAACTTTTTTCCCAGTTGGAAATATCCATCCATATCCTCTTGAAACATATCCATATATAAAATTTGTTGGGGTGTTTTTATCAAATTCTTTTAATGAAAATTCTGTCTGCATTGTAAAATAAAAATCACCATTTTTTATATTATTTTTAAAAAACTCGCTTACTCCTCTAGCACATATTATTCTTTCTGCTCTAAAACTCCCTTTTGGGGTTTTAATTATTCTATTATTTTTTATTTCAAGAACTTTATTATCAAAAATTATTTCTATATTGTTTTCTATAGCTTTTTTTAAAAGAATATTATCTAGAATACTTCTATGGGTAAAATAATATGGATAATCACTTTTTCCGCTAACAACTTCTTTTTGTCTATATTTTATAGAATATGTATTTGATTTAGATGTAATTATTTTTTTTAAATCAATTTTTGATATAAAGGGTGCATTTTTAAGAAATGCAACAGCTTTATAAGTAAGTCCACCTGCACAAAGTTTATTACCTATCTGTTTTTCTTTTTCTATAACAAGTATTTTTTTATTATTTTTTGCAAGATAATTTGCAGCTATAAGTCCACTAACTCCTGCTCCAACTATAATTACATCATACTTTTTCACTTTAATTTATAAACTCCAGAATAATATCTTTTATAAAATAAAATTGAATTATTTTTTATAAATCATTCTTACATATGATTTAGCAAGACCCATTTTTTCATATACTCTAATTGCTTTATTATTTTTTAAATCAACATGTAGTGAAAAATCTCCTTCTGTAAGTTCTATAGCTTTTTTCATAAGAAGAGTTCCTATACCTCTTGAACCTTTATTTAAATCAGAACCAATATATACAAGATGATATTGAGGAATAACTTGACTCATTGGCATTTTTACAATTACACAAACTCCTGTTATTTTATTTCCAGTATATGCACCAAGTACAAAACCTGATTTTAGAGCATTTTCAACAGCTTCTTTTGTACAATTATAATCATCACCATATTCAGCAAGAAATTCCATTACAATATGAATATATGACTCTTTTTCATTTTCACTAAGATTTGATAATTCTCTTACTTCAATTGCAGGCTGACCATCTTCCATAAGAAATACATTAATACTATTAGGTTTTATTTTACCTTCATTAAAAAGAATATCAAATCCTTGAAAAGCTATGCAACCACGGGATTTTATTTTAATATGTTCTCTTTTTTTTATAAGTTCAGAATACCTGAAAATTTGATTTTTATCAGCACAAATAATACTTCCACCAGAATCATAAACAGCATTAAGCACGCCTTGAGCATCAGTTATCTTATATTTGAAAGTACTTCTATTAACTTTTCTTCCTTTAATGGTTTCTGAATATGCATCTTTAACATCCTCACTGCCTTCAAGAAAAGCTTTATATATATTATTATCTTTTTCTGTACATACTGCGTGAATTTTAGGTATTCTATCAATAATTCCTTTATGCCATAAAACTCTAAACCCATTATGCATTGCAAGAGCTAAAGCACCGTCACCTAGAAACATAAATAGATTATCTGGATTAACTATTGTTTTTTTTACAATTTCTTCAGCAATTTCACCATAAACAGCATTTGAAATACCTATATTATCATAACCTGGATTTGCATTATACCATCCGTTTTTTTTAGCATCAGCAAAAGAAAACTGAAAAGAATCATTATAAGTTTTCCCTTTTTCAACAATTGTTACACCTTCCATGTGAAACCAGCTTTTTTTCTTTTCAAATGATTTTTCAGGCATATATATAATGCATTTCATATCCATTGTGCTTGAAACATAAGCAATTGATTCACCAAGTGGTCCTAAAGATGCAACTGAAATAGTATAGAATCCAAGCTGTTTAGCTTCTTTTACAAGTGCTGCTGCAAGTCTATCCTGAATTCTTCCTGTTGGATTCGTACCTTCAAGCTTGAAAAATATTCTCTGATCTGGAAAATATTCTTCGAGACCCGATGCATTATAAAAAACTGTATTACCTGTTCTTTTTAAAATTTGTACCATTTTTCCTCCTATTTTTTTAAATAAAAAACCTTTTTTTGTTTTTTTATCATTCCATGTCTGAAATTGAACTCTTCGATTAAATAACAAGAATTTTATTGCATTGATATATTATAACATAAAGTTACTATAAAAACAAATTATAGAATAAAGTTGGGGGTTGAGGGTTTATTAGCTTTTAACACGCAACCCCTTAAACTATATAACTCTTTAACTAGTACTTTTTTCTTTATTTTTTAAAATATTTTTTGATTATACTCACCAAATATTCCTCTTAAAGTATTACAAATTTCTCCTAGTGTACAATAAGCTTTTACACTTTCAATAACAATAGGAAAGAGATTTATATTAGGATCTTTTGCGGAACTTTCAAGTTTTTTAAGACATTCCTGAACTTTATTATTATCTCTACTTTCTTTAATTTTATTTAATTTAGCAATTTGTCTAACCTGAACACTCATATCAACTCTAAGAAGATTTTTTGGAGCTTGTTCTTCAACTTTATGCTTATTAACTCCAACAACAACAGTATCATTAGTTTCAACAGATTTCTGATAATCATAAGCTGATTTTTGAATTTCATTTTGAATATATCCGTTTTCAATAGCCTGAGGCGCTCCACCCATTTCATCAATTCTATTAATATAATCAAAAGCTTTTTTTTCAATATCATCAGTAAGCTTTTCAATATAATAAGAACCACCAAGTGGATCTATACTATCTGTAACCCCAGTTTCTTCTGCAATTATCTGTTGAGTTCTCAAAGCAATTCTTACTGATTCTTCAGTTGGAAGTGCTAAAGCTTCATCTTTTGAATTAGTATGAAGTGATTGAGTTCCACCCAAAACAGCTGATAAAGCTTGAATTGCAACTCTTACAATATTATTATCTGGTTGTTGAGCAGTTAAAGTAGAACCGCCTGTTTGAGCATGAAATCTTAACATCATTGATTTTTCTTTTTTTGCATTAAATCTTTCTTTCATAATTTTTGCCCACATTCTTCTTGCTGCTCTAAATTTAGCTATTTCTTCAAAAAATCCATTATGTGCATTAAAGAAAAACGATAATCTTGAAGCAAATGAATCAACATCCATTCCAGCATCAACAGCAGCCTGAACATAAGCAATACCATCAGCCAAAGTAAAAGCTACTTCCTGTGCTGCATCTGAACCTGCTTCTCTAATATGATAGCCAGAAATTGAAATTGTATTCCAATTAGGAATTTTTTCTTTACAATATTCAAAAATATTAGTTATAAGTCTCATTGAAGGCTTTGGTGGAAATATATATGTACCACGAGCTATATATTCTTTTAAAATATCATTTTGAATAGTTCCATTAAGCTTTTCAGGAGCAACTCCCTGTTTTTCTCCAACTGCAATATACATTGCAAGAAGAACCATCGAAGGAGCATTTATAGTCATTGAAGTTGAAACTTTATCAAGAGGAATTCCATCAAAGAGAATTTCCATATCAGCTAAAGAATCTATTGCAACACCAACTTTACCAACTTCACCTTCACTCATTGCATCATCTGAATCATACCCAATTTGAGTTGGTAAATCAAAAGCTACAGAAAGTCCACTTGTTCCATTTGCAAGCAAATACTTATACCTTTCATTTGTTTCTTCTGCTGTTGCAAAACCAGCATATTGTCGCATTGTCCAGAATCTACCTCTAAACATTGTAGGCTGAACACCTCTTGTAAAAGGATATTTTCCTGGAAGTCCAAGTTTATTGTAATCAGAATTTTCATCTGGACCATAAACTCTATCTATATTTAAACCAAAATTCGTTTTAAATTCTTTTTTTCTTTCAGGAAATCTTGACAAAGTCTTGTTAACAGATGTTTCTTCCCAACTTTTTTTAGCATCATTGAATTTTTTTACAATTTCTTCTCTGTAATTTCCCATAAAATCTCCTCAAAGATATTTTTTTAATAACTGTTAGCATAACTTAGTTATATTATGACTAATTTATAGTTAGCGGTAGCTATGCTACCTAGTTAGCACTGCTGTTAGCAGTTAGTAAGTATAAATCATAAAATAACTGTAACTGCAATTTGTCATGGCTTTAACATTTTAAATCTGAGAATAGTGAAATGGATTTAAAGCCTTTACTATCTCACCCTTTCACCATCTCACTACTTCACGCTTTTTAATTCTTAATTAGCAAAGTTCCTTTGCTCTACCCTTCACAAATTTCTAGTAAAACTCCATTTGTTGATTTAGGATGTATAAAAGCAATTTTTTTACCATGAGCACCCATTCTTGGAACCTTATCAATCAAAACATAACCTTTTTCTTCTAATTCTTTAAGTTTTTTAGCAACATCAGGAACATTTATAGCAATATGATGAATTCCCTCACCTTTTTTTTCAATAAATTTACCAATTGCTGAACTAGTATCCACAGGTTCAAGAAGTTCAATCGTTGATTCTCCAAAAGGATAAAATCCAATTTTCATACCATCAAGCACTTCTGTATGCTCCATTTCAACACCTAAATCTTCATATAGTTTACCAGATTCTTTCATACTTTTAACAGCAATACCAATATGATCTATTTTCATTTCAACACTCCCGATATAATATTTTTAGCAGCCATAAGAGGTTCAATTTCACCTTTTATAATTTTATCAGAATTTTCCTCAAAAAACTCTGGATATTTTTGTTGCACCAAATTTTCAACAACAAGATATAATTTAGCCATAAGCTCATGCTTTGCTTTCATTTCTTTTCTAAATCTAACGCTTTCAGGATTATTCAATATATAATCTGAGTGTTTATTAATTTTTTCGACTAATTCAACAACACCCTCACCATTTATAGCTTGAGTTTTTAAAATAGGAGGATTCCATTTTCTTGGATTAAGATTTATCCAATAATTAATTATATTAAAAGTCTTTTCAGCTTCATTTTTTATATCAGCTTTATTAACAACAAAAATATCCGCTATTTCCATAACTCCAGCCTTAAGAGCCTGCATATCATCACCACTTGCAGGATGAAGCACCAGAACAACAGTATCAGAAAATTTTACTATATCAATTTCATCTTGACCTACACCAACTGTCTCGACAATAATATAATCATAATTATAAACACTAAAAGCTTTGATTATATCGGGAGTTGATACAGAAAGACCTCCAAGATGATTTCTATTTGAAAGACTTCTTATAAAAACATTAGGATTTGTAGAATGTTCTTGCATTCTAACTCTATCTCCAAGTAAAGCACCGGTTGAAAAAAACGAAGATGGATCAATTGCAATAACAGCAACTTTACCTTTTTTTGTAAACTCAGATATAAGCTTATTAGTCAAAGTGCTTTTTCCAGCACCAGGCGGACCTGTAATTCCAATAACATGGGATTTTGAGGGATTTTTTAGACAAAGGCTTTCAAGTTTTTCAAGAGCAATAATATCTTGATTTTCAACTTGCGTAATAAATCTTGAAAGTTCTCTAATCCTTATATAATCCATTATTTAAGCATTATCCTTTATAAAATCAACACATTCTTTAAGACTTGTACCTGGAGTAAAAACTTCCATAATCCCATTTTCTTTAAGAAACGGTATATCTTCACCTGGAATAACTCCGCCACCAAATACTTTTATATCTTCACCACCTCTTTCCTTAAGTAATTTAACAACTTTAGGTAAAAGTGTGTTATGAGCACCTGAAAGAATAGAAAGTCCGATAAAATCAACATCTTCTTGAATTGCAGCAGAAACTATCTGTTCGGGTGTTTGTCTAAGTCCTGTATAAATAACTTCCATACCAGCATCTTTCAACGCTTGTGCTACAACTTTTGCACCTCGATCATGACCATCAAGTCCGGGTTTTGCAATAAGTACTCTTATTTTTTTACCCACAAATTCCTCCCACTAGCATATTATTTAATATTTAAAAACAAAATTATATTTTATGAACGACAAAATTTTAACACGGAAGCCTGTTTTATTCAACATAGAAGTTAGAAAAATCAGAAAACAATTGAGTCTTCTGATTAAATAAACAAAAATCAATATAATATCGTTTCAAAGTAAATTACATATAAAAAAGTGTCATCCCGGCACTATTCTGAATTTTTGTCATCCCAGCACTATTCTGAATTTCTGTCATCCCAGCACTATTCTGAATTTTTGTCATCCCAGCACTATTCTGAATTTTTGTCATCCCAGCACTATTCTGAATTTCTGTCATCCCGGTATGATTCTGAGCCGGGATCTGTTTTTGATATTTTTATCATTACACTAACGCAAAAAAATAATCATTCGGTATTTTAGAGGCTGTT
The DNA here is from genome assembly GCA_023228995.1 of Candidatus Muiribacterium halophilum. Taxonomy (GTDB): domain Bacteria; phylum Muiribacteriota; class Muiribacteriia; order Muiribacteriales; family Muiribacteriaceae; genus JALOAD01. Next base: position 6,999 of record JALOAD010000003.1, read on the forward strand.
GAAAAAGTTATGTTTTCTTTTTTTCAAACTTAACTTTAAAAACAAACAGCATGGTCAGGCCGACCTATGTAAGCTAAAATTTGAGATCGGCACAGACCCTATTTTTGTTTCAATGTTTGTTCATTTTAGTTTTTCAACATCCTCTTTTACCTTCCTTCACTTATAATACATCCGTATATTATATGCTTCGCAACGTTCACTCAAGTTACCGAGTAGATTTTTTTTTTGCTTTTGTTTATAGAAACGCCCTTATTTTATTCGAATTAGATTTTACATATTTTTATACATAACTTGCTTGTATTAATAGTAAAATAAATCAATGAATTTTCTTTAAAAAACAGCTTAAATATTGTTTAATATACTCTGATAATAAAACAAAATTAAAGGGATATATATGAATTTTTTAGATTTTTTTATAAAAGATATAGGTGGGGAAAAAATAATAATAAATTTAGTATAATTATTGAGAGAATTCAATTACGAAAAATAGAAGGTTCAATTAGTAAAATTCACTGTAGGTAATATAATTGGTGCTATTCCCATTTGTGCAGTTATTGATGTTAGTGAGGCTCTAATAAAAGGAAAAAGAATTGCCGGAGCATTTATTTTCATTAACTTATCATGCTGTTCTTTTTCAATATTATCTCCAAATTCAAAAAAACCAACTGATGTAACTATAATATTTAAAAAGTTATTCTCATCACAAACATTTACAGTCAAAAATAATTGAAACTTGTTTTTATCTATTATTTTACTATCGCTTTTAATTTCTATTAAAAGTTCTCTTTTAGCTTCTTTTAAATATTCCGGTTTAATATTAAAATTAAATCCTATTATTTTATAATCATCAAATTTAAGAAATTTATTATCATTTTTCACTTTCATGCTGCAACACCCCTAAAATCCGAATCAACTTCAAAAGGATTATTTTTCGATTTAAACACATTATTTATTGAATTACTAGTTGAAAAATTTTTCAATTCATCAGAAAAGATTTCTTCCATATTATAACTAGAATTGAAATCAGACTTCCCCCAACTTTTTAATAAGTTTTCCTGAATTAATAAAGGTTTATTTCCTTCTACCCAATCAAAATAAAAAGAATCAACAATAACATCATATCTTTCATATTTTTCTAATATGTCATATATAAATTCAATATAGTCATTCATTCTATCGTCTTCAATCGGATTTAAAGAGTAAATATTAATATATTCAATATCCTCGTTATTATCATAAAAATCAGGCGTTTTCTTTGTTTCAGAATTAATTAATATGTTTTTTTTACTTAATTTTTGATTTATTTTATTAATAATAATATTCATATACAGTCCTCAATTCCTATTATTGAAATATATTCTTTAAAAGCATCTTCAGATTTCATTCCTAATCTTATAAATTCTCTTTCAGCAATAACTCGATCGCTAGAATAATCAGCAATAACTCGATTATTATATAAATCGTTTAAGATACGACAAACCTTTAATTTTTTCAATTTTTTATCTGCCTTCATCCTAAAACTTAATTGTTTTATAATCTGGCTATGTTTATAATAAATTTCTGAATCGCCATGTTTTCCTTGAGGTTCAATACCTAAATTTTCCATAAATATTGAAGATAATATGTAAAAGGAATAATAAGCACGATTTGCCCAAGAATTAAAAAAATTATTTTTACCACATATTACAGAAGACTCAAAAGCTTCTTTAGACTTTTCAATATAAATGTCAGTATTAAATTTTTTGTGACACATACTAATATGTTACAAAATCAAATTCTATAAATCAACTTTTAAAGAATAAAAACACCAAACACTCTAACCTTAAACCCTCTAACAGCTTTATCTGATTTAATAAGAATACAGAGTATTCGCTTACTAACAATTTTATTTTTTAATTCAAGAGACTATTGAAAAACTCATTTAAGAAGAAAAGAATGAAACAAGAAAATAAAAATCATGAGCACAGACCCTATTCTGCATCAATGTTTGTTCTTTTTAGTTTTTGACCACTGTTTTTTTCCTTAATTCACCATTGAAAATTCAACATTCGCCATCACAAAAATGTTCATCGAACATTTTGTACATAGTCGCTCACTGCTTTATCCTCCCCTCTTGATATTTTAAAATAAAGCTGTATAATACATTTGAACACATTAATGTATATATTTTTATACATAAAGTGCAGATGAAAAACTTTAAAATCGGGAGAGTTTATATGAAAAAAGTGAAAGTGCTTCAATGGGGATTTGGTGCTATGGGTAGTGGAATGGCAAAACTTATGCTTTCTAAAGAATCAGTAGAACTTCTAGGTGCTGTTGATACAAGAAGTGAATATATTGATAAAGACCCAGGTGAAATTCTTGGAACTTGTAAAACAAATACTAAAATTTACGCTTCATTTGAAGATGCTAAAAAAAACATTAAAACAAAACCTGATGTTGTAATTTTAGCAACAGATTCTTTCACTAAAAATGTAGTTGATAATATTAAAAAAATATGCAATGAAAAAATCAATGTAATAACAATAGCTGAAGAAATGTCATTTCCATGGGCTGCTGAACCTAAATTAGCAGATGAAATCAATAAATGTGCTTTAGAAAACAATGTTTCAGTTCTTGGAACTGGTATTAATCCAGGATTCGTACTTGATGCTCTTGTAATAATGATGACTGGTGTATGTCATGATATAGAATATATTGAAGCTTCAAGAATAAATGATTTATCTCCATTTGGTCCAACAGTAATGAAAACTCAGGGTGTTGGAACTACTCCTGAAGAATTCAAAAAAGGTATTAAAACTGGTGATATAGTTGGACATGTTGGTTTTCCTGAATCAATCGGAATGATTGCAAAATCTCTTGGTATTGAACTTGATGAAATCAAAGAAGAAAGAGAACCAATAATAAGTAATGTTTATAGAGAAACAAAATTTGTTAAAGTTGATAAAGGTATGGTTGCTGGTTGCAGACATATTGGATATGGTATAAAAGATGGTAAAACTATTATTAAAATGATACATCCTCAGCAGGTTCTTCCACATCTTGAAAAAATAGATACAGGTGATTATATAAATATTAAAGGTAATCCTCCTGTTAATCTTGCAATAAAGCCTGAAATACCTGGTGGAATTGGAACTATGGCTATGGCTGTGAATATGCTTCATCTTGTAAAAGAAGCTAATCCTGGTCTTAAAACTATGGCAGATCTTCCAATACCAAGAATGATTAATTAAATAACTTAAATTATCAGGGCGGAACTTAATCCGCCTTGTTTTTTTACTGGAGGTTATTATGTGGGTTCAAATTGAAAAAGTAATACTTAAATCAGAAGAAAGACAAGCTAAAATTCCTCAAGATACAAAAAAACACAATTATATTATGAGGCTTAATGGTTTTTTAAATGAAGAAAATCCTAAAATAGGAAGTAATGTTACAATAAAAACTCTTGCAGGCAGAAAAGTTGAGGGGAAACTTATCAAAATCAATCCAGAATACTCGCATAATTTTGGAAAACCTGTTGAAGAACTTATGCATATTGGACAAACTCACAGAAATATTCTGGAGGAAATAAATGGATAAAACTTATACAGGCGTTATGAATAGAAAAAATGAAATTATGAAAAAATCTATGGGAATGGATTATTCTTCGTATGAAATAAATGATTTTGCATTTGATTATGAAAAAATGATGAACGATACTGAACTTTCTTTTGAAAAAATCAAAGAAATTCAGCTTTCAAACAAAGTTGGCAATACTCCTCTTCTTGAATTAAAAAATATTACTAAACTTGTTAGAAACAATTCAAAAAAAGGTTATGGAGCTAGAATATTTATAAAAGATGAAGCTTGTAATGCTTCAGGTTCTTTTAAAGCAAGAAGAGCTTCAATATCAGCTTATATTGCAAAACAAAGAGGTTATAAAGGTATGGCTGCTGCAACTAGTGGAAACTATGGCGCTGCTGTTGCAAGTCAAGCTGCTCAATATAATCTTAAATGTATAATTTTACAGGAACTTTTTGATTCAAATTATATATGTCAACCTGAAATTGAAGAAAAACTCAGAAAATGCGAAAGTTATGGTGCTGAAGTTGTTCAACTTTCAGTCGGACCTGAATTATTCTATTGTCTTCTTGATATACTTGAAGATACAGGTTTTTTTAATGCTTCTTTATACACTCCTTTTGGGATTGCTGGAGTTGAAACTTTAGGTCATGAACTTGCCGAGCAATGTATGAAAATGACTGGTAAATTTCCTGAACATGTCATGATTACACATGCTGGTGGAGGCAATCTTACTGGTACTGCTAGAGGACTTTTAAGAGCTGGAGCTGATAAAACTCAAATAATTGGAGCAAGTGTTGATCTTTCAGGTCTTCACATGGCATCAGACAATGATTTTAACAAAAAATCCTTTACAACAGGTCATACTGGATTTGGAATTCCATTTGCAACTAATCCTGATAGAGTTGATGTACCAAGAAATGCTGCTCGTTCTTTAAGATATATGGATAAATATCTTCTTATTAGACAAGGTGAAGTTTTCTTTACAACCGAGCTTCTTGCTCAACTTGAAGGTCTTGAAAGAGGTCCTGCTGGAAATACTTCTCTTGCATGTGCAATTGCTTATGCTAAAGAACTTCCAGAAGATCATATAATAATTGTTCAGGAAACTGAATACACAGGAGCTGGCAAACATCCTCAATCTCAGCTTTCTTTTGCAAAAAATCAGGGTGTAAAAGTATTAAATGGTTCTCCAAAAGATAGTATAAATGGAAAAAGTGTTATTATACCTAGTAATATTTCAGAAATTTCCTATATTGAAAAACCTTTAGATGAACTTAAAAAATCTTATATTAAAAATGTTAAATCAAATTTTAAAAATCTCGATATAACAATTCCTGAAAATAAAAAATTTCTTATGGATGAACTTAATATTAAAGATTTTGAAAAATTAAAAAATATGTTTATGGAGGCATAAATGAGTGAATTTGAAAAAAGAAGACAACATTTAAAAAACATGAGTGAAGAAGATTTAAAAAAGTATTTTTGGGAACTTTGTGATAAAGCAACTCAGCCTCTAGTTGATTTTGCTGCAAAACATACTTCTCCATCAATCGAAAGATCTGTTCTATTAAGAATGGGTTTTAATTCTCTTGAAGCAAAAGAAATTGTTATAAAAATAAATGAAGCTGGTCTTCTTGGTAAAGGAGCTGGAAATGTTATTTACAAATTATCTGAAAAGATGAATATATCATGTTATAAAGCCGGCAAATGGATTATCACTGAAGAAAACCCAGATCTTAAAGGAATTTTTTAAAGGAGAGTTAATAATATGAGTCTTGAACCTAAAATAAAAATTGATTTAAAAGAAATTTTCAAAGATCTTGATAAATATACACCAAGAAGAAAAGGTTGGACATGGAGAAAACATGTAGATAATCTTAAAATGCATAAATTTACATTTAAAGATATGTCTGAACCATTAAAAAACTCTATACCTCTTCCAGCTGCTAAATATTTTGAAAATATTGATCCACAACCTGATTGTGTAATTACAACTGAAATTGCATCAGGAAGATTTGAAGATGATATAAGAAGAATGAGAATGGCTGCATGGCACGGAGCTGATCATATAATGGTTATAAGAACTATGGGTCAATCTCACATGGATGGACTTTTAGAAGGTACTCCTGAAGGTATTGGCGGAGTTCCAATTACTAGAAAACAACTTAGAGCTACAAGAAAAGCTCTTGATCTTATTGAAGATGAAGTAGGAAGACCTATAAATTTTCATTCTTATGTATCTGGTGTAGCTGGTCCTGAAGTTGCGGTTTTATTTGCAGAAGAAGGAGTTAATGGTGCTCATCAGGATCCTCAGTATAATATTCTTTATAGAAATATAAATATGAAAAGAAGTATTGTTGACGCAGCTGTTGCTAAAAGAATTATGGCTTATGGCGAAATTTTTCAGATTGATGGAGCTCATAATGCAAATGCAACTGCAAGAGAAGCATGGGCTGTAATGCCTGAACTTATGGTTCAACATGCTATAAACTGCTCTTTCTCTGAAAAATGCGGCATTAAAAAAGAAAATATTGGATTATCAACAGTTCCTCCAACTGCTCCACCAATTCCAAAAATGTATTATGACCTTCCTTATGCTGTAGCTTTAAGAGAATTCTTCTCAGATTATAAATTCAGAGCTCAGCAGAATACAAGATATATGGAAGCTGATACAGATGAAGCTACAATTACACATGTAATTGACACTCTTATTTCCAAAATGACTAGTGCTGATATTCAAAGTACAATAACTCCTGACGAAGGCAGAAATGTTCCTTGGCATTACAACAATATTAAAGGTCTTAATACTGCAAAACAAACTTTTGTTGCTTTAGACGGACTTATGGAAATGATAGAGCTTAAAAAAGACGGTCCTTTAAGAGAAAAAATTCGTGAACTTAAAGAAAGAGCTGTTCTTTTTATGGAAGAAATTGCTCAAATCGGATATTTTGAAGCTGTAAAAAAAGGTATGTTTGTTGATTCAGCTGAATATCCAGAAAGACATAATGATGGTATTGCAAGAGATCCTGAAGGTGGAGTTGGTGTTAATACAATTTGTGAAAGAGATATTGATTATATAGCTCCTGTTTCAGAACAATTCGGATATAATAATCCTGAATGGAAAACAATTTATGAAAAAATAGGTAGAGATACTTTTCATAATCGATCAAAAATACAGTTTATAGACGAATTAGATCAGGTTGATACTTCAGAAAACAGAATGCAGAAACTTTTGGAAGATAGAAAAAACAATGTTAGTTCACCAGAAGTTGAGTGGCATGGTGACGGAACAGTACTTGTTACTTTGTTTTTTCCTGAAGAACAGGCAGTTGCAGAAGCTTGTGCAATACAAATGGCTCTTAGTATGAATCTTAAAGACCCTGAAGTTGTTAATTCAGCTGTAATTCATCCATGCGAAGGAACTTATGTTGAAATAAAAGGAAAAACAGATATAAAAATAGATAAATCAAAACTTGTTCTTCCAGAAAAAGACAAAACACTTTCAGAAGATGAAATTAGAGCTTATGTTAAAGAAAACGGTCTTAAAGTCGTTGCAGCAACGGTTGGAGAAGATGAACATTCAGTTGGATTAAGAGAAATACTTGATATAAAACATGGTGGAATTGAAAAATTCGGTGTTAAATATCTTTATCTTGGTACATCATGCCCAATTGAAAAACTTGTTGATTCTGCTATTGAATTTGGTGCTCAAGCAATTCTAATGAGTACAATAATATCTCATAATGATATACATTATAGAATGCAAAAAAGACTTCATGAAATATGTGTTGAAAAAGGTGTTAGAGATAAATTCTTATTAATTGGTGGTGGAACTCAGGTTAAAAATGATTTATCCAAAGAATCTGGTATAGATAGAGGTTTTGGAAGAGGTTCAAAAGGAATTAATGTTGCTTCATGGATTGTTCAAACTCTTAGAAGTAAATAAACTCGAATAAACAAAAAACAAAAAAAGCCCTTTTACAAGGGCTTTTTTTTATTAACACAAATTTATAACAATTCTATAAATTTGCTAATTAGCACAACTAAAGTTGTAAGTAACGACTGTTACACAGTCTAATTAGATTATGCTTCTAAATAATCGCTAATTAGGCTACAAAGTAGCCGTTAATTATGCTTTTGTATCTCTATTTATTTTTAACAATTTCCAAATCTTCTCCAATTTCTCCAGCAAGATATTTTGCAAAATTAACTGACATTATTCTGTGATGATAACCTTCCTGATTATAATTATTATAAAGTTTTCTTGAAGCTTTTCCATTTGACATAGTACCATCATCAAAAGGAGATGAATCACCAACAGCTATAACTCTACCTTTACCATGAATTGCTGCAACAATATAAGGATTACCACCTTTGCTTGATGAAAGATGTATAAGTCCTACAGCATTTTTAGAATCAGTTACAGAAAGTGTAGTTCCACCCCAAGTACCAACTGTTTTTACATTTTCCATAAGTGAACAATCTAATCTTTTACCCATAATAGGATGTATAGAATAAGTTTCTGCATCGAATTTAAAACCAAAATTATCTACAAATTTATTGTAAATTTTAACAGCATCCCAACCATTACGATTTCTATCGGCACCTTTATGGTCAGCTATAAGAAATAATCCTCCACCTTCTGAAACAAATTTTGTAATAGCTTTAATTTCAGTTTCGGAAAACGGATTGTTTGGTTCAGGAACAACAAAAATATCATACTTTTTTAAAACATCATAAGTTACAGCATATTCAATAGCATTTACTTCAAATCCAGCACCTGTCAAATCATCTGCAAAATCTGAATAACCAGTTTCAATTGTCCAATGAGCTGAACCGGCTGTTTGTGCGTGTGCATTATCAAAAAGAACTCTTTTTTGTGCATACACATTAAAAACTAAAAATACTGCGACTAGAAATACTACCATTCTTTTCATATCATTCTCCCTGATATTTTTTTTAAAACCCGAAAGCTTAAATTTAATTATAGGATAAAATTTCAAATTTATCTATAAAAATATTTCTTTTGCTTGACTATAATTTTTCTCAACTGTAATATTTAGTCTGAGGTTTAAAAAATTATGAAAAATAAATTATTTACAAAAAAATATATTAAGTTTTTTTTATTACATTTTATTTTAGTTTTAGCTGTTTTTTTTCCAATTGGAATTTTTATAAGATATTTTTCAATTAAAAACAATTTATTCATTCTAATTGTATCATTAATTTTATCTATAATTATTACAACACTACTTATGAAAAATAAAAAAAATATTGAAAAACTAAATCACTTAAAAAAAATTGATAATTTAACAAAACTTTATAATAGAAGAACATTTTTAGAACTATTCAATAAACACTATATTGATACTAAAGAAACTAATAGAATTTTATCATTGTGTTTTGCAGATTTAAACAATACAAAATCTACAAATAATAATTTAGGTAATAATATTGGAGATTTAATAATAAAATCTTTTTCAGAAATTTTAAAATCAGGTCTTCGTGAAAGTGATATAATATCAAGGTTTGGTGGTGATAAATTTTTAATTTTATTTGTAAATTCTGATGTAACAATGGCAAAAAAAGGCTGGCAAAGAGTTCTTGAAAAACTTAATGAATTAAATAATGAAAATCTATATCCTAATAAAATAACTGTAAGTGCAGGGTTTTCCGAATTCAATCCTAGAATACCTAAAACAATTGATATGCTTATAAATGAAGCTGAATTTAATATGTATAATAATAAAAATCATTATAAAAATACCAATGAGGTAATTTTTTAAATGAAAATCGACATAATTACAGTTGAAATCGGTAGCACAATAACTAAAGTTAATGCTTTTAATAATATTTTTACAGATAATCCAATACATATTGCTCAAGCAACTGATTTAACTACTGTTGAACAAGGTGATGTAACTCTTGGAGCTTACAAAGCATTAGAAAACCTCAATAAAATAGCCGGTGAAAAACTTGAACCTAAAGAAATTCTTATTAATTCTTCAGCAGCAGGCGGTTTATCAATGGGAGTTTTTGGTCTTACCTATGATATGACAGCAAAAGCAGCCAGTGAAGCTTCTCTTGGTGCAGGAGCTATAATTAAATACATAGGTTGTGGCAAAATCCAACCTTATCAAATAGATGAATTATTAGAAACAAAACCTAATATAATTCTTTTTGCAGGCGGACTCGATTTTGGAGATACAGAAACAACATATCACAACGCTCTTATGTTATGTCAAATTCCATGTGATATTCCTTTTATATATGCTGGTAACACTCAGCTTATAAAAGCAATTACAAAACTTTTTGAAAAACAAGGAAAAAATCTTCTCGTTACAAAAAACGTTTATCCTGGAGTAGATGAATTAGATACAGAACCTGCTAGAAAAATAATTCAGGAAACTTTTTCAAAACATATAATTCACGCTCAAGGCATGGAAAAATTATCCTTACTCACAAAAAAACCTATAATACCAACTCCTTATGCTGTTTTAAAAATAACTGAAAAAATATACGAAACTATGGGTGATGTTGTTGTGATTGATGTTGGAGGAGCTACAACTGATATTCATTCAGTTTGTGAAGATACACCTGAACATAGTGCTAAAAGAATTGAAGCAGAACCTTTGTCAAAAAGAACTGTTGAAGGAGATCTAGGAGTTTTTATAAATGCAGATAATTTAAACAAACTAGAAGATAAAACTATAAGATTTCACGGAGATCTTGGATTTTTAAAACCAATGCCTGATTCAGAAAGTTCTATAGCTCTTTCTAAAAACCTTGCTTATAAAGCTGTCAAACTCGGACTTTACCGACATGCAGGTAAATTAAAAACAGTGTTTACACCTTCTGGTAAAAAACAATTTGTTATTGGAAAGGATCTTTCAAATGTTAAATATATAATTGGAACAGGTGGAGCTCTAACAAGGCTTCCTGGATGTAAAACTCTTCTTGAACCAAAAAATCTTTTATTAAATGCAGAAAGTCTTATGCCAGGCAAAGATGCTGAAAGTTTCATTGATAATAAATACATTTTTTCCTCATTAGGTACAATTGCATTTCATTATCCAGATATAAATATTAAAAAACTCGTTTTATCTAGTATAAATTCAAAGGAGCAATAAATGTATCCAAAAATAAATATAAATCTTCAAAAAATTACACATAATGCAAAAACAATTCTTAATCAATGTAGAAAACATAATATTGATGTATTTGCTGTTACTAAAGTCACATCAGCTGATTTAAAAGTAGCTCAGGCAATTTTAGATGGTGGAATTACAAAATTTGCTGATTCAAGAATTCAAAATATAAAAAAACTAAAAACTAATTTTCCTAATATTCCCGTAATGCTTCTTAGACTTCCTATGTTTTCTGAAATAGAAGAAATTGTGCAGTATTGTGATTATATACTTGTATCAGAAGAAAAAACAATATTAGAACTTGAAAAATATGCAGCTATATACGGCAAATCACCAAAACTTATTCTTATGGTAGACCTTGGAGATCTTCGAGAAGGATTCTGGGCTGATACACTTGACGATTTCTGTGAAATCACTAAAAAAATAACAAATTGTAGAATTGATGGAATGGGCGTAAATCTTGCCTGTTATGGCGGAGTAATTCCAACTGCTTTAAAAATGAATGATCTTATTTTCCTTGCAAAAGAATTTCAAGAAAAAACCGGAATAACGCTAAAAACTATATCAGGTGGTAACAGTTCGACTCTACCTCTAGTAATCTCAGATGAAATACCTTTTGATATTAATAATCTTCGAATTGGCGAAGCAATAATGCTAGGAAGAAATGTAATAAATCGTCATCCTTGGCCAGATACATTTCAGGATACTTTCACTTTTGAAGCTCAGATTATCGAGTTAAAAGAAAAACCTTCTGTACCTCAAGGATTAATTGGTCAAGATGCTTTTGGAAATACTCCTGATTATGAAGATAGAGGTGTTCATCACAGAGCAATACTTGGAGCAGGAAGACAAGATATAGCTGTCGATGGTTTAATACCACTTGGCAATTACGAAGTGCTTGGAGCATCATCTGACCATATAATTATAGATGTTGAAAAAATACATTCTGATATAAAACTCGGAGATACACTTGAATTCATGCTTTCTTATGGAGCTCTTCTTCAAGCTTTTACTTCTGAATATGTCTATAAAAATTATATGGAGGAATAATGATTGAAAAGATTAATTTAATTATTAAAAATATTTATAGCAGTCCAACAAATTTATTTATATTTAACATTGCATTTCAAGGTCTTAAAATTATATTTATTTCCTTTATAATATTTGCAATAACATCTAAACTCCGAAATTTCTTTAGAAAATACGGAGATAAATTCAATGATGCAAGAGATACTTTTTTTAATTTAATCGGAGATATAATCTTTTTTTGCGGACTTTTAGCAATTATACTCGTTATATTTAAATTTTTTGGAATAGATCTTAAAGGAATAATTGCCGGAATGGGTTTAACAGGATTTGTACTCGGCATGGCTTTAAAAGATATTCTTTCAAACCTTGTATCTGGAATGATTATACTTTTTACAAAACCATTTAATATTGGTGATAGTGTTATAATAGGCGGTAAACAAGGAATTGTTTATGAAATAAATCTTAGACATATATTATTAACAAATGAGTCAGATTTAATACTTGTACCTACAGCAAGTGCTTTTTCATCAACAATAGTAATAAACAACAAAAAAAATGAATAAATAAAAGAATAGGTTTCGGGAAATACCTGAGTCTGGGGTTTGGGAAAAAACTATAAACTCTCAACTATAACTGCAAACAGTAAAACAAACAATCTTACAAAAACTCTAAGTTTGTCATTCTTCATTTTAAACCTTCCAAAATTTTAATATTTTTTGCAAAATTTCAAAAACTACACTTACAATGCCTGCTAAAAAAGCAGATACTGCACAAAGTGGTAAAAACATATTTACAGAAACAACACAATATATATCCTGACCATTATATAATTCAAACACAATATTCCATAAAAAAGAAAGTGTTTATAAACATTTTTTATAATTAAAAATTTAGAATTGTAAAGAAAAAAATATTCTTGTGATAAGATTTTTCTACTCTTTTGTAACATAAGGTTTTTAATTTTAGGTTTTAACCCTCAACACTTTAACCCTCAACACTTTAACAGCTTTTACCACGACTTCTTAATTTTCAATTTTTAATTTTTCTTAGTCCCATGCTTCACCGATTATATTTAGATCTTTCATTTTTCCTGCTGAAACATAGCCATTAGAATTATCAATTAAAAGATATTTACCTTCAGAAAGTAGTTTTTTACTTATATCTTCTTTACCTTTTACTTCAACTTGACCTTTATTTACAGCAACTTTGACAGTAGATGAATCAGTATATTCTACTTTAAATATAGTAAGACCTGAAGATATAATATCGATACTTCCCATTGAAGTGTTTATCTTCATATCACCTCTTCCACCAGGAATCTTTGCAATAAAAGAACCAGAGTCAAAATAAAAATCCGCTTCAATTTGAGTTTCACTAACTGGGAATATTCTTTCAAGCTTTAGTTCAATAGAATTTTTTAACGTAACCGCAATACCATTTCCAAAATCAAGTCTTGCTTTTCCGTTATCCTCAAGCCTCAAAGAATCGCCTTCCATCAACAATGTTTCATTGTCATCTTCAAAAAAATAATCCTCGCCAGCCCGCATAAAATCAACTCTTCCAAGATTAGGTATAACTTTAACACTAGCTGCTTTAGCAAGTTTGGCCTGAGTAACTTTTTTTTCTTTTATTACAATTCCTGCCATAAAAATACCAATTACAACCAAAACTGCAATTAAAATACCAATTATTCTTATTTTTAATTTTTTAACTTTATCATCTTCAAATTTTTTCTTTTTTTCAACTTCTAATGCTTTTCTTTTTTTTAATCTATCTCTAGGTGTTTCCATTGACATTTCACGCCACTTTCCCATATATCCTCCGGAAAATTAATTATTCAATGCTTTATTGGATTTTTCCGCCCATTCTCTATTCCACGGAAAAAAATCATTATCTTTTAATTCAAAACTTTCCATTAACATTTGTCGGCTATTTTTCCTATCTCCTTTCACATAAAAAAGCCTTCCAAGAAAATATCTTAATTTCGCATCATTTTTTGAAAAACTCTCTTTTAACAGATTATCAAGTAAAAGTTCAGCTTTGTCCAGTTTTTTTGAAAAATCTGTTTCTTGTGAATTATAATAACCTTTTTCAAAGAGTGAAATAGATTGTTTTATTGCATCATCAATAGCTTCAATATATTTCTTTTGATTTTCATCTCTAAACACAAATTTTTTATTATTAAGATAATTAAATTCGCTTTCTATAAAAGCACTTTTATCTTCAATTAAATTATTGCTATTATTATCTTTTTTTACAACAAAAATCAGCAACCCTGAAATTAAAAATACAATAAATATATACTTAAACATAGGCATATAATAACAGAATAAATAATTTTTTTCATCATTTTACTTTTTTGTTTCAAAAAAATACATATTCTCAAATTTACACAGTTTTTTAAAACATATCATTTTTTAAAATTACACCTTATTATCAGCTATTTAGTTTTTATTCTTCTGGCATAACATTTGCTTATAACCAATATGAAAAAATATAAAAACAAAATTATAACAATTGTTTTCTTTACTTTAATCATTTTCACAACAATAATTTGTTCATATCAAAGATATTTATATCTTAAAAAAATTACTTATGAATATTTTTCACATGATTTATATATCTCTAATTTATGCGAAATAAACAATAACAATTCTTATATAACTGACAAATACAGTTTAAAAATCAATTTTATCCTTTTTAAAAATTTTTTTAAAGAAGAAGAATTATATATATCGCTAAACAAATTTCTTAAAAAGGAGATCTTCTAATGTATGTAAATTTCTTTTCGAGTAATCTTGACGGAATTGCTTCAAATATAATCAGAGTTGAGAGTGATATTTTAAGAGGACTTCCAGGTTTTTCAATAGTTGGATTACCCGATACATCTGTTACAGAAGCTCGAGAAAGAGTTAAAGCAGCTATACAAAATACTGATTTTCAAATTCCGCCAGGACATATAACAGTCAATTTAAGTCCCGCAGAAATACGTAAAAACGGATCTAATTTTGATTTACCAATAGCTTTAGCAGTTCTTGCAGCATCAAAAGAACTTTCAAAACTAGATGATGAAATTGTTAAAAAAACTATTTTTATAGGAGAACTAGCACTTAACGGAGAGATCAAAGGAGTAAGAGGCGTTTTACCAATGATATTAGATTGTTATCAAAAAGGTTTTAGAGAATTTGTAATTCCAGAAAAAAACTCCAAAGAAGTTAGCTTATTAAAAAACATCAAAATATACACAGCAAAGTTTTTAAAAGATGTAATAGACTATATAAAAGGAGATAAAATACTTGAAAAACTTCAGGATACCCCCTTAAACACTTTTAACAAATGTGATTTCCCAGATTTTTCAGATGTAAAAGGTCAATTTAGTGCCAAAAGAGCGCTTGAAATATCAGCTTCAGGACGACACAATGTACTTTTTTTGGGAAGCCCAGGTTCTGGTAAAACAATGCTAGCACGCAGAATCCCTGGAATATTACCTAATATGACTTATGAAGAATGTATTGAAACAACCAAAATATATTCTGTTTGTGGTAAAATCCAAGAAGATACTGGAATTGTCGCTGAAAGACCGTTTAGATCACCACATCATACAATATCAGACATTGCACTTGTCGGTGGCGGTTCAAATCCAAAACCAGGTGAAATATCATTATCACACAATGGAGTTTTATTTTTAGATGAATTAACAGAATTTAGAAAATCTTCGCTTGAAATATTAAGACAACCTCTTACCGACAAAAAAATATCAGTATCTAGAGTTAAATACAGCCATGTATTTCCAGCTAATTTTATGCTTGTTGCTGCAGCTAATCCATGTCCTTGCGGGTTTTTATTTGATGATATTAAACAATGCACCTGTTCTTGGCAAGAACAGCAAAGATACAAAAATAAATTATCCGGTCCTATTCTTGATAGAATTGATATTTCTATGGAAATTGCTCGTGTTCGTACAGAGGATTTATTTTCATTAAATAAAGCAGAAACAAGCTCAGATATTCGTAAAAGAGTTATAAGAACAAATAATATTCAACTAGAACGATATAAAAATGAGCCTTTTAATTCCAATGCAGATCTTTCTGTAAAAACAACACAAAAACATGCTCATATAACAAAAGATGCTATCAAATTATTAAAAAACACAATAGAACAAACTGGGATGACTGCAAGAGCATATTTTAAAATAATAAAATTATCAAGAACTATTGCAGATATGGCTGAAAGTGAATTTGTTGAAGAAAACCATATTATGGAAGCTGTTTTTTATAGAACATTAGATAAATGGTAAAAGGGGGAATTTATGAATACAAACGAATCAAATATTACAAAAAAAATAAACGATGCATTTAGACTTTCTTATAGAGATAGATTAGATTATATTCTCGAAAAAAAAGCCGAATATTATATGAAACAAAACTGTGATACAAGTATAAAATACTCTCTCAAAAATCTTATTGAAAAAAATTAATTAAATTATATATTTTAGGGGTTAAGAGTTGGAGGTTAAGGGTTGTAATCCCAGCATAATTTTTAAGCTGGGATTACAATTTTTTTATTAACTTTTTTCAAGCTATTGTTGTAAAAAAATCTGCAATTTCATTTTTCTCTTTAACAATTCCACCAGAAAAACAAAGATTAATCTTTTCGTCTTTATTTTCTGTTAATTTTATAGTACCAAGATTACAATTACTAACAATTATTCTAAGTCTATTTTTAAATTCATTAAAATCAGTTTCATTAACATTTGGAACTACTATTACAAAACTATTTTCTTCAAATCGTCCAAGATTGTAATAAGGTGCAATAATTGCCTTCAAAGTCTTAGCAATTATATTTAAAACTTTATGACCATTTTCAATACCTGATTTTTCACACAATTCTTCGTAATTTTCAATTTTAGCTATAATCATTCCAAAAACAACATTATGTTTTTCAAGTTCATTTATAAGATTTTCAATTTTTATTTCCATATATTTTTTGTTTGGAAGATTTGTTATATCATCTATAAAAGCTAGTTTTCTAAGTTTATCAGCCATTTCATAAGCACTAATAGCAGATGAATTATCACTAAATATCTCAACTGCACCAATCATATTTTTATCTTTATCATAAATTGGTGTTGTCTTAAGTCTTACAGGTAATCTAGCTCCACTTTTATGAGAAAGATATACTTCAGCCTCTCTTTCAAATCCGTCATTTAAAGTATATTGAAGTGGACAACCACCCTTACACATATTTTCACCACAACCTGATATATGATTCAATATATTATCACTACATTTAGAGCCAAGAACTTCCTCTGAATTAAATCCTGTTATTTTTTCAGCACCTTTATTCCAATAAGTAATTTTTTTTTCTAAATCAACAAAATATATTCCATCTGAAATATTATCTAAAATATTTTTATAAAACTCCAATGTATATTCCATTTCACCCCCAAAAAAATTTGATCTTCTCCTGCTCTTTCTAATCTTTATATTTTTCACTGACCCCGTATCCTAGTTTCATCCCTTAACCCTTTCACTCTTTCACAGGTTTTTTCTTAAATTCTGCTGGAAATATTTGCGATAAAGTTTTTTTTAATTTAATCACAATATTTACATTATCTGCTTCAATTTTAAAATATTCTGCTATTTCTCTACTCTGTGAAAGAGAATTCACAACTTTTGAAACAAGTTTTCTTTTAGAATATCTTACCATATTAAAAAACATAAAATCATCAATTTTAATTATATATATATCAAGACTTTTTTTTAATATTGAAAAATAAATTCTAAATGGAAATATCCCATAATTTCCAACAATAATTAGCTTATCTTTATTTCTTCTAAAATCCAGATCTTTAAGCCCAGCTCTACTATACAATTCTCTGTTTTTATATAATTGTTCTCTAAAAAATTGTTCTGGAATAGAAAAAACAAAATCTTTATCATAAAAAATAAGATCACAATAACTATAATTAAATAAAACAAAAAAAATAAAAATCACAAAAAAATATTTCAAATATTTTTCTCCATATCCCCTTTAACATGAGTCTTCGACTCTCCTGTAACATGGTGAGTTTATTTTTTTGTCACTTTGTCACACAATGACATGTCACGCCCCACCTGTCACAGTTTTACATATCACTGGCTTTTACCCAATCTTATTCATAATAAAATCTGCTTTTTCTCAAACTATAATTAAAACCAAGAAAATACTCTGAACTATAAGCTCTTTCGCCAATAATATCATCATATACAATAAAATAATCTTTAGAAACTTCAAGATTCAACCTTGAATTAATAGGAGCAATATACCTAACATTCATGTCAATTTCATAATATCTATCATTATTATTTGAGTAAAATATATCTGAAAAATATTTTAAAGTCTTTGAATTTTTCATTAACTGTTCCTTAGTATAATTAAGTTGAATACCAAGATTATAATCCTGCCCATTTTTAGGGAAATTCTGCTGATATGATAATCCAGCATAAAACTCATCCCACTTTTTACCAAAACTTATTTTATAATTAATCGGAATATCATCATTTGCATTTCTAATTAAAGAAGAATCAATTTTCTGATATATTGTAAGATTTGAAAGACTATTTGTAACACTTGTATATAGCTTAACATCTTTTTTATTAGTGATATTGTCAAGTCTTGAAAATCTAAATTCAAAAAAATTATTTATATGGCTTTTTTTGACAATAAATATCAAGATCATTTCTAAAATAAATTCTATTTTCTTCTTTTTCTCTGCTGGAAAGCTTGGATACACCAGTATAAAGCTGTTTTGCTCCATAAGAATCATTTTTAAAAAAAGAAGCAGTTACCTGAGACCTACTATTTCTCATATTTTTGAAAAATATTTTTTCACTTGTTGTATCATTAAAATGCTTAACAGCATAATTTCTAAGACTATTGATTTTATTTTTTTCCTTCATTATCATTGAAATCTTGATATTATTTTTTTGACTAAAAGTAAAATCATTTACAAGAACATTATAGAATAAATTATCTTCAATAACTCTTCCAAAAACTTTATTATCAGGTTCAACTCCATATATATAATAATCTTTATGATATACAAATTTTTTAATATTAGAACCTTTTACTCTTACAATATGAAGCGGACCATCATATCTTATAACATCGAATAAATCGTCCTTTTCTGTATTAAAAGTCCCTGGATTTAAAACTACAAATTCAACATTTGTAGTTTTCCTTAAGCTAGAAAAAAGATATGTTACATATTTTGAAGGATTTTCAACATTATATTCTACTTTATATTTAGAATTATTCATAAAAAAATTGTAAATTTTCATATCAGGACCCGGAAGTTTTTCTATAACAAAATTAAGTTGATTATCTTTTAAATTTCCACGATAAATATGAGAATAACCCCATGGCAAAACATAAAACTTTGTATTGTTTTTGAATGTTCTTTCTAAAAATTGTAATTTTTCATACTCTTTTGTTGAAAAAGCAAAAATAAAATCCACACCTTTAACACTTCCAAAAAAATCAAGTAAATCATCTGAAAAATCTTTTCTATTAAGAAAATCGCTTAATAATATTATTTGAAAATCCACTTTTCCTTTTAACTCATTAATTGAATTTTGTACTGATTTTTTTAAATCAAAAATTTTTACTTCTTTTAATATATCTCCATGAACCAATATCGAAAGATCTTTTCTTGTAACCCCTATAATACCAATCTTTTTACCCATAAATTCTTTTATAACATAAGGTTTTCCAATATTTGTATTACACGATAATATATCAATACCAGAAGCAAATTTATTTAAATTTTCCACACCAAAATCAATTTCATGATTACAAACTGCAAGCACATCAAGACCCATTTTAGAATAAAGATTCCAAAAATCCTTTCCATTATCTTTAAATGTATATTTATTTGATTCAATAGCATTACCTATATCAATCCATAGATTATCTTCTTCTTTTAAAAGTGAATACATTGAAAAAAGTCCTGATTCACCAGTTTTTTCACCTAATTTCGCCCTGTTATTACCAGTTATAAATACAGAATCAGCAAAACAATTTAAACTCATTAAAAACATAATTAAAATAAAACTCAATAAAAGCCTTTTCAAAGCAATCCTCCGTACAAAAACTTTTTAGAATTCGTCATACTATTTTAACATAAACTTTTCTTGTTCTAGGACCATCAAATTCACAAAAATAAATATTCTGCCATGTCCCAAGTAAAAGTTCACCATTATTTATAATAATAGTTTCAGAAAAACCAAACATAGAAGCTTTTATATGTGCTGCAGAATTACCTTCAAAATGTCTATAATTATCTTCCCAAGGAACTATTTTATCCATTTCTTTTTCAATATCTTTTTTTACATCAGGATCAGCATTTTCATTAATAGTAACACCAGCTGTTGTATGAGGAATAAAAACAGTGCATATACCATCCTTAACATTACTTTCTTTAACAATATTCCTTAACTCAGATGTAATATCATAAAATTCTGTTCTACTCAAAGTCCTAATACTAAAATCTCTCAACATATTATAAACCTCTTAATTTATATAACTTCAATTACAATTCCTTTTTTTTGAAAATCATCCATTATATCTTTTAAAACCTCTAATTGACAGTATGTAGTCTGAATTTCATTAAGTTCATTATCTTTTCTGTCAGTTCTAACAATTGCAAGTCCTTCATATGCTTCAAGTGTATTAACAACAAAATACAAGTTTTTTTTTGGAATTCTATACCACAGACTTATTGTATTGTTATGATGCATTACTAGCCATCCTTGTTCTTAATATGCAAAATTCTTCAACTTTTTTATCAAATCTCATATAAATTCTTTTACCATGATCTGCATTCATTTCTCTAACAAGTTGACTATCTTTATCTTTAATATAAAAATCCTGAACTATCTGAAAAAAACTGTTTTCCATATTTAAAACTTCAATTTGTTGTCCATATCCAAAAGAATTTTTTACTTCAACCTCAAAAAAATCACCTTGTTTTCCTGAAGTTACATATCCAAGTATTCTATGACTTCTATTGTAGTAATTATTTTTATATACCTGGTCTTTAGAATTGAAATTTTCATCAAATGCAGCTTCAGTATAATTTCTATGACTGATTTTTTTAAGTTCATCAGCCCATTCTTCTTTAAACTCAAAAATTTCTGGATTTTTAATATATTCATCAATAATCTGCCTATATATTCTGCAAACCATAGCTACATAATAACTTGATTTCATTCTTCCTTCGATTTTTAATGAACATACTCCAGCATTTATAAGTTCTGGAATTTTTCTAGATAAATTCAAATCAGCTGAATTCATTATATAAGTACCAGTATCATCCTCAATAACAGGCATAAACTTACCTTTTCTCTTATCTTCTTCAAGATAATACAATTTATATTTCCATCTACAAGGCTGAGCACAATCTCCTTTATTTGAATCTCTACCAGCCATAAAACTTGACAAAAGACATCTTCCAGAATATGAAACACACATAGCGCCATGAACAAAAGTCTCAATTTCAATGTTTGAATTTAAAATAATATCTCTTATATTTTTTTGTGTAAGTTCTCTTGCAAGAATAACTCTTTCAGCACCAAGATTTTCCCATAATCTTACAGTATTGGAATTTGTTGTATTAGATTGAGTAGAAACATGAACTGGTATTTTTATGTTTTTCTCTTTAATAATAAGCATAAGTCCAGGATCACTTATTATAGCAGCATCAGCTTTTATATCAGCCAAATATTTCAAAAAAACTTCAATATTTTCAAATTCATCATCTCTATAAAAAGAATTTACAGTAACATAAACTTTTTTACCTAAAAAATGAGCATAATCAATAGCTTTTTCAAGCTCTTTATTAGAAAAATTCTTAGCTTTTTTTCTCAAAGAATATTCTTTACCACCAAGATAAACAGCATCCGCACCATAAGCAAATGCAAATTTCATCTTTTCAAAATCTCCTGCTGGAGCTAAGAGCTCTGGTTTTTTGACCATTTAATATACTCCCTCAAAATAATACTTGCAGCAAATTCATCAACAAGTTTTTTACTTTTTTTCATTGAATAACCAACTTCCTTCAAAATATCATAAGCATCTCTTGTAGTATAATTCTCATCAAAAAGTTCAACACATACATCAATATTATCTTTTATCTTATTAAAAAAATTTCTTACTTTTTCACTCTGAATAGTATCATTACCCTCATGATCTGAAGGAATACCAATAATAATCTTATCAACTTTTTTTTCTTCAACAAGAGTTTTTATTTTTTTAACTGAATTTTCATTTTTTATTGTAGTAAAAGGAGATGCTATAGTACCAGATTCATCACTTAAAGCAATTCCAATCCTTGCAAATCCATAATCTAACGCCATAATTCTCATAATAAAATAAAATCCTTTAATTAACTGCTTTTTCAATTATTTCAATAACTTTTTCTGAAGCTTTTCCAAAATTTTCATTATAACTTGCTCCACCTTGAGCCATATCAGGTTTTCCACCACCTTTACCAGAAAGAAACTGAGTAAGTTCTTTCATAATATTTCCAGCATGAATTTTTGATGTAGCATCTCTTGTAACTTTTATAACAATGCCAACTTTTCCTTTATTTTCAGATAAAACAACTCCAACACTTTTTTCTTTACCTTCTAATAATATATCTGCAACATCTCTAATAGTATTTCCCTCAATACCTTTTAAAGAAGTTACAAAAGCAGTATAGTCTCCAATTTTTTTTTCAAAAACAGAATCTTCGGTTGTTGCATTTAATCTAGCGTTTTTAAGTTCTTTTTTTAAATCTCTTATATTTTCCATAAATTTAACAACTCTATTAGGAATATCCTCATGTTTTACTTTAAGCTCATCAGATAATTTATCTAAAATATCAACTTTAGCTTGAATATATTTTAAAGCTTCTAATCCACAAACAGCTTCAATTCTTCTAATAGAAGCTGCAATTGAAGTTTCAGATATAATTTTAAAAAAACCAATATCACCAGTTTTTTTTGTATGAGCACCACCACAGAATTCTTTACTATCACCCATTTGAACTACTCTTACTTTTTGACCATATTTTTCTCCAAAAAGAGCAGTTGCACCAATTTTTTTAGCTTCTTCTACATCAAAATGATCTGAACTTACATCTTTATTTTCCAGAATAAGTCTATTTACCATTTCTTCAACTTTTGTAATTTCTTCATTTGTCATAGCTTGAAAATGTTTAAAATCAAATCTTAATCTATCCTCACCAACATAAGATCCTGATTGTTCTGCATGAGGACCAAGCAAGTTTCTTAATGCTAAATGAAGTAAATGTGTTGCAGAATGATTTCTCTGAATAGAATTTCTTCTATCTTTATCAACTTCAAGTCTAATTTTTTCTCCAATTTCAAAATTAAGTTCTCTATCACATATATGAATTATAAGTCCATCAACAGGTTTTACAGTATCAATTATTTCAATACTATCTCCACCACCAAATAAAACTTTACCAGTATCACCAACTTGACCACCAGATTCTCCATAAAATGGAGTTTTTGATGTTATAAGCATATTTTTATTTATATATTTAATTTCAGCATCACATATAAGCTCATCGTAACCAATAAATTCAACTTCTCCAATTTTTTCCTTGAGTTTAAAAAACTCTTCAGTTTCAAGTTTTAGAGAATTTCCTTTCCAATTTTCTCTTGACCTTTTTTTCTGTTCTTGCATACTTTCTTTATACTCTTCCTCATCAATATTAATATTTTTTTCTTTTAGAATAATCTCAGTAAGATCATAAGGAAAACCATAAGTATCATAAAGTACAAAAACATCTTTACCAGAGAATTTTAAATTATTTGAATTTTTATATCTTTCAAGCATATCATCAAGAATTTTAAGACCTTGTTTAAGAGTATTAGAAAATAACTCTTCTTCTTTTTTTATTATAGTTTCTATAAAATCCATTTTATTTTTTATTTCACAATATGAATTCCCCATAAGTTCAACAATTTTTGAAACAAGTTTATAAATAAACATTTCATTTGTAAGTATATTACTGTATCTTACAGCTCTTCTAATTATTCTTCTTAAAACATATCCCCTGCCTTCATTTGAAGGCATTATACCATCTCCAATCAAAAATACAGCACATCTAGCATGATCTGCCACAACTTTAAATGCAACACCTTCTGTGAGCATACTTTCTCTATTACATTTTTTATTACATATTTTTTCAATTTCTTCAATAATCAAACTAAGAACATCAGTTTCATAATTAGAGTGAACACCCTGAACAACAGCAGCAATTCTTTCAAGTCCCATGCCAGTATCGATACCAGGCTGAGGAAGAGGTTTCATATCACCATTTTCAAATCTTTCAAACTGCATAAAAACATTATTCCATATTTCAACATATCTATCGCATTCACAACCAACTGTGCAATTAGGAGAATTACAACCATATTTTTCACCAAAATCATAAAATATCTCAGAATTAGGTCCGCAAGGTCCTGTTGGACCCATTGCCCAAAAATTATCTTTTTCATCAAACTTAAATATTCTTTCAGATGAAATATTCATTTCTTTATTCCATATATCAAATGCTTCATCATCTTCTCTAAATACAGAAACATATAATCTTTCTGCTGGAATTTCTAAAATTTCAGTTAAATACTCCCATGCAAAGCTAATTGCTTCTCTTTTAAAATAATGACTAAATGAAAAATTACCAAGCATTTCAAAAAATGTCTGATGTCTGGCTGTATAACCAACATTATCAAGATCATTATGTTTTCCACCAGCACGAACGCATTTTTGACATGAAACTGCACTTTTATAATCTCGATTTTCTTTACCTTCAAAAACATCTTTAAACTGATTCATACCTGCATTAGTAAATAGCAAAGTCGGATCATTTGCAGGAACAAGAGAAGAACTCTCTACCCTTTTATGTTCTTTGTTTTCAAAAAAACTAAGAAAACTTTCTCTAATTTCCGCACTAGTCATATATTTCATATATTTTCTCCGATATAATTTTTATATAAATATTCCTCTAAATATTACATATTGTCACATATAAAGTCAAATATACTCAATATTGAAGAAGATCTGTTAACAAAAAGGGAAATTCTGATAATTCATTTTTCTTATTTTAAAATGTTTCTGGCTTTGATTTTTATTTTTTCTGGTGAAGATATATATTCTTGCCCTGATATTAATTTTAAAATTTCTTTGTTATCTTTATATTTTTCTAAAACTTCTTCAAAAAATTCAATTCTTACCTGATTAACTCTTTCTATATAATTTATGCCTATTAATTTTTCAAGATTTTCTTTTCCGATTTCTTCTTCAAAAAACAATAAAACTTTTTCTGATGTTAATTTTTTTGTATTTTGCATAAAAATCAATAAATTCTCAATTGGCTTATATCCATGTTGTTTTTCAATTTTATTAAATAAATTTTTCGACTTTAAATATAAATCTGTATTATTTTTTAATACTTCAAAATCTTGTTTAAAAATAGGACTTATACCCCACCTTAATATATCTATTTCTGATTCATTTGATTGTTCCTTAGAACTTGTTGAAACTAATATATTATTTATTTCATTAAAGTTTTCTAAAACAATTTTTTCAGCATAAAATTCAGAAAGACCGTCTTGCACCCACCGTATAAAAATATCTTTATTATTTAAATTATCCAAATTTAAAACAACTTTTAAAATATAAGTTTCGATAAATTCATGCATCCAAAGTCTTTTATGCTTACTCGAAAGCAATTTATTATCTTCAAAATCAAAAAAAATATTTTCCTTATTTTGTTTAAAATAAAAGATAGAATAACATATAAAATAATTTTCCATTTTATTTATATCCAATTTAAAGTGAGCTTTTGAAATAGTTGTTGTTTTAGTCAAATCATCTTCAATATTTTTTGAAAACTGAAAATTATAATTTAAAAATATATCATAATGAGGAATGTTTTCATGTTTTTTAAATAAATGTATCATTGATTCATTATAATACGAAAAAGAGGTCTTAAAATTTAATTTATTTCTGTTTTCAGAACTGTTTAATATATATAAATTATCTATATCAAATACATTATATACATACATTTTTATTTTATTTTCATTAATTTTATTAAAATATTTTTTTAAAAAAGCATTTTTAAAATCATAATCTTTTTTAATATAATCTTTTATTTTTTCTAAATTATTATTAATTAATTTTTTATCTTTCGATAGAAAAAAGATATAAGTATCTTCTGATATTGAATTGTTTTTTAAAAAAAATTTTTTATTATTTATATACAATATATGTTCTATATCAAAATCATCTTTATATAAAAGATATAAATTAGCACATAACCCTAACAAAACAATTATTCCGGTGAATATCCATATTATCATCTTATTAAAACTAATCAATAAATCCCCTTAAAATAAATTATAGTCTGATACATATATAATCTTATATGTATCAGACCAGTCATATCTTTTTCTTTATCTTTAATTATTATACCATGGAGGTAACTCTTGTCCCCAAGAGTCTGAAGGCTTTTGATTTGATTGTTCTGGTTTAGGTTCATTTGGTTCCGGTTGTTCTGAATCATCTGGTTTTTCTTGATGAATATTTTTTGGAACACAATATTCGTTTAATACATTAATCACCTCATACGGCTCTGTTTCTTCAACTTTTTTTTCAGTTTTATTAACAATCTCTTTTTTTGTTTTGCCTGTTTTTGTATTCTTTAATGTAGTTGTTTCAATTATATTACAGTTATATTCAAAAATCCCTAATTTTACAGATATTTTCTGTTTTTCATAACAAGTACTATCTGCATCATCTTTAGTTTTAATTGTTTTAATTACCTCTTTTATGGTTTTTGTAATTTTTTTAACAATAGCACAAGATCCATAAGTAACAACCACACTTGCCACAACCCAAGTTATTACTGTTACGGGTTCAATCCTATCTTCTTTGAATATTTTAACATTAATTCCGTATTTTGAAATTAATTCGTTTATAAATTCTTTCTCACTGATATCTATATTCATATCCGTATTTACTTTATCATAAATAAATATTTTAGAGTCTTCAGAGTTAAATTCCACACTCCAATTTTTGTAATCCAAATCCATAAAATAGTTAATTATAAACCTTTTAGAATAATCACCTAATGCGGCTTCATATTCTAAATATTCTTTAATTTCATCAATCATACAACAGAATGTTGTTTTTTCGTCATTATAATATATACTTTTCTCAGACTGTAAAACAGAAGCAAATGAAATATTACTAAATAAAACTACTATTAAAAAAATAGCAATTTTTTTGGAAAAACTATGCATAAAAACATCCATAATTATATTTAATATATTCTATATATAACAGCTTCTTCTATTGCAGTCAATTTTTTTAAATTATTTTTATATTTAAAACCATCAGTTGTTTTCTATAACAAATAAAACTTCAATATATCTATTTATCTTTTTTTGTTTACCTTGTCATTACTTCGGAGTTATTATATAATCTTATCTATGAGTTTTAATAAAAAAGGTTCTGTTTATCTTATAGTATTAATGGCATCTGCAGTTATTTATATTATTGCAATGGGCTTTATCTTTATGACCAATTCCACAAGAAAACAGGAAATAATGGATAGAAACAGA
Organism: Candidatus Muiribacterium halophilum; assembly: GCA_023228995.1. Taxonomy (GTDB): domain Bacteria; phylum Muiribacteriota; class Muiribacteriia; order Muiribacteriales; family Muiribacteriaceae; genus JALOAD01. The sequence continues at coordinate 34,423 of JALOAD010000003.1, forward strand.
ATTGTTGCAAAATATCTTTCTCAAGCAGGAATAGAAAAAGGTATAAATGAAATAGCTGAAATATTTTACTCAGACCTTCTTGATTCTGAAACAAAAAAAGTTAATATGGAAAAACTCCAAATACTTGATTATGAAAAAGCAGCTAAATTTACTAAAGTTATAAAATTTGATGATCTTTTAGAAAATGGAAAAACAGAAACTGTTATTACAATTACAAATATCACAAATAACCCATCATTAGGTTCTTCTTTGAAAATAATTCCAGGCGAAGAAGATAAAATACCAGATACTTTAAATGCATATAAAGAACAAAAAACAGGCAGTTCTGAAAGAAAAATTGGCGGTTATGTTGCAAAATTAAAAATAACCTCAAGAGGGATTTACTCAAAAAGAGAGTATGTAACTACAGTTACAAGATCTCTTAAAATAACAAATGTCTCTCCAATAGGCGAAGAATACACTTTGTTTATTGAAGGTGAAAATGAAGAATTCCTTAAATTCGGCAAATTTACACTTTCAAATTGGACTGTTGATGTAAATCAAGTTAAAACTCTTGTAAATCAAATACAAGAAATGAGTTCTAAAAAAAACCTTCAAGTACCAGATACTTCAATTAATGATTTTGCAAGTTCATTAAACTTTGTAAAAAATTTCGTACTTATAAATAAAGATAGTGATATAAAAAAAGAAGCCTCTGCTCTTCTTTTTAATTTAGATTTTAGAAGATGGGGTAGAGTCAGAACAAACGGTACTTTACATGTATTTTTACCTTTTTTTGAAGTAGATGATATTATTAATTACTTTGTTGAAAATAAATATTACTCTAAACCAGAAGTTGGATATGTAGGCTGTTTTAATATGCTTCATAATCCATATCTTGGAAAATACACTCGTTATGAAGGTAATATTAGAAAAAATTATTATAGACTTGCTCCATATATTTTAAGTCGTAGATTTCCTGTTGAAAGAAGTGATAAATATACAAGATTTTCAACTGATTCCTATTATCCACAGGAACATGCTACTGAAAAATCACCTTCTAATAATATTCTTACAAGACCTGGAGAAATCGACAAATTTATTCATCAAAACTGTACTACTGACCTTGTTTTAAGAGGAACTCCATCTAATCCAATAACTGTCAACGGTATAATGAATATAGAAGGTTCTCTTACTATTGGCGGTAATATTAAAGGAAAAGGTGCTCTTATTGTTAAAGGAAGTATAGTTATTGAAAGTAATATTGAATGCAAAGACGATACTTCTCTTGTATCAATAATATCTTTAAATAACCCAATTATTATTAAAAGTAGTATTGAAAACATTAAACTAGATACTTGCATATATTCAAAAGAAAGTATTAAAGGCGGTAAAGACCTTAAAATTAACGGAAATCTTGTTGTATATAATTTAAACAGACAAAGTGGGCAAGATGCTAGAGTAACTGATATGCCAAAAAATGTTGAGATAAATTATAATAAAAATCTCAGAAATTATTATGGGAAACATGTTTATGGTGGAATTAGCAGGAAAAGTATTGATAATTACATAGATTCACTTACAAATTCAGATATAAGCAATGCTGAAAGAATGCAAAAAAATATGTATAAATGATGGAGTTTACAATCAATAACATTGATACAATCATTATAAAACTTAGAGAATTAACCGAAAATTTTGTTATACCAAGCGTTACTTCCATGGCACTTGATAAAGTATCGCCTTTTGAAATTCTCATATCTACATTGCTTTCACTAAGAACAAAAGATGAAACAACTTATGAAGTTTCTTTAAAACTCTTTGAAATTGCAAATACGCCTCAAAAAATCTTAAACATTACAGATAAAGAACTTCAAAAAATAATATTCAAAACTGGATTTTATAGAAATAAAGCTAAAACTTTAAAACATGTTTCTCAAGAAATAATCAATAAATATGACGGAAATGTTCCTGATTCTATTGAAGAATTACTAACAATAAATGGTATTGGAAGAAAAACTGCAAACCTTGTTGTAATAAAAGCTTATAATAAACCAGGTATTTGTGTTGATACACATGTTCATAGAATAAGTAATAGAATTGGTTTTGTAAATACAAAAAATGCTGATAAAACCGAATTTGCATTAAGAAAAACACTTCCAAAAAAATATTGGTGTGAAATCAATGACATTCTTGTTAAACATGGACAAAATATATGCAGACCAATAAGTCCAAAATGCAATCTATGTAATATAACTCAATATTGTAAGCATTTTTTGATTGAAAAGAATTAGATTTTTATAAAAGATTAAAAAATATGTCTGTTAGCACTTACGAGAACTCGATATCAATTTTTTGAATCTATATGTAAAATCTATTTCAAAAAAAAGAAGGATTTTCTATAAACAAAAGCAAAAAAAAAATCAAAAACAGATCCCGGCTCAGAATCATGCCGGGATGACAAAAATTCAGAATCATGCCGGGATGACATTTTTTATAGAAATTTCCTTTGGCATGACATTATATTGATTATTGTTTATTTATCATTTAATGATTAGTTAAACAGAAAACTCAAAAACTTTTTGATTTTAATAAAAAAAATCCCAGCTAAAAAATAAACCGGGATGATTTTTAATTGTTCATTATTATTTCTTAATTATCAGACTTTAGTCTGATTTAATCGTTAATTGCTTCTTCATCTATGCTGATTTTTTTAACTTTTCTCTAATAAGCTGATGTATATCACAAACTGAGTTTTTACATAACATAACCTGTTCAATATACTCAGCATCTATTTTACATTCATCAATTCCTTCCATTCCTGGAATTTCATACATAAGATCAAGCATAATCTCTTCCATAATAGCTCTAAGACCTCTTGCACCAGTCTTTCTTTTCATAGCTATCTCAGCAATTTTTATAAATGCATCATCTGAAATATCAAGTTTAATATCTTCAAGTTCAAACATTGTCTTATACTGCTTTTCAAGAGAGTTTTTAGGTTCTTTTAATATTCTAACTAAAGCTTCTTCATCAAGAGTATGAAGAGTACCAAGAATCGGAATCCTTCCAATAAATTCAGGAATAAAACCGAATTTAATAAGATCTTGAGGAAGCATATGTTCAAGTAGTTTTTCTTTATCAAGTTTATTGCTTGAAATATCAGCACCAAAACCTATTGTTTTTTGAATTACTCTTTCTTCAATAATCTTTTCAAGACCAACAAATGCTCCACCGATTATAAAAAGAATATTAGAAGTATCTATTTTAAGATATTCTTGATGAGGATGTTTTCTTCCACCCTGAGGAGGAACATTAGCAATTTTGCCTTCAAGCAAAGTCAAAAGAGCCTGTTGAACTCCTTCTCCTGATACATCTCTTGTAATAGAAACATTTTCAGATTTTTTAGCTATTTTATCTATTTCATCGATATAAATAATACCTTGTTCTGCTTTTTTTAAATTAAAATTAGCATTTTGAATTAATCTTAAAAGAAGATTTTCTACATCTTCTCCAACATAACCTGCTTCTGTAAGACTTGTTGCATCACCAATTGCAAAAGGAACATTAAGTATTTTAGCAAGAGTCTGTGCAAAAAGTGTTTTACCCGAACCAGTTGGTCCTAATAAAAGTATATTACTCTTTTGTATCTCAATTCCTTTAAGAACTGATTTTGGAGTATTTATTCTTTTATAATGATTATAAACTGCAACAGAAAGAAGCCTTTTAACTCTTTCCTGTCCAATTACATATTGATCTAAGATTTCATGAATTTTTTTTGGTCTAGGTATTGCATCAAGTTCACCTTCAACTTCATCTGTCATTTCATCAAGAAGTATATTATGACATAGTTCTACACATTTGTTACATATAGAAACATTATTGCCAGCAAATATTTTCTTAACTTCAGCTTCAGATCTTCCACAGAATGAACATCTTAGCTTATTTTTGATATTACTTATCATTCTTTTCCCCTTTTTCTTGCACAGTTTTTTTAGGTTCAATAATTTTGTCGATTATACCGTACTCAAGAGCTTCTTGTGCTGACATAAAAAAATCTCTGTCAGTATCTTTCTGTATTTTTTTCAAAGGCTGTCCTGTATGTTCTGCAAGCATATTATTTAATAATTCTTTAAACTTTAATATTTCTTTTGCTCGTATTTCAATATCAGTTGCTTGACCCTGAGCTCCACCAAGAGGCTGATGTATCATTACTCTGGAGTTTGGAAGAGAATATCTTTTACCTGCTGCACCACCTGCAAGTAAAACTGCTCCCATAGAAGCGGCCTGACCAACACATATTGTTGAAACATCAGGTTTTATATATCTCATTGTATCATATATTGCTAGTCCAGCGGTAATAACTCCACCAGGACTGTTTATATACATTGAGATTTCTCTATCTGGGTCTTGGCTTTCAAGAAATAAAAGCTGTGCAATTATTAAATTGGCCATTGTATCTTCTACTTCTGTACCTATAAAAATTATTCTGTCTTTTAGTAATCTTGAATAAATATCATAAGATCTTTCACCACGTGCTGTTTGCTCAACCACAATTGGGACTAACATAATTATTTCCCCCTATAATCTAAAGGCATTATTGCCATTATTTTAATTTATATCGGCATTGTTTTTAAGAAATTCTAATGTTTTTTCAAGAAGAATTTCTTCATCAACCATAGGTAAATTACCCTGTTTTATTATAACTTCTTTTAATCTTTCTTTATCTTGATTCATCATAGAAGCCATTTTATCAAACTTTAACTCTCTATCTTCATCATTTATAATAATATTTTCTTGTCTAGCTATGTTTTTAAGCAAAAAATCAACTTCAGCCTGTTTAGTAGCACTATTTCTATAATTTTCTCTAAGATTTTCCATATCAGTTTGAGTAGCTTTCAAATAATCTTCCATAGAAATATTAGGAAAATATCTTTTTATATTTTGTTCAAATTCCTGAACATGTCTATCTATAAAAAACTGAACCATTGTTTCAGGAACTTTTGGTTCAACATTTTTAACAACAGCTTCAATAATATTACCGTCTAAATTAGCTTTGTTATTTTTTTCAATATTATCCTTTGTCTTTTTTATATATTCTTCTTTAATTGCTTGTTCTGAATCAAAACCTACTTTTTTAAGAAATTCTTCATTAATTTCAGGCATAACAACTTTTTTAATACTTTTTATCTCAACATCAAATACAGCAGGTTTTCCTGCAAGTTTGCCTTCTCTATAATCATCTGGAAATTTAACATGAACTTCTTTTTTATTTCCAACTTTCATACCAATAAGCTGCTGTTCAAAATTATCAATAAATGAACCTGAACCGATTGTAAGAGAATAATCTTTAGATTCTCCACCTTCAAAAGCTACTCCATCTACTTTACCAAGAAAATCAAGACCAACAACATCAGTATCCTCAATTGCACTATCATTGTTTTCTTCATAAGTTGCATGAGTTTTATAAAAACTTTCGATATTTTTCTGTACTTTTTCATCAGAAAACACTTCTTCTTTAAACTCTATTTTAATTCCTTTATATTTTGAAGAATCAATTTCTTGTTCAGGAACTGTATCAACTTTAATAATATAAGAAAAATCTTCACCTTGTTTTAATTCAACATCATCAACATGCTGATCAAGAGTTTTTACATCGATGTTTTTTACTGCATCATAATAACTTTCTTCGACTAATATTCTCTTGGTTTCTTCTTCAAAATATTCTTTTCCAACTCTAACTTCAAGAACTTTTTTAGGAACTTTACCTTTTCTAAAACCAGGAATTGAAATCCTTTTCATAAGATCTTTGTAAACTCTTTCTATTGCTTCATCTACTTTTTTTACTGGCAAAGTAACTTTATATGAAACTTTACCTTCCTTACCGTTTCTTTCAATTTCATTAATCTGCATACAAATCCTCCGATTAAAAAAAGTCTATAGTTTTTTTTGAGATTTTATTTTAAAAAAAGACTACAGGTATTATATTTATATATAAAAATACAAAATTAGAACAAAATAGTCAAACAAAAAAAAAGCCCCCGTATGTACCGGGGGATTAAAGGGAGTATAATATGTTCTGGGAGACTTCACTACTTACCCAGGGGTAGGCAAAGTTCATTAAAGTACTTTGCAAAAATATATATGCAAGTTCTGTGCCAAACAAAAGAAGATTTTAGAATTTCATTGTATTTTGACTATATAACTTGATTTAAATGTGTTTTATATTTTTTTTAGATTTCAATAAAGACAATTTTATTCTTAAACAATAATAAGTAGATGATTATTTTTTAGACACTTTCTGTTTTATTTTTAAACAAAATAGATATATTCAGATTTTATCAACAAACTTAAAAAACCTTGAAAAAGCTAAAGATCTATGACTTATTCTATTTTTTTGTTCTGAAGATATCTGAGCCATTGTCAATTTATAATCAGGAAGATAAAAAACAGGATCATATCCAAATCCGTTTAAACCAATACATTTTTCAAGTATAATTCCATATACTTCTCCAGTAAAAAGAAATATTTCTTCTGGAGATAAATATAAACATACAACACAAACAAATTTAGCTTTTCTATCTGATTTTTTAACACCTTTTAATTCAATAACAAGCTTTTCAATGTTTTTTTGACTATTGCCACCGCTATATCTTGAAGAATAAATTCCCGGAAATCCGTTTAATTTCTGAACACATAAACCAGAATCGTCAGATAAAACTGGTTTTTTATATAAATTATATATATACTCAGCTTTAATAATAGCATTATCATAAAAGCTTTTTCCGTTTTCTTCAATTTCTGGAATTTCAATATCTGGATGACACAAAATATCACCTTCGAATTTATTATCAAAGGCGATATTTTTAATTTCTTCTATTTTATGTAAATTTTTACTTGCAAGTATAATTTCCATTCAAATTTTCCTGTTTTTCAATTAATTCATGAATTCCTTTTTTAGCTAGATTCATAAGAGCATTCAACTCTTCCATATTAAATGTATTTTCCTCACCTGTTCCCTGAATTTCAACAAATTCACCTTTATCTGTCATTATTATATTCATATCAACATCAGCCACAGAATCTTCTTCATAACAAAGGTCAAGAACTGGAGTGTTTTTATAAAGTCCAACACTAACTGCTGCAATATAATTTTTTATAGGATTATGTTTTATTTTACCTTTTTTTTCCATCCATTCAACAGCATCAATAATTGCAATCATAGCACCAGTTATAGAAGCTGTTCTTGTTCCACCATCAGCTTGAATAACATCACAATCTATCCATAAAGTATGTTCACCGATTTTTTTTAAATCAATTACAGCTCTTAAAGCTCTTCCTATAAGTCTTTGAATTTCCATAGTTCTTCCGCCCTGTTTACCACGAGAAGCTTCTCTTTTGGATCTTGTATGAGTTGATCTTGGAAGCATAGAATATTCAGCTGTTATCCAACCTTGATTTTTACCTTTCAAAAAAGGAGGAACTCCATCTTCAACGCTTACATTACAAAGAACTTTTGTATTTCCAACTTCTATAAGAACAGAACCTTCAGCATGAAGTGTATAATTTCTTGTAACTTTAACTTTTCTTAATTCATCTGATTTTCTTCCGTCAATTCTTTTTAATTCAAAACTACTATCTTTCATTTTTATCTCCTTTTTATAAAATCAAAATCGATTTAACCAATATTAACTATTTCAGCTTTTATGCTTTTATCTAAAAATAATTTGCTTAAACTTGAAAAGTTTTCAGGTCTGTCAGTAACATAAAATTCTGATTTTTTTTTATTTTCATCTTTTTTTAGATATTTTTCTATATAACTAACTATTTTCATACTAGCATCAACTAATTCTATATCATTACCTAAAAATTTAGAAATAGTCTTTTTTAAAGCAGGATAATGTGTACATGCCAAAATAAGAGTATCAATTTTACCAGTAAAATCTAAAAGGTATTTTGCAATAATCATATCTGCAATCGGACCATCTACAATACCTTCTTCAACTAGAGGAACAAATAAAGGACACGGTTTTTTCAAAATTTTTATATCAGGTTTTTTATTTAAAAGTAATTCCTCATATCTTCCTGATTTTATTGTATTATGAGTACCAATAATACCGATTCTGTTTTTGTTTGTGAATAAAGCAGCTTCAACACCAGACTCTACAACGCCAATAACTGGAATTTTATAAATATCATTAAGATATGGTAAAGCAACAGAAGATACTGTATTACAAGCTACAATTATTACATCTACACCTTGTAATATGAGAAAATTAAAAGCTTGCTGAGATAATCTTTTTATAGTTTCGACTGATTTTGAACCGTATGGAAGATGTGCTGTATCTCCAAAATAGCAAATCGAATGACCTTTTGTTTCATCAAGAATTGAACGAACAACACTTAAACCACCTAGTCCAGAATCAAAAACTCCAATTTTTGCCATAGCAAAAAATATAGCATAAATCTATAAAATTAACAAGATTTAAAAACACGGAGAAAACCGGGTTTCGGGTTCTAGGATTCGTAAAAATATAAAATCAATAAATTTTTTTCTCATTTTCATTATTTTTATTACTAACAATTTTAGTTGTGCTTACTAGATTGGCTTTACAAATCGCTAACAAGACTACGAAGGAGTCGCTAACTAATAAATTTATGCTAACTGCATTTACCTTTTTAATTTTTTTACCGATAACTAACAAAACATTACATGGATGTAAGGGTGGTTATTATGAAAAAATGGATTTTAGTATTTATCGCTACAGCTGGTTCTCTTTATTCACTATTTTCAACTACAGTCGATTGTCAAAAACTTTATTGTGCTCCCGAATACGCTAGGAACACTGTAAAAACTCAAACTAATATCGATAAAAAAATTATATCTTATAAAAACATTCAAATTCACGCTCCAATTATAAAAGATTTTGATAAAATTGAAATAATAGGAATTGATCGAGCTGAACTTCCTATTGTTTATTACAAATACAATAATGATATTAAAACTGCAAAATTAAATGATATTATTGATAAAAATTATCAGATTATAAATGTTGAGGATAATTCAGTTATAATAAAAGATATTGTAACAAGTAAAGACAAAAAATATAATTTTTAAAAACTGTAAAAAAAATCCCAGTTTAATATCAAACTGGGATTTTTTTTAATTAATTTTACTTTTTTTCTAATACTATATATTCTTCACTCCATCTTGAAAGATTTTCATAAGCTTTTTTGTAATTAGGATAATGTTCTTTTTTTAGAAGTGATTTTTTATTTATCTCACTATAATTTAGTTTAAATTCTCTATCTTTTAAATTTACTTCAGAATTAATTGTAAAATAGTCATATATACTAAAGTTTCTAATGCTAGGTGCAGAATATATTTTATATCCTTCAGGAATTGTTATTTTAAATTCAGTATTTTCTGTAGATATAGTATTTGATATACTATAATCAAACATTCTTTCTTCTTGACCAAGCGAAGAAACTTCAAAATAAATCGGAAGTCTAAACATTAAAAGTTTGTCACCTGTTTTTTGTGCAAAATCTTCAATTTTACATTTTACTTTTAATATTACATCTTTATCAATGCTATCAAGATTTTCAAAACTAAAATCTATAAGTTTGGCTGATGAATGGTAATATTTAACAAATTTTTGCATATCATTAATTATATCATCTTGTTTAGTATATCTGTATTTTCTGTATGAACTTCCAGCCCCATTAAAATACTCAAGCGTTATATCAAATTCCATATCTCCGTTTTTTGAAAGTGTTCCAGCAATATAAGAGTTAGAATCAACTATATTCTCATTATCAAAATCAATTTCCTTATATTCACCCGTATTTATGTTCAAAGAATAATATTTACCAACAATTCTGTCGCATAAGCTTGATAAATTGGAATTTGCACGAATAAACATTTCTTTATTATTTATTGTTACGCAAAGAATTGGAAAATCAAATTTTTCTATTTTAGGTTTTTTTTCAAAATGAAAATTATCTTTTGATGCTAAATATAAAATCTCAGACTTAATCCCTGATTTTTTCAACATTACTCTAAATAAATTAAGTCTATCAAGAGTGTTTCCTCTTTTGTTTTTTAAAGTAATGCTAATATTATGGGGATAATATTTTGAATATTTCATAATTATATTCAAATCATTTATTTCTCTGTTTATATATTTGAATATACTATGCAGTTTTTCCTCTTCCGAGCTTTGTTCTGCTGTTATTTCAGCTAAAACCACATCAACAATTTCAGAGTGTTTTTCAGATTCTTCATAAGATTTTTTTAACTGTTTCATCTGTTCATTAAATGTAATATTTGCTAAATCCCATTTTATAACTTTGCCATAAGTCCAAAATGGTGGCATATTTTCTTCTGGCAATAAAGCATTAATATTTTTATTAATAATTGTATAAACAACTCTGTCATTTTTAATTTTTTTATCAATATTAAGATTATCTGTATTAAAACCTTCAATATAGAATTTATCCTGCATTTTTAGAGGAAAACTAATAATAAATTTTTTCTCAAGACATGGTTCATCTAACGATAAATAAATATTATCATATATTCCTTTTGTAACATTAGTATCTTCCTTAGAAACAGATTCTATTTCATAATCTATTATAGAACCTACATCAACTTTTGGAAGTGATAAAATAAGCTGTTTAAGATCATCATATTCAGCATAATAGGAAAATATAGAAGATTTTTTTATTGAAAAATCATCTACATAAGAAATATCACCATTATTTATTGTTCTTCCAAAAAGTATATCAATTTTTTTATTATCTGAATCAAAATAATTTCCTGGAATAGTTCCTCGACTTTTTGCTCTTTCTTTGCAAATAAGTTCAATTCTTCTATGTTTTACTGTGTTAATATAATTTTCATCGATATAATATTCAGTTTTATCAAGTAAAGTTACATAATTTGAATCTGGATAATCCGAAATTTTCGGAGCTTTTTTTATTATATCTCTTATGTATTTATCTTTAATATCATTAACTTTATACTCACCTTTTATTTCTCTGTATTTTGGCAATTCAAGTCTTAAAACTTCATCTTTAAAAAAAGACATAACTTTATCATCTGTTTTTAAATAGATTTTTTCGTTATCAATTTTATAAATATCTCCATTAATCTCTTCGCCATTATTTAAAAATACAACATCAGTAAATACAGCTATATTAATACAAATAATTAATAATAAAAACAATAATTTTTTCATATTACTCTCCCTTCTCATTCTTTTTTACAAGAATCAGTTTTTGTTTTGTAGCTTGCACAAAATCTTCAAGAAATTTCTTATATTCTTTATAATCCTCAGTATATACTCTATCTTTCATCCTTTTATGACTAACTGTATATATAATTGTATTATTTCTAATACTCCAGCTTGAATTACAATAAACTATATCTTTATACCAACCTGCAAAATTATCAGGCATGTATTTTACTGTTATATTATCAGGAAGATTCAATACATATTTAGAAGTTATCCATTGTCTTGAAGAATAAGCAAGAGGATATTTTCTTTCATCAAGTGAGAGTTCAGAAAAACCTTTTTCAGCCCATGGCATTTCAAAAATCAATAAATCACCTGCTTTTACAGCATAATCTTTCATATTAACTTCCCAAAAATAATAAAATGGTTTTGAAATATCATGTACATTGAAAAACCTAAATCTTTTAAGATAAGCTCCAGGTTTCATAATATTAATATCGCTTTTTATAATTTTTTCATAAAAGCTTTCCTTTTCATTTTTCCAAAAACCTCTAGCACCAGCTTCCCATGAACCAGAATATCTTTTTGTATAAAGCAAATCCAAATCATTTCCGCCTGAAAGTGTCATATAATAAAGAAAATGCATAGCTTCATCCTTAATGTCAGGAAGAGGTATTTCGTCAATTTTAAGCTCAATAGAATTATGTACTTTAACTCCGTGATCATCATCTCTAAAATATGGATATCTATAATCTTCACTAGTTGGATCAAGATAAAATTCTCTTCCATCAAGATAAACTTTTACAATTGCATGATTATTATTAAGATGAGGAATTCTATATTCACCTTCATATGTATCATTTGTAAGAAGGCCAATAGGAACAACATAAATTCCAACAACTTTTGCCATTGTTGAAAAAAGTATAGCTTTATCAATACAATCTCCAAATTTATTATTAAATGTTATTTGGGCTTTATGACCACTCCAACCTGAACCAATTCCACTTTTTATTGATATATAACGGATTTCCTGCTGATTCCAATGATAAAGTCTTGCAAGTTTTTCTTCTTTTGTTATTAAATCTTTTGTAAGCTCTATTGTCTTTTTTTCAATTTCAGGAGTTATTATTATTCTTTCATCAAGAAACTGTTTTTCCCACAATAGCATTTCCTTCCAGTCTTTTAATGAAGAACCTTGAATATTAGGAGCTATTTCATAATAACCAGGAGAATATGGTTCTGAAATCATTGGCGAAACATTTTTTAATCTCCATTTATAGTTTTTAAAACCATTTTCCAAAGTAATTTCAGGCTTTGATTGATTTTCATTCATATTTCTAGTTACATACTGAAAAAACTGTTTTTCTGGAACACTTACATTAAATTCTGAAATATAAACAGGTTCTGATGATAAAAATCCAAATGAAGGAAAGAAAAAATCCTTATTATATGGATTATAAGTATCAATCTCAACAATATATTCAATAAATGAACCAGTCTTTGAATTAGGTATTACAGCACTCAATACTTTTTTATTCATATCAATAGAACTCTCACTATTTGAAGGAATACTTTCTGATATATCAGATTGATTTAATTCATTTACTGTTTTATCCAAATGAATAGATCGAGCTTTTACAATATTTATCCTTGATCTTCCAGGTTCAAAACCATAAGCAAGCTCAGCCCAATATTTTTTATCATCTTTTAATATTTTTCCAATAAAATTATATCTATAAACTCTTGAACCATCTTTTTTTAATATTTCTTCACTTTTATCAAGAAGAATAATTCCAGAAGCGTCTGTGTATCTTTTTTCCATTTCCAAAGCTTTTTCAAATATCCATTCATATTCTTTTTCAAGCATTATTGTTTTTATTTTTTGTGGGGCTTTATGCTGAACAGACTTACTTATATCTTCATTAAACCTTATTGAAAATACATCTTCTTTATTAAATTTATGCTTATCTGAATAAATAATTTGTTTTTCAAGCAGTAGTTTTTGAGTTAAAATCTCTCTACCATCAAAAAATTCAAGCTTTGTAGCAAAAACATTTAAAAAAATAGAAAAAATCATTAACAAAAACAAGCTTTTTTTCATAAATCCCCCGAAGTTTTTTATATTATTTGAACAATTTTACCACAATAATAATATTTTTTTTTATAAAAAAAACAGGATTTTTAAAAACAACTTTTAAATTAATCTTAAAAGCTTTCCATAACATATTATTTTTTTCATAAAGAAAAATCATAGAATTAATATTATCAAAGTTTTTATCAATACTATCAAAAACCAATTCATACAATTTAAGCGCTTTTAAATAATCACCTTTTTGCTGATAAATACCTGATAACTTTCGCAATAACCCTTTATCATTTTTTTTTATAGCAGTAATAAGAGCAAGTCTAAATATTCTTAAATCATTTAAATTATCAGAAAACCTATTTTCTAAATAATAATCAAGTTTAAAAAATGAATAATATAATTTATTTTGCCATAATATTTGAGAAAAATACTCTAAAAATCCAGCTTGCTCAACATCTTTTTTATAATCTTTTATAAATTTAATTCTATAAGGCATTTTAATATTTTGTATATTTTGAATTATACTTTCAAGACATATTTTTTTTTGCTTTGGAAATAATTTTGAAATAAAAAATAATTTAAGAAAAATATCAGAAATTAAATTTATATTGTTTTTGAATTTATTTAAATCAGGAGAAAAATCATCAAATCTTTCAATTATATCTTTTAAAACTTGATAATTTTCATTTTTTTCAAAATAATCCCAAACTTTCTTTATAATTTCTTTTGAAGGATTAATTCTTTTATCACTTAAAAGCAAATTAATTATATTATCAAAATCATTTTTTGCTAAATACAAATCAAGTTTTTCCATTATTTTTTTATCAGGTAATAATTCTGGAATTAAATTTTCACCATACTCTTCGATTATAATTTTTCTAGTGAAATCATTGAATTTATCAACATCTTTTCTTAAAGAATTAATTAGATTATTTTGTCTTTCTTTATATATCTTTTTTAATATCTTTAAAATTTCGTAATTATCCAAATTATTCTGACAAAATGCAAAATATAGTTTTTCAAAGGCTTTTTCATTAGGTTCAATTGAAAAAATATTCATAAGTTTATTCCACATTACAAAATAATTTTCATCAATTAAAATATATTCCCAATCTTTGAATATATGTTTTGAATTATTAGTTTTAATATATTTTTCAACAATAAAAAGTATATCTGATTTATTTATTCTTTTTGAATAAAAAAGATTTTTTAAAATTAAAATATCAGAATCATTAAGTTTTATATTATCATCTATAAGATAACATTCAGCAAACTTGTTAAAATCTCCTGATGTTTCAAGATTAAAAAATATTGTTTTTAAAATATTATCTCTATTTTTACAAGAAGGAGTTAAAAAAATTAAAAAACTAATTCTTGATTCAAGAGAAATTTCCTTAAAATCAACAGATATATATTCTAAAAACTTATTTACATCTTTATTCCACAATAAATTTATAAAAAACAAAAAATCATCAAAATTCAATTTATCTAATTTAAAAGCATTGTATAAAAAATCAAAAGTAAAAAAATCAGGAATTACTAACTTATTAAAATCAAGATTTTTTAAAAGATTATATTTTTGAGAATAAATAATAGAATTTAAAATTGTCTCACTCTCTTTTATATCAAAATTTATTTTACTTTCAAAAACAAAAACAACAAGTTTTTCTGAATTATGCTCTAAACAAAGTTTATCTAAATATTTTTTGGTAATTTCTTTTTTTTCACATATAAAAGGTATAAATTCACTAAAATATAAACAATTAATTATCAAAGATGAACAATTATCAACTATATAGATTTTATTTTCATTTGAAATATATTTAAAATCTTTTGAAAGATATTCTATTATCAAATACAATTCAGCATTAAAATATGAATTTAATATTAAAAAGAAATCATAAACTGATATTTGTTTTTTCATAAATAAAGAATATAATTTTTCAAAAATATCATGAGGAATCTCGATAAATTCACTATATTTTTGGAGAAAATCATAAGTTTTTTTAATACTACCTTTTGAAACAAGAATTCTAAGCATAGTAATAAGTATTTTATTACCTTTAAACATATTTGTATTTATATATTCTTGCAAATCTATATTTTCAAGAAATTCAAATAAATACTCGGTTTTATTATTTAAATTCAAATAATCACATATATATTCTAATATTGTAGGATGAGGATAAATTTCAAATAATTTATATAGTAATTTTTCATAAAATCTATCTTTTTTATTATCAGGAAAATACTTAACAATACAAAAAAGATTATAAAAATCTCTTCCAATATTTCCTTCGCATAAAGATTTCAAAATATTAATATCTTTTAAATAATCAATTTTTACATTATCCCAAAAAATATTTGTAAGTTTTTTATTGTTTTTTTGATTTAGAAATTCTATAGTTTTTTTTATATCTTCATTAGATAACAAATTAATAAGTTCATTTCTGTATTTTTCTCCATTTTCAACAGAATATTCACTTAAATAACAATTTAATTTTGAAAATATAACATTACTATCAATTTCAGGTCTTTCATTGCAAATAATACATTTAAGTGGAATGTGTGAAATATCATCAAAATCAAAAAGATTCACAGTTTCATAAGGAATATCAACTTTATCACAGCCTGTAAAAAAACCATTTTCTTTTACTTTCAAAACATTAAACCAATATGGACACGGAAAATTAACATATTGAAAACTATGTTCATAATTAATTTTGGTAATTTTATTAAAAATAAACTTTTTATCAATATCGATATTTTCATTACATACAATACTATCTGCTTTTTTATTGGAAAATTTAAGAAATTCTATAAGTTTATTATAATTTGAATGTTTATCTTCAATATCTACAAATTTAAAATCATAAAACACACCATTATTAAGCCTATGAACAAATCCATTATAAAACTCTGGAAATTCTTGTGAAATAATATCTCTCATAAGACTAAATTCAGAATTTTCATATCCAGTACATGTATAACATAAAGGCATTTTTCTAAAATCTCCCTTTATATGATACTTTTTATATTGTTCAAGTTTTTCATTATTATTATTTTTATCTGAAATATTTGCGTAAATATATTCAAAATTAACATCTTTACAACATATTGTAATATCACCCTGAGAAGAAATATAAGGATATTTCCATAATGCAACACAAGGAAGTCTTTTTCTAATATTAAAATCATAATCTTCGCTTTTTGAATCAACAATATTATCAGAATTAGCTTTATAGGAAATACCAAGAATATCCATGCTTTTTTCAAATAAAATCTCACATTTTTTTTGATCTATTAAAAAAGCTTTTCTATATATAATAGAATAATTCCTATTAACATTCATATCAGAACTTATAATTTCAAATTCAATATTCCTTTTAGAAAATATATTTTGCCAGAAATTTTTAAAATCTAATATTTCATTTAAATTTTCCTCAACAATAAGTAACTGAACTCCAACAAAAAGATTATTATGTACTTTGTTATATTCAATACTTTTATCAATAAAAAATAATGTATTTTTAATACAATCTTCCAAAAGATCATGTCCTGTAATATTAAAATAAGTTTGTTTTTCAAAAGCATTAATTGAAAAAACAAATCTTAAATTTTGAGGATATTTATTTAAAATACTAAAAAATTGCTCGATTTTTTCATTATTAAACAATGTACCATTAGAATAAATAACAATATTATCTGAAATTTTATTTTTAAAATTAAATTCAAAAACTTTTTGAATAATAGAGATTGAATTTTTATAAAAAAATATCTCTCCGCCAGATACAAGACTTATTGTATTAAATTTATCATTTATTGAACTTTCAAGAATTTCATCAAGTTTATTTAAAGACATTGTATTTTTTGAAAAATCATTTTCTTTTGAATTTAATTTATATTGACTACAGAATTTGCATTCAAGGTTGCAAAACTCACAAATTGATAATTGAAGTAGTTCTTTTTTTTGCATAAAACGATTATATCACAACCATTTTGTAATACAAAAATGAAAGAAATAAATATAATGTCATCCCGGCATGACTTTGTTTTTGTCACTAATGTCACAAAGTGACATGTCACGCTTTATCTGTCACAGATTCACATTTCTTTCTTTTAATTCCACATTCAACATTCCACATTGCAAATTAAAAATCTGTCATCTCTGTACTATTCTTAGAAAATGTCATCCCTGTACTATTCTGAGAAAATGTCATCCCGGCATGATTCTGAGCCGGGATCTCGCTTTTGTTTTTTTTCATTACAATAACGCAAAAAAACAATCATTCGGTACCATTCGATATTTTACATCCATATAAAATATCTCTTTACCTTCGTTCACTTATAATACATCCGTATATTATATGCTTCGCAACGTTCACTCAAGTTACCGAGTAGATTTTTTTTTTGCTTTTGTTTATAGAAAATCCTTCATACTTTATTTTAATTGAAAATTTTCTAACGTCTCTAAAAATTCGACATTCAACATTCCACATTGCAAATTAAAAATCTGTCATCCCTGTACTATTCTGAGAAAATGTCATCCCTGTACTATTCTGAGAAAATGTCATCCCGGCATGATTCTGAGCCGGGATCTCGCTTTTGTTTTTTTTCATTACAATAACGCAAAAAAACAATCATTCGGTACCATTCGATATTTTACATCCATATAAAATATCTCTTTACCTTCGTTCACTTATAATACATCCGTATATTATATGCTTCGCAACGTTCACTCAAGTTACCGAGTAGATTTTTTTTTTGCTTTTGTTTATAGAAAATCCTTCATACTTTATTTTAATTGAAAATTTTCTAACGCCTCTAAAAATTCCACATTCAACATTCCACATTGCAAATTAAAAATCTGTCATCCCTATACTATTCTGAGAAAATGTCATCCCTGTACTATTCTGAGAAAATGTCATCCCGGCATGATTCTGAGCCGGGATCTGCTTTTGATTTTTTTATATTATCAATTTTCTTTAAATAACAACTCAACTATTGTATAATCAAATAAAATGAGAGATTATATTTAGATGATAAATTTTGAAAAACTTGTAAAAAACAATAATAACGGAATATTAAACTTTTTTTTTCCATATTTACCATCAATAAAAAAGCCTGAGCTTATTTATTCAGATAATTCTTGGAATACTATATCTCAAATAGAAATGCAACCTGATGAAAAACTTCAATATTTTCATACCTCAATAAAAACTTTTGATAAAGATATATGTTTTAGATACAGCTATGAATTACAACATACAAAGGAAAAAAAATATTTTGAAGATAATAACAAAAATAATTTCTATTTTAAAAATTCTAAACTTTATATTCAAAATCTAAATAATCCAGAAAAAAGCTTAATAAAAATAATAGAAGAAGGTAAAAATTTAATTTACTCTGATTCTACAGATAATAATTACATAATTTTTAATTTTAATAATATATTTTATTTCAAATCCATACTTGAAAATTTCAAAGAGTTTCTTTATATAGATACAATTGAAAAAAAAGACACTTTAATAATTAAAAAAATAAATAATGTAGCAACTTGGGACACAGACATATTTAATCCCAATATATCATCTGATTTAAGAAATAATCTTAAAAATTTACTAAAATCAGTTAATTTTCCAATAGGAATTGTAAATATTACAAAAAAAACTCATAATTATTTTTTTTTACTCTATTTTTTTACAAATCTACAACTAGACTATATAATTAAAGATAGTACATTATATTGGAAAAAAAATAATTGAAAATAGTTTTAATGGAGTTTTAATGAAAAAAATATTTATTATAAATTTTTTTATGATTATTATATTATCATATAGTTTTGAATTTAAATTTCATCCTACAACACTTTCAGATAAAGAATACACTGCTTATAAATATCAAAATGACTGGCAACCCACTTCAACAGAAACCTCTGACCTTGGCGTAATAACAAAAACCTCTATACCACCAGATGGAGCTTGGCATTACATACCTTTAAACACATTGTTACAACAATCCCATTATTCTGATAATGTTGAAATAGTTCACAATCTTGGAACAAATAAAACTGAAATAAGAGTTAATGTTCCACCAAGTGATGTCACACCAAGTCCAATACAAGTTTGGTATTATACAAACGATGCAGATAAAACAAAATTTTATGAAATGGATTCTACATCAATTCAAGTCTATGAAGACTCAGATGGTGATAAAATAATGGCACCTTCCCTAGGCTATACAAATCCATGGTGGTATATAGTTAAAAGAGAAACTAGTGTTATAAATCCAGGAACTGGTGAAATGGCAACATATCAGGAAGTAATAGAACAAAGATCTCGTGTGTTTAACCGTTCTGCTGTGTTTTATTGTGTACTTGAAAGTAAATATGGAATGGCTCACTGGAAAAAACTAAAACTCAATTTAGATCTTTTTTATCAGACAGACCCATTGCCCATGAATCCTGATATGAGACCTCCCCAAATTGCTGATGAAGCAGAATGGAAAAAAGCAACTGATGGTCTTACAAACAATCCTATATGGTGGCAAGTACCTTCTTCAATCGCAGATAACAGGTATCCTCCAGCTCAAGTTCCACCTTCTGGACAAGCAGCAACTGGTGATGGAGGAAAAACTTTTGGATGGAATATAAGACTTTGGTTTCATGCAACTAATCGAGAAAGATTAGCTTCAATTCCATGGATTGAACATTTTACAGAAAACTATTATATACACAGGTTTTTAGGCACACCCGGTGCAATGCCAGCTGATGAATACTATTATCAACTTACAAGAAGAGTTATTCCAAAAGCAACATTAAATCTTGGTGATAGATTAGGAACGCATGAAATTACATTATTACCAAATAACAATATTGGATTGCATTTACCAACTAGCACAATTGAAAATATAACAGAGAGTATGCACGAAATAACATTTGATCTTGATACACAACTTAATCCTGCTCCAGTAACATACCCAAGAAACCTTCTTTATGGAAGATTTCTTGTAATAGTTGGACAAATATATCCTTATGATAGATTTAAATTTAAATCAAACTCATACTCTAAATATTATCTTCCTCCAAATTACACACCTGATTACACAGAAATAAAATATACCATGCCAGTTTTATATAATCATATCCGTTCTATGCTTATAGGAAACATGCCACAAAAAGGAGCTGTTGTATCAACAGGATTAGAAGTTCCTCCATTAACTACAAGCCCAAATATTAGAGATATTACAGCCGAATATAATCTTGTTCATTTTGATGTTTTTTTAGACAAAGATCAAGGCGGCAAAAGATTATCAACAGATAGTGTATCACCTTATTATAAATGGAGAGCAATACAGAATTTTCATACAGATACAATGGAAAACGGAAGTATAGTGAGGCCATTAAAATGATAAATAATAAAGGTGTAATACTTATAGTTATTTTACTTGTTGTAGCTGGACTTGCAACTTCAATTGCCCTTACAATACCAAGAGAAGTCAGACAACTTCAGAGAAACGAGGAAGAAAGACTCAGAGATTCCTTAATTGCAATAGAAACAACATTCAATATAGCATTAAAAGAATATGAATTTCACGAACTTTTCTTTTACGATATAAATGATTTAGATAATGACGGCATAACTAATGAAATATACCTTACACCTAATCCACAATTTGGAGTAAACTCTGCACCACCATTATATATATATGATCCTACAAATACACCACCATCACCTTATTTTAACTGGGAAAACAATCCTGGACCAACTACAGAACATAAACGAGTTATTAGAGGGAATCTTGCCAAACTTGTACTTGATCATCTTTCCTATGAAAAAGGATTAGGATATTTACCAGATAATGCTTATAGAATTAACAGAAAAGATAGCACAGAAACTGAATATATTGGACCTATACTTACAAATTTGCGTTCCAGATGGGTTATAATGATAAGTGAATCCACACAACCATTAACATATATAGATTACGCAGCTCCATAAAATTATAAAAAGATTTCCTAAAAAAGGATTGTATAATAATTTCAATGATAAGTATAATAATAGCTGGTGGAAAAATTAAAAAAAATATATTAAATTCACTTATAAAACAGTCATTAGAAATTAAAAATTCAGAAATATTATTAGTATCAGAAAAAGAACATAATAATGAAAATATTTATAATATAAAACTTTCAAAAGATCATGGTTTTTCAAAAATGGCAATGTTTGGAGCATTATTTTCACAAAACCCTTATATTATATTTTTTAGAAATGTAAATAATATATCCTCAGATTATATAAAAACAACACTTAGGCAAATAAACAAAAATACATTTGCAGTAACTTTCAATTCAACCTTATATAAAAAACTTCTTCTAAATCCTTCAGGAACACTTTTTAGAAAAGATTTATTTTTCAAATTAGGTGGATTTTCTCCAGATATAAGAAACACAATATTATCAACAATACAATTATCACAAAAAATTAAAAAAAATAAAATCCCAATAATAGACTCAAAAAAACTAATCATATCTTCAAATTACAAAAAAGGACATTTATTTTTCTATAACTTAGATCTTATTAAAGTAAAATTAAAACACTCAAAAAAAAGAAAAATAAATATTTATGCCAATATAGCTAGAGATATATTTATAGGTAAGAAATCGTTTTTTGAAAAATCTGGAATAATTTATGGAATAACCCGATATGGAGCTATAAAATAATGAAAGTTGATATATTACTTGCTACTTATAATGGAGAAAAACATATACAAGAACTTTTAGAATCACTTATTTTGCAAACTTATAAAAATATTAATATAATAATTCGTGATGATTGTTCAACAGATAAAACTCCTAATATAATAAAAGAATTTTCTTTAAAACATCCTGAAAAATTTTATATTATTGATAATCAAAATAAAAATCTCGGTCCAATGAAAAATTTTGAAGAAATTGCAAAATATTCAAAATCAGATTATATATTTTTTGCAGATCAGGATGATGTCTGGTTACCAGAAAAAATAAGTGTTTTTTCAGAAAAGATAAAATCTATAGAAAAACAGAACGGAGTTGATTTTCCTGTACTTGTTTTTTGTGATATGTATATTACTGATAATAAACTCAATATAATCTCAAAATCATATTTCAGACATTGCAATAAAAAAACAAAAAAAAAATGTTTAAAAGATTTTTTAATACAGAACAGTCTATTAGGTTGCGTTCAAGGGTTCAATAGAGCACTTCTTAATAAATGTTTTCCTCTTGACAGAGAAGTAATAATGCATGACTGGTGGATATCTCTTGTAGCTTCTCTTTTAGGTGAAATACATTTCATAGATAAACCTCTTATCTACTACAGACAACACTCTGCTAATGTAATAGGAACTCGAGGAAGACCAGGACTTCATACTTATCTTAAAATGCTTCCATGGAAAGATAAGACTTCCTATACCAGGCATTTCAACTCAATATTCGAACAGGCTGAACTTCTTTTAAACAGATTTAATTCTGAAATATCAGAAGAAAAGAAAATTTTAATAAAAAATTTTCTTTCAATGAAAAATCAGACCAGACTCAAAAGAATAAGAATTATGATAAAAAACAGATTTTACAGACATAACATACACGAGACAATTGAATATATAATGAGGTATAAACCTTGAAAAAAGTCGAAATACTTCTTTCCACATATAATGGCGAAAAATATTTATCCGAGCAGCTTGATTCTCTGTTAAAACAGACCTTTAAGAATTTCAGGATAATAATAAGAGATGACAGATCCAATGATAAAACTCTGAATATTTTAAATGCATATGCTCGCAAACACCCTGAAAAGATAATTATAATAGAATCAGAAGAAAATCTCGGACCAGCTGGAAGTTTTAGTGAACTTTTAAATCATGCTGAAGCAGAATATGTATTTTTCTGTGATCAGGATGATATATGGCTTGAAAACAAACTGGAAACCTATCTTTTATTTGTCTCAGAGATTGAAATTACATACGGAAAAGATATTCCATTCCTCATCCACTCAGACTGTTATATAACTGACAATCAGATGAATATTATTTCAAATTCATACTATAAATATATGAACTCAAATCCAAAAAGAAACAAATTAAATAATCTGCTGGTAAAAAATACAGTTGTAGGCTGTACATGTATGATAAACAGAAATCTTATAAAAAAGAGCATGCCAATCCCAAATAACATATACATGCATGACTGGTGGCTTGCATTATGTGCTTCAATCACAGGAAAGATATTCTATATAGAAAAACCTCTAATAAAATACAGACAACATTCATTTAATGTAGTAGGAGCAAAAAAAACAAAAAACTACTTCAGAAGACTCAGAAAACTTCTTCCATGGGAAGATAACTCAAACTACACAGAACTGATTGATAAACTTATAGATCAGGCAGAAAGCTTAAAAAATTTACATAAAGATAATATATCATTTAAAGACAGGAAACTAATAGAAACATTCATAAGCACGAGGGAATTTAGCTTTTATAAAAGAGTAACCACACTGATATCCAGCAATATCCTCAAATCAAATCTCATCGAAAACCTTGAATTATTGTTAAGATACAGACCCGAATATAATAATCCACAAATTTCAATAATAATGCCTGTTTATAACCGTGAAAAATATTTACAAAGAGCAATTGAAAGCGTTTTAAATCAGACATATAAAAACTTTGAATTTATAATAATAAATGATGGATCTTCAGATAAAAGCGAAGAAATAATATTGTCATACAAAGATCCAAGAATAAAATACATTTATTATACTCCTAATAAAGGGGCAAATCATGCAAGAAACATTGGACTTAGAAAGTCTAAAGGAAAATATATAACTTTTCAGGATAGCGATATATTTATCAAACCCGACAAAATATCTCAACAATATTCATATATAGAAAAAAATAAAAAAAACTATGACATAATATACTGCCTTTATGAATATAACAAAGACAATAAAGTAACTATTCTGCCGGGAAAAAAATCAAGATTTACTGGAAATATATATGATAAATTAATAACTGGGAATTTTATAGATCTCACTTCTGTCATGGTAAAAAAAGAATGCTTCATTGACAACTTATTTGAAGAATCTCTGCCAAGATTACAGGATTATGAACTATTTTTAAGACTTTCCAGAAAATACAGATTCGGACTTCTGGAAAAAGTATTATATATATCTTACTATACAGAAGGAAGCATAAGTTCAAATCATCATAATCTCATAATAGCATCAGATTTCATTCAAAAAAAACATAGAAATATATACATAGAAGAAAGAATAGAATTTCTAATAAAAAAACATAATCTGAAAGAAATCATAATATACGGATATTCAACTTCAGGACAGTATGTAAAGAAGATACTCGAAAAAAAATCTATAAATATTGTTGGAATATATGACCAAAATAAATATATAATACCTGAAAATGTTTATCTTGATATTTTCAGTTCAAGACAATATGAAAACACTTATATTATCATAACTTCAAGCGGTCATACTGACAAAATCGAAAATATTCTTGCAGAATACGGATATATAAAGAGGTTAACTATTTTCTGATAATGCCTTTATCATCATTTCTGCGTTCTTATGATTAGGCATGATATTTAGACATTTTTTATAATGCATGAGACTATTCTTATTATTACCTCTGTAACGACTGATCTCACCAAGCTTAAAATAGCTGAGAGCCAATATCTCAGATGGTTCAAAATAATCAAAATCTTCCAATATCTTATGAAATATCTTTTCAGCTCTATAAACTTCTTTTTTTTCCAGCAGAAGACTGGCATAATTATACTTCAACAAAAAAGATATACTCTCATAAACTTCTTCAAAGATCTTGTCATCTGAAAAAATCTCTTTATTTATTACAGAATCAGAGATTTTTTTTATATTATTTTCAATATCAGAATATATTTCAGCGTTTTTATCATTAAAATCAGAAAAATTATCTTTTACCAACGAAGACCAACCTAGTCTCATAAATTCTTCAATCAGTATATCTCTAGTGCTAAAATGATCTGACTTGCCACACTGAGAACAATCAGAAGAAAGAAAATCAAATTCGGTCCTTTTGCTACTGACTACAATTGAAGGAACCTTAAACCTGTTCTGTGCACTTAGATTAAGAATAAGATCATCCATAATAAATTCACCGAAGGAAAGACCTCTGATCTTTCCAGTATAATTTCTGACAAACTCTACTGTATTTAATAATAGTTCATTGGAACAGCAGTGTATGAATCCTAGGACCACATCAACATATCGCGGATACAGAGAAAAATACCTTGAGTATCCTTCAGAATATTTTCGTTTTTTTTCTGATATATCCCTTCCTAAAATCCCACATACAGATTGAGGATTTTCAGATAAAGCTCTGCAGAATCTTTCGGAAAAATCCACCATCAACTCGATATCATCATCTATAAAAAGATTGTAATCAGAATCTGTCATCAGGGCAAATACATGTCTTGCAAAACACCCAAAATTTCTCTCAGAAAAAATATTGTAAACTCCTTCTATTTTTCTGTCAGAAGGAGCATTATGAAAAATATAAATATCTCTGATAAAACTCTGTCGTCTTATGCCTCTAATCACTTTTTCAAGATTCTCAGTTCTTTTATACCCCAGAACAAAAGCATCTACTGTTATTGAATTATCCATTTTTTATTTTGTTACCCATATTATAAATTCTTTATCAATCAGAGAATATCTTTCTCTTACTTCAGGACCAGTTTTCCATTCAAAAACTGAAAATCCTACACTTCTAAGTCTATCCATATAATCCATACCATAAATTCTGACATGATCTTTCTGTCCAAATTTATTTTCTCGCTCATCTTCATCTATTACGCTTCTATCTTCATATGTATTCTGAATATTTAATGCCAACGGGACCTGAAGAATTGCCTTTCCATCTTTTTTCAGAACCCTGTACAATTCCTTCATCGCTTTAATATCATTGTCAATGTGTTCTAAAACATGATTACAAATTATAATATCAAATTTATTATCTTCAAACTTGAGATCTGTTATATCCATATTATACATGACATCTTGAGAATAAAGATCACATGTATAATACTCAATCTGTCTGTTCTGTTTAAGGATTTCTGTCAATCGCTTTTCAGGAGCCATATGAAGCACAGAATTTTTATCAGTAAAGATTGATGTATTTTCTTTTAAAAAAAGATATAACAATCTCTCTCTATCAAAAGAACCACAGTGCGGACACAAAGCATTTTCTCTATACCCTCCACCGATTACATTATATTTTTTAAAGAATTCAGATTTCACCCCTGTTGGAAGCATCTTTCTTGAAGTTTTATTACAAAATGGACAAAAATAATTTTTTCCATAACATTTTAGAAAAAAATTTATTTTTTCCAAAAGAGATAAGAATTTTTTTTTTAAAAAATAAGTGTTTTTCCCGAATATTTTAATCTTGAGATCTGGATAAATGATCTTGAATGAATTTATACCATTATGAATCAGAAACTCATACACATTCTGATAATTCTGAACAACATTATTATTCTGACACACAAAGATAGTACTGAATTCAGAAAAATCAAAATCAATATCTTTTGAAAAAGAATTTCCATTCACATGCCTGTATTCAACATTAAACAAATTTTCTATTTTCTTACACGAGATCAGCGTTATACTCATATCAGGAAAAATAGATTGAATATACTCAATCTGTCTTTTTAAGATTTCTAACGAAACAGATCCAATTAATGCTATTTTATTCATGACAACTCTCTTTTTTCAACATAAATATCATAATTTTCCTTGTAAAAATCTATTGTTTTTTCAATACCAACTTCCAATGAAAATACAGGACTCCATTCAATATCATTTTTTAATTTTGAGATATCTGCAATAAAGTCTCCTGTTTCCACATTTATATAATTTTCAGGCCAATCAATTAAATTAATCTTTCCAGAACCAGATATTCTTATTATTGTTTCTGCCATATCTATAAAACAAATTCCATTACCACTTCCAAGATTATATACCTTACCATCAGTTGTATCAGAAAAAGCAGATTTTATAAGACCACATACCAGATCATCAATAAAAATATAATCTCTTTTCTGTTTTCCATCACCATATATTGATATTTCTCTGTTCTCTATTGCCTGTCTTATAAACCAGTTAACAATGCCATATCCACTATGTTTTATCTGACCACGAGGACCATAAGGATTTGTAATCCTAAAACAGGTACATCTTATTCCAAACATTCTATAATAATACAGATATATACTCTCAGCAGCCATCTTATTCAGAGCATAGGGGGTCAGCGGTTCCATTGCATGATCTTCTAAAACAGGATTATTATCGATTTTTCCATATTGAAGTCTGGTTCCAGAATATATAATTTTTATAGATGGATTATGTTTTCTGATCTCCTCCAGCACTCTCAGATGTCCCATATAATTAATTTCAGCATCATAGATTGGATTCTCAAGACTCAAATTGTGATTTATCTGACCAGCCATATTAAAGATTATATCAATATCTTTTAATCTGTAAGATATTTTTTCAAAATCTCTTATATCTAAATTGATTATCTCTATATTATCCTTTATCTCTTTTATATTATTAAGATTAGCACCGTATTTAGGATCAAAAAAATCCAAAAGTATAATTTTGTGACCAAGTTTAAAAAGTTCCAGTGCAATACTAGAACCAATCATCCCAAGTCCACCTGTAATAAGAATAGTTTTCATAAATTAAAATGTAATTAAGTTTTTAAATCCTTTTTCTGATAAATTTTTTTCTATTTCTTGCCAGTAAGTCATTGATGTTATATAAATTGGGACTTCTTTATATTTGTCACTTGAAAAAATATCAATATAAAATTCATCTTCAACCTTTTTTCTGTCAATATCATAAATCCCATTAACATTTATATTTAAACTCTTTAACCATAAATTAAGGAGTTTACCAAATAATCCATATCCATATATTATACAGGATTCTTTTACAAAACTCCTCGATAAAATTATATTGGTCAATTCCAGAATCTCATTCCCACATTCCTCAATTATAATATCTATTACAGAATCTTCATTTAAACAATTAATCTTCATGAAATTTTTATTTATGCCAGAAATAAAATAATCATCAAATGAAAATAGAAAATTTCTTTTTAATTTTATTTTTTCACTCGCATTTGAATAAATTTTGAATAATACCGGCTTATTGAATTTTATTATGTATGATTTCTTATTTTCTAATTTTATTGAAATCTTCTTTCTTTCATAATCAAAAAAATAATTGTCAATTTTCTTACCATTATTCGATTCTGTCTCCACAGTGATAAAACTCAGTAAATTTTTAAAATCTTTGTATACTCTCGAATTATTATACATATTCTTATACACATGTTTATTATTGATTATTAACTGCATATTCATAAAAATTCTTTTATATAAATTACTATTCATTTCTGTTATCATGGATTTATCTTTTTTTCTGTAGAAAAATAATATTTCATTGATTTTATATGCTTTTTTGCCTAATTCCGCAATTGATACCCATAAATCCCAATCTTCCATTCCATATTCCATATTAGACTTATACCCACCACACAATTCCCAGTCTTTCTTTCTAAACATTGAACATGCCGATATATAATTATTCATAATTAAAGAAGATTCGGTAAAGACATTGCAAATTCTTTCTTCTTCACTAGCTCCAAAATATCTGAAATTGGCATAAACAATCCCCACATCATTGTATTTTCCCATAATATCAACAGCTTTTTCAATAAATGTCTCGTGGATAAGGTCATCTGAGTCCAAAGGGAAAATATAACGGCCCGTAGATTTTTCGATTCCATAATTTCTGGCATTGGAAAGTCCAGAATTGTTGATATGATAAAAAGTTACTGAACTAAATTTTTTTTCAATTCCCCTTATTTTTTTCTCATTCTCATAATCAGATCCATCATTTACTACAATTATCTCGATATTTTTATAAGTTTGATGAAATGCAGATATAATTGTCTCTTCCAGATATTCAGCATGATTATAACAAGGAATTATAATACTTACACGATTCATAAACTATATTCTAACATATGGGATAGTCTTTTTTAAACAAGAAAAAAAAAGTTTTATAATTTTATGATACTTGATATTAACATCTAGTCTTGTAAAAAGCTTATACAAAATTTTTGCATTTAAAAAAATAAAAATTAAAAAACTACTTAGTTTAATAGGTTCGAATTTTTCATTCATTATACTATAGAAATAATATATCTTGGATAAAACCTTGATTTTTTACTGGTAACAACCTTCTCAAGATTTTCTTCTCTTTTATAATTCAATATAAAAGCATCTACTTTAATCATATTAAACCTCAAAAATTTCTGTCTTTCAGTAAATTAGAAACCTATTATCCTATATATTATTAAAAACTTCAACAAAATAATATATATTTTCTTGATTTTTTTCAAAATATTAAATTTTTTCAATTTATTTCCAGGATAAATTACAAAAGTCCATTTTACTTTATTGTTTTTTAAAAAATTATATATATTCAAAAAATCATATCTTACATAAGTGGATTGACAAACTACAATCTCATCAAATTCAGAAAAATCATATATATCATCTTGAGAAATAATTTTTTTATCAAAGAAGATATATTTATCTATAAGATCATTTTTATATTCTTTAGTCAGAAATATACTATATTCCCAGTCTTTCTTTCTAAAAACAGTCTTGATTTTCAATAAGTTGAAATCAATAGCTTCATTTCTTGCTGTTCCAATTATTAATAATTTCTTCATGATTTACATCCTATTATATCAATAATCTTTTCAATAAAAATTTTTTTTAATTCAGGATATATAGGTAAAGCTAATGTTGTTTCTGCTTTGCGTTCTGAAACACTCATATCACCTTTTTTATATCCCAAATCTTTAAAACATTCCTGTATATGCAATGGCACTGGATAATATACTGCTGTCCCTATCCCGTTATCATTCAATCTCTTTATAACCTCATCTCTGTTTTCAATCTGAATCACAAATTGATGATATATATGCTGTTTTCCATATTCAAAAAAAGGATAATAAGATATTCTATTCTCCATAACTTTCTCTTTTATCATATTGCTATATATTTTCGCTTTCTCAATTCTTCTCATTGTCCATTCATCAAGATATTTTATCTTAACATTTAATATTGCAGCCTGTATAGCATCCAATCTTGAATTTATTCCTATATACTTATGATAATATTTTGGACTGCTTCCATGAACTCTCAATATTTTTATCTTTTCAGCCAAGTCCTTATTATTTGTGACTACAGCTCCTCCATCACCATAAGCTCCAAGATTCTTACTCGGGAAAAAGGAGAAACACCCTATATCACCTATAGTTCCTGCCTGTTTGACAGTTCCATCTTCAAATCTGAAATTAGCTCCGATTGACTGACAAGCATCCTCTATCACTTTTAAATCATATCTAGAGGCAATCTCTGAAATCTTTTCCATATCAGCGCATTTCCCATAAAGATGTACTGGGATTATGGCTTTTGTATTCTCAGTAACAGCTTTCTCAATCTTTGACACATCAATGTTACAATCATCTTCATCTATATCAACAAATACAGGTTTTGCTCCAAGTCTTGAAATTGCACCTGCTGTAGCAAAAAAAGTATATGGAGTAGTTATTACTTCATCTCCCTCTTTTACATCTATTGCCATTAATGCAAGCAGCAATGCATCTGAACCGGATGCACATGAAACTGCATATTCTGATCTTATATAACTTTTCAGACTTTCTTCAAACTTATTTACTTCTTCTCCCATAATAAAGGAAGTATTATTCAGAACTCCCTGAATTGCAGAATCCACTTCATTTTTTATAGATAAATATTGTACTTTAAGATCTAATAAAGGAATTTTCATATAATATCCGCCTTTTTAAGAAAATCTTTTTCTTCAATGTATTTCACTTTGCATTCAGGACATTCGAAAATATTATCTTTCTTCCTTTCTAACTTTATTCCACATCTACATATCCATCCATGATGTCTTGCTGGAATTCCATATACTAAAGCATAAGGTTTTATATCTTTTGTAACAACAGAGCCAGCTCCAACAAAAGCATATTCTCCAATATTAACTCCACAGACAATAGTAGCATTCGCACCAATACTTGCTCCTTTACACACTCTTGTCTCTCTGTATTCATCTTTTCTCTGTATAAATGAACGAGGATTTATAACATTTGTAAATACCATTGAAGGTCCACAGAATACATCATCCTCAAGAATCACTCTGTCATATATTGATACATTATTCTGAATACTAACTCCATTCCCTATGACGGCTTTTCCTCCTACATTCACATTCTGTCCTATCTTGCAGTTCTCTCCAATCACTGCTCCACTCATTATATGTGAAAAATGCCATATCTTTGTATTGTTTCCTATCTCCGCTCCGTTATCCACATAACTTGATTCATGAACAAAATAATTCATTATTTTCTCCTAATATCCAAGAGGAAGTGATATTCTCTTTCCTTCTCTCATTGATTTATAAATAGCCATTATAAGTTCAAGAGATTTTCTTCCTTCCCTTCCATCTACATCTGTCACTCTTTTTTTCTGAAGTGTTTCAATAACATTTTTATAATAACCAGTGTGTCCAAATCCATAAACAGAATCTGTCTGATAGTTTGAGACCATTATATCTTTATCATCATCATCATAATCAGAAAATTCCCAGTGAACAATCTCATTAACCGCAATTCCACCTATCTTAACAGATCCTTTTTCCCCTAAAACAGTTATAGAACCTTCAAGATTTTTGGGGTATGTCAGCATCGTAATATTAATAGAACCCATTGCTCCATTTCTGAATCTTATAGCCGCAACACCAGTATCTTCAGTTTCAATTTTCCTCTCTAAAGTTCCACCAAATGCCATTACAGAATCAATAGGTCCACCAAACCAGTGTACTAAATCAACATAATGACTAGCTTGGTTAAGAAAAGCTCCACCATCAAATTCCCATGTTCCTCTCCACTTTGCCATATCATAATATTCCTGTGGTCTTGTCCAGAACACATTACAGGAAATAAAATATATTTTTCCAAACCTTCCTTTATCTATAGCATTTTTCAGATGTCTGATTGTAGAATTCAATCTATTCTGTTTAACGACAAAAAGCTCAACTCCATTATCATCACAAGCTTTAATAAGAGAATCTGCAGATTTAAGATTTGTTCCCATAGGTTTTTCAGATAAAACATGAATTTTCTTATTCGCTGCCATTATACCATGTTCAGGATGAAGACCTGATGGAGTACAAATTGAGATTATATCCAATTCTTCATTATCAAGCATCTCAGAATAATCATAATATGCATTTATACTATATTTTTCAGCCCATTTATCAGCTCTGTCTTTTTTTATATCACAAACAGAAATCAATTCTAATTCATCTATTTTCTCAATAGCTTCAAAATGTTTTCCTGATATTCTTCCACAACCAACAACTCCAACAGAAAATTTTTTCATTTTCTCCCCTCTATTCATAATTTCATTATAAAAGATTTATATATTGTTCTAACTTTCTCTCGTAGGCAACATGTTTCCTTGCATACTGATATATATTTTTATACATATCCTTTTCCTTATATACTTCATTAACAAATTCAATTATTTTTTTAAAATCTATCAAAGAATTATCGTTTGAAATTTTCAAAGCATATTTGTAATCATCAGTAATATTAGGATCTTCATATGCATATATAAATGGAATTCCTTTTGCAATATATTCACATGATTTTAAAGGACATGCTTCTTTCATATTCTTTCTATATAAAGCTAAAGTTGATACTGCAATATTATTTTTTTTATACTCATTATCCAAATCATATGAATCTAGTCTTTTTAACCATTTTATTTTAATCAGTCCTTTCTTTTCATTTATCTCATTTATACTTTTAATTAATTCTAATTCATTAATAATTCCTACAATTGTAAATTCAATTTTTAAATCTCCATTATATTTCTTTAAAGATCTAAGAATTCTATCCAAACCTTGCCAAGGATAAAAAACTGATGAGACAAATATAATTTTCAAAATCTTATTATCAAATTTATTATTTTTAATAATATTGTTTAAACTTAAAATACAGCCATTTGAAATCAAATAACTATTTTTTAACCCACCTTTACGTTCTTCCAGATCAATTATTTCTTTCGTAACAGCAATTATACCTCTAGAATACTTTAATTTAATTGGAGTTAAAAATTTTTCTAAATAAAAATCTATTATTTTTTTTAAATTCAATTTTTTATTTATTGATTTAATTTCCATTATTTCATTAGTATGATGTTCTGAAAAAATTTTATTTCCATACTTTTTAAACATTTTTATGGAATCAATATCCGGGTACATAACATGCCTTAAAATTATATATTTATATTTTTCCCAAGGTATATTTTTTTTTATTAATTTATACTTAAAAAACATACTCTGTATTCTTCTAGGAATAAATTTATAAAATTCAATTTTTTTCAGGTGAAGATTCCCATATTTTTTTTCTTTAAATAAATTTAAAATCATAAAATCTATTGGATATTGATTTTTTTCAGATATTCTGGCTAATATTTTAATTTTCTTATATATTCCTATACTTAAATAAGGCATATATGTAACATGTATTAATTTTCTATTATCTATATAAGTAATACAGTTTTCGTTCATTATAATTTCCAATTTCTTCATAATATTTCAATTGACTATTTTCTAAAATAAAATCAACAAATTCTTCCGGAGAATAATTTATAAAACTGTCTTTCATCTGAAACTCATTATAATTGTGAGCTTCAAAAAACATTTCCTTTATTTTTAATTCTTTAAGCATAGACTTAAATTCAATATAGTCATTTTCATTCTTTAAAAAATGATGAAAAATATTCAAAGCAATAACAGTATCAAATTCAGATATTCTCTTATAAAAAGAAAAAATATTTTCATTATATACTTTAAATTTCAATCTTTTTGCTCTCTTAATATAATTAATTATTGAGTAATTGAATAAATTTGCTTCCACAGCTACACAATTCTTTCCATTTCTTTCTAATACATCACATATATATCCCCAGTGCGAACCAATATCTAATACTGTATTTCCTTTTATTCTACTCAAAATCTTATCAATTCTCCCTATATGCAAAGCTTCGTTATTATCAAATTCTATATGTTCAATAGGAGCATATAGATATTTATTTACTTCAATATATTTTAATATCTTATTTCTTATAAAAGTCCAATTTTTATGTCTTGCAACAATCTTTACAGGTATTTTCTTGATTTTCAACAACTTTGCAAAAGTTAATAAAAACACCCCGGAATTAAACAAAATTCTGCCAAATCTATCTAGATTCACACATACTGGTTCAACATCAATATCATTAATTACCATTTCATTTTTTTTTATAGAAAAAAATTTTTTCTCTAAATTTTTACACATTTCAAGAAATTCTACAGACTCTTCCTGATCAGACCCATTAATATTGTTTTTGAAAAAATCTGTTTCATTCCATTCTTTTTTACCATTAATTACATCAGAAAAGGAAAAATAAAAATCATATTTCTCACAAAAAGGTTCAAGTAAAGTATCCCATTCTCCATCAACTACTATTCCTTTTTTATCAACACTAAACTGTTTCCCAGCATATTCAATATCCTCATATGAAAGAAAATGTTCCTTTTCTGTATCAAAATCCATCTTAAAAAATTTCTTTAACTCTATATGTTTGATACTATTAAGATCAGAAACTATAGAACATTCACTAAAATCATTATAATGAAGAAATTCATATATATTCATATGAGACAATAAATCCAGATTATTCTGTACAACAAAAATTTCATCTATATCATATAAGTCCAATTTAGTTTTTTCTTTTATTTTTATATCGTTGATTATAAGATGGATAATCTTTCTATTTTCAATTACTTTTTTTGTAGAAACAAAAAAAACTTTTTTATAGTTATCATTATTAAAAACAAATTTATCAAAAAAATTTTTTATCTTAATATCAGTTGCAACTCCAATAACAAGCAAGTTTTTCATACAATTCTCCTGTTATGTTTTTGAAATTCCTTTATTATCTTTTTCTCAGTCTCTATTACTGATTTTAATCCCATCTTTTCCATTAATTTTTTTCTTTTTTTTACCCATTCTTCATGCCTTACCATAATTTTAACAGGTATTTTTTCAATATTTAAAAGTTTTGCAAAAGTTAATCTGTGTCTTCCATCATTAAATAATATTTCTCCATTACGATCAATATTAATAGTAACATAGTCTGAATTCTTTTTCTGCTTCCAACCTTCATTTTTCATTTCATCAAATATTGATTCAAGTTTAATGCATCTTTCTAAAAACTCTTTTCTGTTAGTAGTTCCCCATTTAATTTTTTTTTTAATTTCTATCTCATAAATATTTCTTTTAAAATATGCAGTTTCATTCCAATTTTTTTTTTTCAACCTTACATCAATAAAAGAATTATAAAAATCAATCTTATCTTTAAAAATAAATTTATCAATATCCCAATCTCCATCCAACAACTCTCCAAATCTATCATTTCCAAAACAATTTGCTACAAAATTAATGTCAAATGGAGATACCCAGAATACTTGGTCAATATTGTTTTCATTTTCAAAAATATAGTTAAGATCTATGCTTTTCATTCCATGTTCACTTGTCATAATTTTACATACACTATATTTTTTTTTAAAAAAACACTTATATACATTTAAATATTCTATTTTTTTTATATTATTCTGAATTATTATAATTTCATCAAAAATATTATCTGGAACTATGGTATTTTCAACAAAAAAATCTTCTGAAAGTAAAAAATTCTCTTTAAAATTAAAATTAAATCCTATTTTTTTAGTAGAAAGATAATAAAAATCAATTTGATGTTTTTTATACTCAGAATTAAAAATATTTAAACAATTCTTAATATTATTTTCTGTTGCAACTCCTACAATCAAAAATTTAAACATAACTTTCTCTTTTTATGTTTTTTAAAATGTCTAATAACTTCCTTTATCAGTTTAACTTTCTCTTTTTTTGCATTGTAATTATTATGTATTATTATTATAATATCAGTTTTTATAGTGTTATCATATAATTCAGGTAATTTTCCGTTTAAATATGTATCCATAAAATAAAAAGGAAAAATTTTTATTTTCAATTTTTTTCTTTCAATAAAATCATAAAAGTTAAAATTCTTTCCTGTCCCACATCTAAACCCGGGAAACTTAGAAAATCCCATAGAATATTCATATTTTATACCTGCACTATTCAACATTCTCAACGTAAAAGGAACATTTATTCTTAAATAGTGTTGTCTACTATGCAATACCTCTCTTTTTATCGTTTTCTCTAAAACAAATTTTTCTTTTTTTATTTTTTTTATATTTAAAAATGTATTATAACTAGTATGTAATCCTACAATATGTCCACTACTTAAAACTTTATTAATATATTTTTTTATTTTATTATTGAATTTTGGATACTTATTATTAAGATCAAATTCTGCTTCACGATTCACCATGAAAAAAAATATTGAGTTACTATTATTTTTTTTACCTAATTTAATCAGTTTTTCATAAGTTACATATGATTTTTTTATATAGTTCTTAATTATATCAATTCTATTATTTTTTGAAGAAATTGGAAAAATATCTTTAATGGTATTATATGGATAATCAATATCATGTGTAAAAATCAGCTTAGACTTTTTTTCATATTTTTTTTCAATTACTGGAAATTTCAAATAAAAAAATAAAATATCTAAATAAAAATCAACAACAGGTATATTACAAAATTCATATTTTTTTGACAATGAATAATTCTCATCAAATCTCGCATGTATATCTTTTTTATTAACAGCAAATTCTTCCCAACGTGTAAGCATAAAAAATATTGATGATATAATATCCAATCCAATAAAAATCTCTTTATCTCCAAAATCCAGATTATCATTTCCGTATATTATTGGAATTTTTTTCCCCTTATATTTAAAAAAACAGATATTTTGAGGTATATTATCAATTTGGTAATATATATCACAATCATTGAATTTCGAAAAAAATGCATCATTGATTATTATCTTTTTATCTTCAAATATCAATGTATAGTTTTTTTCTTCATTCAATTCAATATTATATTCAATTCCAAGGTTTTCCTTAAATATAAAATCAAATATATATTTTTTTTCTGATAAAAACTTATCTGCAGTTTGAATAACAACATAATTTTTCATTTTTTCAACTTTACAAGTATTCCATATTCTTCAGGAATATTTATTTTAATTCTTAAATTTTTAATAATATTAAAAACTATTGGAAAAAATATATTTTTCACGAGATTTTCAGGAATATTTCTTAAATTTCTGTTTTTTTTCTTATTTTTTTTCAATAAAAATTTTCTTTTGTTTTTATTAAAAAATAGATAATTTAACGATTTTTTTAAATCTTTCTTTAGAACTACGATTTTTAATTTATATTTTTTATCAATCCAACATCTCAGTTTAACTGGATCAAATAAAATCGTTAAATCAGGTGGTAAAGTACCATTAATCCATTTTCCATACAAAGCTGATACATTAGGAGCATTAAAAAACATTATACCTCCAGAATTAAGTTTATCGGCATAATATTCAATAAACTCTTTCGGATTATCAACACATCCTATAGTACCGACATGATAAATAACATCAAATTTTTCATTATTATCCAATTCTTCTGTTTTTTTAAAAAATTTTTTTCCAAAGAAATGCTTTGCATTATCAATACAGTCCTGCGAAACATCTATTCCTAATATATTATATCCTTTAGCTATGAAAAAAGAAGTTAAATATCCATCTGAACAACCTATTTCAAGAATCTTAAGTTCACGATTATCCAGTTTTTCAATTTCATCCATGACAAATCTGTTTTTATAACTTTTACCTAATTCATTATATATTCTGTCAAAATCACAGTTTTTAAAATGAACTGATATACTCTGTGCCAATATCACATGATTCTTATAAGTGGAATCTTTCATATTATGCAATTTTATATATATATTTCTATCATAATCAGAGAATAATGAATTGCATTCAGGACATCTATATATATTCACAGAATAATCCTGATAACATCTAAAAAAATATCCTTCCTTTATATTTTTATATCCACATACTCTACAGTTCATATTTTATCTCCATAAAGCTTAATAAACATTTTTATACTTCTGGAAATCTTTTTATTTATCATAGCATTGTACTTTTTCATATTTTTCACATAAATATCATGTCTTTCTTCAAGCTTATCAAAAATATCAACAAATTTATCATACGAATCATACTCGATAACAAATTCATTCATCTTGAATTCATACATAATATCAACGTATTTTTTATGCCAACTAAGACATATAGTTGGAACATTTGTTGAAGTTGATGCAACAATACTATGATATCTTGCTCCAATATGAATATATGCATTACTTATTAATGATTTCAGCATAATAACATCAAGATCTTCCTTTACAAGAAATAGGAAATCTTTTATATTTTCTTCTTCGGATAAAGATTCAAATATTGATTTTGATATTAAATAATCACAATTCTCAACTTTATCCTGCTGTGAAAAATATGAATGAGGAACTAAAATAACATAATAACTTTTGTTAATTAAATACCTTATGTAACTCTGAATCTTTCTTATATGATCTTCACCAGTCAATCTATATAAAACAAAACTCGGTGAAATAGTCACAATTTTTCTTTTCAAATCACAACCAAGTATATTTTTAATATAATCCTCACCTTCTCTTTTTCCAAATGGTAATTTAAATGCAATATCTGGAACATTTAATATATTCTTTTGACCAATCATTAAATCAACAATCATTCTCTTGGTCTCTATGCCACGGCAAAATATTAATCTCTGATGTTTTAAATCCCATTTTGCTAAAAATCTTACAAAATTGGGATTCAATGGGCCATAATTCTGAGACCATGCAAAAAAAGATTTTCTGAAAATAAGAAATTGCAGAAAATTAAAAAATCTCTGACTTCCCAACACATCATATATCTTTCCTTCAGGTTCTCCTACATAACTTATTCCTGAAAGATTCAATATAATATCAGCGGAATTATAAACACTGAAATATTTGAATATCTTCTTTACCTGAACATAAAAATTCTTAAACAACACTTTAAAATAAAAATCACTTAATAAAACTCTCTTTACTATTTTAATATTATAAAATCTGGCTTTTTTTTCTTCCTCGCAGTAGTTTGAACCAGCAGGAACAGCTATTACAAATTCAACATCCTTTATTATTTTTTTCAATTCAGAAATTATAGAAATAGCCATTGCAGGACCACCTTTATTTCCTACCAAACATAATCCCGTTATCAAAATTCTCTTCATATTCTACCTTATTATAATTTTATTCAATATTTTTTTTATAAAAAAACCAACCTTAAAAAAAACAAACAATATTTCACTTAAAAATATATTACCATTAAATAATAATTTAGGAATAATCTTCATAACATACCAATCATTAAATTTTATTATTTTTCTATCAATCTTATTTTTCAAAAGACTTCTGCTTAAATTTCCCAAAGCATATTTTTTACTCTGTGATCTTATAATATTCGAAAACTGAGCTTTCTTAAAAAAAAGGCTTCCATTATCTTTAATCATATCTTCAAATTCACTTTTTCTTATAATTATAAGATTAACTCCATTAATATTTTCTTTGTTATCCCAGCCATCACCAACAACAATATCACACTCTCTACCTAAATGATTATTGCAATATAAGCATGAATTATTAACAAGACACTGATCTGAAAAAAAACTGTTAAAAAATTTCTTTTCTCTTGAGACCACGAATTTTTCCTTATTTTTAAATCTAATTTCATTAATTCTTCCATTGCCATTACCGCGATACTTAATTTCCTTTATGTCAGACAACCTAATTTTATTTTTGTCAAATACGATTTTCAAATTATTTCTGTTAAAAGTATACCCACAAATAATACCCAGAAAAATTTTCACTCTATCTTCAAGATATTTATATTCCGTTAATTTCAACGTATTGACAATAGATTTGATATGACAGGGCAATCCAATAATCATAAATTTTTTTTCACAATTATTTTTCAGTATTTTCAATGCACCTGAAAAATCTATTGTATGATAGACAGAAGTTGGCATTCTCTTTAAATCATCGATATCATTATATAAATGCGTTTCATAATCAAGTGCATTCACATGTCTAATCGATATAATCCCATCAATAATATTATTTTCCATAATATATTTTGAAAATTCATATATAAAACCACCTGATGATCTTCCAAGATTTACAATCTGATTTTTTGAAAAAGAATAATATATACTTTTTATATTTCCAACATATTCTTTTTTATTTAATACCTCAAATTTAGAATTCGGACAAACTTTTAGACATCTTTTGTTAACACATTTCTTACATATATCCATATTCAAGATTTTCAGTTTCTGATTAAAACCACATAAATCTACAACTACATTACTACATACATTTGCACAGGCTCCACAAAAAATACAATTTGAATTTTTATAAGTATTATAGTAAACATTCATAATTAAGATATTTTTTCAGACAACTCATAGATTTTCCTAATAATAAATTCCATAAATAACCAATAATAATAAATTATCAGATTGAATCTCGTAATATTGATGAATTTAAATTTATTATCTGGCAATAATATGAATGTTTTTCTTTTTAAATTTCTTGCATAAGAATAAACATTCAAATACTTTGTTATATCATCACAATTCTGTGAAATAAAAACAAATTCATAAGAATTCTCTGCTTTAAATTGTAAAAACGGATTATATTTCAAATCTTTATTATTAATTACTTTATTTGCATTTAAACTTTCAAAATCCTTGTTTACTAAAACATCAACTTCAAATCGTTTTTTTAAAAATTTAAGATTATTTTCTATATTGATATTTCTAGCAGTTCCAATTAATAATACTTGTTTCAAATTAAATTACCTCATAAATAACTATATTATGACTTCCAATAGGGAAAATTATCAGTTCTCTATTTAAAACATTAAACTCAACATTATTTATAATATATGGTATAAATATTTTATTCAGAATCTTTTTTTGCTTGATGTCAAATAAATAGATTTCTCCTAAATAATCAGAATAAAACAAAAAAGTATCATTATCTATTTTTTTCAAAATAGATAAGCATAAATAATCACAAGATATTATTTTGTTTTGTTCATGATCAAAAATATAATTTTTATAAAAATCTTTTAAATCATCATTTCTTACTAAAGAAAAATATTCTCCATTCATATCACAAGAAATATAAGAAATCAATTTATCCGGATTTTTCAATTCAATTTTTATCTCAAGCTCAAATTCTGAATTCAATATAAAAATTTTATTTTTATATTGAAGACATAAGGATAAATTATTAACAAACATATTGTTTATCTTATTCTTTTCTAGAAAACTTATTGAAATTACATTAACTTTATTTTCAAGACTTATAACAACCAATTGATTTCTTACATTATCTAAAAATACGATATTTTCGTTGTAATATACTCCAAATCTAAATTTGATTTCATCATTCATTTTAACTCGTTCAATCTTCTTATCAGATAAAATTAAAATAATGCCTTTTTCACATGCAATATAATAACTCATATTTTTTTCATTAAAAACGACAAAATACGGCTCAAATTCAAAAGGAATTTTTATTTTATTTTTTATTTTATAAGGATTTTTTTGAAATTTCTCGGTTAAATTTTCATTAATAATATTTTTTCGAAACTTATTAGCATATTCTCTATACAATTCCATATTAAAATCTTTAGAATATTCTTTTAAAAATTTTTTATAAATATTATTTTTTTCTGAAACTGGAAATAAAGATTTGAGAAAATCAGTTTTATTACTAATATAAACAAATTCATTTTTTTCTTTCAGAAAAAACTTAGAACCCAACTCAGAAAAATTATTTGGGTTCACTTTTACTGTCCTGAAATTTCTTTCATCCCATATATATAATCCATCTTCTCTCAAAACCATATCTTTTGGAAAGAATAGTTTCAATTGTGTTAAAGTTGAATCTATATCTTTACCATCAAAATATCTTAATTTGATCTCCTTAAGATAATCTTCCCAGTACTGTTTTTTGCCGTGAGAGGATTTGTATTGAAATTCTGGATATAAATAGACATCTATGCAAGAACCT
Organism: Candidatus Muiribacterium halophilum; assembly: GCA_023228995.1. Classification (GTDB taxonomy): domain Bacteria; phylum Muiribacteriota; class Muiribacteriia; order Muiribacteriales; family Muiribacteriaceae; genus JALOAD01. Next base: position 77,098 of record JALOAD010000003.1, read on the forward strand.
TCGCAGTCAAGAGCATAATACTGATTTCTCTTCTCATCTATTACTATTTTGACATCTGAATAATATTTTTTATCTGATTCTACTTTTAATATATTGTCTTCATAATATTTTAATGTAAAATCTTCAATTTCAATTTTTATATTATTTTTTTCAAAAACTGTCTCTTTTGGCCACTGTGCTAATAATTCCTGCATTAAATTCCTCTCTTTCGAGTTTTTATAAAAATTCACCTATTATTTTTGAGAATCATAAAATCTGGATCCCGGTCCAGATTCTTCACCGGGATGACAGAATTACAACCCCTTAATCCCGGATTTACCCATCGCGACTCTTATAATAATACTAATGATATTTCTTTTATAATCTATATCGCCAGAGTTAAAGTTAAACTTTAATTTTCTGAGATTTTCATTTATTTATCTTCCATATTCCTATTTTATCAGATCCTGTTCTATAAAGAATCTTCAATTCCTGCATTTTTTTTATATTTCTTTCAACAGTTCTTTTATTCAATTTTATTTCAGAAGCAAGATGATTTATTGTTATTTTTGGATTTTCTTCTATTTTTTTTATTATCTTTACTTGATTATCAGATAATCTTACATCATTTACACCGGCATTTACACCGGCATTTACACCGGCATTTGTATTTTTTTTATCTTTATTATAATTTTTATCAAATAATGTTATATAAAATGAATTTTGAAAAAATTTAATTTCAGGTTCTGGTAACCCTGATTCTGCGAGAGAATTATATATTCTCTTAATTCCAGTTCCTAGTTTTTCTACATATATATCTGAAGATTTAATAAAATCTAGTTCCTTTTCTAACAAAAATCTCCTCCAATTAAATTCTCATTATATCATAAAGTTAAATACAGTTCACTATTCACACTATCTCATCTTTTCTTATATTTCTTGTTGCTTTTCTACCAAGCATAAATTCATAATGTTCTGGTTCTATTCCAATTCCTGGTCTTTTTAATCCTATATTTTTTTTTGTTAATATTTCCCCTTCTTTTATATCTTTTAATGCTACAACACTTCTTCTAAATCCTTTTCTTTTTTCTAATTCTTCTTCTGATACTTCTCTTTCAAAAAGTCCAAGCATAATAGGAATTTCCGAACTTCTATGAACAAGTTCTGACATTTCAAATATATCTGATGATATTGAATGATCCCAACCTTCCATTCCTTTATCAAGAGTAAAATGCCTTTCAATTACACAAGCACCTAGACTTACTGCATAAAGACATGGATAAATATCTTTTGAATGATCTGAATATCCTACTGGAATATCAAATATATCCATTAAATACTGTATGTTTTTAAGATTAAGATTTTCTATTGATGGTGGATAATCTGAAACACAATGTAAAAGTGTGATTTCTTCATTTCCTGTATCTCTTATTGTTTGAATTGCTCTGGCTATTTCCCATGTATGTGCAAATCCTGTTGAAAGAATAATTGGTAATCCTTTTTCACCTATATATTTTAAAAATGGATAATTGTTTACATCCATTGAAGCTACTTTGATAAAAGGGACTTCCAGTTCCACAAGAAGATCGACTTCTTTTTCTGAAAACGGTGTTGCACAAAATATTATGTCTTTTTTATAGCAGTATTCAGCAAGTTCTCTGTAATCTTTTTCTGTTAAAGAATAATCTTCAAGTCCTTTTTTAAATAAATCATTGTCTTTAAGAAATTCTTCTGAATAAAGGGAGTTTTTTGTCCAAGTCTGAAATTTAACAGCATGAGCTCCTGCCTGCTTTGCTCCATCTATCATTCTTTTGGCAAGTTTTATATCTCCATTATGATTTACACCTATTTCGGCGATAATAAATGGTTCATTATAATTATCTATTTCATACTGATTTATAAACATAAAATCTCCTATTTTTTATATAAAATTATTTTACATTTCAAAACTTTATATCTGTTGTTATTCTTAATATTAAATTTTTATCAGATGCACCTATATTCTGCCATCCAAACATATTATTAATACTTCCATTAAAAAAACCTGTTGTATCTTCTTTGTCAATATAACAAATATCTGCATTATAATTTCTATTGTTAAAATTAAAATTTTTACCTGCTGCTAATATATTTATTGAAGTTGTACCTGAAATTTTCGTTTCTGGTTTCATTGTTTCAAATTTTATATAATTATCTTTATCTGGTCTATAGATAATATTAAAATCAATTACATTGCCATTAAAACCTAATTGTGTAAAAAGCGGGGTTTCCATACTGGTATATCTTTCAAATGATTCAGAGCCTATCGTATAAGCAAATCCACTTTGTTGTGTAGTAAATGTAATATTAGTTTTTTCTTTTTTGTAATTTATTTTCATTGCAAGTGATTGTGAATCTATTAAACCAATTAAAGGATTTAATTTTTCATAATCATATAACATTATTGTTGCAATTATTTCATTGTTTGTCTTTAATGATTTTTTATAACTTCCACCTAAATAAATAAATGAATTATCTTGTTTATTATCATTATTTGTATCAATTCCTGATATTTTACCAAAATTAAATGTTTTTTCTTTATCTATTTTATATTTTATTGTATAAGTATTTCCTAAATCTCTAACTGTTGAAAATCTCTTTCCATTATAATCATTTTTATTTTTATCAATACTCAATATTTTAAAATCTATTTTTTTACTAGAAAACCCAATTCTATCTGTTGTGAAATTATCAAAAAGTAATCCTTGTAATTCTGTTTCATTTCCACGACCTATTTTAAATGTATTGGTGTTTTTTTGCATTTTCCACTCTAATCTATATATAATATCATTATATTTAAAACTATTTAATCTTTTATCATTATCAAAACTTATTGAATCATTCTGTATTCCTATATTATATGTATTTTCTTTGTTTTTTATTTCTCTTGAATAATCTGCTAAAAATAATATTCCATTATATGTTTGCGACGGATTTGAATAATTTGAAAATTCTGATAAAAAAGTAAATTTAAAATCTTTTAGATAATCTGTTTTGCCAGTTTTATTGCTTTTATATGATTTTTTATTATTTGTGACTTTTTTTTGCTTATATTTTTTTGATACATTCAAATTTTTTTTTGTTATATTCAAGTTTTTTTTTGACATACTTACTTCTTCTTGTGATACTTTCAAAAGTAATCTTATATTATCATTATTCCATCCAAAAAAATCCAATTCTTCTGTAAAAAAAGTTGTAAGCTTGAATATTTCTAATCTTTTTTCACTCATATTTTTTCTTATTTCAGGTTCTTGTCTATATATTTCTAAAAATTCAGCTATTTTTTTGGCATAATCTATTCTTGATTTATCAAATATAAAAAAATCAGCTTTAACAGAAAACCATTTACTCTTTGATAATTCATTCATTAAGCTAAATTCTTCTGAAGTATTTGAAATTATATCGAGCAAATCACAATAAACTAATGAAAAATAAAAAGTTAATATTAATATAAAAATGTATTTTTTCAAATTGTTTCCTCTATTTTTTAAATTTAATAATTATATCTTTTTTAAAAACACTTAATATTTGACTTAAAAAATTTTTATTTATTACTTTAAATCCTGCTTTAATAAACATATCACATAATATTTTTCTTGAAAAATAATTACCACTTAAATTACCTTTATTTATTTTAATTATTCCATAAGAATTTTTTTTCATAATACGGTTTAAATCATATATATGTGCCATTGGATTTGATACATTTTCAATATAATCTTTAGCATATACTATATCAAATCTATCTCTTGAAAAATCATGAAAAAGTTCTTTTGCTGAATAATATTCAATATATAAAATATTTTCTTCAACTTTTAAATCTTTTTTTGGTGGAATATTAATATTAGAAAAAGTAAATCCGCATTCTTTACATATTGATAATGTATTATTTATTTTTTCTATTTTATCAGAAAAACAAACTCTACATCTTTTCATTTTCAATTTCACCACTTAATACTTTCAATACTTTATTATGAATACAACCGTTAGTAAGAACAATATTTCCTGAAAGTAAATCCCAGTCTTCTCCATTAAAGCCAGTAACTTCTGCTCCACCTTCTTTTGCAATTAAAACTCCGGCTGCTGTATCCCATGGGTTGAGTTTAATTTCCCAAAACCCATCTAATCTACCACAAGCTACAAAACAACAATCTATTGCTGCACAACCCATTCTTCTAATTCCTTGCACATTGACAATCATTTTAGAAAAATTATCAACATTATTTTCTTTTGATTTATGTTTATCATAAGGAAATCCTGTAGCAATTATGCTTCTATTGAGCTTATCTGTTTTTGATACTTGAATTTTTTTACCATTTAATTTAGCTCCTTTTCCTCTAAAAGCTGAAAACATCTCGTCAAGTACTGGAATATAAACAAAACCCATTTGAGCTACACCATTTCTGTAAATTCCTAAAGATACACAAAAAAATGGTAATTTATGTGAAAAATTAACTGTTCCATCGATTGGATCAATAAAAGCTACAAATTTTTTATCTAAATCACGATTTTCATCTTCTTCTGAAAAAATTCCCATTTCAGGATATTTTTGTTTTATATTATCTATTAAAAACTTTTCTACTTTTTTATCCCATTCAGTAACTGGATCTACATCATCTTTATATTCAGTAGTAAATTCACCTTTAAATCCTTCTAATGCCATTTTCCCTGCTTGCTTAACAAGCTGTTCAAAAAAGTCATACATAATTATCCCCCTTTAATAAATTAACGAATGATAAAACCATTCTAATTAACATGGAATATCCATTTATGAGCGTGATTTCATCACTAATTGTTAATCACCCTTCCCATTTCACCATCTCACAAAAAAATGTTCACCGAACATTTTGATTCACTATTTCGCAATTTTCTATAATTCTTAATTCTTAATTTTTAATTTTTAATTTTTAATTGTTGATTTATATAATTTTTTATATAAATCAACTTCTCGGATGTGCTTTTTTATATGCTTGCATTAATTTTTCTTTTGTAATATGTGTATATATCTGTGTTGTAGCTAAATTAGCATGTCCAAGTAATTCCTGTACAATTCTTATATCGGCACCATTATTTAAAAGATGTGTTGCAAATGTATGCCTTAAAACATGTGGAGTTATCTTAGTCTTTGTTGATAAAGTCTTAATATATTTATCAAAAATGTACCTGACACCTCTATCAGTTAATCTTTTTCCAAACTTATTTACAAAAAGATAATCTGTCTTTGAAAATCCTTTAATTGCATGTATATAAATTTCAAGCCAATAAAGAGCATTTTCTCCAAATGGAACTATTCTTTCTTTAGATCTTTTACCAAAAACTTTAATTAGACTATCTGAAAAATCAATATCTAACACCTTTATATTTGTCATTTCACTTACTCTTATACCGGTTGCATATAAAAATTCAAAAATAAGTCTATCTCTAATACCTAATCGTTCATTTATATCAGGCAAATTTAAAAGATCATCTATTTCTTTTGGATATATAAATTTAGGTAGATTTTTAGGAATTTTTGGCAAACTTATAACCGAAGCTGAATTTTCATCTATTTTACCTTCTCTAAAAAGATATTTAAAAAAAGTATGTATAGCTGAAATATTTCTTGCAACACTTCTTGGTTTTAAACCACCTTTTGATAAAAAAGTCATATAAGCACGATAATTTAAAGGTTTTAGATTATCTAATTTCAAACCATATTCTTCTATATAAAAAATAAATCTTTCAATATCTCTTGTATAATTTTCAATAGTAAGATTAGATCTGTTTTTTTCAAGTGAGAGAAAATCTAAAAAATCATCTATATATTCCTGATACAGTTCTTTCATAAAAAACTCCAAAAATAATTGAATCCTGAGATTAAATAATAACAAATATGACGGAGTTTGTCATTTCAGCTGAAAGAAGTGCGATGGAAGAATTATATAAAAAAAATTTCAGAACTGTAATATTAGAATTTTATATAATCAAAAAAATCACATTATTAATTTTAAAATATACACAAAAAATATAATCCTTCAGCACCTTTCGATATTTCACATCCTGAAAATGTGATTAAAAAACATATATCCTGCTACACCTTTCAAAAAATCACATCCATTTAATTTTTTTCATTATACTTCGCACTCTAAAATACCTCCATGTATTTTTAGAAATTTTTCTAATGTTTCATATTTTTATATTATAATAAACTTAAAATTTTCATAATATCTTTATTGTTTACATATTGAAAAATTTCTAACGAGTTCTCGTAATTGTTGCAGGATATATTTTTTTAATCTTCATATAAAATCTAAAGCATAAAAGTCTAAAAATCTTTTGCTTCATATTTACTATATACACATATTTGAAAACATGTAAGAGAAAAACTATCAACAGCAATTCATGAAGTCGTTATTTCAACTTGCGAACTATAAATTATTGTTTTTTTATTTTTTAAACAAAAAGATTTTGATTGTATAAATAAATCAAAGAAAATAATTAACAGAGTAAGTTATGAGCTTAAAGATTTTGATTTTTATAAAAGATTAAAAAAATATGTCTGTTAGCAATTACGAGATCTCGTTAGAAGTTTTTCAATTAAAGTATGAAAGTTTTTTTATAAACAAAAGCAAAAAAAAAATCTACTCGGTAACTTGAGTGAACGTTGCGAAGCATTTAATATACGGAGGTATTATAAGTGAATGAAGGTAATGAGAAATTTTACATGGAAGTAAAATATCGAATGGTACCGAATGATTATTTTTTTGCGTTAGTGTAATGATAAAAATTATTGGATGTAATTTTTTGAAAGGTGCAGACAGAAATATTTTTTTAATCGTATTTATAGAATTTAATTTTTCATATGATCCGATTAATTAATTTTTCTTTGATAGAATTAGAAAAGATAAATCTGTTTCACTCTTTCTAACTTCTATTCCTTGTTTGAACAATCAAAATAAAGCTTTGTCTCAATTTGTGGTTTGTAGGGTTGTGAGATAGTGAAGAAACCGAAAAGTAAAAACTGGATTCCCATATTCATGGGAATGACAGAACTAAAAATATAATCAGATCCCGGCCCAGAAACTTCACCGGGATGACATTATATCGAATAAATTTAATATTCATAATTGTTTTTTGATTATTTATAAAATTTTCTTGGACAGTAGTGATTAATTTTTAATAAAAATTTTTAATAAAGTTGTCAAACAACTCTATACTTTTGTCAGCCATTATCTTTTTTTTAAGTTTTTTGTCACGGATCTTTCCAGGATTTGGAAGCAGTCCAAAATTAGCATTCATCGGTTGAAAATTTTTACCTGAATACTCAGTTATATATCGGATAATTCCTCCTGATATTGTATCAATAGGAATTTTAAAATCTTTAAACTTACCATATTTAGAAGCAAATTTATAAGCTACATATAAACCTGTAAATATAGATTCAACATAACCTTCAACACCAGTTATCTGACCTGCAAGATAAACATCTTCAAGACCTTTTACAGAAAAATCAGAATTAAGTTTTTCAGGTGAATTAACATAAATATTTTTATGCATTTGTCCATAACGAACAAATTTTGCATTTTCAAGTCCTGGAATAAGAGAAAAAACTCTTTTTTGTTCAGAATATTTAAGATTTGTTTGAAAACCTACCATATTATAACAAGAACCAATCATATCATCCTGTCTTAACTGTAAAACTGCATAGGGGATAAAATCAATATAATGTTCAAATCCTACAGGTCTCATAGGACCAAAAAGAGGAGTTTTTGGTCCTCTTGAAGCAATTTCCTCAATTGGCATACAAGATTCAAAAAAATGACCTTTTTCAAAATCTTTTAATTCATGTTGCTCAGCATTTATAAGTTCATTATAAAAAACATTGTATTGTTCTTCAGTGAATGGACAATTAATATAATCACCAGCATCTTCCTGATATCTACCACCAATAAAAGCAATATTCATATCAATAGAATCTTTATCAATAACCGGAGCTATAGCATCATAAAAATAGAATTTTTCATTACTAAAAAATTCTCTCATATTTTCAGCAAGCCCTTCAGAAGTTAAAGGACCAGTTGCATAAATAACAGGACCTTCTATTGGAAATTCAATAATTTCTTTTTCAATTAATTTTACTCCTTTTTCTTCAAGAAGTTTTTTAACATTTTCAGAAAAAATTGCACGGTCAACTGCTAAAGCTCTACCTGCCTTTACTCTTGATTTTCGTGCAATTTCAAGAAGTCTGCAACCTAATTTATCAAGTTCATATTTAAATAAACCAGAGCCTGTTGTAACTTCTTCAGCTCCAAGAGAATTTGAACATACAATTTCAGCTGGTAAAGTTAATTCGTGAGCAGGAGATTTTTTAGAAGGTTTCATATCATAAAGTTCAACTTCAAAACCAAGTTCTGCTAATTTAATACTAGCTTCACATCCAGCAAGTCCAGCACCGATTACTTTTATAGTTTTCATTTTTATTCCCTGATTTTATAGAGTAAATTAGTACAATTTCATTTTGAAATTGTTAATTAAAGGCAATTTTGTAGCCTAATTAGTATGACTTCGTCAAATTGTGACTTCGTCACATTGTGACTTCGTCAAAATTAGCGATTGCTAAACAAAATATTCACTAAAAAAAACAAAATCAGATCCCGGCTCAGAATCATACCGGGATGACATTGTTTTCAAGCTTCGCCATCTCACCATTTCACTCTTTCACCATTTACCTATCTCATTCTTTTTTCTTTGGTTTTTCAAATGACAAATATTTACACTTTGGATAATTAGAGCAAGTATAATATGGTTTTCCTCTTTTAGATTTTCTTTCAATAACAAAACCATCACAATCTTTTTCAGGACATTCCATATCTGTTTTTTCTAATATAGGCATTGTATTTTTACATTGAGGATAATTCTGACAAGCAAGAAATTTACCAAATTTACCATTTTTAACAATCATCTCACCCTGACATTTTGAACATTTAACATCAGCATACTCAACATTAATCTCATCTGGATTATTAACTTTAACAGAATTAAAATCTTTTATACTCTCAGCAATTTCAAGAACAAATTCATCGTCAAAAGCAGCTGGAAGCATTCTTTCATTAGGCAATGACTGAGTGAATTTACAAGCCGGAAAAGCAGAACAACCTAAAAATATATTACCACCGCTTATTCTTCCAACCATTGGAGCATCGCATTTTTCACATTTCAAATCGGTCTTTACAGCCATTTTTGAAACATTATGAGAAGCAATTTTTAATTCTTCTTCAAATTCTTTATAAAATTCAACAAGAACTTTCTGATAATCTTCAACACCTTCTTCAACTTTATCAAGTTTTGATTCAAATTCTGCAGTAAATTTAATATTTATAAATTTTTCAAAAGATTTCACCATAAGATAATTAACAATTATACCAAGATCAGTTGGCATAAGATTTTTGTTTTCTCTAATAACATATTCTCTATCCATTATTTTTTTCATAATAGAAGCATAGGTAGAAGGTCTTCCTATTCCCTCTTTTTCAAGAGTTTTTATAAGTGAAGATTCAGTAAATCTTGCAGGAGGTTTAGTCCATTTGTTTTCATATTCAGCTTTTAAAAGTTCAGATTTATCACCTTCATTAAGAGTTACATGTTCTTGTTCATCTATATTATCATCCTCAGATTTATATATTTTTTGATAACCAGCAAATTTAAGTTTTTCAAATTTAATATTAAAATCAAATTTACCGTCTGAAATCATAAGATCTTCAACATCAAAAATAGCTGGTTTCATCTGAGATGCAAGAAATCTATTCCATATAAGTTTGTAAATTTTGTATTCTTCTTCTGTTAAATGTTTTTTTATTGAATCAGGTTCAAAACCTTTTTCAACATAAGTTGGTCTAACAGCTTCATGAGCATCTTGAACTTTACCTTTACCTTTTTTTTCTTTTACTTTTGAAGAAAGATAATATTCTTTACCAAACTCATTTTCAATATATTTTTTAGACATCTGCTGACCTTCGGGAGATACACGCACAGAATCTGTTCTCATATATGTAATAAGACCGTAATTTTCACCTTTTATCTCTTTACCTTCATAAAGCTTTTGAGCAACACTCATTGTATGCGAAGCACTAAAACCATTGATTCTCGAAGCTTCCTGTTGTAAAGTACTGGTAATAAAAGGCATTGGAGCTGAAACTGTTTTTTCTTTATTTTTTATAGATTTAAGAATAAAATTATCTTTGTTATCATTAATCTCTTTAAGATATTCATCAGCTTTTTCTTTGTTAATTGTAAGTTTTTCCGCTTTCTTACCATTTAATTTAAAAAGTTTTGTTTCTTTCAAAGTAATATCATTAACTTTAAAATCTGCTTTAAAAATAAAATATTCTTCAGGTATAAAAGCTTCAATCTCTTTTTCTCTATCAACAACAAGCAAAACTGCTACTGATTGCACTCTGCCAGCTGAAAGACCTTTCATTACTTTACTCCAAAGAAATGGAGAAAGTTTGTAACCAACAATTCTATCAAGCATTCTTCTAGACTGCTGAGCATTAACTTTATTAATATCAATAAAGCTCGGATTTTCAATACCTTTAAGAACTTCTGTTGGAGTTATAGCATTAAATACAACTCTACATTTAGCATCTAATTTAATTTTTAAAATATGAGCAAGATGCCATGCAATTGCTTCACCTTCACGGTCAGGGTCAGGTGCAAGATAAATAGTATCAATATTTTTGGAAGCTCGTTTAAGATCTTCAACAACTTTTTGTTTATCAGGATTTATTCTATAAGTTGGAATAAGTTCTTTATCTGTGATTTTTATACTAATATCTTTTTTAGGAAGATCTCTTATATGTCCAACAGAAGCTTTTACAATAAAATTACTACCAAGAATTTTGTTAAGAGTTTTTATTTTACCTGGTGATTCCACTATTAAAAGATTTTTCCCCATCAAACCACCCTATCTTCAAAAATAACATCTATAATGTTTTCAAATTCATCTTCATCAATTTCACTTTTGAACTCTGAAAAACCAGAAATCAGATCAATGAAATTTTCTTTTTTAATAGGGGAAATACCTTCTTTATAAATAATATCAATTATTCGTTTCCTTATATTTTCAGGAATTTCCTGCATTTCTTCATGAGAAAAATGTCTAATACTCTCAGTTGTTACATCTTCTGAAAAATGAAGCCAGTTTGCAGCTGTTAATATTTCAAGAAAATCATAACCTTGCTCTGAAAGTGAATTAACATCTTCACCACTATATTTCATAAGTTCAATAATTTTATTTAAATTACCTTTCATTTAAAAACCTCACAAAACAATTATTATCTATATTAAAAGCATTTTTAACTATAATCTGATTTATAATACCATAAAAAAATATTTTAATATTGTCAAATAGTGTTTTTATATATTTTTATAAAATTTATTACCAGGAATTTTTTTTACAAAACCTTTAAAAACAAGCATATTTAATAATCGCATAGTTTCATAACTAGGAATTTTAGTTTTAATTATTAAATCATCAATATAAATTTCCTTAGCACACATATGAGAAAGAATCTTTTTTTCTGACAAACTAAGCTCTAATAAAAGTTCTTTTCTTTCCTCAAAAGTAATTTCATCTACATTAATATAATCAAGGACATCTTTATAATTAAAAACCGCAACAGCACCTCGTTTAATTAGAACATTAGTTCCGCTGGATAAATTTTCGTAAATATTACCTGGAACAGCCATAACATCTCTATCATAATTAAGAGCAAATTCGGCAGTCCAAAGAGAACCACTCTTTAAAGTAGCTCGCATTACAACAACACCATCTGAAAGACCAGCTATTATCCTATTTCTAATAACAAACATTTCAGGTCTAACCTCAATACTATAAGGATATTCTGATACAAGCAAACCTTTATTTTTTATTTTTTCACAAAGTTCTCTATTTACAGCAGGGAATCCTCCACAATCAACAGCAGTAACAGCAATTGTAGATCCATTGCTTTCAATACTACCTAAATGACAAATAGAATCGATTCCAGCAGCAAGACCACTTACAATAGTAACATTGTTCACAGATACTTTATGAGAAATTTCCTCTGCAACTCTTTTACCATATTCATCAGTTTTTCTAGCTCCAACCATTGCAACTATTGTATCTCTATGCAAAAGTTCACAATTTCCTCTTACAAAAATAAAAGGTGGAGCATCTGGAATTTGTTTTAGTCTTTGCGGATATTCATCAGAAAACCAATCTATTATTTTTAAATCACCATTTTTTTCTTCAAGAAGAATTTTATCAATATCTTTTTTTTTATTATTAAGCAATTCAAAGAAAAATTTAGTTTTTTCTTTACCAAAAGATTGTTCAAGAGAATATTTATTTAAAAGATCATTTTTATTTTTTTTAAAATAATCAAGTCTTTTAATTGATGGAACATAAAAAGAAGCAAATTTAACAATATCAGAAACCATGAAACCTCCTGATAAATTTCTACATATTCTCTTAAAAAAACTAAACCGGCATTGAACTTGTACCAGCAAAATCAGGAACAAGTCTTTTTGCTTCGTCAGCACCTTTTATATTTTCAATTGATTTAAAAGCATATTGCCTAACCCATTCATTACCATCTTTTGTAGCCTTAAGAAGATATTCCATACCTTCTTCAAGTTTAAGTTCTCCAATAAGAAAAGCAGAAGATATTTTTAAAGAATCTGTACCTTCTTTAAGATATGTAAACAGCATTCCTTTAATCTTTGTCTTATTTTTTCTAAAAATATCAATTATTATAGCCCCTATTCCTGTATTACTTGTACCCATACTCTCAAGAATATATTTGTAATTTTTAATATCCATATTTTCAATAATATCTTTAGCAATTATTCTATCAAAATAATCTGAACTTTTAAGCATATCCATATATATATTAAAAGCATTACCTGGTTTTGTATAAGCTAGAGAATATCTAAAAACCTGCCTAGCTGGAGCTTCTGGTTCAAGACTGTAAATTTCTTTGATAATATTAGTATTTATTTTTTCATTTAATAAAAAAGCTCCAAGTAATATTGCTTTAACATTTTTATCCTCAGTTGTAAAAAGAGTTTTATAAAAATATGCCGAAGCTTTATCACCAAATCTTGACAGAGTTTCAAGAATCATTAATTTAAGTTCCATTGAGCATAATGGGATTTTATCTATAAGTTTAAGAGTTATTTCTTCAGAAAATTCAATATAAGGTAAAATTGCAGACATTAATCTGTCATTTTCAAGCGAAAGATTAAAACTTTTCTCAAGTACCTCAATACCTCTTGGACCATGTTTTTTTAAAATCTCAGGTAAATATTTTAGATAATTATCACAAACATCGGATTTTGTAAGTTCTGAACCCAAAAATTCAGCTATAGATTCTCCGACAATAAACAAAGCTTTTTCTGCACAATCTGACAAAAGAATATTTTCATCTTTTAAATATCCCAAAAGTTTTACAACATTTTCTTCTGTCCTTATTGTACCAAGAATTTCAAATATAGCGTAAGTTCTTTCTTTGTGAGAAATATCAATAATATTATAAAGTTGTTCTGCTTTTTTATTATCAATTCTTTTTAAAGTTTCTTTAATAAAAAACAAAACCTGTCCTTCAATATTAGGAATCATCTTTATAAGAATTGTTGATTTTCCAATACTTTTAAGACAATACAAAACTTTTTCACATAATATAAAATCATTTCTTGCAAAAAGACTGCTAAGATGATTAATTATTTTTTCATTACCACCTTTACCTAAAGCAATAGAAATTAAAAATTTAAGATCTTCTAATTTTTCACTTTGAAAAAGCTTAATTAAAAGAGGATTATACTGTTCACCAGGACTTTTTATAAATATTTCAATTATATTTCTCCTTATATCCTGCTCTTCAGAAGAAATATATAATTTTACAAGTTTTTCAGCTTCAGGAACTGAAAGATATTTAATTATTTCATCCTGTGCTCTAGCAACAATAATTGTATCTTTTTTTTTAATATCATCAATATAAATATCAATACTCATTTTTCACTCCCCTTTCTTTTTCAATACTACCGTAACTTCAACATCTTTTCTTTTTACAAAAGAAAAATCATTACCTTCAATTAATCTATAATTTTTTGTAATACTATTTTTTCTTTCATCTAAAATAATTGGTTCAGTTTTAATATATTCAATTTCTGAAAGAACTTCTGGATGAGCTTTCACATCAACTGTGTCTGGATTGATAAAAACAGAAAAAATTTCATAGTCCTCTGGTACAGTTCCAATATCAGCTTTTATTAATTTAGCTTCTATAGGAAACTTATTCGCACTAATATTTACCAAAACATCAGGCGGGTTTATTTTAAGATTTTTTATTTTATCATAATTTCTATCCAAAACATCTATTTTAGCTCTAATTGAATGTTCACCTTCAGAATAATTCACCAGATTTAACTTAACTTTAACAGTAAATATCCGGTCAATATCAGATTTATCTCCAAGAATTTCAACTTCATTAGGAACATCAGTAATATAATCATAATAAAAATCATTTTTTTTCATTATCTGATAATCAACAAGCATTTTTGTATAAAAAATATTTTTTAGAATAACAGGTATTTTGTCAGGTTCAATTCTAATCAATTCAATTTCATCAGGTTTAAAAAGAATAACAGGAAGATCAAATTGACCAATTTCTTCTTTACCTTTTAAATCAACAATTGCAAAAATATTTTCAATACCTCGTATAATTTCTTTTCTTTTACCTTTAACAGTAACTTTAACCTCATTTTTAAGAAGTTCATGAACTACTCTTTCATTAGCACCTTTAACTGAAATTTTAAGATTTTTTTCTCTGATAACTTCAGGATCATCTGTTGATATTACATAAAGCCATAGCATTACAGAAACAAGCAATGCAATAGTTTTAAGACCAATATTTCTTGTCAATATATCTCTTGTAACATCTAAAGCCATTATTTTTCTCCAAGGAGTTCTTCTCTAAGTATTTTTTTAAGTAAAATTTCATTTACTTCACGAAGCACACCATCCTTAACTATAGATATAACTTTTCTTTCTTCTGATATAACAATTACAAAAGCATCACTAATTTCTGAAAGCCCAATCGCAGCTCTATGCCTTGTACCAAATTTTTTATCAAGAATATTAGTATCAGTTAAAGGTAAAAAACAACTTGCAGCTTCTATTATATTACCATTTAAAATCATTGCCCCATCATGCAAAGCAGAAGATTTTTGAAACAAAGTAACGACTAATTCTTTAGAAAAAATACTTTGAAGCTTTATGCCAGAATCAATAAATTCTTTAAGGCCAGTTTCTCTTTGAATAACAATAAGACCACCAAGTCCTTGTTTTGCAAGCAATCGTGACGCATGACTAATATCTTCCACAAGTTTTCCAAGTTCTTCAATATTAAGAATCCTTCTACCAAAAGCAGTTTTTCTACCAATATTTTCGAATAATTTTCTAAGTTCAGGCTGAAAAATAACAACAATACCATAAATACCAATTGGAAGAATATTTTTAACAATCCATTTAAGAGTATTTAATTCAAGAATCGTAGCAAGTACTGAGGGAATAACTATTACTATCATACCCAAAAATATATTAAATGCTCTTGTATCTTTAAGAAAATAAATAAGATAATAAACAAATAAAAAAACAATAAATATATCTAAAAAATCATTCCACTGAAGATCAGCAAGCAAATTTATCATTAATTTTACCTAATCCGTTATACAATATCTACTTTTTTAACTAATTTCTCTTTTTTAATAAAATTATTCAATCCATTCAAAATCTTTCATAAATCTTATTTTATCATTGTATTCAATTAAATTAAACAAAACAACAAAATTTTTAGTTATAATTTTATTTTCAGGCTCTATATTCATAGCAAGTTTAAAATTATCCAATGATTTTTTATAATCACCAACTTTTGCATAAACAATTCCTTTATGGACAAGAATTTCAATATCGTTTTCTTTAACATTATCAAACACTTTTGCTGAATCAGTATATCTTTTTTTCTTATAAAGAATCCAACCCAAAGTATCAAAATAAATATCCTTTTTTTTATCGTCTTTTTCTATAGCAAGAGAAACCAGCTCTTCAGCTCTATCAAGCTTAATATTTTCCATAGAATATAAATAAGCTAAATTATTGAGAATATCAGTATTATTATCTCTAATATTCAAGTATTCTTCCAGATATTTAATACCAAGTTTAGGTTGTTTAACAAAAATATAAAAATCAGAAATATGCTCAAGTATATTTAAGTTTTTAGGATCAAGAGAATATGCTTTTTCATAGTATTTACGAGCTTTTTCAAATTCACCATTTAAAAAATAGCAATAAGCAAGAGTATCAATAATCTCAGCCTCAGAATTTCTAATACTATAAGCCTTCAGTGCAAATTCAAGACCTTCTTCAGGTTTAGCAAGTTTTTTAACATAAAGATAAGCAAGATTATTATAAGCATAAGCGTCTTGTGGGTTAATATCAATAGTATATTTATATATAAGTTCAGAAAGCCAGATTGGTACTTCTGAATTATTCACACTATAAACATCATGAAACATTATAAGATTTTTTAAAACAATTGTTTTTAAAGCTTTATTATCAGGAGCAGCATCAATAGCTTTCTGATACTCAATAACCGCAATTCTATGAGCAGAAGGATTTTTAAGACCAGTATTTTTAAAAAAATTACCAACAGCATAATGAAGTTTTGAATTATTCCCAGAATTATAAATTGCAAATTCAATTTTTTCATAAAAAGGAAATTGATATTCAGCAAAATTCTTATCTTTTGACAATAAAAAATAAATAATTGAATTATAAACGCTATACCATGGATTATTAGGATTTAAACTAATAAGTGCTTCAGATTCTCTCAATAAATTCAAACCTTTTACTTTATTATTTTTTTCATTAAGTTCATAATCACAAACATTCAAAATAAACATAAGAAAATTCAAATTAGATATTTTTTCACCAGTAAGATAAAAATGAGAAATATCATTTTTCATATCAATAAAATATTTATTCCTGTTTTTCTGATGAGCAAGCCAAGTAATAATAACTTCAGATTGAACAGCATCACTTTTGTTATTTTTAACAATTTTCATAACATCTTCATAAGACAAAGAAGAAATACTAAAATCATATTCATAAAGATTAACACCAAAAGAAAATAAATTCCTCAAATCAACAATATCAGCAAAAACAGAAAAATTAAAAATAAACAAAAATAATACAAATAAACCCAAAAACTTAATTTTCATTTTTAATAGATTTTTAATTAAACAAAAATTTTTAACAATCATTAAAAAACCTCACATAAAATTCAAAACAACTTTAAAGAATTATTTATAATCTTTCATTGTATTGATCTTCAAAATATTTAAGATAATCACCAGTTTTAATATTTTCAACCCATTTTCTATTATTAATATACCATAAAACAGTTTCTCTAATACCAGTTTTAAAATTATATTCAGGAGACCAATCAAGCTCATTTTTTATTTTAGAAGCATCAATAGCATATCTTTTATCATGACCAGGTCTATCCTTTACAAATTTAATGAGATTTTGAGAATTATTACTTTTTGTAAATTCATCAACCAAATCACAAAGAGTACGAACAATATCAATATTTGTAATTTCATTATTTCCACCAACATTATAAGTTTCACCATCAGAAGCATTAACAAGGACAGTTTCAATAGCTTTACAATGATCTTTTACAAAAAGCCAATCTCTAACATTATCACCCTTTCCATAAACAGGAATTTCTTTTTTATCAATAATTCTATCAATAACAAGAGGAATAAGCTTTTCAGGAAACTGATATGGACCATAATTATTTGAACAATTTGTAATATTAATAGGCAAACCAAAAGTTCTATTATAAGAACGCACAATATGATCAGAAGAAGCTTTGGATGCTGAATAAGGACTAGAAGGATCATAACTAGTATTTTCAGTAAACAAACCTGTTTCACCCAAACTACCATAAACTTCATCAGTAGAAACATGAAGAAATTTTTTATCAGAAACATCTTTCCAGAATTTTCTACAAACTTCAAGAAGACAAAAAGTACCAAAAACATTAGTTCTAATAAATTCTTCAGGACCAAGAATAGATCTATCAACATGAGATTCAGCAGCAAAATGAACCACAGTATTAACATTATGATTTTCAAAAATATCAAGAATTACTTTTTCATTACAAATATCACCACGAACAAAAAAATAATTATCATTATCTTCAATTTCAATAAGATTTGCAGGATTACCCGCATAAGTTAATTTATCCAAATTAACTATTTTTATATCTTTATGTTTTTCCAACATATATAAAATAAAATTACTACCAATAAACCCGCAACCACCAGTAACAAGAATATTTTTCATATATTACCATCCCATATCATTTATTATCATAAATATACTATATAACATTTAACATGTTTTTTAAAGATTTATAGTTGTTATTTGTAATGTCAATTGAATTCTCAACTTAAATAAACAAAAATCAATATAATGTAAAAAATGTAATACCTGTGTGTATTTGTATTTTGTCATATCTGTTTGTTTTGGTGTTTTGTCATATCTGTTTGTTTTGGTGTTTTGTCATATCTGTTTGTTTTGATGTTTTGTCATATCTGTTTGTTTTGGTGTTTTGTCATATCTGTTTGTTTTGGTGTTTTGTCATATCTGTTTGTTTTGGTGTTTTGTCATATCTGTTTGTTTTGGTGTTTTGTCATATCTGTTTGTTTTGGTGTTTTCTCATATCTGTTTGTTTTGGTGTTTTCTCATATCTGTTTGTTTTGGTGTTTTCTCATCCTGATACTATTTTGAAGATTGTCATCCCGGCATGACTCTGAGCCGGGATCTGTTTTTGTTTTTTTTATATTATCAATTTTCTTTTTAATAAAAAGCTTCAAAAACATTTTTTTTGCAGACAACTTGCTCGAAATAATAGTAAAATAAAACTTAACAAAAACAATGAATTTCTTAGAAAATTAAATACCTTTTGTGATTTTTAAAAAGTAACAGAATAAAATAATTTGATATGTCATAAATTTATTTATGTAAATATCATAGAATTTTATCCCATATTTATGAAAGTTATTCTCATAAATTTTAATTTTCAAGGTTTATCCGTGAAAATCCGTGTAATCTGTGATAAAAATGCTTATGATTTGTTTTTTTCCCTTTCCCATTTCACTATTTCACTATTTCACTATTTCACCATTTCACCCTTTCACCCGCTTCTTACTTTCCCAGCTCTTAACAACTTCAACAATTTTATCGCAAGAATTCCCAACACCATAAGGATTTATCGCAGTAGACATTTTTTCATATAAATCAGCATTTTCAAAAACTTCACAAAAATTAGTTTCAATTGCCAAACTATCAGAACCAACCAAAATCACAGTACCAGCCTCAACAGCCTCAGGTCTTTCAGTAGTATCTCTTGTGACAAGTACCGGTTTACCTAAAGCAGGAGCTTCTTCCTGAATACCACCCGAATCAGTAATAATAATATGAGATTTATTCATAACATAAGTAAAAAACAAATAATCCAAAGGCTCAATCAAAAAAAAGTTATCAATATCACAAAGCATATCCAAAGCCATATCCCGAACATTAGGATTCAAATGAACAGGATAAATAAAATTCAAATCATTTTTATATTTCAAACATAATTTTTTAAACGATAAAAATATATTTTTAAAATTATAACCAAAATTTTCTCTTCTATGACCAGTTACAAGAATTAATTTTTTACTAAAAACATCAGAACAAGTCAGTTTTTTAATTTTTTCATCAAAATCTTTTTCAAGTTTTTTTTGCTTAATAATATTCAAAGACTCAAAAAGCGCATCAATAACCGTATTACCAGTTACAAAAATCGTTTCAGGTTCAATATTTTCTTTTATAAGATTATTTCTAGACTCATTAGTAGGAGATAAATGTAAATCAGCCAAAACCCCAGTAATTTGCCTATTCTTTTCTTCAGGAAACGGCGAATATTTATTATAAGTCCTTAGACCAGCCTCAACATGAGCAATTTTTATTTTTAGATAAAAACAAGCTAATGAAGTTGCCATAGTAGTTGTAGTATCACCATGAACAAAAACAATATCAGGCATTTCTTTTTCAAGAATACTCTTCATACCATTTAAAACATTAGAAGTAATATCAAAAATAGTCTGATTTTTCTTCATAATATCAAGATCATAATCAGGAATTATATCAAATATATCAAGAACCTGATCAAGCATTTCTCTATGTTGAGCAGTTACAACAACAATATTATTAATATTATTTTTTTTTAATTTATTAACAAGAGGAGCCATTTTAATAGCTTCCGGTCTTGTCCCAAAAACAGTCATAGTTTTCATAATAAACTCCTGTAAAATCAATTAGCACAACTTAGCCATATTTATAACACGTTGCAAATAGTATAACTTCATCATAATGTGACTCTGTCAAAAATTAACGATGCCAAACAAAATGTTCACTGAACATCAAACAAAATGTTCACTGAACATTTTGATAACCTAATTAGAATTGCTTTTAAAAAATTAAAAACTTTTATCTTTTAAAAAGTTACAGAATAAAATAATTGATATGTCATAAATTCATTTACGTAAATTTCAATTATTTTATTCAATGTTAATGGTGTTTTTTACTATTAATTTTAATTTTCCAGCCTTATCCGTGTAAATCCGTGTAATCCGTGGTAAAAAAAGCTTTAGCTCAGTTTCTTAATTGTTCCTATAATTCCAAATTCGACATTGCTTTTCATACGCTTAATCTGTCAAACTTCGCTTGTCACGGCTTTATACTCTTTCACTACTTCACCACTTCACTATTTCACTACTTCGCCATTTCACCTGTCACAGCTTTATACTCTTTCACCACTTCACCGTATTTCTAATTCTTAATTGCTTGTTTTTTCTCACTAGTTGCCAAAGCAACGCTTACTAGGATTATTTATAATCCGCTCACTATTGCCATCGGCAAGCTCACCGCATTTCTAATTTTTAATTAGCAAGTTTAACTTGCTCTGCCATTTCCAAGCACTTTCAATTACAGTATGAATATCAGAAAATCTAGGTTTCCATTTTAAAACTTTTTTAATTTTTGAAGAATCAGCAATAAGAATATCAGGATCACCCTCTCTTCTCTGACCAATAATTCTTTCAATCTTATTACCTGTAATTTCTTCACACTTAGAAATAATTTCTTGAACAGAAAAACCTTTTTCCGAACCAATATTAAAAAAATCACTATCGCCAGTCTTTTTTAAATATTCAAGACCAAGAATATGAGCATGCGCAATATCAATAACATGAATATAATCACGAATACAAGTACCATCAGCAGTATTATAATCATCGCCAAATATAGTAATATTTTTTCTCTTTCCACTAGCAGCATCAAGAACAAGAGGAATAAGATGAGTTTCAGGATTATGCCATTCACCAATATTTTTAGTTAAAGAAGCACCCGCTGCATTAAAATATCTAAATATAATATGTTTAATACCATAAGATTTCTCATAGTCTTTCAATATATTTTCAACAAAAAATTTAGTTTTTCCATAAGGATTAACCGGATTTTGACCATGTTTTTCATTCATAGGAATAAATTGAGGATTTCCATAAGTTGCACAAGTTGAAGAAAAAATAAATTCCTTAACATTAAACTCATTCATAACTTTTAGAAGATTAAGAGTATTAACAACGTTATTAAAATAGTATTTTTGGGGATCAATAACAGATTCACCAACGTAAGCAAATGCCGAAAAATGCATAACAGATTCAATATTATACTTTTTAAAACAATTTCTTATAGAATCAATATCATTAAGATCACCCTCAAAAAAAGGAATATCCTCAACAAATTCTCTGTGACCATAAACAAGATTATCAAAAACAACAACATTATATTTTTTTTTTAATAATTCTTCCACACAATGACTGCCAATATACCCAGCACCACCACAAACAAGAATATATTTCATTCAGAAAACCCTCCATAAAAACTGTTTCAACAAAATTCTTAGGTTTCAAAATTAAAATCCAATCAAGCGCTTAATAACAATATTTTTTACAATAATAAATTTCTTTCAAAAAAAATATTTAATTTATCTAAACCATTAATATTTTTTTCTTTACTTAGGTATTTCTATTGCATCAACATTTCTTTCTACACATTCAAGTATTACAATATCATATTTGTTTTTTATTATTAAATCCAAATCTAGTTCAAAATTCCAAATAAATTCAACTTCAAAAAAAGTTTTTGAAAAATATTCATACATATTGGAAAAAAATGAATCTCTATAAATAAGAACTTTTAATTTTTCGCCATTTGGATTTTTTGTAATAAAATGTTTATATTCATTTATCATTTCTACATTAAATTCATTATCTGAAAATTCAATTTTGAAGTCAATAGCATCTTTTTCTTCCTCATGCCCAAGCATATTATCAAGATCACCTTTTCTAAATATATTTTGCTGTTCTATTGAAAAATCATTAATATTTAATTTACTAAAATTAAAATCTCTTGATAAAAAAGTATTATAAAATGTTAAAAAACCTAAAAATCCACCAAGTCTATTCCAATGAGTATCATTTTTATAGTATAAAAAACCCATTTTTTTAAATGATTTAATATCTTTTGTAAGATCAAGAAAATAATTACTATTAAGATTTTGAGACATTTGTTCTGCTCTTGAAATATCATTTATTTTCTTAATATAAGGCGGCATAAATTCATTATATATTGAAGATTTATTAGGAGCTAAAAAGAAATAAAAAGAAATATTATTTTCTTTTAATGTATTATAAAAATTATCAAATTTTTCTTTGTACATTAACAATGCATTTTCATCAAGAATATTAAGATTTTTATATGATTTCATTAAATGTTTATTGTTAAAAAAAAGCCAACCATCCTCTCCAATTAGAACTTCATTTACAAGCGGCAATCCAAACCATTTATTATTAATCTTAGAGTATCTATGAATAATTTGTCTTCTCAAATAAAAATTATCACTAAAATAAACTTCTAAATCTGAAAATATATCTTTTCTTAAAATACCTTTTTCTAATATAGTATTGAAAGCAATTTTTTCTCTTTTTTCAAAACTTACATTATCTTCAAAGAAAAAAATTCCAATTCCGGGTAAAAAACAAAGACTAATTATAATAGACACAAAAACAATCTCAAAAATTTTAAAATTTACAATGTTTTTCATAATTAAAACCTAAAATAAATAAATGGATTATAAGTTGAAGCCCCGACAAAAATTATATTCAAAAAAATAAGTATAACATAAACAAATCTTTCAACATAAAAAGTTAATCTAAATTTACTAATTCTATTCATTAAATTTTTAATTATTGGAGTACAAAATATAAATGCGCCGACAAGAAAAATCATCACTCTTTTATTAAAAAAAGATTCAAAATCATATATTACTAAATCACTATTAAAATTAAAATAAAGTTTTCTAAAAAAATCAAAAGCATAATTTAAATCTGGTGATCTAAACAAAACCCAACCATTAACAATTATAAAAAAAGTATAAACATTCCAAAATCCAAACTTTTTAGAATTTGAAAATTTCAAAAAAATCTTTTCAAAAATCAAAAAAATACCATAATAAATACCCCAAATTATAAAATTCCAAGAAGCTCCATGCCAGAATCCAGTTAACAAAAATACAATTATAAGATTTATAAAAGTTCTATTTTTCCCTTTTCTATTTCCTCCAAGAGGAATGTAAACATAATCTCTAAACCATGAAGACAATGAAATATGCCATCTACGCCAAAATTCTGTTATTGTCCTTGAAATATAAGGATAATTGAAATTTTCAATAAATCTAAAACCAAACATTCTTCCTAAACCAATTGCCATATCTGAATACCCACTAAAGTCATAATATATCTGAAAAGTATAGCATAATATACCTAACCAAGCTGTTAATTGAGAATATTCATTTATATTTAAAGCAAAAATTTTATCTGCAGTTTCTCCAAGAATATTTGCAAAAAAAACTTTTTTAGTTAACCCAGCAATAAATCTTTTTAAACCATAGCTTGTTTTATAAATATTTATACTACGTTTTTTTAATTGATTTTCAATCGACTTATATCTTACAATCGGACCTGCTATAAGTTGAGGAAAAAGAGAAATATAAAGTGCTAAGTCAATCAAGTTTTTTTGAACTTTTATTTTATTAAAATACAAATCAATAATATAAGATAATGCTTGAAAAGTAAAAAAAGAAATCCCAATAGGTAGTATAACTTTTTCAAAATTTATATTTAATTTAAAAATATCGGTTAAATTTTCAATTAAAAAATTAAAATACTTAAAATAAATCAACAAAAAAATATTTAAACTTATTCCAATAATAAAAACAATTTTTTTATAAAAATCTTGTCCCTCAAATTTTGATATTAATAAACCCGATATATAATTTAATAAAATTGAACCAACCATAACAAAAATAAAAAAAGGTTCTCCCCATGCATAAAATAGTAAACTTACACATAAAAGAAATATATTCCAAAATTTTGATGGAATAATATTATATAAAATAAAAACAAAAGGGAAAAAGAAGAAGACAAAAAAAGTTGAGCTAAAAACCATAAAGTCCTCCGTAAATTAATTAATTTACCATAATATTACAAGATTGTAATTTTATAAAGTTTTTTTAAGTTTAATAAAATTATCTTCAGTTAAATTAAATTTAAATCCAGTAAGCTTTTCAGTTTCTTTAATATCAAGTCCACCCTTAAGAGGTCTCGTTGCTTTTTGATTAAAATCCTTTGTCTTTACAGAAGAAATAAGTTTTTTGTCATAATTCATTATTTGAGCAAACTTAAGAGCAAAATCAAATCTATTCATATAATCCTTAGAACCTGCATGGAAAATATTATTCCAAAGATTTTTATCAATAACAAACTCTGTAAAATCCACAAGATCATCAATAAAACAAGGGTTATTAAACTGATCATCAATAATATTAACTTTTTTATTATTAACAAGCGAATTATTAAGCCAATTAATAAAATTAGCTTCTCCCATACTACCATAAAGCACATTAGTTCTAATAATTAACCATTCGAGATTTTTTCTTTTAATAATCTCAAATTCACCATAAAGCTTGCTAGCACCATAATAATTAATTGGATTCGGAATATCATTTATATAATAAAGACCTTTATTTCCATCAAAAATATAATCAGTACTATAATGAACAAGTTTAACATTATATTTTTCACATAAATTAGCAAGAACATTTACTCCTAATGAATTTGCTTTAAATGCATCATTTTTTTTAGACTCACAAAGATCAACATTAGTCATAGCAGCACAATTAATTACAATATCTGCTTTTTTATTTATAATAAAACTCTCAATACTTTTTTTGTCAGATATATCAAATTCAGGTAAATCAATACCAAAAACATTATGATTATCACAAAATAAATGAGAAAGCTCACTACCAAGAAGACCTTTACATCCAGTAATAATAATGTTCATTGACAAAAAAAACCTCCACAATTATAATCTTTAACAAATAGTAACAAAAAGGCAGATTAAAATAAAGATGTCCTCCAAAACTAATATAAAAATTGCAATAATCAGACTTAGTTCTTTAGGTGATATAATACACAGCCTATGGACACTTCAATTTATAAAAAAACAATATCCTCAATCACATATAACATGGGTATGTGATAAAAGTTTTGAAAATTTAGTAAAGTGTTGTCCGCAAGTTGATAAAATAATAAGCATTCCATTAAGAGAAAAAAAATTCAATAAAAGTTTCAAAATATTAAAAAGTATATCAAAAGATAATTTTGATTATGTAATAGATATGCAAGGACTTTTAAAATCAGCTATTGTATCAAGAATTATAAGTTCTAAAGTTCATGGATTTTGCAAAAAAAGCTCTAGAGAAAAATTAGCTTCATTTTTTTATAAATATAAATATACAATACCCTACAAAAAAAATATATATTTAAGAAATCTTGATTTAATAAATCAAAGTCTAAAATTCACCACAAAAGAAGAAGAGATAATTAATTACAGTAAATATCTAATATCAACAGAAAAAGTAGAAAAATATTGCTATTTAAAAAACAATAATAACAAAAATATAATTTTCATTCCATCTGCAACAACACCTGAAAGGGTAATTCCAATTGAAAAATATATTCAAATAATAAATCTCCTTGATTATAATTGTTATATAATCTACGGAAATAACACTGAACTTAAAAAGTGCCAAAAAATCAAAGATAAATGTCAAAATCTAGTAATATTACCAAAATTATCCATAGCAAAACTCATATCAATATTCTCTTATGCAGATTGTATAATAGGACCCGACACCGGTCCTTCAAATGTTCCTACAGCAATAAAAGTTCCATCCATCACAATATATTGGGATAAAGCAAGAAATTCATTTAAAAGAAATACATTAAAAACAAAAATAAATAAATCAATAACATTTAAAGATTTTTCAAATTTAAATATAAATGCTATAATAAAATTAATATATATTGTAATTAAAGGATAATTTAGATGAAACCAATTTTAGTTCATGTGCATATATATTATCCTGAGTTGTGGAATGAATTAAAAAAATGTTTAGAAAACATCAGCCCATATTCCTATGATTTATTTATAACTTTAGTAAAACAAAATGATTCTTTACAAAAATCAATTATAGAATTTAACCCAAATGCTAAAATTTATATTCTTGATAATAAAGGATATGATATTGGTCCTTTTTTAGAAATAATAAATCAATTAAATTTAGATAATTATTCATATATAATAAAACTACATACAAAAAGAAATATTAAAATTGGTTCGACAGTAAACAGATATGTAATGTCCGAAAATTTATGGAGAAATTATTTACTATCTTTTATAGAAAACAAAAAAATATTTCACAAAGTAATGAGTTTTTTAGAAACAAAAAAAAATGTTGGTATGATATCAAATTACAAACTAATTATGTATAAAGAGAAGTATGATCAAGAAGCATACAAAAATGCAAAACTCTATTTAAAAACATTAAATTTACCAATTAAAAATTTTTGTTATATCGCAGGAACAATGTTTATAGCAAGAGCCTCTATTTTCAAAGAAATTCAAAAACTAAATATAAGTTTACATGATTTTGAATATCCTGATAGAACAAAAAAAACCTCAAAAGCACATACAATTGAAAGATTAATTGGATGGATCGTAGGAGCTCAAGATTTTTACATAGTAGATTGTTTTACACCTAAATTAATTCAATTTTTTGAAAAGTTTTATCACCCTTTCAGAAGATTAATATTAAATCTTTATAGAGTTAAAGAGAATCAGAAAGGTGAAATAACAGTTAAAGTTCTTGGGTTTACTATAAAAAAATATAGTTGTAAAAACACAAATAAAATATTATGATAAAATCAATAAATTCAAGAAGGTGTATTTAATGAATTCAAATTACTATAGCTCAATTCGGAACGATATAATAAAATATATACCAAAAAAAGTTAAGAATATCTTAGAAATCGGTGCTGGTACTGGAAATACCCTTTTAAAAATAAAAGAACTCGATTTAGCAGAAAATGTTTATGGAATAGAAATCTTAAAAATTGAAAATTCTAATCAAACAAATCCAATTATAAAAGAATTTATAATTGGGGATATAGAAAAGTTAAATCTAAATTTTGAAAATAATTTCTTTGATATAATCATAGCAGGCGATGTATTAGAACATTTAGTAAACCCATGGAAAACAATTTCTTATTTATCAAAATTTCTAAAAAAAGATGGACTAATTATTTCAAGTATTCCTAATATAAGAAATTATAAGGTTTTAAAAGATATTTTTTTTAAAGGTTCTTTTACATATCAAGAATCTGGTATCCTTGATAAAACTCATTTAAGATTTTTCTGTAAAAAAAATATTATAGATCTTTTTAAAAAATCGAATTTTTCAATAATAAAAATTGAATCAAATCGAACAAAAAGCCAATATAAATTTAGACTTAAAAATATATTAAGTTGGATTACTTTTGGATATTTAAACAATTTTTTTATAAAGCAATATTTTGTAATTGCAAAAAAAAATGATTAATCTCAAATGCTTCTGATAAGAATCTAAAACATATTATATTTTTTAATTTTTTTCTAGTAATTTAAAAACTTCTTCTATTACTCTTTCTGCTTTTATATTTTTCATACATTGATGATGACCTAACGGACATTTTCTTTTTAAACAAGGAGAACATTCTAAATTTTCAGTAACGATAACACTATTAGGATTATTCCACTGACAAGTATCTTTATAATCAGTTGGTCCAAAAATTGAGATAGTTGGAACATTAAATGCTGCCGCAACATGCATAGGACCAGAATCATTTGTTATAAACAACGAAAGATCTGAAATTTTTTGTATAAGTTCTGAAATATTTGTTTTTCCTGCCAGATTTTTAAAATTAATTATATTATTTTCAATAAAATATTTTTCAATATCATTAGCTATATCAATTTCAAAAGGTCCTCCAAAGATTAAAACATCGTAATTTTTTGAAAATTCAACACCCACTTTAGCAAACTCTTCAGCATACCAACGTTTTGCCGAACCATAAGAAGCTCCTGGATTTATTCCTATTGTTTTTATTAAACAATTTTTTTTATAACCATAAATTTTCAAATTGCCACAAATAGTTTTTTTTCCTATAATATAATCAATAAGAGAATTATATTTTTCCACTTGGTGATTTCCTTCTTCTTTACAAACATCTGTAAGTAAAAAATCTCTATATTTCTTTGAAAACCCATATCTAAAATTGGACTTAGTCATTTTAAGAAATAATGCCGAGAAAAAAGAATTCCTAAATGTAATAGATAAATCATGTTTTCCAATTATTTTAGCTGATTTTTTTATATTTAATATTCTCTTGAAAATATTTTTTGATTTAGTATTATCTATAAACACATCTTTTACATTCGGATGTTTTCTAAAAACTTCACATGAAACTTTTGAACCAAAAATCGTAATTTCTGCTTCTTGATATTTTTTTATAACATTTTCAACCGCTGGAGTACACATAACACAATCCCCAAGCCAAGTCGGTAATTCAATTAAAATTTTCATAATTTAAGTTTTGTTAATAAATCTTGTGATTTTTCTTGTGGGATAGCTAGAAAATCATAATGTGCTATTTCAGATATATTTCTTTCATCAATAACATAACTTATATAACATGGTTCTTTACACACAAAATAAATATCATATTCTAATCCTTTAAGAAACTTTAGAAAATTCAAACGGTATTCATGCGAAGTTTGTTTGAAAACTTCCGATTTCAGTACAGGTCTGTATTTTTTTAAAATCGCTTCCAAACTATTAATAATATAAAAATCATTTCCTTCCGTATCTGTTTTAATAAATTTTAGATTTTTCATTTCCTTTTTAAAATATAACTCTAAAAATTTTTTTATATCTATCCCTAAAACAGACAACTCATAGTTATGCCCTCTTTTAAAAACGGATACATCCGAAAGATCTCCACCATTACAATAATATTGATCAGAATATTGAAATTTTAATTCTTCATCTTTAGAATGAGCTGCACCAAATACAGGTATTATATTTAATTTTTCTCTATTACTAAAGCAATTTTGTTGCAAAACAGGATAAACAAAATGATTCGGCTCAAAAGCTAAGACTAATCCTTCTTTTTCAACTGCAACAGCCATCGGTAAAGTTGAGTCTCCTGTATGAGCTCCAATATCAATACAAAAATCTCCTTTGTTTAAAAACTTTCTATAACAATTTACATCTTCGTTTGTAATTGTTTTTTTCTTTTCTTTAGGATGCATCCAATTAGCATAATTTAAAACTCCGTGACCATCAATTTTAAATTCTTCTAATTTTGTTCCAAACCTTTTTGAATCACCTTTTATACCAATTAATTCAAACCAATTTTTTAGCTTCATTTTTTCTCCTAATTATACAAGACACTCAGTAATTTTTAGATTTAATTTTATTTTTTTGTAATATTTAAATCTTCTTTTATAAGATTATATAACTTCTCATAATCTCTTTCTTTATTTGGTACAAAAGCTCTATGAAATTTATATAAAAATTTATTCCAACCCTTTAATTCAGCATCATTAATTAAATAAGGAACCATTTTTGTTAATTTTTTATAAAGTTTAACTTTATTGTTCAAATATTTATTATCAAAATTTTTTATTTTTTGTCCCCACCCAATTGAACCACATAAACCACATGCTCCATATTCATTTGATAAAACAACATTTTCCATAAACACTCTAAGAGAACCTTCAAAACCGTTTAATACATCATGAATTGCAACTATACCACCAGGTTTTACCCACTTAGCAAATCCATTAAAGTCTTTCCATGTTCCATCGTAAGTATGATCACCATCTATCCATAAAAATTTCAATTCTTTATTCCAATCAGGTGCTAAATCTTCAGATTTCATCTTAAATAATTCTACATATTTCTCAACATTATTATTTTTTAAGTTATTCTTGAAAATCAGTTCTAAATCAGTTAATTCTTTTGAGTATGGATCTGTTTTAGTAGTATTTATCATTGGGTCAACTGCATAAATTTTTTCATTATCTTTTAAATTTGCAGATTTTGCTAGTATTATTGTAGATTTACCTTTATAACTACCTATTTCAAGAATATTTCCATCAATTTCTGACAAAACATTTGCAATAAAAGCTATTAATCTAACCTCTCTATCTTTCATACAACCATCTAATTTCTGACCTAAATGTGTAATATTTTGTAGTTGTTTATCCCAATTTCTCATAATTAAAATCTCCTATTGTATTATTAAATAAAAAAGCAGACCATAACATAAATAAACTTGATGCAGCATGGTCTTCAAGATATATTGCAAAAAAATTAATAAAAATGTATGAAGTTATAAAAAATAATCTAAAATTAAAAAATTCATTTTTTTTATTATTAAAAGAATATTTATACATTGTATAAAAAACATAGAATAATAAAATTAAACCTAATATCCCATGTCTTGCTATCGTTAAAAAATAATAACTATGTGGATTATTTTTCCAATACATCATCCTCGGATAAAGTTTTTTCATATTAAATACAAACTCATCAGAAAAATCTCCCTGTCCAACTCCTACAATTTTATTATCTTTCCATATTTCATAGCAGACTTCCCAAAATACAAATCTTAATCCAAGAGATGTATATTTCTTATTACTCTGATATAATTTAATATCATTAATTCCTGCATCAACTCTTTTATTAAAGTAAATTGAATACTCATATAATACAAAAAAGCTTATAATTACTAAAATAATTGAAATTAAAATTTTTTTAAAAGTAAATAATTTAAAATATTCAAAGCAAACAAAAAATAAACCTATAAAAAAAACTCCCATACCTGCTCTACCTTTTGTTAAAACCATATTGATAATCATAATAAAAATCAATGGTATATAAATAAAATTCATTTTTGATTTATAATTGTTAATAAATCTCTTTAAAATAATAAAAAAACCAATTGCTATAAATATGTTATGGTTAACATGATGATGAAGTGGAGTAAAATGACTTTTTTCATAAGTCATTTTTTCAGGCAAATTTATATTAAAATACAGCAAAAAAGATAAAAAAAGAATAACACAAATCGCCATTATATAGCCTGTTAAATATTTGTTTTTATGTTTATTTTTTAAATAATAAATAAGAATAGGTATAAGCAAAAATCTTCGCTGTTTTCTCAATATATAAAAAGCCATTGAAAGATTTTTACTCCATATAATCCCTATTAAAAATAAAGAAAAAAATAAAAGCAAAGCTATACATACTTTATTATTTAAAATTTTATTAAATTTTTCTTTATAATTACCAGAAATTAAATAAATTAAAAATATTAATGTAGTTATAATATTTGTAGCTACAACCGACAGAGGTTGTATAAAAAATAAAGATATAACCAAATATTCAGCTGTAAAATTAAGCTTTTTAAATAATACATTTAATGTCATATATAATTATTCCTTGTTAAATCATTATTTTATAATTAATTTACATATTTTTTTAGATTGTCAATATTTCAATTATATCTATAATAAAATCAATGTTGTTTTTCTAACATCAAATTTACATTAAAAGTGATTCTTTATATATTTCAATATATTTATCAGAGCAATTTTTAATATCAAATCTATACAAGGTTTTAATCCCATTAGAAATAAATTTATCTTTTAATTTTTTTTCTTTATACAATCTTAATACACTTTTGTAAATTTCTTCAGAATTCTTAGATTCAATTAAAATCCCATTTTTATCATTTTCAATTATTTCTGGTATACCTCCTACATTTGTTGCAATAACTGGAATTTCAAGTTGCATCGCATCTAAAATAGCAGAACCCAATCCTTCATTTAAAGATGGATACAAAAAAACATCTAAAGCTTTTATGTAATTTTGAACATCCTCGACAAAACCTATAAAAATAATATTACTTAATCCAAAACTTAGTTCCTTTAAAATTTTTTCATCTTTACCTGAACCTATAAAAAGAAAATGAATATTTGGATATGTCTTTTCCATTTTTTTTGCACATTCTATAATATACTTTTGCCCTTTATGTTTATTTACTAAAGCACCTACATTTCCAACAATAAATTTCCCTAAAAAAGTATGTCTAATTTTATTAATTTTCTCATAATCAACTTTCATATCTGCTGGAGAATCTGGAATTATTTTTATTTTTATTTTATCTGAAGTTCTTTTAAGAACATTTTTTACTTCTTTAGAAATTGCTATAACAAAATTTGCTTTTTCATGTGATTTTATAGAAACAAAATTATCATTGAGTTTTGTATCCACTCTTCTTGTTATTATATAAGGTATATTGAATAATAAATTAGTAAAAAAAGATATGTGGGCAGCCTTTGCTTCATGAGCATGTATAATTTTTTCATTTTTTAATCTAAGTACATTAAGCATAAAAGGTTTTCTAATCTCTATTATTTCAAGATTATTTACGTTAGAAGCAATTTTTTTTAAAGGAGAGCCATTTCTAATTATTAACTTCTGATTAAATTTTTTTGAAAGTTCTTTTATAAGAATATAAGTCTGCCTTTCTCCGCCTCTAAATCCTTTGGATAAATTTATATGACATATAGTTAAATTTAAATTGTTTTTTTGCATAATTTTAAATATTTATAAAACACTCCATTAAGTTTAGAAACAGATATAGTCAAATATCTAAACCCTTTAAAAACAATTAGCATTTCAAATTTTTTTGCTAAATTGATATGTAAAATCATTATTCAGACTTCGCATATTTTACTATATATTTATAAAACACGCCATTAAAATCCGAAACAGCAATAAGAATTCCTCTCCAGCCATCCAAAAATCCTAATTTTAGAATATATGTTTTAAAAAATGCGAAATAACTTCTAAAAACAATACTAAAAATAGAAAGTTTTTTCAATCCATCTCTTTCTAATACACTATATCTTTTTATTTTTTTAAGAAAGTCAGTTACTTCATCAACTGCATAATGTTTAATAAAACCATTAAGCTTTTTTACTTCCATATTATTTAATTTAATACTTTCATGAACCATTACATTTTTGAATCCTGTCTTTTTTCTGTTATATAATCTAAATACTTTATCTTTATTCCAACCACTAAATTTAACCGCTTTTCCTTTTAAATAATTTTTTCTATAAAAAAAACCAACTAAATTAATATTTTTTTCATCTAATTTTTTAATTGATTCAATCAAACTTAAATCAATAGTTTCATCACTATCAAGATTAAATATCCAGTCATTTATAGCAAAACTACAAGCAAGATTTTTTAATGGACCAAATCCAATAAACTCATTTTTGAAAATCTTTACATTTTCAAATTTTTCAGCAATTTCAAGTGTATTATCAGAAGAACCATTGTCTAAAATAATTACTTCTCCGAATTCATTAACTGATTCAAGACATTCTTTTATGTACTTTTCGCTATTTTTGGTTAATACGGTAACTGATATTTTATTTAAATTCATTAAAATTTTCCTTTTATTTAGCTTGTAAAATTCTATAAAAAATATATAATAAAGTCAATGAGATTAAAAAGTATATCAATAATTATACCAAATTATAATGGAACTGATTTATTAAAAAAAAATCTACCTTTTGTTTATGAAGCTTTGAATACTTCAAATGTAAAAGATTTTGAAATCATTATATCAGATGATAATTCAACAGATGATTCAATATTTTTCATAAAAGAAAATTATAAAGATATTATTTTATTAGAAAGCAAAGAAAATCTTGGTTTTTCTGGTAATATCAATAAAGGAATTAGAGCGGCAAGTAAAGAACTTGTTTTTCTATTAAATTCAGATGTTGAACTAACTCCAAATTATTTTGAACCTTTATTAAATTACTTTGACCACAAAGATACTTTTGGTGTTATGGGAAAAATAGTATCAATTGATAACAAAAAACTTCAGGATTATGCAAAATATCCAAAAATTAAATATTGTAAAATTAAATCTACAAGAAATTACCGTTTTGAAAATGAATCTGAAAATGAATCTTATTATACATTTTTTTTGTCTGGTGCAAATGCACTTATTGATAGAAAAAAACTTATTGAATTAGACTGTTTTAATGAATTATTCTCACCATTCTATTATGAAGATGTTGAGTTGTCATTTAAAGCCTGGAGATTAGGATATAAATGTTATTTTGAAAAAAAATCTATTTGTAAACATCCATATTCTGTAACTATACAAAAAACTGCAAAAAAGAAAAAAATCAAATTTATCACCCGAAAAAACAGAATAATTTTACATTATCTTCATTTAAATGGAATTTCCCTTGCTTTTTATTTTATTTCCCTTTTAATTTTTTCTATTTTTAAGTTGCTTGTTCTTGATTTTATGGAAATTAATGCAATTTTTATATTTTTAAAAAATTTTAAAGAGATTTATAATTCTAAAAAAAATCTCTCTAACCTTATGAAAATGAAAAATTCTAAATTTACATTATATGACATAAAAAACTTTATTTTGAATTCTCTTGATAATCGAAATATCGAAATTTTTAAATAATTTTAAAATTAAACCTTTCACTCCCATCTTCTATGTCCCCAAAACCACTGATGTGGATGTTTTTTTATTATTTCTTCTGATATTTTGTTTAAATCTGTTGTTATTTTTTCAACATTCTCAGTATTGTAATTATATTCACTTGAATATTCAAGTTTAAATTTAAAAAAACCAGTTCTTACACAGGTCATAAAAATTATTGGAGATTTATATTTTATATGAAGTTTTGCGGCAAGAGGAGATGTTTTAGCTCCAAATCCCATAAATGGAACTGTTATTCCGCTGGTAAATGCTTTCTGATCTCCAACTATTGTTAAAATATTTCCATTTTTCAATTCTTTTACTCCTTCTTTAAGTGCTGATTTTCTACCAATTATTTTCATACCATTCTTTTCTCTAAATGAGTTTAAAAGTTGGTCAAATTCTTTATTTTTTTGATTTTTTTGTACTACTGCAATTGGATATCCAAGTAAAGCTGTCATTGAACCTGTGAATTCCCAGTTACCATGATGCAAAGTAAATAGGATAACTCCTTTTTCTTTTTTATAGGCTTTATCTAGGTTTTCTTTTCCAATCACTTCTATTCTATGTTTGAATTTTGCAAAGTCTGGTTGTTTGAATATTTCAAAAAAAGTTTTTCCGTTTTCATAAAAATTCTTTTTTATAAATTCAAAATAAAATTTTTCATCTTTATTTGGATATATCATTTTTAAATTGTTATAAGCTATGTTTTTTCTTCTTTTCCAGAATATAAATGCAAGTCTTGAAATAATAAATGCATAAAAATATAGTATAAATACAGGGGTTTTTCTTATTAGAAAACTTAAAAGTTTGTAGAATATATGTTTCATATTTGATTATTATAAAATACAATTATTTTTTTGTCTAATTGATATTGAAAAAGGTTAAATAGTTAGAGAGTTTAAGGGGTTATGGGTTGAAAATAATTTGGAATGCCAAAATGTTCTGTGAACATTTTTGAATTTTCAATGTCGAATTTTCAATGTCGATGTCGAGTTACAATAAAAAACACTGAAGCTGTGACAGATAAAGCGTGACATGTCACTTTGTGACATTAGTGACAAAAATAAAATAAATTTTAAAAATTTTAAACTTTAATATTTTATTGCAATACATAAAACTATATTACTATCAATTTACTTAAAATCCTAAGCTCTTTTAAAATCATTATTATTACTTTTTTTCGTCTGTTTCTTTTTTTTAGACTTTTAAAATTAAAAATTTTTCCTAAAAAAAAGAATAAATATTATTTTATATGTTATAAATTCATTTATATAAATATAAAATAATTTATTCGTAATTTATGGTGTTATTAACCATAAATTTTAATTTTATTTAATCTCGCTTTGCTTTATCCGTGTAAATCCGTGTTATCCGTGGTAAATTCGCTTTTTTATGGATTCCCGCATTCACGAGAATGACAAAAATCAAAACAAGAGCAAGATTCCGGCTCAGAATCATACCGGGATGACAGAAATAAAAAAAGTTATAGTGTTTAAGGGGTTATGGGTTGAAATTATTTGAATTTTCAATGTCGATTAAAATAAAGAACACTGAAGCTGTGACAGGTTGTTAATTCTAAATTTATTTATTAAATTAATTTATGCTAACCGCATCTCCTCTTTCACTTTCGAGTTTTACATAATATAATGTATTTATTTGGAGATTATTTTTATTTGATATTTTTTTACCATATATATCATAAAACAAATTGATTTTATGTTTTTCTAGTATTTCATAATGTATTTTTTCCATTGTATAAAACATTACAAAATTATCAAAATAATAAAAAATCATATTTTTTTCATTTACATAATATCTAAATAGATTATCTTTAAGCGTTTCTAAAAAGTATTTTAAAGCATAATAGCTTTTATATGGTTTAAATCCATTAATATCATCTACAAGTCCATATCCTTTAGCACAAAGTCGCCACCACCATAATCGTTCTGTCATTCCTGAACATATAGCAATAAGATATGTTCTTATCATAAACTGCGAATATTGTTCTTCATCAACATGTATTGGGTTTTCTGTAATTCCTGGTGCTATAAACGGACAACCTATTGGTGAGTATATTTCCTTTCCTTTTAATGGCCAATTTATTTCAGTTATATAAAACTTAGTTTCTTTATTTAAAACAGATTCGCCTATTGCTTTTCCTAAAATACATTTTTCAATAAGTGAGAATTTACCTTGAAAATTTTCTGGTGCTCCTCTTCTATCTACATATAAATGACATGAATTTGCAGAAACATCAAAGTTTTTCTTTATTATATCTAAGCATTTTACTGAAAAATGAAATTCAAAATCATTTACTGCTGGAAATAAAAATTTAACTTCATTATATCTTTCAAAAAGTTCTTTAAAAGGTAATATTAATTTTTTATATTCATTTAAATTCCAAATTCCCCATTTAACTCGATTAACTGCATGCAATACTTCACAAAATTTAATATAAGCAAATACTCTTTGGAGTATAAATCCTGAGAATTTAATAAAAGTTTGAGGATAAATTACACTATCTCTACTTTGAATTAAACCTATTGATACTTCATAGTTTTTTTCATAAAGAATTTTTATTATTTCACAGCATTTTTCCCAATTTTTTTTATCTTTATGAGAATATATTCTTATAAATACACATTTTATTGGAATTTCATATAAGAGTTTTAATCTTTCTTCGATTTTTTCATCTATTTCTATTGTTATTCCTATTTTATTTCTTATATCAACTGATTGTTTGTATATATCTGATTTTAATTTTTTATAATTTTGGTAAATTTTTAATCCATATTTAACATTTGACCATAATATTTTAAAAAGATCTATTTTACTTCGATACTTTTTTCTGTGTTTTGATGATAGCATTACTGCTGGTTGTCCTGATTTATTATCCCATAACCACATGTTTTTATAATGTGGTCTTATATTAAGATCTTCTTCTATTATATTTTTGCTTTTTAGATATTTAAAAGGATGTCTATATTTTCTTGATTCATTATGAAATGTTATTTTAAATCGATATTTTTTTTCATATTTGGCAAATTTTTTAGGAATTGGATTGTTTTCAAAATAAATATATAGAAATATTCTTAAAAAATCAGATGGAATTTCAAGTTTTGCTATATCATAAGCTTTTTCTTTTAAAGAAAGTTGTTTTTTTATTTTACCTCGATTTAAATCAATGAATTTTACATCTTTCCATTCTTTATCACCCTTTCTTCTTATCATAATATTCTGATAACCAGAATCATTATGTATAAATCCAGCTTTATGCATTTTAGAGAATTCAACTGCAACAGGTTCGAGTAGATTGAGAAATTTTTCACAATCTTTTTCATTTCTTAAAATATTTATCATTTCTCTTTTAAATGAAGATATATTTTCTTCAAACACATCTATATAATAACTTTCTTGAAGAATATTTCCTTCCCATTTTTCAATATAAGCAACTGGATTAGGAACTCCTACTGAATTTTCTTTTAAAAAACTCGCAGCCTCAAATGATTTTTTAGCTTTAGAACCAGTTTTTTTATATAAAATGCTTCTAAAAAAACTGAATTTCGGAAATTGTTTTACACATAATATAATTTTTTCATTATTAACAATTACAGGTAATTTAAATATTTGATTTCTTACTTTATAGATAATTTCAGATTTATTTGAATAATCTGATATATTATTTAAAATTTTAATTATTTCAGGTTTATTAAATTCACTTAAAATCTCACCTGTATATTTATTTGACTCAAACAAAACTCTTGAAAAGCTTTTATTCATAGAATTTCAATATATTCAGGTTTTTTTTCAACATTATCTATTCTTTTCTGAGACATATCTTTAATTATTGAATTACCTTTGTCAATTGCTTTTTTATATGATGAAACAGCATCTTCAAACCTTTCAATATGCTGATAGCTTTCTCCTGCTCTAAAATATGCTTTAGCATTAAAACTTGAATCAGAATCAATTAATGCACATTTTAAATATTCAAGCACAGCTTGTTTGTAATTACCAAAAAGTAAATATGCTTCTCCAAGATAAAACTGAGCCTGTATTTGATAATCTCTTATATCAGTTTCAGAAGCAACATAAGATGCATTAGCTTCAGCTTGTGAAAAATTTCTTATTTTAAGATAAGATTTTGCAAGCAAAATTCTCATTTCATCTTTTATTATACTTCTTTTATCTTTATCTTTAATTAAAATTTCTTCAAGTATTTTAATTGATTTATCATAATCTCCTGTATTAAACAAAGTCTTTGCATATATATACATAAATTCAGACTTATTTGAACTTGATATATTGTTTAAATTTTTTTCAATATAAAGTTTTGCATCGTCATATTTTTCTTCAGCAAAAATTATATTAGCTGTAAATAATATAGATTTTTCATAATAAGTACTTTTTTTACCAGTTTTATTTAATTCTAAAATTGCATCATCTGATTTTTTTTGCTCATATAAAATCTCAGCTTTTGTGTAATTAATATATCCAGTATCTGTTCCTTCTGTTTCAAGAGCTGTTAAAAATTCAAGAACTTTTACATAATCTTTTTTTATTCTGTAAATATCAACGATTTTAAATTTTGCTTCTTTAAAAAGATTCGAGTTTGAAGGTATTTTATTATATTCTTTTAATGCTTTATCAAAGTCGTTTTTTAATAGATGTATACCAGCTTTTTCAAATATTGAGGAATTTTTTATTTTACTACTTTCAGATTTAACTTCAGAAAGTTCAAAATTTGCAAGAGCTCTATCAAAATTCTGTAAATTATAATAACATTGACCTGCAATATAATAGTTATATCCAACATTTATATTTTTTGATAAAATGTCTCTAATCTGATCTATAGCTTTTTGATATTCTCCTAATGATATATAAATATCTCTTTTTAATTCCATAATTTCCGCATCATCACTTTTATTATTTTGTAAAAAATCTAATGCTTGTTTATAATTTTTTTCTTGATAAAGAGATGCTGTAATAAAATAAATTGATTTTGTATGAATTTTTTCATTTTCACTTTTAATTAATTTTTCAAATTGTTTTCTAGCAAGAGTAAAATTAAGTTTTAAATAATATGATTGACCCATATAAAATATACTTTCATCTCTCAAC
The DNA here is from genome assembly GCA_023228995.1 of Candidatus Muiribacterium halophilum. GTDB lineage: Bacteria > Muiribacteriota > Muiribacteriia > Muiribacteriales > Muiribacteriaceae > JALOAD01. The sequence goes on from JALOAD010000003.1 coordinate 117,472, forward strand.
TCATTTTTTTCAGATGAAATCGCAAAACTTTCTACAGCTTTTTCATATTCAGATAAATTAAAATATAAAGTACCTAAATAAAAAGCATATATATGTTCTTTTGTTTGTGAATATAAATTCTCATAAATTTCCAAAGCTTTTTTGGAATTATTATTTCTTTTGTAAAAATCAGCCATTTTATCATAAATTTTTATATTTTCTTCTGCGTTTTCTTTATTAATATTAGTTTCAAGAAAATTCAAAGCAGCTTCTTTTGAGTCCGAGTTAAAAAGAACTTCAGAATATTCAAGTTTAATATCATCTGAAATACTAGCCTCACTTTTCATATATAAATTGTAATATTTAATAGATTCATTATGTTGCATTAATTTACTAAAAACTCTTGCTGTATTAAGTGTAGCTTTTTTTGTATATGGAGTTTGTGAATCTGCTATATCCTGAAAATATTTTAAAGCTTTTATATAATTTTTTAATTCCATATAACAATAAGCTGCTGAATATTTTGCATAAATATTATATTTTTCTGATATTTCCACACATTTTTCATAATTTTCAAGAGCATTTTGGAAATCGCCAGTATTATAATAACTCTCAGCTTTTGCAAGATATAAATCTTCATCCATATATTTTTTATAAAGTTTTTCAAAATTTACCAGACCATCAAGAACTTCCTGAAAATATCCTTGTGAATACATTTTTACAATAAAATTCTTTTCTCTTCTTGCTTTTTTTTCTGACGAATATCCAGTAATAATTAATAATGATATAAAAATTATTATCAAAAACTTTTTGTTTTTATACATCAATCCTCCAAATTTCAACTTAAAAATTTAACTTTTTTTAAAAAATACAATTCTTTATTTAAAGATATATTTATATTTTTATCAAATATAAAAAAACATGCTCCAGATCCTGACATTCTTACAAATTCAAATTTATTTTCAAGAAAACAAAAGCATTCACTGATTTTATTGTATAATTTGAAAGCGGGTTTTTCAAGAACATTAAAAATTTCTGTTTTTTCAACCATAATACCTTTATTAATTTTATATAAAATATTATTTATACTAACATTTTTATTTTTTTCTTTTATATCAAAATTTTTATAAACTTCGGCTGTATTTGAATGAATATCAGGTTTTACAATTAAAAATTCTTTTTTTAAATTTAAATTCAATGGAATTATTATTTCACCTTTACCCATACATCTAGCAAAATTACCTTTATAAATAAAAAAATTAACATCTGAACCTGTTTTTTCACCAGCTTGATACAGTATTTCATCGGAAATATTATATTTATCACCTAAAAATCTTAATACTACTCCTGCATTTGAACTTCCACCAGCAAGTCCAGCTCCCATTGGTATATTTTTCTGAACTTTTATTAAATAATTAAATTTTTTAAAAGTTAATTCTTCAAGATTTTTTATAGCTTTATAAATAAGATTATCACTTTCTTTAACATTATCACATAGAACAACTAAACTATCATTCTTTTTCATATTAATAGTATCAAAAAAATCTATTTTAGCCATTATTGTATCAATTTCATGAAAAGAATCTTGTCTTTTATAAAGAAGATCAAGTGCAAGATTTATTTTAGCTGGACTTTTAATTATAAAATTTTCCATTACTTTTTCTCCTTATAAATTATAATCTTTTGCATATAAAGAAGCAATTTCTATATCTTCTTTTGTTGTAATTTTAATATTTTGTAAATTACCACAAATTATTTTTACTTTTTTACCATATAATTCCCAAACTGACGAATCATCTGTAACTTTATTTAAATTAAAATTAGTTTTTTCATATAAATTATATAAAGTTTTAAAATCAAATAGCTGAGGAGTTTGAACACATACAAGACTATTTCTATCAGGAGTGCAAACAACAAAACCATCTTTATCAATTTGTTTTACAGTATCTTTTAAGGGAATTCCAGGAACAATTGCTATATCTTTTGTACAATTATCAAAAAGTCTTTTAATTAATTTTGCATCAATAAAAGGTCTTGCTCCATCATGAATAAACACTTTTTTACAATTTGGAAACTCTTTATTAATAAATTTTAATGCATTAAAAGATGATTCCCATCTTTCTTTACCACATTCAATAATTGATACATTTTTTAATAAATTAATTTTTTCAAATTCTTCTTTATAATCTTTATTGTAAACAACAATAATATGAGAAATTAAAGGATTATTACAAAATACATCTAAACTATATTTAAAAACTTCTTTTCCATTAATTTTAAAAAGCTGTTTACTTCCTTTCATATTCATTCTTTTACCCTTTCCGCCGGCAAGAATAACAGCTATATTCATTTAAAATTCCCCTGTTCTATAAAATCATCTATGCTAATTGTTTTTATACCAAGTTCCTGAGCTTTTTTTAATTTACTTCCGGCTTTTTCACCATATATTAACAAATCAGTACTTTTACCTGTACTTTTTTGTGGAGTACTTCCAATTTTTTTTATAAAACCCTCAAGCTCACTTCTTTTATATTTATCAGAAGAACCTGTAATAACAATATTTAATCCTGAAAACAAAGAATTTATATTTTTTTCTTCTTCAATTATATTAATATATTTTTTTAAATTTTCTATTTCTTCCAAGTTTTTACTATTATTAAAATATAAAACAATATTTTTTGATACAATTTTTCCAATACCATTTATATTTTCTAAATCTTCACTAGAAGCAGTAATAATTTCATCTATATTAGTATATTTTGCAGTAATAAGCCTTGCAATAAACTCTCCAACACCTTCAATTCCAAGACCATATAAAACTCTTGATAAAGATGTATTTTTCTTTTCATTTATTGATTCAATTAAATTATTAACTGATTTTTCTTTCCAACCTTCTATATTTTCAAAATCATTTTTATTTAATTTAAAAATATCACTAAAACTTTTTATCTTTCCAGTACTTACTAACATTTCAACAGTTTTTTCACCAAGATACTCAATATCAAGTGCAGCTTTACTAACAAAATGTTGAATTTTTCTTAAATTTTTAGCAGGACATTCAGAATTTACACATTTTAAAAAAACTTCTTCTCTTTTTAATAAAGATAAACAAACTGGACAAAGTTTAGGTTCTTTAATTATACCAGCAAATAAATCTTCCGACGAAGAAACTACAGCAGTTATCTTTGGAATTACATCTCCTGCTCTCTCAACAAATATTTTATCACCAATTTTAACTCCAAGTCTTTTTATTTCTTCAAAATTATGTAAAGTAGCTCGACTTACAACAACTCCACCAATATTTACAGGTTCTAATTCAGCAACTGGAGTTATTATACCAGTTCTACCAACCTGCAATGTAACAGCTTTTAAAATAGTAATTTCTTGTCTAGCTTTCAATTTATATGCAACAGCAAATCTCGGAGCTTTATTTGTAAAGCCAAGCTCATCCCATAAATATTTTTCTTCAACTTTAATTACAATACCATCAATGTCATAATCAAGACTATCTCTTTTATTTTCTGTTTCTTCAATAAACGGTATTATTTCAGAAATATTACTAATTTTTTTAGCATTATTTTCAGGTTTAAATCCTAATTCACTTAAGAATTTATATTCTTGAGAATGTAATTTAAAATCAATATCTGTTTTTAAAATATCATAAGGCATAAAATCAAGTTTTCTTTCACTTACAATTTTAGGATTCAACTGTCTCAAAGAACCAGCTGCTGCATTTCTTGGATTAGCAAATATTTTTTCAATTGAATTAATTTTATCAAAAACAGATCTTTTCATTATTATTTCACCACGAACAATAATATCAATATCTTTTTTTAATTTTAAAGGAATTGTTCTCACTGTTTTAAGATTTTCAGTTACATCCTCACCATTTATACCATTACCTCTTGTTGCTCCTTTAACAAAAACACCATTTTCATAAGTTAATGCAACACTCAAACCATCAAGTTTATATTCACAAAAATAAGATATTTTATCATTTACAATTCTTTGAAGTTTATTTTCCCATTCTATAAGATCTTCTTTTGAATATGTATTATCAAGACTTAAAAGTTTTATTTCATGTTTTACAGAATTAAATCCTGATAGTATTTCTCCGCCAACTCTAAAAGTTGGAGAATTTTGCATTTTAAATTCTGGATATTTTTGTTCTAATTCCTGAAGTTTTTTTAATTTTTCATCATAATCACGGTCAGATATTTCACTTTTATCATAATTAAAATATAAATCAGCATGATAATTTAATTCATCTGTAAGTTTAATTATTAAGTTTTTAATATCATTTTTTTGCATAAAATGCCCTTTTTAGAGTTACTAAGTTAAAAAGACTAAATCAGATCCCGGCTCAGAATCATACCGGGATGACAAAAATAAAGAAAGTTAGTTAGAGGGTTTGAGGGCTAAAAACCTGCCAATAGTGAAATAGGAAATACAGTTAGCATAAATTCATTTTTTAAATGAATTTATTAGTTAGCCGCTAATTTGTAGCCTAGCTAGCACTCGCTTCGCTCATTATTAAAGACCTTCGGTCTAGCTTAAAAAACTCACTAAAACTCGTCAGAGTTTGCTTACTAGGAATATTTATATTCCGCTCACTAAAAAAACAATAGCTTTTTCACCCTTTCCTCTTTCACCCCTTCACGCTCTTTCTTGTCTTTATATTTTTTCCCTAACTCCGTATCCCGGTTTCATCCCGCTTCTATTTTTAATTTTTAATTGATGCTCTCCGAGCATCCCCTAACCCTGGTATAAAATAAAAATATATTGAACTTATTACAATCGCTGTTCCCATTACAAATAAATTATTATAATATCCATATTTTTCAATAGTAATACCTGCAACAAGAAATGACAAAGGAACAACAAAACATGAAACAGTCTCAAGTATAGAAAAAAACCTTCCTTTAATATTATCAGGAGTTATTTTTTGAAAAATAATCATAAGATTAATATTTATATATGCAAGAACAATTCCAAATAAAAACTGTATTATAAAAATATTTAATTTACTTGATGAAAATCCAAGAAGTATAAGTAAAATTCCAGATAATACCATATTTAAAGTTATAAAGTTTTTAACATTAAAATTTTTACAAATATAATTTACAGAAATAGCTCCTAATATAGAACCAACAGCCAAAGCAATTTCAAAAATTGCAAACCACTCTACACCAAATGAAGATTGTTTAACAATTATAGGAATTATCAATATCATTGGCGGTCCAAAAAAATTCATTATCATAAATAAAAAAAGCATTTTTCTAACTGTAATATTTTTAAATGCAAAATCAAAACCTTGTTTCATATCTGCAAAAAATGAATTTTCAATTTTCTTTTCAATATTTCTAATCTTTATAGGCATTTCGGCAAAAGCAGAAAATATATAGCTTATTCCATTAATAAAAAATGACCAACCTATTCCAATACTAGAAATTAATAATCCACCAATGCCAGCACCAAAAATTACAGACATATCTCTTATTGATGACTGATATGCCATAGCTTTATCAATTTTTTCTGACTTTACAATAAATGGTATAGAAGCACTTATTGCAGGATTAAATAATGCAGAAACACAACCTATTAAAAATAAAAAACAATATATATGCCATGGCTGTAAAAGGTTTTTAAAAAAAAGAACACTCAAAAATATAATTAAAATACCTCTGATAATATCTGATAATACTATAATGTTTTTTTTATTAAATCTATCAACAACAACTCCTGTAAAACATGCGAGTAAAATCACAGGAATTATGCTAAAAAACATAACATAAGAAGCACTTTGAGCTGAATTAGTAATATCAAGAATATACCACATAACAGCGATAGAAAATATCCTATCGCCAATTTGTGAAACCATCTGACCAAACCACAATAGCCCAAAATTTTTATTATCAAAAATAAGTAATTTATTCATTATATATTGAAAGTCTCAATCTTTACCTTTTTACTCTTATAAAATCTTTATTTTTTTTCAAACAATTCTTTTATTCCACCAATTGAACTCATTACAGCACTTATTTCATAAGGCATATAAACAGTTTTATTATCACTTGGATTTTTAGCAATTTCATCAAAAGCTGCTATATATTTTAAAGCAACTAGATAATTTAAAGCTTCTCTTGAATTACCAGCTTTATTTGTAATAAGCTCAATTGCTTGAGATTCAGCTTCTGCAATTTTAAGTCTTGCTTCTGCTTCACCTTCAGCTTTAAGAACATTTGCAAACTTAATACCTTCAGCATCAAGAATATTAGCTTCTCTAGCACCCTGAGCTTTTAAAATAGCTGATTGTTTTTCACCTTCAGCTTCAAGAATTTTAGCTCTCTTATCTCTTTCAGCTCTCATTTGTTTTTCCATAGCTTCACGAATTTCTTTAGGAGGATTAATATCCTGTAATTCCACTCTATTTACCTTAATACCCCATTTATCAGTTGCTTCATCAAGTATAAGTCTTAATTTACTATTAATAACATCCCTAGATGCCAATGTTCCATCAAGATCAAGTTCACCTATAACATTTCTTAAAGTAGTTTGAGTAAGTTTTTCAATTGCATCAGGTAAATTTGCAATTTCATACACAGCTTTAAGAGAATCTGTTATTTGAAAATACAAAAGAGCATTTATCTCAAGAGTTACATTGTCTTTTGTAATAACATTTTGTCTAGGAAAATCATAAACTGTTTCTCTTAAATCAATTCTAAATATTTCTTTTGTTGTATGAAATGATTCACCCTGAAAATTATGTTTTACAACTTTCCATGTAATATTTCTTACACCTTCAAATACAGGTATTATAACATTAATACCGCTTTGAAGAGTTCTATTATATTTACCAAGCCTTTCAACGACAATAACTTCAGCTTGTCTTACAATAACAATTCCTCTTATAACAAAAACTATTGCTAAAAAACCCAAAACCATAAGAATAACAGACATTATTTCCCTCCAATAATATTTTTTACTATAGCTTTACTACCTTCTATTTTTACAACTTCAACCCAAGTATCTTTTTCAATTACACTATTATCAACCGGTGCTGCATACCATAATTCTCCACCAATTTTTACCTCACCAGGTTCTTCAATTGATATTTTTTTTGTAACTATGGCTTTTTTTCCCGAAAGTGCCTCTACATTTGTTTTTATATCAGAATTTGATGAGTTAAAATACGAGTAAATTATTTTTCTTACAAAAATAAAAAGAATAAAATTAGAAATTATAAAAACTATAGTTTGAACATAAGAACCAAAACCAATATAAGCTGCAACACCACTTAAAATAGCAGAAACTCCAATAAGACCAAGTACAAAACCAGGAGTAAACATTTCAACAATTATAAGTATTATACCGATTACAACCCAGTAAATCCAAATATCAAGTTCAGGCATAAATCCTCCAAAAGTTTTTAATAATTTTAACTTCTTATGAGATTTATAACTTCATCTCTTTTTTCTTCCATAAGCTTTTTAGTAGTTGCTTCACAAATAAATCTTAATACAGGTTCTGTATTTGATTTTCTAACATTAAACCACCAATCAGTAAATTCTACAGAAATACCATCAATATACTCAATATTTCCATAAGAATACTTTTCTGCAAGTTCTTTCATTTTTTCATCAGGATCTGTGATTTTAGAATTAATTTCACCTGAAGAAAAATATTTTTTAAGCGGATCTACAAATTCACTTAATTTTTTATTTTCTTCGCACATAAGATTAATTATCATTATCATTGCAATTATTCCACTATCTGTATTAAAATTTTCTTTAAAATAATAATGACCTGCAAGTTCACCAGCAAATATAGCATTTTCTTTTCTAAGAGCTTCTTTTATATTTGAATGGCCAACTTTACATTTTTTAGCAATTCCACCCATTTTTTCAACAGTTTCCTTAAATGACCAAGTAGTTCTAATATCATATAAAAAAGTCGCTTTAGGATTGTTTTTAAGATATTCCATAGCAATTACAATAGAAACATAATCATTAGTTACAATTTCAGATTTTTCATCAACATAACCAGATCTATCTGCATCTCCATCAAATGCAACACCCAGATGAGCATTTGTTTCTTTAATCTTTTTTTGAAGATCAATCATATTATCAAAATCAAGAGGATTTGCATCATGATTAGGGAAATTTCCATCTAATTCAAAAAACAAAGGTATAACATCCATTTTTACACCTTTTTTTTCAGCTACAGCTTTGAAAAATTTAGGAATTGTTTTACCCGCCATACCATTTCCAGCATCAACAACTATTTTAAGAGGTTTCCAGTTTTTAACATAGCTAAGAAGATAGTCAATGTAATCCTCGTAAACATCTTTATCAATGACAGCACCCTTTCTTTCTGAAAGTTCAATATCTTCATAAGCTAATCTTTCAATTTCATCAATACCACTGTCATAACCCACTGGTTTTGCTTCTTCTCTACAGAATTTAAAACCATTGTATCCTGCTGGATTATGAGAAGCAGTAATCATTATTCCACCAGCTGCTGCAAGAAAAACTGTTGAAAAATTTATCATTGGAGTTTCAATAAGGCCTACATTTATTACATCAATTCCAACATCATTTAAACCTCTTATTAGATTTTCAGATAATTCTATACCACTTTCTCTCATATCACGACCTACAATAATTGGTGATTTACCAAAAAAGATTCCAGCAGCTTTACCTATTTTGTAAGCCATATCATCATTCAATTGCTCAGGTACAGTTCCTCTTATATCATAAGCTTTAAATATACCAGCCATAATTTCCTCCGCATTTATTATAAATTTTAAATTTTGTGTAAATAATAGGGTTATTTTATACTAAAAATCAATTTATAACAACTTTAGCAAATAGAGCGGAATAGTTAAAAGCAAAAAAAAAATCAACTCGGCAACTTGAGTGAACGTTGCGAAGCATATAATATACGGATGTATTATAAGTGAAGGAAGGTAACAGAGGCTGTTGAAAAACTAAAAAGAAGAAACATTGATACAAAATAGGGTCTGTGCCGATCTCAAATTTTAGCTTACATAGGTCGGCCTGACCATGCTGTTTGTTTTTAAAGTTAAGTTTGAAAAAAAGAAAACATAACTTTTTCAATAGCCTCTAAAATACCGAATGATTATTTTTTTGCTTTAAAGTAATGAAAAAAACAAAAAAACGAGATCCCGGCTCAGAAACATACCGGGATGACAAAAATTCAGAATAGTACCGGGATGACAGAGTTTTAATTTCCAATGTCGAATGTTGAATGTCGAATTTTTCGAGGCGTTAGAAAATTTTCAATTAAAATAAAGTATGCAGGATTTTCTATAAACAAAAGCAAAAAAAAAATCTACTCGGTAACTTGAGTGAACGTTGCGAAGCATATAATATACGGATGTATTATAAGTGAACGAAGGTAAAGAGATATTTTATATGGATGTAAAATATCGAATGGTACCGAATGATTATTTTTTTTGCTTTAAAGTAAAGAAAAAAACAGTCTCGAAGGTCTTTACTAACGAGCGAAGCGAGTGCTAACTAGGTTGCAAAGTAGCCACTAACTAGCAAATTTATCATAAAATGATAAATTTGTGCTAACCGCATTAGCTATCTCACTCGTTTTTTAATTTTTTTCTACATACATCTCACATAAAATTGCAGCTTCTGCCCCATCTCCAGCAGCAGTTACAACTTGTCTTAATCTTTTTTGTCTTACATCTCCTGCTACAAATACTCCTGGAATATTTGTTTCAAGATTATTTTGAGTAATTATAAAACCTTTTTCATCAACTTTTATAGATTCTTTAAGACCTTCAGTATTTGGCATAAAACCTACATAAAGAAATGCACCTTCAACATTTAAAACACTTTCTTTATTTGTTATAACATTTTTTATTTTAATTGATTCTAAAAATTCACTTCCATTAAATTCTTCAACAACTGTATCTAATATAAATTCAATCTTTGGATTTTTTTTAGCTCTTTCTAATACAATTCCAGCAGCTCTAAACCCTTGTCTTCTATGAATAATATAAACTTTTGAAGCAAATCTTGTAAGAAATATTGCTTCTTCAATAGCAGCATTACCTCCACCAATTACTGCAATTTCTTTATCTCTAAAAAAAGCTCCATCACATGTTGCACAATATGAAACTCCTTTACCTGTAAATTTTGCTTCTCCAGGAACATTTAAGGAATTTGGTCTTGCTCCAGTTGATATTATCACGGATTTTGTAAGTATTTCTGTTCCATCAGAAACGCTTAATATTTTAGTTTTCCCATCTTCTGCTAATCTTATACTATTAATTTTTCCAGATTTTATATTAGCACCGAATTTTTCAGCTTGTTTTTTAAATTCAATCATCAATGAAAAACCATCCATACCATCAACACCTGGATAATTTTCAATATGTGCAGTAGTAATAATTTGTCCACCTAATGCACCTTTTTCATATATACAAGTATCAAGCAAAGCTCTTGAACAATATATTCCAGAAGTAAGTCCTGCTGGTCCACCACCAATTATGACAACATCATACATAATAATCTCCTTATTTTATACTATCAATTATTTTAATGATTTTATCTTCAGACGATAATCCAACTTCTGTTTGAAATACTTCGCCATCTTTAAAATATACAACAAGTGGAATTGAAGATACTTTAAATCTTTTAGAAAGTTCAGGATTATTATCTACATTTATTTTGATAAATTGAACATCACCTATGTATTTATTTGCTAATTTTTCAAGTATAGGTGTTAATTTTTTACAAGGAGGACACCAGTCAGCATAAAAATCCGCAACAACTTTTGGATGTTGTTTTAAAACTTTATCAAATTGCTCAACAGAATCAATTTTTATCATTTCTATATTCTCTGTTGTTACAGCAGACACGCTGTTAACAACTTGAGGCTGAGAAACAATATTATTTTTCTCAATATTATCTGTCTTTTTTTCACATCCAGTTAATGATAAAACCAAACCTGTTGTTATAATAGTTACAAAAATTTTTTTCATAAAATCTCCTTTTTTTTAAATACATTTTAAGTTTTTGACCTTTGGTCAAGATATTGCCTTGTTATGTTATAACTTCGCCAAGATTTATGCTTTATCATATTATGACTTCAGCATAGATGTTTACCTTTGACAAAGGTTTTGAGCTTCGCTCATGTATTAAAACCTAGTTTTAATTGTAAAACTACATTGTGAGCATAGCAAAACATCTTGTCAAAACTGACATTATCAGTTTCTGACAATGTCGTGCATTTATGCGCTAATTGCTTAACCCATTCACCCATTCACCCTTTCACTATTTCACTATTTCACTATTTCACTATTTCACCCTTTCACTATTTCACCCTTTCACTATTTTCTCCAGATTTTAATTTTTCTCATATCATCATATTAGCATTATATACTATTTAAAATTAAAAGTCACATAAATACAAAAAACCCTGGTTTTACCCAGGGTTTGTAATATTCAATGGAGCGGGAAATGGGACTTGAACCCACGACCCTCTGCTTGGCAAGCAGATGCTCTACCTCTGAGCTACTCCCGCCATTGTGAAGCTGGTGGTCGAGGAGAGACTCGAACTCTCACGGTTTCCCACAGGATTCTAAGTCCTGCGTGTATGCCAATTCCACCACTCGACCTTATTATGGTAGGTCGCACTGGACTTGAACCAGTCACACCCTGCTTAAAAGGCAGGTGCTCTGCCTGATGAGCTAGCGACCCAAATACAACCTTATTTCTATCTTTATATTACATGGCACGCCCGGAAGGACTCGAACCTTCAACCTACGGATCCGAAGTCCGTTGCTCTATCCAATTGAGCCACGGGCGCCTAAAATATCATGGGGTGTGAGACGGGGCTCGAACCCGCGACATCTGGAACCACAATCCAGCGCTCTGCCAACTGAGCTACTCTCACCACGAATAAGTGGTACGCCCGCCAGGATTCGAACCTGGGACCCTTGGATTAGAAATCCAATGCTCTATCCTACTGAGCTACGAGCGCGCTTAAAACAAATTATGGAGCGGGAGACGAGGCTCGAACTCGCGACCCTCAGCTTGGAAGGCTGATGCTCTACCAATTGAGCTACTCCCGCTTAAAAACTTACTTCCACGATGGTCGGGGTGAAAGGACTTGAACCTTCGGCTTCCTGCTCCCAAGGCAGGCGCGCTAGCCAACTGCGCCACACCCCGCGTGGAATATTATTTTAAACAATGAAGTTCTATATTACCAGTTGCTATATTGCTCGTTTTATAAAAATATTTCTTATTAACTCTGTTTTACTAATTTATACTCGTAATTGTTAAACTTTTTAAAAAAAAGACTTTTCACCTCTTACTTCTCACATATACCAATTCAATTCACACTTTCACAAATTGAATTTTTCTAATTTACTTCTTAAAGTATTTCTATTTATACCAAGTATTTTTGATGTTTTCATTTGATTTTTGCCCAATCTATTATAAATTTCCTCAATAAAAATTCTATCAATATGCCCCATTACCTTATCATAAAGCTCGCTTTCTTCAATATTTTCACTTTCGAGTTTTTCTAACATATTTTTAGTAACTTCTGATATTGCGTTTTCAATTTCATTCCACGGATCATATATTTGATTAATATCTTTGTTTGATATAAGTTTTTTTTGATTATCACCTGAAATAAGAATGTGTTCAGATAATATTGTGCCATCTCTTGAAATTGCTATAGCACTATCAATAATATTTTTTAACTCTCTTACATTCCCTGGCCAATCATATTCTATTAGCCTTTGCATTACTTTTTCTGATATTCTATAAGTAATATTACTTTTTAAAGTTGAAGTTCTAAGCATATACTCAACAAGTGCAGGAATATCTTCTTTTCTTTCTCTAAGCGGTGGTAATTTTATATGTATAACTTTTATCCTATGATAAAGATCTTCTCTAAATTTACCTTCAACAATAGCTTTTTCAAGATTTCTATTTGTTGCAGAAACAATCCTTATATCAATGCTTATTTCTTTTGTACCTCCAACACGGACAAACTTTTTTTCTTCCATAACTCTAAGGAGTTTTGATTGAAGTTCTGGTGACATATCTCCGATTTCATCAAGAAAAACCGTTCCACCGTTTGCTAATTCAAACTTGCCTAATTTTTGAGTGTATGCTCCAGTAAAAGAACCTTTTTCATGCCCAAATAATTCAGATTCAATAAGAGTTTCCTGCAAAGCAGTACAGTTTATAGCAAGAAAGGGTTTATCAGTTCTAAGACTGTTATAATGAACAGCTCTGGCTATAACTTCCTTTCCAGCACCAGATTCACCTGTTACAAGTACTGTAACATCACTTGCTGCAATTTTACCTATCATCTTATATATTTCCTGCATTCGTGGACTTCTACCAATTATGCTGCTTTTTTGTAATTTATCTGTATTTCTTGCGACATTTTTAATATTTTTGTATGCTTCTATTGCTTTTTTTACTACAGATATCATAGTTTCAATATCAAAAGGTTTTAAAAGAAAGTCATAAGCACCATTTTTCATAGCTTCTATTGTAGTTTCCATATCTCCAAAAGCACTTATCATAATTACAAAAGTCTCACTTCTTATCTCTTTTATTTTTTTTAACACTTCAATACCAGATATTCCTGGCATTTTTATATCAAGTATAACTAATTTTATATCAATATCTTTTTCAAATATATTTAAAGCTTCTTCTCCATCACAAGCAGTTTCAACAACAAATTTGTGTGATTTTAAAGCTTTTTCAGCAGCCCATCTCAAAGTCTTTTCATCATCAACTACTAATATTTTCATGTTTAACTCCTAAACCCCTCTGATTAAATAATCCAATTTATAAAACAAGTATTTTAAAAATTATTTATTAAAAAATTATTGGTAAATAAATACAAATTTCAGTATATTCACCAAATTCAGAACTAACCTTTATCTCTCCATTATGTGCTTTTACAATTTTTTCAACAACCGGTAAACCTAAACCACTTCCTTCTTTATTAGTAGTAAAAAAAAGATCAAATATATTTTCAATATTACTTTTTTTAATTCCAGTACCATTATCCCTAACACATATTGATATATTACTTTCTTTTTTGTGAATTTTTACACTTATTATCTTTTGATCTTTATTGGTCTTATTAAGAGCAATCATTCCATTTTTTATAAGATTTAAAAAAAGTTGTTTAAACTGCATTGAATCACCAAAAAACATATTATCTTCACTATCAAAACTATGTTTAAGCTGAATATTGCTAGTTGAAAGATCTTTATGCAGTAAAAACAAAACACTTTTAAAAGTATCTTTTAGATCAAATTTTTCAAATACCTGATTAGAATGTTTGCCAAAATTTAAAAGTTCATTCACAAGTTTATCAAGTCTTTCAACCTCTTCAAGTATTACAATTACATATTCTTTATTTGAAAAATTATCCTGTGGTATTTCATTCATTAACAATTGAGAAACCATTTTTATACCAGCTAGAGGATTTTTTATTTCATGCGATATAGATGCTGATAATTCTCCAATAGTTGAAATTCTATCTTTGAATTTAAGTTTTTCTTCAATTTTAACCTCTTCTGAAATATCTCGAAATATAACTCCTGCACCCATAATATATTGAGAATCATTTTTAAGAACAAAAGAGTTTAATTCATATACAAAATTACCAGCTTTTACCCTTTCTTTTTCGTAAATCATACCTTTTTCAAGAGTATTTTCAATACATTTTCTCATAGGATGCTCTAATTGGAATAATGCCGAAATATGCAACTCTTCAGTTTTTTTAAGCTCTGGAAAAATCGTTCTTGCATAATGATTAAAAAGATTAACCTTTTTTTCCAAATCAACAGTTATAATACCTTGATTTATAGAATTTACAATGTTATTTGTAACACTTTTAACACTTAAAAGTGAATTAAACATAGAATCCATTGAAGAAAGTTGAGTAACAACAATCTGAAGTGCAACTGTATCATCAAAATTATATTCATAAGAAGAATAAGATCCTACTGTTACTGCTCCAATAACTTTTTCAGATAGCATAAGAGGAATAACTATAAAAGATTTGAATTTTTTATAATGAGACAAAACTGTTTTTTTATTTTTTATAACATCATCGAAAAAAGAATTTTTTTGTATTAAAGTAACTTCAGGTACAACTCCATGAAAATATCTTAATTTCAAATCATGATTTTCAAAAAGATAAACACCACATGTATCATAATTTACAATACTTTTTACAATATCAATTATTGAATAAAGTGCATTTGAAGGATTTACAAGATAATCTGTGAATTTTGCAATTTCATATAAAGTACCAAGTTTATTAATTTTCGCACTAGTTTCTCTGTACATTATAAAAGAATTCAAAAAAAGTGTAAGAGTAAGCATGAGATTTGAATTTACTTTTTCATCAAATTCAACATTTTCTTCAAAATATAAAGCACCAATCCTTGAACCTGAAAAATCTATAGATATAAAACTTGAAACATTCTCAATTGCTGAAAACGGATAATTCTCATAACTAGACACATCAATGTATTTTCCAATACCAATAAGAGGTTTTAATCCTCTAACATTAGAATCCATTACATAAAGTATAATATCTTTGAAATTTAGAATTTCAGAAAAATTATTAAGAATTTTTCTAAATATTTTCTCATAAAGAAAACCTTGTCTTATTTCATCAAGCATTTCATAACTACTGCTGTATAACATAAGACTATTATACCAGATTTTTAAAATATTAATACAAAGTAAAATTTATTTCTTTTTAAAAATTCCTATTGAACAATCCCATATTTTATATAAAGGAGTTAAAAATCTTTTAAAAAATTCACCAGCAACATGTTCCCAAAAATATCGATTTTTAGGTATTTTAAAAAATATCTTTAATGCTTTAATTGGTCTTAAATAATACTTTTGATGAGAATAGTTCTGAAAAGAATATAATTTTGGAGTTGGAATGTCTGAAAGATTTAGTTTTTCATCACCACTATAAAAATGAAATTCTTTAGAAGGAATTTCTGAATAATCCCCAATATATTGTCTACCATACTTTGTTCCTGGATAGGGTGTGAGTTTAAAAAATGCAGCCAAAGATGAGTCAAGTTTTAATGCAAATTCAAGATTTTTCTTTGATTGTTCAAGTTTTTCACCAGGAAATCCATATATATAATGAGCCTGAGTTATAAATCCAATTTTTTCAGCATATTTAACATTTTCAAATATTTTTTTAAAATCAAATTTTCTATCAAGTTCTTCTCTAATCTTATCATCAACATGTTGAACACCAAATTCAATATTATAACCACCAGCTTTTTTCATAATATCTAGAAGTTCTTTATCTGTATTATCCATACGAATACCTTGCCATGCTATTGTGAAATTAAATTTTTCATCAATAATACCATTCATCAATTCAAAAGCTCTGCTTCTTGGAAGATTAAAAGTATCATCAAGAAAATGTATTTCTTTAACACCAAGACTTTTTAAAAGTTTAAGTTCTTTAATAACATTAGCAACACTTCTAACTCTTATTTTATAACCAAAACTCATATGACAATATGGACAACCATAAGGACAACCTCTTGCACTCATAATCGTAGCATAAGGATAAGTTTTAAGAATTGTATTTCTTGTAAGAAGTCTTGAATAAGTTTTTAAATCAACAAGTTCCCAACTTGGAATTCCGTATTTATCAAGATTGTCAAAATAAGAAGTTACTGGATTTAATATTTTTTTATTTTGAGATTTACAAAAATATCCAATTCCATCAATAAAATCCTGTTTTCCACTTTCAAGATTTTCTAAAATATTAACAAGTCTTTCTTCACCATCTGAAAGCACAACAAAGTCCAGTTCTTCCTTTTCAAAAATTTCATCAGGAGAACATGTAACACCAATTCCACCAGCAATTTGAGTAATATCAGGATAAAGTTCTTTTACTTTTTTTATAGTTGGAAAAAATATATCTCTTTCAGTATAAGTAATTGAATAAAGTAGTATATCTGGTTTATTTTCCTTAATATAATCAAAAAAACTATTCATTCTTTGATAAGGAAGACCATTATCAAAAAGATTTATTTTATAATCAGGAAAATTTTCTTTAACATAAGGAATAATTGATATTATTCCAAGAGGTGGTGATACTGCAAAACTTGGAACTTCCTGAAGCATTCTAACAAAAAGTAATTTTTTCATTTTTTATGCAAAAGGCGTTTGTTTTAAATTACATAATGGATCTTTTATATCAAATTTACCTGTTTTTAAAAAACAATACGCTTTACAACCTCCACCACAAAAATTTGCAAATTTGCAATTATGACATTCAACTGACTTTTTCAGCCATTTCAATCTATACATTTTATACTTATTCCATATTATTTCAAGCGAATTATTTCTAATATTCCCGATTTTAATTTTATTCATAACATATTCACAAGGAGAAACATAACCATCTGAATTAATATGTATAGATTCATAAAAATCATTACAGCCAAACCCTCTAAAAACAGGTGTTATATCAGAAAACGGTATAAAATAATTTTTTTTATTATATTTTTTTAAAATTTTAAGAAAAACATTCCATTCTTTAGAACTTATTTCACAAGCATTATCTATTTTTAAATTACCAACCGGCAAAAACCTTTCACTAATAAGATTCATATTATATTTAGAAATTGTATTTGCAAAAAAACTTTCAATATATGGAAAATTTATTTTATTCAAAGTAAAAAGAATACCAGTTGAAATATTATTTTTATTACATTCATTGTAGTTTTCAATAACTTTATTAAAAAAATCCTTTCCACATATTTTTTTATAAACTTCTTTAGGTTCAAGACTAAATAAGATAGAAAGATTCTTATATTTAGTTAATCTTTTAATTAGATTTTTATTTAAAATACTACCATTTGTATAAATATGTACTGAAAAATCTTTTTTGTTTAAAAAATCCATCATTTTAAAAATATTTTTATATAAAAAAGGTTCTCCTCCAAGAATATGAACACTTGAAATACCAAGTTTTTCAGCCTGTTCAAAAATTCTAATATAATCATTAAAAGAAAGATTTTCTTTTATTTTTTTACCTTTTTCATAACAATATATACATTTTAAATTACACGCTTTATGAGGATGAATATATAAAAGTTTTGGAAAATCAAAAAAACATTTATAAGTTTTTTGCAGAATTTTGGTAAAAAAAACATTGTTTTGAGAAAATCGTATAAATCCTTTTATAAAAAAATACAGCAAATATCTTAATAAACTTTTTTTATTTGAGTAAAATATTTTATTAACAAAACACATAATCAAATTAATCAAATCTTTCACAAAAACCTCTTTTATCCTGTAAAACACCAAATTAAATAATACAACACGGATAATCCAATTACAATAACTCGATATCAATTTTTTTAATCTATATGTAAAATATCTAAAGGTACCGAATAATTATTTTTTTACTTTAAAATAAAAAAAAAAAAAAAAACGAGATCCCGGCTCAGAATCATGCCGGGATGACATTTTCTCAGAATCATGCCGGGATGACATTTTCTCAGAATCATGCTGAGAAGAAATTTTTTTATATGAAATTTCCTTTAGCATGACATTATATTGATTTTTGTTTATTTAATCAGATGACTCAATTGCTTTATTAAATATATAGCTTTTCTTTATTAACTTTATATTGTTATAATACATTGTATGAAAAGCAATCAACTTAAAATTAAAAAAAGTGGAATAATTAATAATATTGACCTTTTTTTATTTCTTTTAAAAAAAACAATACCATATTTAACAATATATAAAATAATAAACCTATTTAAACTCTTTATTTCAAAAATATTTTATATAAAACTAAATACAAAACCGTATTTTATCCTTACCGATACAATAAACACCTGTAACCTTGATTGTAAAATGTGTTTTACAAAACAAATACATTTTAAAGAAAAAATAGTTTATTCTTATGATATAGAATTTTTTGAAGATTTTTTAAAAAAAAATAATAAAACATTGATTTTTATAATGTTTGGGTGCTTATGGGAACCAAGTTTAAATAAAGATATTTATAAAATGCTTGAACTTTGTAATAAATATAAAGTACTTGCTTTTTTAACTACTAATCTTGTTAATTGTGATATAAATAAACTTGTAAAAACTCAAACTCCATATATTCAAGTATCTATTTCTGCTGGAGATAAAGAAATTTATAAAAAAATTCATGGAAAAGACTATTTTATTAAAGTTCAAAAAAACTTAGCTGATTTAGCATATATTATTAATAATCAAAAATTATCAATTTACATACATGTAAAATCAGTTTTACAAAAAGATAATGAAAATTTAAAAACTATAAAAAAACTTAGATTATTTCTAAAAAAAATCAAAATAAACAAATTCAGCTTAAAAAAATTTCAAAGTGTTAGAAATTTAAATGATAATTTAGAAATTTTACCTAAAAACACTAATTTTTTTGATAAAACAAACGGTATTGATAAATTTTCAATACATAAAAAAACTAGAAATTACTCTATGAAATATGTTGGGCCTGACAAAAAAACATCCAAAAATGAAGCTTTATATTTAATTGAGTCTTCTGAATAAATAAACAAAAATTGATATAATGTCATCCCGGTATGATTCTGAATTTTTGTCATCCCGGTATGATTCTGAGCCGGGATCTGTTTTTGATTTTTTTCATTAAACTATCGCAAAAAAATAATCATTCGGTATTTTAGAGGCTGTTGAAAAAGTTATGTTTTCTTTTTTTCAAACTTAACTTTAAAAACAAACAGCATGGTCAGGCCGACCTATGTAAGCTAAAATTTGAGATCGGCACAGACCCTATTCTGCATCAATGTTTCTTCTATTTAGTTTTTCAACATCCTCTTTTACCTTCGTTCACTTTTAATACATCCGTATATTAAATGCTTCTCAACATTCACTCAAGTTACCGAGTAGATTTTTTTTTGAATTAGATTTTACATATAGATTCAAAAAATTGATATCGAGCGTAATTATGGAAACTGTCTTAAGATTTTCAATAAGTATACAAATAAGAAATTCAAAGTTAAAAAGAATAAAATCATAAATAACTAAGATACATTAGAAAATCTTAAGGAAATTACATGGAGGTAATTTAAAGCTGAACATGTAAGGAGAAAATTTATACTATGTAAATTTTCAAATGGTACCAAGATATCAATTGTTTTGAATTGTATAATTATTTAAAATATTGAATCCATTAATTAGAAAAACTTCAAAAAAATAGACAAAAAGGACAAAAGATTTCAAAAAATAATAATAAAAAAACTTTTCACAAAATAATCAAAAATTTAGTATAATTATTCAGAGGATTCAATTGTAAAATCCAATTTTAGAGGATAAAACTATGAAAAAAACAACTATTTTTCTATTTTTTATTTTAATTTTTTATTTTTTACTTAATTTATTCTTAGATGATGCTATAGAAGAGGAGTTTATAGTAAAATTATGAGATTTTTTAAATATATAACTAATTTTATTGCTGTTTTTTTAAATCATCAAACAATTAGAAATAAAAATTTTATATATTATTTATTTTATTACTTTTCAGAAGGATTTTTAATATTTTTTCATAAATTCAGTTTTTTATTAAAATTTCTTCAACCTGCTGGCAGAAAATATATTGGTTGGCCAAAACTTGCTCTATTACATCCTGGAATATATTGTAATAGAAATTGTCTATATTGTTACGAAAATTCAATTGAATTTAATATTGAAGAACAATTATCTATTGATAAATATAAAATAATAATAAAAAATCTTAAAAAATTAAAAGTAACACAAATTCAAATATTAGGTCGAGAACCATTACTTTATGATAAATTAACCAAAATGCTGGATATTTTAAAAAAAAATAACTTAGATACTGTTATATATACAAACGGCTTAAATGCTGATATTAATATGTTGAAAAAATTACTTCCTTATAAAAACAAAATTTCATTTGCATGGAGTCTTGAAAGTGAAAAAGTAAAAAATGGAAAATCTAATCTGAAACTTTCACTAGCTAATCTACTTTTATTTAAAAAACATAATTTTGATATTAAACTTTTTATAACAGCCACAAATGTTAATTATAAATTTATTCCAGACCTTTTGAAAATAACATATTTAAAACATAATTTAATTCCCGTTTTTACAAGATACATACCATGTGGAAATAAAACTATAGACTCAAAATTTAATCTTTCTTCTAAACAATGGTATAAAATACTAAAAGTACAGAAAAAAATTCAAAAAAAAGAAAAGATAATAAATATCGGTAAAATTTCCGCCTATATTCGAGGTTATGGTTGTTCTGATTATTTTGACTCAATACATATTTCATATAATGGAAAAGTTTCTCCATGCGATTATGTAATGAGTAAAATCATTGTAGGAGATTTAAAAACAGATAATATTTTTAATATTTGGGAAAAATATAAAAAAAATATAAAAAAATGGAATTATCTGCCTGATGAATGTAAACAATGTAAAGAAAATTTCTATTGTCATGGTGGCAGAAAATCACATTCATACATACTTTTTAATACTTTTTATAAAATTGATCCATTATGTCAGAACAACAAATGCCCATTATCGTATTAAGGTAAAATTTTTTGTTGGATTTGTAGTGTTTCAACTCTATAACAAAACTAAAGTTGCAATTAGTATGACTGCTAAAAAAAATATTCGCTGTACGAGGCTGTTGTAAAACTCATTTAGGAATAAAAATTATGAAACAAAAAAATAAAAATCATGGGCACTGAGGAAAAGAAGGATGCCAAATTGCTAAATCGATTTGAATTTCAATTTGGAAAACTTTTCCGAGGAAGGACCCAGATAAATAACCTTGATAATCAAGAGTTTTTCAACAACTCTTTAACCCTGCAATAATCTCTTTATAAATAGTATATAAATATCTTTTAATATAGATTTTCGCAGTTCTATCATTGTTTTTTAAAATATTCAAAGTATCAATTATCCTAAATATAGGAGAAATTAAAGAAAAATATCTATATCTTTTATTTCTTGAAAAATATTTAACAAAAAACGAAGGCATTATAGGAATTATAGAAAACAATATCCTTATAGCTTGATAATCGCTCAATATATTTTTATTAATATCACCATCGATTTCATAACTTGACACTTTTCCTTTTTTTATTTCTTTATATCTTGTTTTAGAAATAATCCCTTGCTTAAATGAAGATTCAGTAATGTCAACCGAAGGATAATAAGTTAAAAAAAATGTATATATTCTTCTAACATTATAATTTGAATAAAATCTAACTGCTTTTTCTTCATCATTTATATTTGTTTCAGGAATTCCAAGCATATGTTGAATATTAAAATCTAATCCACTTTTATCTAAAATAAAAAGAGATTTTTTTATACTTTTATTACTTTCAGTCCTACATAAAACTTTATATCTAGCTTTTGAATTTATTGTTTGAATAGCAAGTTCAATTTTAGTACACCCTGAAACTTTCAGTTCATAAAGCAGTTTCTCATCAATAAAATGAATATGTATAACACACATAAAAGGAAGTTTTATTTCTTTTTTATATAAATCTAAAAATTCATATATCCATTTTTTATTAAACACAAAAAGATCATCATCAAAAATAATATTTTTATATTTTCTGTTATTAATAAGTTTTTTTAACTCTAAAATAGAATCTTTTGGTGAAAGATAAAAAAATTTCTTTCCAAACTTTCGATTTTTATATGAATGAAAACAAAAAGAACAGGAAAAAAAACAACCTCGTGTAAATTGAAATGATAGATCTGAACTAAAATAAGGTGCTTTATTATAAAAAAGTTCTTTATCTGGAGTTGAGTTTTTATTTTTTTCAAAAAAATCTGAATATGCTTTTGGTTTAATCACTATATTATTTTTTTTAAACCAAAGATTAGGAATATTATTAAAATCTTTATTTTTTTCAATTAAATTTTTGCATAATAAAGCAATACATTCTTCACCTGCTCCTTCACATAAAAAATCAACACAATTTTGCCTAATTACTTCTTCTGGAACAAGAGTTGGGTGAATTCCACCAAATATTATGAAAATATCTGGAAATTCTTTTTTAATTTTTTTAGCAATATCAATAGACCAAAAATAATCATTACTTACTACTGAAAAACAAATCAATAAAACATTATTAGTTTTTATATATTTAGTAAGTTTTTTTAATTCATTTTTTTTAAAATAATTAGCCAAAGTTTGAAATTCTAAAATACTATCTGAAAATAATTTTGAAAAATAAAAAAGTTCAGTTGAAATACCACGATTTTTAATATAATTAGATAAAATTTCAATGCCATAACTTTCAAAACCTCCATATACAAAAAGTACTTTTTTATCTAAATTAGGTATATTCACAAAAACCTCTTTTTTATTAATATTATCAAATATTTGTAAAAAAATATATCTGTTGTCAATTACGAAAACTCGATAGAAGTTTTTCTAATTAATGGATTCAATATTTTAAATAATTATACAATTCAAAACAAAAGGATTTTCTATAAACAAAAGCAAAAAAAAAATCTACTCGGTAACTTGAGTGAACGTTGCGAAGCATATAATATACGGATGTATTATAAGTGAACGAAGGTAAAGAGATATTTTATATGGATGTAAAATATCGAATGGTACCGAATGATTATTTTTTTGCGTTATTGTAATGATAAAAAAATCAAAAGTGAGATCCCGGCTCAGAATCATACCGGATTGACATTTTCTCAAAATCATACCGGGATGACATTATATTGATTTTTATTTTTTAAACAAAAAGATTTTGATTTTTATAAAAGATTAAAAAAATATATCTGTCGTCAATTACGAAAACTCGATAGAAGTTTTTCTAATTAATGGATTCAATATTTTAAATAATTATACAATTCAAAACAAAAGGATTTTCTATAAACAAAAGCAAAAAAAAAATCTACTCGGTAACTTGAGTGAACGTTGCGAAGCATATAATATACGGATGTATTATAAGTGAACGAAGGTAAAGAGATATTTTATATGGATGTAAAATATCGAATGGTACCGAATGATTATTTTTTTGCGTTATTGTAATGATAAAAAAATCAAAAGTGAGATCCCGGCTCAGAATCATACCGGATTGACATTTTCTCAAAATCATACCGGGATGATATTTTCTCAGAATCATGCCGGGATGACATTTTCTCAGAATCATGCTGAGAAGAAATTTTTTTATATGAAATTTACTTTAGCATGACATTATATTGATTTTTGTTTATTTAATCAGATGACTCAATTACCTTTAATTGACTTTTTAGCTTGTGATTTGTAAAATCTTTAATATGGAAATATCACAAAAAAAAAATTATCTTTTTCCTATTCTCACAATACACACACTTTTTATAATTTTATTTTACTCAATATTTTACTATTTAAAAAACTTTATACCTTTTGAATATGAAATAGATTCCTTCATATATTTTAATATATCAGAATCATTAAGAACATTTAGTTTTCCAATAAAAGAAACTTTTGGAATGAGTCCAATATATCCTGTATTTTTAAGTTTTACTTCTTTTTTTATAAATGGATTTAAAAATCTTATATTTTTTAATATATTATGTTCATTTTTTTGTATATTTTTTTTGTTTAATATATTAAAAACTAAATATTCACAAAAAACCGCAGTAATAACAACATTTATTATTATTTCTAACCCTTTTTTCAATAATATTATTTTTTCAGGATTTTCAGAAATGCTTTTTTATACATTAACTTTATTTTCTATTTTTTTATTAAATAAAAAGCATTGTAAAACTGGTATATTTTTTAATATACTCGCTTTAAACATAAGACCTGAATTTATATTTATAAATCTTTTTATTATTTTCAGAGATAAACAAGATTTTCTTAAAAAGTTTTTAATTTCTATTTTGTCATTTATAATTATTTTATTATCAGTTTCTTCTCTTACTACAGATCATTCTCAACCATTTTTTAATAAATTTGTCCTTTTTTCAACAGTTTTTCAAAAATATTCACAAATAGAAGATATAAAAAAAGATTCTTTTTTAGAGGAAATTTATTTTCATATAGATGAAGGTTATGATAAAAAATCAGTAAACACAACAGTTAGCAGATTAAAAGAAAATTTTTCTATAATATCTTATATTATTAATTATCCAATTAATTATTTAAAAAACTTTTTTAGAGTTATAAAAATATATTTTAATCATTTTCATTATTTATTATTTTTATTTCTTTTATTTGCCCGTTTAAAAATAAAAAAAATACCGTTATTTATATTATTATCACCTTTTTTTATTATAAGCCTTTTCCCAATTGAAACTTGGGAGTATAGATATTTTATATATACAATATTTTTTTTATCATTCTTTATATCTTTAAATATAAAAAAATTTACTGCGATTTTTATTATATCAGCATTTTATATAATTTCTTTTTTTTATAATTTCAATTTTTATTCATCTTATACAGAATTTTTTGATTATGTTAAATTTTTTAAAACTGAATCAATAAACAATTCAAAAGTTATATGTAGCAATAAATGGCTTGAATATTTCACGAAAAATAATTATTATCCAAATCCTCCATTTACAGATAATTTAAATAAATATAATAATTATATTAAAGATAATAAAATTGATTTTGTTATAATAGATAATAATGTAATAAATTATGGAAATCGTTTTTTTAATTCTCAATTAATAGATTATCTTAATTTAAATTGTAAAAGATTAAACCAAAATATTCCATATATTTATAAGGTAAAAAATTCAGAGGAATTACATTAAATGTCAGATAAAATCAATATATCAATACTTACAAATAATGATAAAATCTGGAATATTCTTTTATGGGAAAAAACAATAAACAAGCTTATAAATAAATATAATATTCAAAAAATATATATTGTTCCTGATAAAATATCTGATAAATTCAAAGGTATAAAAGTTCCATTATGGTATATAAATACTTTTGGAATTATTAATTTTTTATTAATTGGAATTTTCAGTATAAATAGAATTTTAAAAACAATTATAAAAACTGATGGTTTTTCATTTGAGAATATTTCAAAAAAACATAATATTGAAATACTTTATGTAAACTCTTTAAAAGATAATATTGTATATCAAAACCTTAAAAAAGATAAAACTAATATATTACTTATTTTAACAACTCATATAATAAACAAAAAAATTCTCAATATAAAAAATTTAAAAATAATTAATCAATTTTGCGGAGATATAAATAAAATTCAAGGTATAATGCCATATTTTTGGAGCTATATGCAAAAAATCAAACCAAGTATTTGCTTTCATATTGTAAATTCTAAAATAAATTCAGGAAATATTGTATTAAAATTTAAATTTAATAATAAATTTAATTCAATGATTGATTTTACTAAAAAATGCTTTTATATATATCCTTTTGTTATTGATAAAGTTATTTTAAATACTCTGAATATTTCAGAAAGTAAAAAAAACAATATTATTCAAAATTACTGCTCATATCCTACAAAAAAACACTATAAAAAATTTAAAAATTTAAATGGGAAAATAATCACTTTAAAAGATCTTTTTTAAAAAAATGTTTTAAATAACTTATAGCTTCTTTTCTATAATCATGACAAAAAACTAAAAACTCCTTAAATCTTAAGCTTCCTAAATATGAAAATATATAAATAAAAAGTTGTGCAATCTCAAGACTTTTTCTTGAAAAGTTCTCGTGTTCTAAAGCATTACCAAGTTCATTATTAAAATCTATATAGTCTGAGGATATTAATTTAAGACCATATTTATTTTTTTTACACATTTTGTATAATTCAGTACCCGGATATGGACAAGCTATAGAAACAGAAATACTATTAGCTCTTAATCTTGAAGCAATCAAAGCAGTTTTTATAATAGATAAGAAGTTTTCACCAGGTAATCCAACCATAAAATTACATTCAAGTAAAATACCAGATTGTCTTATATATTTTGAAACTTTCAGAGCTTTTTTTATATCAATATCTTTTTTACACAATTCAAGTATATGCTTATCACCACTTTCAATTCCAACAATAAGTTTTTTAAATCCAGCACTTTTTAGTTTTTTGATTATATCTAAATTCAACTTATCTATTCTTGTTGAAGCAATAAATCCTTTTTTCCCATAAATTAAATTTCTCTTTTTTAATTCATCTTTTAATTTTGTGATATATTCAGAATTTAAAGTAAAAGTCTCATCGCCAAATTCAATTAAAGCCTGAGGATTTACTTTATATATAATTTCAATTTCATCAATAACTTCATTTATTTCTCTATAAAATGGTATATTACCTAAAACTCTCATACAAAATATACATCGTTGAGGACAACCCCTAATTGCCATTATATAATACTTTGAAGCTTTGGGAAAATCTTCCCATAAAACTCTACCAATATGTTTTTTTTCACATGATAAAACTCTATTTTTAATTATTTTATTGTTTTTTTTCCATACTAAAGAATTAATATGAGAAAAATCAGATTTATTTTCTATTAAAGCATTTATAAGCATTATAAAACCAGTTTCAAACTCAGATATTCCAACAAAATCAACATTTTCATTTTTGATTATATATTCAAAATCTCCTGTTGCATGAGGTCCACCAATAATTATTTTACAAGGACAAATTTTTTTTATTTCTTTGCATAAATAAAGTACATTATCTATTTCCAATGTTTTTGCAGTAAATCCAACAATATCTGGCTTTGTATTTTTAATTTTATTTAAAAGCCAATTCTTATCTTTTTTTAAAAATTTACAATCAATAAAACTAACATTAGTATTAGTGAATTTTTTTAAAGAACTATATAAATGAGCAAGTCCAACATGCATATATTCAGGAGAATCATGAAGAGGTTCAATTATTTTATCAACAGGAGGATTTATAAGTAATATTTTCATTTGAATTTGTAAAACCATTTAAAATTAAATATTTCAGTTAAATATTTTTTTAATATAACTTCACCCCTAGGTTCTCCACCTGTTAAAGTTGCAATAATAGATGGTAATATTTTTGTAAATATTCTATTAACAGGCAAAATTTTATATAAACCTGTATTTACAAGGAAATTAGTTATATTTTTACCTGTATATGGAAGCCAACCAAATAAAAATCTAAGTCTTTCAAGTTCATTAGCATCTTTTAGAGAAACAGAACCTGTTGTTTCATCAGTTTCTCCAAGACCTCTCCTCATATTATCAATATCTTTTAAACTTACTTTCCCTTTATCAAGACTAATTTTTTCAATTTCAGTACTTGGATAATTTGTAATAAAAAATAAAAGAATTCTATTTGGACAATATTTTGCATAAAGTTTGACCGCATCAAGATGAAATTCAATATTATCATCCGGTAATCCTGCAATATGATCAATATTATATTTAACCTTTGCTTTATGAAGATTATAAAGAGCTTTTGTAATTTCTTTATTTGTTTCATTTCTATTTAAATATTTTTTTCTAACCTTTTCATTTAAAGTTTGAATTCCAATCTCAACCTGAATACATCCAGCATCTTTTAGACTTTTTATTACTTTATAATCCTGACAATGTGATGGATGCATTACACAAACAAATGGTAAATTAATTTGTTTTTTATACTTAGAAATAAATTCCCAATGCCATTTTGGAGAAAGATAAAAAATATCATCTTCAAACATAATAGATTTTATATTAAATTTTTTTTTAGCATGTTTTAATTCAGCAATAACATTATCAACACTTCTTCTTCTAACTCTCTGCTCATTAGGATAAAGTTCTCCATACCAAAAATTATTTATGCAATAAGAACAATTATAAGGACATCCTCTTGTTGTAAAAATTGTATATGTTGTAGCAACATAATCTTTTTTATCATAAAAAAGAGCTTTATCTGGGAATGGAAGCTTATCAAGATCAAATACAAATTCACAAACACTGTTTTTTTGTATTATATTATTTTTTTTATATGCAATTCCTTTTGGAATTTTATTTTTTTTATCTTTAATATAATTTATTAATTCAACAATAGAAATTTCTCCTTCACCAATTGCAACATAATCCACAAAAGAATTATTTAAAACTTCGTCACTTGCAGAAGATGAATGTATTCCGCCAAAAATTATTGGTATATCTGGACAATATTTTTTTAATTTCTGAGCAATTCTTGAAAAATAAACATAATAATCAGTGGTTATATTAAAGCAAATACATAAAACATCAGAAAAATCATATTCTCTAATTATTTTATTTTCAATAGAAAAGAGTTTAGCTAAAAAATCAATATCAAGCATTGAATCTTCAAAAAGCATTGGAAAAAACATAAGATCTGTATTGAAATTATTTTTTTTCAATATTGAAGATAAATACTCAATACCAATATTTTCATAAGCTGAATAAACAAACAGAACCTTATTTTTCATAGAATTATTCCTTTATTTAAATATTACAAACCCAAGTATATAAAGTCAATTAAAAAAAATAACATTCCTCAACACTCTTTAACCCTTAACCTTATAAACTCTTAATTGAGTCCTCTGATTAAATAAACAAAAATCAATATAATTTCATCTCAAATTAAATTTGATATAAAAATCTGTCATCCCGGTATGCTTCTGAGAAAATGTCATCCCGGCATGATTCTGAGCCGGGATCTCACTTTTGATTTTTTTATATTTAAATACGATTCAAAACAATTGATATCTTGGTACCTCTTGAAAATTTACTTCCTGTAAATTTTCTCCTTACATGTTCAGCTTTAAATTACCTCCATGTAATTTCCTTAAGATTTTCTAATGTATGTTAGTTATTTATGATTTTATTCTTTTTTACTTTGAATTTTTTTTTGTATACTTATTGAAAATCTTAAGACAGCTTCCATAATTACGCTCGATATCAATTTTTTGAATCTATTATGTAAAATCTAAGTCAAAAAATAGAATTTAATCATCTTTTGATTGAAAAACAAAATCTTTTGTATAATAAAATCAAAGAAATTTAATTGAACCCTCGGATACCATAATGCTTTTGATTTTAACTACTTAACCTTATAAACTCTTAACTCTCTTAACCCTATAAACTAAACTTCAATTAGCTTTTATTAAAATATGGTGTTAAAATATTTCTTAAATAAAATAAATGGAGTTTTATCTTGAAAGTTACCTTTGTATATGGTGGTTTTGAAAGTCTTGGAGTTGAATCTCTTTCTGCCTGTCTTAAACAAGCAGGACACAAAACAAATCTTATTTATTCGCCAAAACTCTTTAATGATACAATGTCTGAAATTTCAATAATTGCAAAATTATTTGAACATAAAAATTATATAATAAAAAAAGTAATCGGAGATAAACCAGATATAGTTGCATTTTCAGCAGTAACTGATGACTTTTTATGGTGTATTGATATTGCTAAAAAAATAAAAAAATTAAAACCTTCAATAATAATACTTTTTGGCGGAATTCATATAACCAGTGTTCCAGATATAGTAATAAAACATAAATTTATTGATATTTTATGTATTGGTGAAGGAGAACAAGCTATAGTTGAATTATGCAATAAATTAAAACAAAAAAAAGATATTTATCAAATTCAAAATCTTTGGGTTAGAGATTTTAAAAATAATAAATTAATTCATAAAAATCCATTAAGACCTTTAATCTATGATCTTGATGTACTTCCATTCTCAGACAAAGATTTATTTTATAAAAAAGCTCCTTATAATGAAGAACATTATACAATAATGGCAACTCGGGGTTGTACACTTAATTGTCCTTTTTGTCATCATAATGTTGAAAGAAAAGCTTATAAAGGTCATAAATACGGAATGCGAACAAGAAGTCCCGAAAATATTATTAAAGAACTTACAATCGCAAGGAAAAAATATAAATTCAAATATATACTTTTTGAAGATGATCTTTTTTTACATGATAAAGAATGGATTAGAAAATTCACAAAACTTTATATAAAATCCAAAATAAATACTCCTTGGTTTTGTGTAGCACATGTTCATAATATCGATGATGATGTAGCTGAATGGTTGAATCTTTCAGGTTGCAAATATATTGAAATAGGAATACAGACATTATCTTCTCAATCCCGAGAAAGTCTTAATAGACCTGAAGAAACTAAACATATTCTATCTGCTTTAAAATGCCTTAAAAAACATACTATTGCATTTAATTGCGATCATATTGCTGGTATTTTTGGAGAAACCGAACAATCTATGCTAAATGCTGCAAAATATTATAATGAAATAAGGCCAAATCGAATATATTTACTTTTTTTAACTTTATACCCTAATACTGATATTGCTCAGGAAGCTCTAAAAAAAGGTTATGCTACTTTAAAAGATGTTAAAGATAAAATATATGGTAGAGGTGGAACTACAACTACAAACGGAAGTGTTCACGATCCTATGTTTGATTATTACAGATTTCTTTTTGGTTATTTACCAATTCTTCCTAAAAACTTTGTTGATTTTTTAATTAAAACTAAACTTTTTAAAAAACTTCCAAAATGGATTTTTATAGCATCGGTTATTCCTGAAACTTTAAGTGCTTTATTTTCTAAAAAATATGATTTTAGAGGACCTGTAATAATAAAAAAATACTTCTATCATATAATCCGTGGGGGATTCTAATAAATTGAAAATTGTTTTTGTATATAGAGCTTATGAATCAATTGGTATAGAAATACTTTCTGCTGTACTTAAAAAAAATAATATTAATACAGAACTTGTATATACACCTTCTTTATTTAAAGATGCTCTTGTTGATAATAGAATTCTTTATAATTTTTTTTATAATGAAAAAAGAATTATAAAACAAATCTTAGCAAAAAAACCAGATATTGTAGGTTTTTCATCATTAACAGATACATATAGACTTGATTTATCTATTGCAGAAAAATTAAAAAAAATATCTCCTAATATTAAAATTATATTTGGAGGAATTCATCCTACAGTTTTACCTGAAAAAGTTCTTAGAACTAATTTTGTTGATTATATATGTATTGGTGAGGGTGAACAAGCTTTTGTTGAATTAATAAAAGATATTGAAAAAAAGAATTTTTATACAAATGCTAAAAATATTTGTTATTTAAAAAATAATAAATTTATAAAAAATCCTATTAGGCCACTTATTGAAAATATTGATAAATTACCATTTCCTGATAAAGAACTTTTTTATAATAAAGCTCCATATTTTAGTAATTATTATACAATAATGACTAGTCGAGGTTGTCCATATAACTGTTATTTTTGCAATAATAATGTATATAGAGAAATCTATAATACAAATAAACTTCTTAGAAGACGAAGTGCTGAAAATGTCATAGAAGAACTTGAACAAGGTTTAAAAAAATATAATTTTAAATATGTTATTTTTGAAGATGATGCTTTTGTATCACAAAAAGATTGGACTATAAAATTTTTAACTTTATACTCTCAAAAAATAAAAAAACCATTCCAATGTCTTATAAATCCGAGAAATATTGATGATAAAATTGCTTTTTTATTAAATAAAGCTGATTGTCTTAATGTTGAAATTGGCATTCAATCTATGGAAGAATCAATTAGAAAAGACTTTTTAAATAGAACTGAAAATATTAAAGAAATTTATAAATGTATAAAATCATTAAATAAATACAATGTACCTTTTAATATTGACCATATTGGTGGAATACCTGGTGAAAAAAAAACAAATATAATAAAAAGTTTTGCTGAATATCTAAAATGGAAACCAAATAGAATTACATATTTTTATCTTACTTATTATCCAGGAACAAAAGTTGCAAAACTTGCACAAAAAATAGGTATTTTATCAAAAAATGAAATCAATAAAATTGAAAATGGATATGGTTATTCTTTTGAACATGGTGGAAATGTAAACAATAAAGATTTGAAATTTCATGACAAAATTAGAACTATTGGGGATTGGGGTGTATTTTTTCCTAAAGTATTCCGTAAAATCCTTTTTAATAAAAAATTATTTAATAAAATTCCACCAGGACATTTCACTGGAAGAATAATTCCAGCTGTATTAAAGACTTTATCAGGAAATGAAATTCGCGGAGTTTATATTTTAAAAAAATATATATACCATCTATTTAGAGGTGGTTTTTAATGAAAATTGCATTAATTTGTAGAGTTTTTGAAAATTATGCTTTTGAAATATTCTCAACAATATTAAAAAAAAAAGGTCATTGTGTAGAATTATTCTATGATCATGGATTATTTGATGATTATTCAATTACATCCAAAATTCCAGCTAAATTTTTATCAGAAAACAATAAATTTATTAAAGATATAGTAAATTATTCTCCAGATTATATTTTATTTTCAATTTTTACAGATAATTTAAAATGGAGTTTAAACTTAAGCGAAAAATTAAAAAAATACATTAAAAATAGTAAAATTATCTTTGGCGGACCACATATAACAATAATTAAAGATGAAATAATTAAAAAATTCAATTTTATAGATTATGCTGTTTGTGGAGCAGGTGAACATGCAATAAATGATATTGCTTGTAATAATTTAAATGAAAACACTATAGGTCTTATTTATAGAAAAAACAATAAAGTAATATCAAATAATTGGAATGTAATAATTTCGCAAAATTATTTGAATTTAATACCAGATAAAACTCTTTTCACTAATAAAATGCCGTTTTTAAAAAAATATTATTCAACATTCTCAGGATTTGGCTGTCCCTTTGCATGTTCTTTTTGCATTCATAGCACTTTAAAAAAGTATAAAAATTATTCATACTCTAAAAAAAATATAAATTCTTTAATAGATGAATTAAAAATTGCCAAAAAAAATGGCTGTGAAAAAGTAATATTCCACGATGATGTTTTTACAATTAATAAAATATGGTTAATTGAGTTTTTAAAAAAATATAAACAAATTATAAACCTTCCATTTATTTGTATATCCCATCCTTTATTTATAGATGATGAAATTGCTTATAATTTAAAATCATCAAATTGTGTTAATATTGAAATTGGAACACAGATAATGGATAATAAATTAAAAAAAACAATGCTTAATAGAAATGAAACTAATAAACAAGTAATGAAAAGTCTTTTAATTCTAAAAAAACATAATATATCTGTAACTATTGACCATATTTTTGGAATTCCTGAAGAAACAATTGAAAATCATTTAAAATCACTCCGATTATATAAAAAAGCAAATATATCAAGAGTAATATTATCTTATCTTACAGCTTATCCAGGTATATCTATAAATAAAATTTTATTAAATAAAAACTTAATATCAAAAAAAGACCTTAATAAAATAAAAAACGGAAATGTTCAAAATTTTATGAATTATGGGAGTTTAAAAGTTAATAAAAATATAATGAAAACAGAATTTTTATTTGAATGGCTTCCTTTTATATCAATTAATTTATTAAATACAATTATAAATAAGAAATTATATAAATATTTACCAGTAAATAAAATTTTATCAAAATATATACCATTTTTTTTAAAAACATTTTCTCAAAATGAATTTAATCTTGAAATATTCATAAAAAGATATTTGTTTTTCATTAAGAAAAGATTGGGAATTAAATTATGAAAAATATAGTATTAGCAAGATTATTAGATAAAAGTATTTCAAGTTTTACAACATCTCCACCAATAGGAATACTTTGTTTAAAAACTGTCTTAAGAAAAGAATTTCCTAAAAATAATTATATTTTTTTTGACAATTCAGTATTAAAAGAAGAACAAATTAAATTTACACAATTATTAAAACCTATAAGTCCATGTATAATATTATTTTCAATAACATATACAGAAAGAGATTTATTAAAAAAATATGCTAATATTGCAAAAAAAATAAATAAAAACAATATAATAATAGCAGGTGGTTCCGGTATTACATGCTCTCCAGAAGAATATAAAGATTACATAGATATTGATTCAATCTGTAGTGGACAAGCAGAAAATACAATAATAAATATATTCAATGATATAAAAAATAATAAATTAAAAAATATATATAAACAAGATTATAATTTAAAAATTCAAATACCAACACCTGATTGGGAAAATTTTAATTTTAATAATTATTCTTATTTACCATGTAATAATAATCTATTAAAAAAAACACCTTATGCTCCTGTTATGGCACAAAGAGGATGTCCATTTAATTGTCCATTTTGCAATTCAATTCTTGGAAATAAAATAAATTCAAGAAAAATTGATTCAATAATAGAAGAATTAAAAAATTTAAAAAATAAAGGAGTAAGAGAAATTCATATAGCAGATGATACATTTAATATTTCACTTGATTATGCTAAAAATTTTCTTTTACAAATTATAAAAGAAAATCTGAATTTTTCTATATCATTTCAGGGATTAAGAATTGAAAATACAGATTATGAATTATTTGAATTAATGAAAAAAGCTGGAGGATATTATTATGAGTTTGGAATACAGCATATAGATTCGGTTTTATTAAATAATATAAGCAGACAGGTTAATGTTTCAGATATAAATAAAAAGCTTTTAATATCAAGCAAATTAGGTTTAATAAGCGAAGGTCATTTTATGTATAACTTGCCAGAAGAAACATATTCACAACACAAGGAAAATTTTAAGTTTGCAAAAAAACTTCCAATAGATTTTGCAACATTTTTTAAATTCACACCATTTCCAGGAACATCAATTGGAAACAAATATATAAATAATTTTAAAAAAATACCATCAAATTCATTTCATTTTTACAATACTGATAAAAGACTAAATATATCTAATATGACAAATAATGAATTAATCACTATAAATAAAAATGCATATAAAGATTATTATTACAGAACAAGCAAAATATTAAGCTTACTCAAAAAAATACCAAAAAATTCAATAACAATCAAAAGAATATTAAATACAATAATAAAATAGATAAATACAGTTAGCACAGCTAAAGATGCTAGTTAGTTAAAAAAACAAAAACAGATCCCGGCTCAGAACAGTACCGGGATGACAAAAATAAAAAAAGTTAGATAGTTTAAGGGGTTGAGGTTTAAAAACCATATTAAAACTCTTTAAAAATTTTCCTATCTCACCATTTCACCACTTCACCATTTCACCATCTCACCATTTCACTATTTCACCATTTCACCATTTCACCATTTCACGCTTCTGTACTGTTTTTATACTATTTTTTAAATGCGAAAAGGGCGCCGTTTCCGACACCCTTCTCATTAGAACTGGCAACAACCTACTCTCCCACACACTTAGATGCAGTACCA
>JALOAD010000092.1 GCA_023228995.1 Candidatus Muiribacterium halophilum
CTGTGCTTCTTGACCCCATTTCGTGTTTAGTAATCTAATCTCACCATCAATTCTATTCTCATTTTGATTATAATAAGCATTTTCGATAGAGTGTGATATATACTTTAACGATGTATCAAAAACGTCTGGATGATCAAACTCACCATATACTGCTCCTAATGTTCTCTTACGTTCCATGAGTTCATTAAGGTGTGGTAAAAAACGATCCGCAGTGTAAACACGTTCATTACGATTCATAACATCAAATTCAGTGAAAATACCATTAAGACGATAGATTTTTCTTCCTTTTCTATCTAACTCAGGCGCTGCACTTTCATTCAACTTTAAGCCTCCTAATTGATTATCCACAATAAGAACGTACTTGTTTGGTCCAACCATAGTTATTTATTTATTTTTAATTATATATTAACCTAAAAACACGACATTTTTCCATTTATGAAATTGTTACAATTTATCAAAAATCTTCATTTTTTATAAGGAGGGCGGGTGCATCAATATTTTTCTATATATTTTTCTAAATCTCTTTTTTTACCTGTAAATTTATCAGCGTAATCCATGCTGTACGAATCTGATGAATCAGAATAAACAACTACAAGATTATCAAAATAGGTGATATTTATGGTGTTTTTGGTATTATTATTATTATATATATAATTAAAAAAGAAACATAAGTAAATGATATTAAGTGATAAAGTTGAGGTTAAATTAAATCCTTCCAATATGAAATATTTCAAAAACTATGTTGGTAAATCTGGTGATATTATTAAAGTAAATGTTGAAGATTTGAATAAAGGTTCACAATCAATAATAAAAGTTAAATGTGATAAATGTGGTGTAGAAAAAGATATGAAATATAAATTATATTTATCATATGGATATAATGATTGTGAATATTATTGTCGAAAATGCAAAACAGAAATAAACAATATACAGAAATATGGTGTTAAAAATGTTTTTCAATTAGAAAAAACAAAAGAAAAAATTAAAGAAACTTGCTTAGAAAAATATGGTGTTGATAATGTTTCAAAATCAAAAGAAATTAAAGAAAAGAAAGAAAACACATGTAAAGAAAAATATGGTGTAAAACATCATTTACAAAAAAATGAAATATTAGAAAAGCAAAAAAACACTAATTTAAAAAAATATGGTGTAGATAATGTTTCAAAAATAGATACTGTAAAAGAAAAGAAAATTTCAAGCACATTAAATAATTATAATGTTAAATATTTCTCACAAAGCAATAAGTGGAAAAATATAATAAAAGAAAAATGTGAAAAAGAATTAAAAGATAAATTGGAACTATATGGTATAATAAATTACAAAACAAATTCAGATAATACATTATTAATATCATGTAAAGATCATAAATATAGAATTACTAAAAAATTATTACAAGAAAGAATAGAAAGATATAATACTATACCATGTACAATGTGTAATCCTATAAATTCTTATTCAACATCAGGTAAAGAAATTCAATTAATTAATTTTATAAAGGATAATTATAATAATGAAATAATTCAAAATTCGAGAGATATTATAACACCATTAGAATTAGATATTTATTTACCAAATAAAAATTTAGCAATAGAATTTAATGGTCTATATTGGCATTCTGAATTATATAAAGATAAAAATTATCACAAAAATAAATATATTAAATGTAAAGAAAATAATATTCAATTGTTACACATATTTGAAGATGATTGGAATCATAAACAAGAAATTGTTAAATCTATGATACTAAACAAATTAGGTAAAACGCCAAATAAAATTTATGCAAGAAAATGTGATATAAAAGAAATAAAAGGTAATAAATTAGTTAGAAAATTTCTAAATGAAAATCATATACAAGGTTTTGTTGGTTCTAGTATAAAAATTGGTTTATTTTATAATGATGAATTATTATCATTAATGACATTCAAACAAAATAAGAATTCTATATATGAATTAAATAGGTTTTGTAATAAAAAATATTATAATGTTGTTGGTTCTGCTAGTAAATTATTTAATTATTTTATAAATAATAAGGTTTTTAATAAAATAATAACGTTTTCTAATAATTCATATTCTAATGGCAAGATATATGAAACACTAAAATTTAAAGAAGATGTAATATTAAAACCTGATTATTCTTACATATTAGATAATAGAAGGTATCATAAATTTAATTTTAGAAAATCTAAATTAGAAAAATTAGGTTATGATATAAATAAAACAGAAAAAGAAACTTGTCTTATAAATAACATATATAGAATATTTGATGCTGGTAAAGTAAAATGGGTATATGAAAATATCAAAACATAAATGAACTACACATCAGCTAAAGACTGATGTGTTTTCTTTGACGGGACATATAAAAAAAAGACCCTCAAAAAATGAGAGTCTTTTATAATAAGTGTTTTAGAATTTGAAGCCACCATCATCTTGTCCTCCACCTTCTTGTGCATCACCTTGAGCACCTTCACCACCTTGAGCACCTTCACCACCTTGGGCACCTTCACCACCTTGGGCACCATCAGCACCTTCGCCACCAGCACCTCCTCCGCCACCTTGTCCAGGTGCCATACCACCACCACCGAGTTTATACTTATTATTTTCGGCAATATCGGCATCAGTGAATTTCATAATTCTTCTTACTATCCATTCAATGTGTAGATAAGGTTTTTCATCAGCACCCATTAAGTTAGAACTTAAAGTAGAAGCAATTTCTGCTCTTTTAGCTAAGTTATTTAGATATTTCCATTCTTCAAATAATTCATTACTATTAAATAATACTTGTAAATTTGTATGGAATAAGTTATCATCTTTCAATTCAGGAAAATCAAGAATCATTTGTATTTTAATTGGTTTTACAATTAATTCCTTAAATACAGTTCTTAATCTTTTAATAAAATTGCCATATTTTATTTCATCTCTTGTAATTTCAGCACTATCATTATAAATATTACCACCACCAGATTCTTCATCAAATCTACTAAAAGGTAACTTAGATGCTCTTTTCAAATTTTTAAAGAACCAATTTAACATAGTATCTTCATTTAAGTCTGTACCTTGCGATTGCATAATTTCAATGTTTGGTGATCCTAAATCTGAATTAGGAAACCAAAAATCTTTTGAGTGTGGAATATCAGTAGAACCGTTGATAGTAACAGTACCCATAGTATCATCCCATTGTACGTCTTCGTGATATTCAGACATTAACTCATAGATTTGTTGTTCTGCTTGTTGTCTTGTTAAACCATTTGTAGGAATAATAAACTTTTTGTAAATTGCTGCCTGATTAATATTATATAATAATCTTGTTTGTTCAATCATTTTCAATTGATTATAAGGTCTAATAAGATTTTCAACATATGATGTTTCAGCAAAGTCATTATTATTACTATATGAAATATAGATAATTTGTGAATCTAATAACACTCTTCTAATTTGTGGATTATCAGGATATTGTATCCAAACAATTGTACCTGTACCTGGATCTGTTGCAACAACTAATGTCATAGGATCAATTGGTTGTAAATCTATGATATTCTTTTGTTTATTATCATAAACTATCTCAAATGCAATATAACCATCAATAAGGAAATTCTTGAAATAATTCCAGGCTGTTAAACCATCATTAAAACCAATATTTCTATAAATTTTATTGAAGTTTTCTTGGTATCTTTGTTTTAGCGAATTATCAAATTCATCTGGTAAGTCTTTTAATTTACAGAAATAGTTATCTTCATTATAAATAACCGCTTCATCTGCAATCTGTGCAACAAAATCTTTTATTTCATCTTTAATTGCATATTGTCTTAAAATCTTTCGTTTATCTTGATATGCTCTATCTAAATACGCAATTGATTTTCTGTCGAGCATTTTAGAAATAACTTTCTTAGTAAAAATATCATACATATTTGTTCCATAGTCGGCACCTTCTCCTTGTGGATCTTCGTGCATACCAACAGAATATGTATTCTGTATTACCATATT
Source organism: Candidatus Muiribacterium halophilum (assembly GCA_023228995.1). Lineage (GTDB taxonomy): Bacteria > Muiribacteriota > Muiribacteriia > Muiribacteriales > Muiribacteriaceae > JALOAD01. Next base: position 3,982 of record JALOAD010000092.1, read on the forward strand.
TTCATAATCCATACCCCAGTTTGATAGGTTCCTCAACATCTTGTTGAAATAACCTCTATTCTCTACAGTACTTCCTAAATCATCAATTTTATTTTTATTATTATATCTGTTATAAGATGGCATCTCTAAAAATTAATTTTTTAGTATATATAAATAATGTTAGTCCTTAAATAGTTTAAGTTTCTCTCTGAATAATGCAACTTTTTTATGGTATAATATAGAATCTGCTTCATATTCTTCTAATAGTTTCTGATATTGTTCTATAATTTCTCCTAATTTAATAGCATCTTCACCATATAAATTTTTCTGCAATTCTAACATATCTCCAGCATTATATCTTTTCCAATCAGAAAACATTATTTGTGGAAGTATTTTAATACTACATAGATAGGCTTTTTTAATTTTCATTTTTCCAAGAAAGTTTCTAATAGTCCATGCAGTTATCGCCCATTCCATATTACCATTAGCTTTCAACATTTTATACATAAACTCAAAAGATAAAAAACTTAAAGTAGCCTCATCTCTAACCATTTCTTTTTGTGCAATCAAATCCATTTCAGCATAAACCTGCTTAAAAATTTTATCGAATAATAGTATTTTATATCTTGGTGGCAAATATTCTAAGTTTATACCATATAAAATATGATTATTTTTATGAACTTTATAATCTAAAGCTAATATCGGACACCATAATGGATTACCATTGAAATCATATTTTATTAGATAGAATCTATTTGGCACCAATTTAGAAGGATCTATTTCCATTACTTCTGAAAGATTAGGTTTAATTATTAAATTACGTAGTTGTTCTGTTAAATCAAAAATCATTCTTTCCCAAGAACCATGCAATCCCATAACACCCCACATATAATCTTCAAAGTTCTTATACATCTTACATTATCTTTTTTTCTGTTAAATAATTTTCCGTTATTATATTGAATTTCATCTTATGTTTATCGCACCAATATTTAGCCTTTGTCCATTTGTAAAGGTTTTTTTGATAAGTCTTTAATTGATATTCATATGTTTCTAATGATTTTGCTGTAATTTTCTTAGGAGGTACAGGTTTTTGAGTTTCTTTTGCAGGTTTAATCTCAATCACAACTCTTTCTAATTTTTCAGGGTCGTGTCTGTCAATAATTTCAATATAAAAATCAGGATAATATCTATGAAATTTACCTTTCTCATCTTGATAAGGTATAGTAATATGTTCAGAACCCCATCTTTTTATAGATGTATTTTTATCACACCACGCCATAAAATGCAGTTCCCATTTAGAACGATAAATACATTTTTTAGGATCTCCAATATATTTATCTAAATTAATTATATTATAAAAACCTTGATGGTATTTTTTCCTATTATTCCTACCTCTTGGAGATTTAGGTGGTCTATTATTACCCATAATTTTCCTTCATTGTTTTTCAACATTTTGATCATATCTTATTCTTAATAGTGAGATGCCATTTGATAAACAAAAAATATTTTTAATTTTATCATGCTCTTTTATATATTTTAGTGTCTCATCACCACCAAAATACTCTATACTCTCAAAGTGTTGTTTACCATCAAATTCTATACACATATCATAATCTGGTAAATAAAAATCAAACGGCAACAAATTCAAGTCTTTACAACCATCAAATGTTTTCTGTCTTATATATTTAATATTTTTCTTATCCAAATATTTTTTTATAGTTTTTTCTCCTTTACTTTCTTTACAAAATGGGCAACCTTGTTTCTTAACATAATGTGAATTTGGAGTTTGTAAAAAATAATTATTACATTTTTTACATATTATTTTAACTTTTGTAATATTATTTTTATATTCTACTAAACTATAATCATAATCATCACCATGTACATTTTTAGATTTTTCAACAAACTCATCTTTTGTTAATGATTTTTTTTCAATGTTGCATTGAGGACATTTGGATTTTTTATCAATATGATTTTTTGCGGTTGGTTCAAAAATACCATGTTTTGGACAAATAACTTTGATCTTATCTGTTAAAATAGAAAAATTGGTTAAAGAATAATCATATTCATTATTATGAATTTTTTTCGCCATTTTAATATAATCATCTTTACTCATTTCATATCTACCAGAGCATTTTTTACAACCTATTCCATTTTTGTGTGATTTTGGAATTTGTTCAAATACACCATGAATAGGGCATATAATTTTAACCTTAGTTATGTTATTCACATATTCAACTAGTGAATAATCATATTTATCACCATGTTTTTGTTTAGATAATTCAACAAATTCTTCTTTTGAAATTTTTCGTTTAGGCATAAAGATATTGTCAATTTATGTTATATATAAAATTGACAATATCTTTTTTTCCCATTTAATTTTAGATGTGGTGTAATCCTTTACCATCATTTGAAGAATCCAATGAAATCCACCTTATTTGGTTATTTTGTTGATGTGGTTTTCTTCCATGAAGTTCATTATAACCTGCTGTGAAACCACGCTTAGCAATTTCTGTAAAATACGGCAAAGCATATTTGTATTTTTTATCATCGAAATTATACCAATTTTCAAACATAATTAGAATTCCATGTTGAAGACAATCCATCATTTCTTCTTCATCACGGTATTTGTGTGCAAGTCTTCGGATTGTGTTAGTTGCAATTAGTTCAAAATAGTGTTCTGCTTTACGAGTTAAGTAACCTTTTCCTTTACTTAAAACTATCTCATAATATAAGTCACTATCCTCTAAATAATTAGCCATAAATAATTTTGTTTATTTTTTGTGTTTTGTAAAATAAATAATTTTGGATTTATGTGCTTTTGAGGCTTCTAAAGCTATTATTTGAGTAGATATGGCGAGAATAATATTCTCAGCGTTAATATTTATACATGGGGTTGGATAAAAAGTTTGAAAAACCTCAACTCCAAGGAGTTGAGGTTTCCATATACATGATAACCAGTTAATTATCTTAACATAATTTTTCTAGCTTTTGACTTTTCAACCTTAATAGTGTTTAATTCTTCTGTTAATTTGTTCTTATAAACTAATAAATTACTCTTTGTAGTCTGTAATTCTTTACTTTCTTTAAGAAGTTCTTCATTTTCATTTAACATTTTCAATGATTCATTAACATCTTGAAGTTTCATATCAATTTGTTGTTCTCTATCTTCTAAACCTCTAAGACTTTTCAATTCATTAGATAATTTATTTTCAAAGAAATGAGTTAAATCATAATCTAATTCTTTCTGTACATCATGAATTAATTCAGAAGCATTTTCATAAGCATAAAATCTTGAACCTGTTCTGTTATCTTTATTATAGATATACATTTTATCTTTGTAGTTAAACGCAACTGATTCACAGAATGGATTTAATAAGTTAGATACTTTCAACGCAACATCAAGTTCTACGAATTTATCTAAATTATTAACTGTCGATTCAACTAAGTTGTAATAATCTCTCTTTAAGTAAGGAATGATTGGTGAATTAAATAATGTTTCTAATGTAGTTTCTTTATCTAATTTTTCACCATTCAAGTAAATTGAGTTATCTTTTGTAGAAACACCTAATTTAAGATTTTCATCAATTTGGAAAGTAATAGTATTTTCTTCAATTTCTGACATATTCATAACTTTTTCAAGTAATCTAATATTTCTTACCTTATCTTCATCTTTTACATAATCATCAGCAAAAACTTGCTTAATTTCTGATTCAGCAATTAAAAACCATCTATCAATAATATATGCTAAGTGACCTTCATCAACTTTTTCTACTAAAGTGTAAATTTTTGCAGCTTTACCTGAATTTTCTAAATTTTGTCTTTCAATTGGAGAAGCAGACATTTTCATTAAGAAATGCTTAATTTCTGGTACCCAATCATAAATAGAAAGTTCATTAAGAACTGATTCCATTCTAGCGTCATCATTTGGTTTGTTGAT
>JALOAD010000093.1 GCA_023228995.1 Candidatus Muiribacterium halophilum
CATACTTGAAAGCTCTTGGTATTAATGTTATTGGTGAAGATGTTACAAATAAAGGAAGAATTGATTTAACTATTATTCTTTCTGATACAATTTATATTATTGAATTCAAAACAGATGGTTCAAATGCATTAAAACAGATTAAAGATAAAAAATATCATGAAAAATACCTTGATAGTAATAAAAAAATAATATTGCTTGGTATTGAATTTGATATAAATCAAAAAAATATATCAAAAATCGAAAGTGAAGAAGTTGTAAAATAAAAAATCAAAAAAGTAAAATATGATTTTTTCAACACCCTCGTTCGATCCTCCGGTGACATAGTAACTTTGTTTTTTGTCACTGATGTCATAAAATGACATGTCACGCTTTATCTGTTACGGCTTCACTGATTTTGCTCTCACTCTTTCACGCTTTTATTGTTTTTAAAACAATTCTTCTCCGATTGATGGTATATAAGCATTGATTCCTATTTCAGTTATTTTTTCATAAAGACTTTGAGCTGATTTTTCTTCACCATGTATTATGAAGGCTTTTTTTGGTTTTTCTTCAAAGTTTTTTAACCATTGTATTATTTCACTATAATCAGCATGAGATGAAAAAGCATTGATTTTATGTATTTCAGCATTAACTTTGATTTTCATTCCCATCATTTTTACAGTGTCAGCTTTTTCAAGTATATATCTTCCTAATGTTCCTTCAGCTTGATAACCTACAAAAACTACAGAAGTCTCTTTCTTCCAAAGATTATGTTTAAGATGATGTCGAATTCTTCCAGCATTACACATTCCACTGCCAGCAATTATAACAGAGGGTTCTTTTTCTTCGTTAATTTGCATTGATTCTTCGGCAGTCAATGTAAATACTAGATTTTTAAATTCAAATGGATTTTCCTTTAATTCAGAAGCTTCTTTGTCATATACTTCAGTATGTTTTTTAAATACTTCAGTAGCTCTAATTGCTAGCGGAGAATCAACATAAACTTTAATATCTGGGAATATTCCTTGTTTAACCATTTTATTTATTGAATAAAGAATTTCTTGAGTTCTTTCAATTGCAAAAGATGGAATAAGAGTTTTCCCGCCTCTTTCTGTTGTTTTTTTGATTATATCAAGGAGGATTTCTTCTCTTGATAAATGATTTTCTACTCTTTCTTTATGAAGTCTATCTCCATAAGTTGATTCAACAAAAAGATAATCACATTTTTTTACTTGAAATGGATTTCTAATTATTGGTACATTCCATTGCCCGATATCGCCTGAAAATAATATGTTTTTTTCAACATTATTATCTTTTATAATAAGTTCTATCATTGATGAACCAATTATATGTCCAGCATCATGTAAACTAAATGATATGTTTTCGTTAATTGGGATTATATTTTCATAATCAACTTTTTTTATTAAAGCTATTGCTTTTTGAGCATGTTCTTTTTCATAAAGAGGATCTCTTGGCTCAAGTCCTTGTCTTTCTCTTCTTCTATTTTCATGCATTGTATCCATTTGTTGAATATGAGCACTATCTTCTAACATTATAGGAAGAAGATCTCCAGTTGGTGGTGAACAGTATATTGTTCCTTCAAAACCGTATTTTACAAGTTTTGGAATTAATCCACTATGATCTATATGAGCGTGTGTAAGAATTAGAAACTCAATTTCTTTAGCATTGAAAAGAAAATCTTCGTAATTTTTTTTTACTAGTTTTTTTGGACCCTGAAACATTCCGCAATCTATAAGGAATTTTTTGTTATCTGCTTCTACAAGATGACATGAACCTGTAACAATTTTTGCAGCTCCAAGACATTTAATATTTAACATTTATACTCTCCTTTATTGACCTATGCAATTACTCAAAAAAAATTTTGAATTTATCTTTTATAATGTTTTTTGAAATATAGAAACCCTCATTATGAGAACCTGATATTGTCAAAAATGATTTTTTTGTTTTTATTTTTTCAAAAAGTTTTCTACCTAATTCAAATGGTATTATATCATCATCTGGTGAATGAATTGAAAGAACAGGAGATTTAAGATTCTGAGCATAATATATATTGTTATAATCTTTTATAATCCATGATGATATAAAATATAAAGTTGGATATAATTTTGAAGCTGTATCTTTTATTGAAGTAAATGTAGATTCAAGGACAATTCCTTTTAAATTGTAAGCTGAACCTGCGTAAATTGCTGGTATACCACCAAGTGACCAACCCCAAACAACAATATTTTGAGGTTTAATATTAAGATTTTTTGTTACATATTCCATTATAATATCAAAATCAGTATAAATGTTTTTATTATCAGATTTACCAGTGCTATTGCCATATCCTCTATAATCATAAAGAAGAGTTGAATATCCCATAGATTTAAAAAACACAGCTTTTTCAATGTAATGAGAAATATTTCCCGCATTACCATGACAAAATATAATTACTTTTGAACTATCTCTTTCTGGTATAAACCATCCGGAAAGTTTATTACCATCATTTGTATTTAAATCAACATTCCAGTATTCCAAATTGAAGTCAAGTGGGCTATGTTCAATGTTTTTTGAAGGAAAGTAAATAAGTTTTTCTTGATGATATTTAAGAAAAATAAATATTATTCCATAAAAAATAATGCAAGCAATAAGGAATAGTTTAAAAAAATTCAGAAAAATTTCCATAAAAAAATTATAACATATTGAAGAATAAAAAGAAAAAAGATTGAGAAGGTTTGAAATTGACATCTGTTTTCGAGTATAGGAGAAAACATCATGTATTTGTACAAAATAAATTATTTTTTTAAATTCTTGATTAATATTCAATATTCATTATACTTAATATATATTTATTAAAAGGATTAAAATATGAAAGAAATATTTGTTAATGATAATATACCAAAAAAAATTATCCCTTCATTTGTTAAAGAAGTAATTGCTGAGATAAGGTTTGATTCAAATGAACCTATCGAAGTTATATATGGTACAATTTATAAAGCGTTAAAAAAAGAATATCCTTTAAAAATTGATTTGCCTATTTTACAAATCCCAGATAATATTAGGAAACAGGATCTTAAATTGTTAAATCAGCCTTGGTACATAATACATAATGATGATATTAAGATTCAAATTGGACCAAAAACTATATCTATTGCAAATCAATCTAAATATTCTGGATGGGATAATTTTTTTGATAATTGTAATAAATTTTTTAATGAGTTGGAAAAATTAAAATTAGAATTACAAATCAATCGGTTTGGTTTAAGATTTATTAATGTTTTCAATTATGATATTTATGATAAATCTACTTTAGAATTAATTTTAAATAGTAATAAATTTAAATCCGATTTAACTTATGTAAGAACTAAAATAAATATTGATGATTATAATTTACTTATACAAATTACAAACGATGCACTCTTTAATAATGATGGAGAAATAAAAAAAGTATCTATAATTGATATTGATACTTCTTGTATTAATATTAATAATTTTTTTGAACATAAAGTTAATATAATTGGTGAAGCACATGTTAATTCAAAAAAACTTTTTTTTAATTTGTTAAAAGAAGATTTTATTAACACTTTAAAACCGGAGTATTAAATGGAAGGAAAGTTTGATTTTTCAAAAGTTGTAATTACAGGTGGATTTATTTTATATTCTTTATATTCTTTTAATATTCAAAATAGGAATAATAGTATTTTACCCAATGATTTGAAAGAATATGATCATTTAAATGATCATCGTGAAGCTTTTAATCTCGAGGGTTCATTTCATATAACTCAAAATGTTGAAACAAATTATATTGAAGATAATGAAGCAATTAATATTATCCATCAGTTTTCGCAAAGTCTAGTAAAAAATATAAAAAAATTAGATGTTGAATTTGCAAAAATTTTGAATGATGATTTTGATGAATTATGGAAATGAGCTTTGCTGAAGACTTAAAATTATTTTTACCTAAATATTTATCAGATATTTCATATAATAAACTAATCAATGAATTAAAAATTTTTCCAGAAAACAATGATAAATATTATTTTTTTTATAATGAAAATAGTATTTTGCAAGGGGATTGTTTAAATATATTTTTTGAAGAATTTAAAACTCAAAAAAAAATCATTGTTGTTTCTAATACTTGTGATATTTCACTAGAAAATGACAGGATATTTACTCCAAATCTTTTATATTGTCCTTTGATAAAACTAAATGATTATTTAAATAAAATAAAGGAAAAATCTCATTGTTTATCAGAAAAATTGTTGAATGAAAAAGTTTTATCATTAAAAAATAGTATTGAAAAACAAAAAATTTCTTCGATAATTTTTTTTTCAAAGTCCAAATTTAGTGGATTGGAAAATAAATTAGAAGATGATTATATTGCAATTTTAGATAGAATTTCCTATATACCTTTAAATAAAATTAATATTGATAAAATAAAAGAATATAGAATGTTTTCTCTGGGAAACTATGGTTTTTATTTATTTCTTTTTAAATTATCAATTCATTTTACAAGAATTTTTGAGAGAATTGATAGAGTTTGATTTATTCAATCTAAATAGATTACTATGTTCATGGTAATGACAATATTTGAATCAAAAATGAGATTCCGGCTAAAAATCGTAATGGGATAAAATTATTTTTATTTTAAGTTGATAATATGAAAAAAATAGCATTATAAGGATGATAAATAATATGATAAAAGAGATTTTTTTTAAAAAAGTAAAGCAAAAAAATAATTCATTAACTGGTGATTTTTTAGTTTTTGATGATTTAGATTATAAAACAATAGTCTATCTTCCGCCTGATTATTATTCTTCTAAAAAGAAATTTCCAGTACTTTATATGCATGATGGGCAGAATCTTTTTGATACTTATACAAGTTTTGTTGGTGTTGAATGGGAAATGGATGAAACTGCTCAAAGGTTGATTTTACAAAAAAAAATACCTTCTTTAATTATTGTTGGAATATATAATCGTGGTGAAAAAAGAATGGATGATTATACTCCTGTATATGATAAAACTCAAAAATGTGGCGGAAATGCTGAGAAGTATTCTAATTTTATAATTAATATATTAAAACCATATATCGATAAAAAACTTAGGACATTGGTTAATAAAGAAAATACTTTTATTGGCGGAAGTTCACTTGGCGGTTTAGTTTCATTATGGATTGGTTATGAAAACCCTAATGTTTTTTCAAAAATTCTCGCTGTTTCACCGTCTGTTTGGTGGAATGAAAAATTTATAATAAATTTCATTAAAGAAAAAAAAGATATTAAAGTTTGGCTTGATATGGGAACTTTAGAAGGTAGAACAAAAGAGCATAATAAAAAAATTCTTAAAAATGTTAAAGAATTGTATAAAAAATTGAAAAAACTTGAATATGATGTTGAATACACTGAGTATATAGATGCTGATCATAGTGAAAGAGCCTGGTCGCAAAGAGCAGAGGATTTACTTTTGTTTTTATTTAGTTAAATAAAGGTAGATTATTTTTGTTTTATAGCTTAAAATTAATGTAAGTGTAATAAAATATTTCAATTTAATATGTACTTTATAGGAGGCATATATGAATAAAAAATTAATTGCAGCAATACTCCTTTTAACTTTAGTTTTAACTTCGCAAGCAACGGTTGAAAAGGATAAATGGACAGTAATGGTTTATATGGCAGCAGGTAATGAGAGAGAAGAGTCTGCTATTAATACTATAAATGAACTTGAAGAAATTGGTTCAGGTGATGGAGTTAATATTGTAACTCTTATTGATAGATGGGATGGTTATGAATGGAAATATATTGGTGATAGCGGACCTTATAGAGTTAAATCTGATAAAGATTATAAAGGTCATGGAGATTGGACTGGAACAAAAATTTATTATATTGAACAGGATAGTTCTGAAGATATTAACTCTAAAGAGATTATACAAAATCAAGATATGAGTTTAAATTCAGGAGATCCTAAAAATCTTGCATCTTTTCTTGCTTTAACACAGAATTTGTATCCGGCTGAAAAGTATATGGTTATTATATGGGGTATGAGTGAGGGTTTTGGAGGAACTTTATGGGAAGCTGATGGTAATACTTTTCTTGAAACAAGTCAGCTTGGTAAAGTTTTTCAGGTAGCATTGTCAAATGTTTTACATAATTCAGACCAAAAATATGAAGTTGTAGCTTTTGATTCAGGATTTATGAGTTCTTATGAAATATGTAATGAACTTGGTAAAAATGGTGTTAAATCATTGGTTGGACCGGAAGGTTCTCTTGAAGATGGAGCTTTTCCTTATAGTGAACTAATTGGACATTTAAGAGAAAGATCTTCTTTAAATAGAACAGCAGATGCTGAATCTGTATCAAGATTTATAGTTGATAAATATAATGAAAGAAATTTAGATTCTAATTCTCGTGGTATGACAGCAGTTTTACTTGATGAACAAAAAATAGATAATATGAATACACAGCTTACTTCACTTGCAAATTTGATTATGAAAGATACAACAAATTACAAAAAACTTCATAATGCTGCTGATAGATCATTAAGATATTATCATACTCAATACACTCTTGATCTTATTGATTTTATGGATAATATTGCTATTGAATTTGATGATGGTATAAGTTCAATTGCAAAAGCTGTTAAACAAGTTGCAATTACTTCAAAACTTATAGTTGCTTCAACTTCAAATGATTTAAAGGGTATTTCTATATATTTTCCTATGCATAGAAGAGGAGATAGAAATGGTGTTCCTTATGCAATAAAACCTTATGAAAAAGCGAAACAAGGTTATTTAAAATATGAATTTACTAATCAAACTTCATGGGATGAAATGATTGAACAATATGAAAAAAATATGAATAATGCTTCAACTGAACAAATAATTGTTCCTCAACTTAATATTGTATCTTCTTCTCAAGCAGTATCATCAAATAATACACCTGTAATTGCAGTTCCTCAGCCTACAGTTCAGAGTACATCTGCATCTGCTCCTTCTGCTGGTAAATATAAATGGCCTACCGCAAGTCATAGAATTACTTCTAAATATGGATGGAGAATTCATCCGGTTTATGGTTCAAAAAAAATGCATTGGGGTATTGATATTGGTTCAGGTATGAATACAAATATATCTGCTCCTGCAAATGGTAGAGTTACTTATGCTAAGAGTACTGGTTCAGCCGGTAAAATGGTTATTGTATCTCATGGCAATGGCAAAGAAACTGTTTATATGCATTGTAATGCTTTTGTTGCTAGTGTTGGTCAGAATGTTAATGTTGGAGATACAATAGCTAGAGTTGGTAGTACTGGAGCTTCTACTGGTCCTCATCTTCATTTTGAAACAAGATTTAATGATCAGAAAAAAAGTCCTACTAATTATTTAGAATAATAGAATTGTTAACAATAGTTTAAATTAAAAAAAGCCGATTTAAAAGCCGGTTTTTTTTATCAAAAAAGAGCGGTATAGAATTGAGTCTTCTGATTAAATAAACAAAAATCAATATAATGTCATCTCAAAGTAAATTACATATAAAAAAATGTCATCCCAGCACTATTCTGAGTTTTTGTCATCCCGGTACTATTCTGAGCCGGGATCTGTTTTTGATTTTTTTTTGAATTAGATTTTACAAATAGATTCAAAAAATTGATATCGAGCGTAATTATGGAAGCTGTCTTAAGATTTTCAATAAGTATACAAAAAAGAAATTCAAAGTTAAAAAAAATAAAATTATAAATAACTAAGATGCAATAGAAAAT
>JALOAD010000030.1 GCA_023228995.1 Candidatus Muiribacterium halophilum
AATTGTAAAAAGCTTAATATTGTTATTTGGTTGTCAAAAGAAGCTGATGATGAGTTTATGCGAATTAGTTATGGTGATAAAGGTAATAAGTCTAATAAGTTTGAACTTGAGTTTGCTGAATTTAAAGTGGAACATGAATTTTCTGATTATATTTTGGAAATTGAAAGGAGTTTTTTTGGTATTCCTTTGATTGATGGTGTTGAATTGTTGGATGAGTATTTGATTGTTGATGGGGTTTTTCCTGGAGTTGATACTCCTGAGGTGTACATTGATGACACTAGTGAGTTGGTAATAATGTGGGACACAGGTGAGATACTGGCTTCAAATAATAAAAAAGATGGGAAGAAGGTCATTGTCAGACAGGGGCTTTTTGAATGTTTTACGAACATTAATGAAGAATTGGGAGAGCAGGGAAAGACCGGGGATCGGGAAACGGGATTAGGGAATGAAGAAAATGAGAGTGAAATTATAGAAGAGAGTACTGAAGAGGTGAAGCTGGATTCCGGCTCAGAAACACACCGGAATGACAGAGATTCAGAAGAGATAGAGATAGAAGCATCAAGAAAGACCGTGGATCGGGAAACGGGATTAGGGAATGAAGAAAATGAGAGTGAAATTATAGAAGAGAGTACTGAAGAGGTGAAGCTGGATTCCGGCTCAGAAGCATACCGGAATGACAGTGAAGATCAAGTGTTGCTTGATAATGAAGAATTAAAAATTAAGAATGAAAAATTGGAAGAGCAGGAAGTAGGAATCAGGGAAGAAGGAGAAAGTGATGAAAAGCAAATTTCAAATGATGTTGATTTATTAATTGAACATTCAAAATTGGACATTGAAAATTTGGGAGAGTGTAAAATAGAAAAAGATGAAACAAATGAAATAGAGCTGGATTCCGGCTCAGAAGCATACCGGAATGACAGTGAAGATCAAGTGTTGCTTGATAATGAAGAATTAATAATTAAAAATGAAGAATTAATAATTAAAAATGAAGAATTGGGAGAGCAAGAAATAGAAGAAAATGAGACAATAGAAATAGAGCTGGATTCCGGCTTAGAAACATACCGGAATGACACTGAAGAGCAAGTGTTAAACTATAGTGAAGAGTTGAAAGAGTATTTTGGAGAAGATAGTTTCGAGGTTGTTTATCTTAGAGATAAAGTTATCGATATTGCTGATATTAATACATTTATTGTTATTGATGATGGTTATTATTTTGTTAAAGTTTATGATGTTGAGACAAAAATTTATACGATTTTTGAGGTGCTTTTTAATAAAGAATTGGAATTTGAAAAAAATACTGTGTTGTTTATAAAAAATGAGATTGAAGAATTGAAAGTTAGACTGATTGCTGATAAGTATTTAGAGCTTTTATATAAAATTAGTGATAAATTATATAAGAAAATAGTAAAAAAAGCTGTGAGAAGTGAACGGGTTAATGTGGAAAATTTAAAATAGATGGGAAATATATAAGTTGCTGTGAGCGGATTATGAGGATGCTCGTTGAGCATCAATTAAAAATTAAGAATTAAGAATTTGTAAAGCAATTAAGAACAGAGAGCAGTTTTACCACGGATTACACGGATGGCCACGGATAGTGCTGAAAAATTAAAGTTTATGATTAGGAAGTACCATAAACCTTGAATAAAATATTGTGATATTTACATAAATGAATTTATGACATATCAACTATTTTATTCTGTGACTTTTGAGAAGAATAAAAGTGTTTAATTTTTTAAATAAAATAAAAGAGAAGAAATTAATATTGATAAATAGGAAGTTTTAGAATTGGTAGAATTAAAGGGAAAAGTTTTTTTACCACGGATTATGAGGATGCTCGTTGAGCATCAATTAAAAATTAAGAATTAAAAATTAAGAATTTGTAAAGCAATTAAGATCAGAGAGCGGTTTTACCACGGATTACACGGATGGCTACGGATAGTGCGAGGCAAGATTTGAGCAAAATTAAAATTTATGGTTAGAACTCCATAAATTACGAATAAAATATTTTATATTTATATAAATGAATTTATAACATATAAAATGATATTTATTCTATTTTTTGGGAAAAAATTTTAATTTTAAAAAAAAGATTATAAAGAAATAAGATTAAAATCTTGAAAATACATAAAGTGTTTAATTTTAAAAAAAGATGAAAATGAATGTTGTATTTTAGGGGTTTATATGTCTTTGATTTTTGAAGAGGAAACTTATAAAATTAGGAATGTTATATTTGAAGTTTATAATGAAGTGGGTTCTGGTTTTTTAGAAAATGTTTATCAGGAATGTATGGAGATTGAATTGTGTAAAAATGAAATTCCTTTTGAATCTCAAAAAGAGATAAATGTTTATTATAAAGAACAAAAGTTGGCTCAGATATATAAAGCGGACTTAATTTGTTTTAGTAATATTATTATTGAAATTAAGGCTGTGAGGAATTTGTTGTCTTATCATGAGTCGCAAATAATGAATTATTTGAAAGCTACTAATATGAAATTGGGTCTTTTGGTAAACTTTGGTGGTTATCCTAAACCTGAGATTAAAAGAGTTGCTAATTAATAATGAAAAATTTGTAAAGCAATTAAGAACAGAGAGCAGTTTTACCACGGATAGAGCAAGGTGAACTTGCTAATTAAAAATTAAGAATTAAGAATTAATAATGAAAAATTCATAAATGTTAAGTTAAAAAAGATTGATTTACATAAATAAATTTATGACATTATCTTTTTTTATTAATAAGCTTTAAATATGCTATTTAAGCTAAATAATTTTCTTAAGGAAAATGTTAAAAAAAAGAAAGAGGTTACAGGGTTTTGTTTAAATAAATATAAATGGAGTTGGTGTTATTATATTGTTATGAAAAAATTACCTATTGGAATTTCTACATTAGAAAAAATAATTAATAATAATTATGTATATATTGATAAGACAAAAATTGCTCTTGAGCTTATTGAAAATGGTGGTGGATATTATTTTTTATCTCGTCCTAGACGATTTGGTAAATCTTTGTTTTTAGATGCTTTAAAAGAAATATTTCATGGTAATAAAGAGCTTTTTAAGGGTTTATTTATTTATGACAAATATGATTTTGAAAAATATCCTGTAATTCATATTTCATTTGGGTCTGGTGAATTTAGAACAAAACAAAGTTTGAAGCAACGAATAAATGAAGTTTTTGTAAATAACATTCGAGAAATAGGTTTAGATTTTGAATTGAAAAAATCTATTGTTGGAAATTTTGAAGAACTTATTTATCAGGCATACAAAAAATATAATCAGAGAGTTGTTATATTGATTGATGAGTATGATAAACCTATTTTAGATAATATTGATAATAAAGAGGCTGCAATACGGATAAGAGATGAACTTAAAGGATTTTATTCTGTAATAAAGGATTCAGATGAATATTTGAAATTTGTTTTTTTAACAGGTGTAAGTAAATTTAGTAAAGTAAGTCTTTTTAGTGGTCTTAATAATCTTAATGATATAACTTTGGATAAAAATTATTCCACAATATGTGGGTATACTCAAGATGAACTTGAAGAAAATTTTAGAGTCCATTTAAAGGGTCAGGATTTACAAAAGATAAAAGAATGGTATGACGGTTATAAATGGCTTGGAGAAAGTGTTTATAATCCGTATGACATTCTGCTTTTTATTCAAAAAGGTTATGAATTTAGAAATTATTGGTTTTCAACAGCAACACCAAGTTTTTTATTAAAACTTATTGAAAAAAATAACTATTTTTTGCCTAATTTTGAAAATATTATATTAGATGAGAGAATAATTGAAAGTTTTGATATTGATAATATTCAAATTGAAAATCTTATGTGGCAGACTGGTTATCTGACAATAGATAAAGTTGAACCTCTTTTAAATAATCTTGAATATCACTTAAAAATTCCAAATAGAGAAGTTGAGATGTCATTACTAAGTTCTCTTGCTGAATATATGACTAAAAGTCAAACTGGAGTAAAACATTCAAATAATATGCTAAGAGCATTGTTGAAGATTGATATGAAAGAATTTGAAATTAGCTTGAAAGCACTATATGCATCGATTGCTTATAACAATTTTACTAATAGTGAAATTCACAAATATGAAGGTTATTATATAAGTGTTTTTTATGCATATATAAAGTCTCTTGGTGTTGATATTAAAAATGAAGATCCTACAAATACGGGTAGGATTGATATTGCTATTATGTTGCCTGATACAATTTATATAATTGAATTTAAGATTGATGGTTCAAATTCTTTAAAGCAGATAAAGGATAAAAAATACCATGAGAAATACATTGATTGTAATAAAAAAATTATATTAATTGGTATTGAATTTGATAAGAAAGAAAGAAATGTAAGTAAGTTACAATGGGAAGAGTTGGTAAAAGAATAATGAAGAAGCCGGGCGAAGTAGGAAGATCAATTAAAAATTAATAATTAATAATGAAAAATTTGTAAAGCAATTAAGAACAGAGAGCAGTTTTACCACGGATAGAGCAAGGTGAACTTGCTAATTAAAAATTAAGAATTAAGAATTAATAATGAAAAATTCATAAATGTTAAGTTAAAAAAGATTGATTTACATAAATAAATTTATGACATTATCTTTTTTTATTAATAAGCTTTAAATATGCTATTTAAGCTAAATAATTTTCTTAAGGAAAATGTTAAAAAAAAGAAAGAGGTTACAGGGTTTTGTTTAAATAAATATAAATGGAGTTGGTGTTATTATATTGTTATGAAAAAATTACCTATTGGAATTTCTACATTAGAAAAAATAATTAATAATAATTATGTATATATTGATAAGACAAAAATTGCTCTTGAGCTTATTGAAAATGGTGGTGGATATTATTTTTTATCTCGTCCTAGAAGGTTTGGTAAATCATTATTTTTGGATACATTGAAAGAGATTTTTTATGGTAATAAAGAGCTTTTTAAAGGTTTACATATTTATGATAAATATGATTTTGAAAAGTATCCGGTTATAAGAATAAGTTTTAATGATGGTGGTGTGAAATGTGGTGATGATTTAAAACAGTTTATTCGGGAAATACTAGAGAAAAGTATAAAAGAACTGGATTTGAATATTTCACTTGGAATTACTGTAAGAGAAAGTTTTAATAATGTGATAATTGAAACATTTAAAAAATATAATCAGAGAGTTGTTATATTAATTGATGAATATGATAAACCTATTTTAGATAATATTGATGATAAAGAGATTGCAAAAGAAATAAGGGATGAATTGAAAAATTTTTATTCAGTTATAAAAGGTGCTGACGAATATTTGAAATTTGTTTTTTTAACAGGTGTGAGTAAATTTAGTAAAGTAAGTCTTTTTAGTGGTCTTAATAATTTAAATGATATTACATTAAATCCTAATTTTTCTACAATATGTGGTTATACACAAAGTGAGTTGGAAGAAAGTTTTAAAGAGCATTTAAAGGGACAGGATTTGAATGAAATAAGACAATGGTATAATGGCTATAAATGGCTTGGGGATAGTGTTTACAATCCTTTTGATATTTTGCTTTTTATATCAAATAATTTTATATATGAAAATTACTGGTTTTCTACTGCAACACCAACATTTCTGCTTAAATTGATTGATAAATACCGATATTATCTTCCTGATCTTGAAAATATTAAAGTTGATAATTCAATACTGGAAAGTTTTGATGTAGATAATATAAAACTTGAGACTCTGATGTGGCAGACAGGTTATCTTACAATTGATAAAACAGAGAATTTGTTGAATAAGATTGAGTATATTCTTAAAATGCCTAACAGAGAGATTGAAATGTCATTGTTGAGTTCAGTTGCTGAATATATGACTAAAAGTCCAACTGGGACAAGACATTCAAATAATATGTTAAGAGCATTATTAAATAAAAATATGGAAGAATTTGAAACAAGTCTTAAAGCTCTTTTTGCATCAATTGCTTATAACAATTTTACTAATAGTGAAATTCACAAATATGAAGGTTATTATATTAGTGTTTTTTATGCATATATAAAGTCTTTTGGTGTTGATATTAAAAATGAAGATTCTACAAATGGAAGGATTGATATTACTATTATGTTGCCTGATACAATTTATCTAATTGAATTTAAGATTGATGATAAGCATGCATTAGACCAGATTAAAGAGAAAAAATATTATGAAAAATTTTTAGATACAGATAAGGAAATAATTTTAATTGGAATTGAATTTTCAACTGAAGAAAGAAATGTGGTTAAAATAGAAAGTGAAAGATGTAAAGCGTCGGGAAATCTGGGATGAAACCTGGATACGGGGAAATTACTGTTAGCGGATTATGAATAATCCTAGTAAGCGGAATACTAAAGTATTCCTAGTAAGCAGACTCTAAAGAGTCTTAGTAAGAGGTTTTAAACTAGACCGAAGGTCTTTACTAACGAGCGAAGCGAAGTGCTAACTAAGCTGTGAAATAGCTATTTACTAATAAATTCATTTAAAATGAATTTATGTTTACTTGCTTTAATAAATATAATAAGGTTGGGGTATGCGGAGATATTTTTTTAGATTATTTTTATTATTGTCTGATGCAGTTGCTTTTTTTACTGCTTTTTATATAGTTTATTTTGCGTTTAATTACTTTTATCCTGAGTTTAAATATTCTAATAATCTTCTTTTTGTTGATCTTGTGATTTTTATTATTATAATGATGATTGAAGAGACTTATTCTCTTAGGGAAGAAGACCTTATTAAAAAGTCTTATTATATTATGAAAGGTGTTTTTTTTACTTATGTGATTAGTTTTTTGTTTTTGTATAACTTGTCTCAGTATTCTTTAAAACAAAAGTATATTTTGATTGGTAATACTACTTTGTGGTTTTTTTTGTTATTTTTTATTGTTTTGTTGATGAGATATATTACAGAACGATTTTGTGTTAACAATAATGTTTATTTTAGAAAAACATTATTGATTATATCTGATAATGATGACAAAAAAGTTTTTAGGCAAATATTTAACAAGGGATATGCTAAAGCAAATAGAATTAAAAAAACGGTTAAACATAAAGATGTAATGAGTTTATCAGAAGAAGATATTACAGTTTTATTGAAAGAAAATGAAATAAATCAAGTGATTATTTTTTCAAAAAATTTATCATTGAGTGAATTAATTTTTTTACAGAGAAAATTTGAAGGAAGGGTATATTTTATTAAGATAATACCGGAAATGACTTTTCTGAAACTGGCAGAACTTGAAGTTATTGAGATAAACAATTTTCTTGTATTGGAAAATAGGCAAAATTTATTAAGTCCTTACAGGAATCTTATAAAAAGATTGTTTGATATTTTTGGTTCAATTATAGGAATAATAATACTTAGTCCTGTTTTCATATTTATAATAATAGCAATTAAGTTAACTTCGAAAGGACCAGTTTTTTATGCTCACAAAAGGCTTGGAAAGAATAAAAAAATATTTGGTTGCTGGAAGTTTAGAACAATGGTTTTGAATGCTGATAAAATATTGGAAGAATGGTTGGAAAAAAATCCTGAGATTAGAGAAGAGTTTTATAAAGATTTTAAATTAAAAGACGATCCTAGAATAACAAGTATAGGAAACTTTCTGAGAAAGACTTCATTGGATGAGTTTCCACAATTATGGAATGTTATTAAAGGAGAAATGTCTCTTGTTGGTCCAAGACCTATTGTGGAAAAAGAAGTTTTTAAATATAAAGAATGGTCAGATATGTTGTTTAGAGTAAAACCTGGAATTACTGGAATGTGGCAGGCTTCTGGAAGAAACGATATCGAATATGATGATAGAGTTGAACTTGATATGTATTATATAAAAAATTGGTCCTTATGGCTTGATATTGTTATTATAATTAAAACAATTATTGCGGTTTTTATGAAAAAAGGTGCTTATTAAGAATTAAAAACTTTGGAAAAACTTAAAATCAAAAGAGAAGTGCAAAAAGCCGTGACAGATAGAGCGTGACATGTCATTTTATGACATTAGTGACAAAAAGTAAAGGCGTTTTACCACGGATTACACGGATGAACACGGATAGAGCGAGGCAAGATTTGAGCAAAATTAAAATTTATGGTTAGAACGCCATAAATTACGAATAAAATATTTTATATTTATATAAATGAATTTATAACTTATAAAATGATATTTATTCTATTTTTGGGGAAAAAATTTTAATTTTTAAAAGAGTGAATAAAAAAAATAAGTGGAAATTACTGTGAGCGAGATATGAAATCTCGAGTGAGCAAAATACTATGTATTTTTAGTAAGAGGTTTTAAACTAGACCGAAGGTCTTTACTAACGAGCGATGCGAGTGCTAACTAGACTGTCAAAATGTTCAGTGAACATTTTGACAGTCGTTAACTTAAAAACTTTATAATAATCTGATGAAGTTTTGCTAACAGTAACTTTGGTTACATTATTTTCAAGGGGTATTGATATGATTAATATTATTTTATGTGGTGGTTCTGGTACTAGATTATGGCCTGTTTCTAGGAAGTTGTTCCCAAAACAGTTTTGTAAATTTATTGATGACACTTCATTGTTTCAGGATACTGTTATAAGGAACTCAGAACTTTGCAGTAAAAATTTTGTTGTTACTAGTGAGGATCAATATTTTCTTGCTTATGATCAATTGAAAGAGATTGATAAAAAAAACATTTCTTTTCTTCTTGAACCTGTTGGTAGGAATACTGCTCCTGCTTTGGCTATATCTTGTATGTTGCTTGATTCTGAAGATATTGTTTTTGTGACTCCTTCTGATCATGTTATTGGTAATTTGGATAATTATAAAAGTGTTGTTGAACTTGCTAAAATTGAGGCGAAAAAGGGTAATATTGTTACTTTTGGTATAAAGCCTACTAAAGCACATACAGGGTATGGCTACATTGAAGTTGAAGGCTTCAATGTAGCAATTAATAATGAAGAATTAAGAATTAAAAATGAAAAAATTAATAATGAAAATTTGGTATTCTTAAATTCTGTTTTTTCTGTTAAGTCTTTTAAAGAAAAACCTGATGAAAAAACTGCTGAGAATTATATTGAGCAAGGTAATTTTCTTTGGAATTCAGGTATGATTGTTTTTAAGGTTGGGGTTTTTCTTGATGAGTTGAAAAAATATTCTCCTATTATATACGAAAAATCTAAGTTGGCTGTTGATAATATGAAAAACTCTAATAATGTTTGTATTGATAATATGAATTGTTTTAATCGTGTTAATATTGATGATATGCTGGATATTCCAGCCGACAGCGTTGATTATGCTGTTATGGAAAAAAGTTCATGTGTAAAAGTCATTCCCTGTGATATAGGTTGGGATGATCTTGGAAGTTTTGATGCTTTGTTTAAATATTTTCCAAAGGATGAGAATGGAAATACAAAGGGTGAAAACTTTATAAATATGAATTCCAGGAATAATATGGTTATTTCAACTCAGAAAAGGACTATTGCAACTATTGATACTGAGGATCTTGTAATTATCGATACTCCAGATGCTCTATTAGTTACAAAAAGAGGTAGTACAGAAAAGATAAAGGACGTTGTTGATATTTTAAGAGATAGAAAGAGTGATCTTTCTAATATTCATCTTACTGTTCATAGACCATGGGGGACTTATACAATACTTGAGGAAAATCATAGATATAAGATTAAACGGATTGTTGTGAAACCTGGAAAAAAATTATCTTTACAAAAGCATTTTCATAGGAGTGAGCATTGGATTGTTGTTTCTGGTACAGCTAGTGTTGAATGTTCTGGTGAAATTAAACTTGTTAAGACTAATGAATCTATTTATATTCCTATGGGTGAAAAACATAGGGTGGAAAATCCTGGTAAAATACCTCTTGTATTAATTGAAGCACAAGTAGGAGATTACCTCGGAGAAGATGATATAGTAAGATTTGATGATGAATATGGGCGTTCCTAGAACGCCCATATTCATCATAATCAAAAAATAAAAGTAATTTCACCACGGATTACACGGAGTGGCACGGATAAGGCTGAAAATCAAATTTTTAATTTTAGGAGTTTATATGCCTTTGATTTTTGAAGAAGAAACTTATAAAATTAGAAGTGTTATATTTGAAGTTTATAATGAGTTAGGTTCTGGTTTTTTAGAAAATGTATATCATGAATGTATGAAAATAGAATTATTAAAAAATGGTATACCTTTTGATTCTGAAAAAGAATTAAATGTTTATTATAAAGGCTCTAAATTGAATCAAATTTATAAAGCTGATTTTATTTGTTTTGACAAGATTATTATTGAAATCAAAGCAGTTAAAAAATTATCGTTACAGCATGAATCTCAAATATTAAATTATTTGAAATGCACTAAAATGAAATTAGGTTTGTTAGTTAATTTTGGGAGTTTTTCAACGCCTGAAATTAAAAGGATAGCTAATTAAAGGCAATTTTACCACGGATTACACTGATGAACACGGATAAGGCTGAAAATTAAAATTTATGGTTAGAATTCCATAAATTACGAATAAAATATTTTATATTTATATAAATGAATTTATAACATATAAAATAATATTTATTCTATTTTTTGGGAAAAAATTTTAATTTTAAAAAGAGCTTGTAAAGAAATAAGATTTTGTACTATCCGTGTGACTCGGTGAAATCCGTGGTGGAAAAGTTTGTTTTTTAAATTTATTATCTATTAATTGTAATATTTGGAGGAGCTATGCGACGCGCAATTATAACTGGTATTACTGGGCAGGATGGTGCTTATCTTGCTGAACTATTGTTAAACAAAGGTTATGAAGTTTATGGTACTTATAGGAGGACTAGTTCGGTTAATTTTTGGCGAATAGAAGAGCTTGGAATTCAGGACAATCCTAATTTTCACCTTGTTGATTTTGATCTTATTGATCAGGCAAATGCAATGTTGATGATCAAAGATATTATGCCTGATGAAGTGTATAATCTTGCTGCTCAGAGTTTTGTTGGTGTGTCTTTTAAACAGCCTCTTGCAACTGCACATATTACTGGCTTGGGTGCTATTCATCTTCTTGAAGCTATCAGAGTTATTAAACCTGATACTAAATTTTATCAAGCTTCTACTTCTGAATTATTTGGTAAAGTTCAAGAGATTCCTCAAAGTGAAAACACTCCTTTTTATCCTAGAAGTCCTTACGGTGTTGCAAAATTGTTTGCTCACTGGAGTACTATAAATTATAGAGAATCTTATGGAATATTTGGTTGTTGTGGAATATTATTCAATCATGAATCACCATTAAGAGGAAGAGAATTTGTTACTCGTAAGATCACAGATGCTGTTGCTAAGATAAAACTTGGTAAGCAGGATTGCGTGGAACTTGGAAATCTTGATGCTAAAAGAGACTGGGGTTTTGCTAAAGACTATGTTGAAGGTATGTATCTTATGATGCAGGCTGAAAGACCAGAGGTGTATGTCATTGCTACAAATAAGACGTGGACAATAAGACATTTTGTTGAGCTTGCTTTTAAAGCTGTTGATATTGAAATTAAATGGTCTGGTAAGGGTGTTGATGAAGTTGGTCAGTGTAAAAAGACTGGTAAAACTTTAGTGAAAGTTAATCCTGAATTTTTTAGACCTGCAGAAGTGGAACTTCTTATCGGTGATGCTAGTAAAGCTAAAAAAGACCTTGGTTGGGAAGCTAAAACTTCGCTTGATGAACTTTGTAAAATGATGGTTGAAGCGGATCTTAAAAGAAATGAGAGAGGATTTTCCTTTTAATTAAAAGGAAAATCCTCCGGGATGAAACTGGGGTGGAACCGGGGTAAAAACCGGGAATTTGGTGATTATATGATTAAGAATTATAAGGAATTAGATGTATGGAAAAATTCTATGTTGTTGGTTCAAGAAATTTATATAAAAACAAGAGATTTTTCTGAAAATGAAAAGTTTGGTTTAGTATCTCAGATGAGAAGAGCATCGGTTTCAATTCCTTCAAATATTGCTGAAGGGTGGGGTAGAAAAACTACTAAAGATTATGTTAAATTTTTACATATATCTCTTGGTTCATTATATGAATTGGAAACTCAAGTAATTATATGTGAAAATATTAATTTAATAGATAACAATAATTTAAAAGAAATACATCAATTTATTAAAGATATAAGTAAAATGTTAAATGTTTTAATTTATAAACTTAATAAAAAAGGAAATAAAATTGAAATTAAATAACCCACGAATCCTGAATTTTTATTTTTGTTTTATTTGTGATATATTTTTAATATGAGGAGATTTATTTATGTTTGCAGAACAGTATAATTTTTTTGAAGATGAAAATTTTTATATTAAAAAATTATGTAGAGAGAATTCCAGACAAAATAATCGGGAAAAGATAACCAATATATTGAGAAAAAGTATTGCAATATTAAATGATAAAAATGAGATAAAAAATGCAGAAGCAGAATCAATTCGCTTAGCATATTTATTAATGGGAAACATTGAAATAATTGATTTTGTTAAGAAGAACATTGATAAAACTCAGGATTCTGGAGTGATTCAAAAAATATCTGATATAATTTTGCAAATAATTAAAGAACATGAATGAAATTGATCTTGAGATTATCGATATACAAAACCTACAAGATATTTTAAAAAATATTTATCTTACTCCATTTTTCAATAAAAACATTGTTAAATTAATTGATTCAATCAATGCTGATATTGAAAAAACATTAACTGTAGAAACAGATATATACTATTTAAGAAATTATAGGGATAACTTGTTTTTAACTATAAGTTTTTTAAGGGGTAGTATTAATAAATTAATTCCATATGAAGTTATATTTGTAATCGAAAAAATATTAGAAAGTGATCTTAAAGAAAATTTGAAAATCCTAACAAAAATGTTGGGGGAATTTAATTATTGTATTTATAATGATTTTGATATAAAAAGTTTGTTTGATATTAATAATATTAGTGAAAAATATATTATTATGGGTTTACCGGAAAATTATAAAGATATTCCTTTAAATAACATTGCTTTATTTCATGAAGCTGGTCATTTTATCGAGAGAAATTATGTAATTTCTAATGCGATACTTCTTTTTTACACTGATGAGGTATTTAATATCTTATCAAAATTATTAAATATTGATATTTTTGATTATTTTAAAACAAATGACAGAAAAAAAATTGCAGAAAATTATTTAAAAGAATTTTTCTCCGATTTGTATGGGGCTCAGTTTTCAGGAAAAGGATTTATTGAATTGTTAAAAAAATTAAAATTTTCTGATCAAGGTAATGTTTCATATACTCATCCTGATATTGATTTGAGAATTAATGTTGTTGAGGATTTATTATTTGGAAAAAACAATGACATTATTAATATAATTAATGAAGGAATTAAAATTACAAAATATAATAGACAACTTGAATATCATAAAATTGAGTTTGAAAAATATTTTATTTATTTTGAAAATTTTGTGCCAATCCAAATTGAAAACGATTTTGAATTAAAGAAAATATTCGAGATTGGATGGGAATTTTTATTGTCTGATAGAATAAATGAAGGTGATTTTGGAAGATTATCCCAAAAGAAAAAATTTGATATTATCAATAATCTGGTCCAAAAATCAATTAGAGATTACATGATAAAAAAACAATGGAATAGTATTGATGAAGTTACTGACTAAAAATAAATTAAATGAGATAATAAAAAATAATGATATTAGAGGTTTTTATATATCGCCGTTATTAGATATTAATCAAATAGGCGAGATATCTTTGGACTTGAGGTTAGGATTTGATTTTTATGTGTCTGTAAATACCAGATATTCTAAATTGTCTTTGTATGATGAAAATGGTGTTGGAGCTTGTTTTCAAATTACTAAGAGAGAATTTGGAGAACCTTTTTTACTTTTTCCAGGACAACTTGTGGTAACTAATACTTTTGAGTATATTAAATTACCGGAAAATATCCTTGTTGAACTTAACACCAGGAGTTCTGTAAATAAAATAGGTATTTCATTTAACTCTATTGTTCAACCCGGGTTTACTGGATGTTTTCCACTTGAACTTTATAATAATTCTAATAATGTTATAGAATTAATTGCTGGAATGAGATTAGTGCAGGCAAGAATATATCAGCTTGATGAAAAAACTGATTATTTGGATAGAGATAGAAAATATTTTTGTCATATAAAACCTCAAATCTCAAAAATTATTTCTGATGAAGATAATAAGAGGTTTAGAAAATTAAATAAATAAAAAATGTATAAGAGCAGTACAGGAGCAAGGCGGTACAAAAGCAGTACGAAGAGTGTATGAGATGTGTACAAAGGCGGTACAAAAGCAGTACGAACAGTGTATGAGATGTGTATAAATGCGGTACAAAAGCAGTACGAACAGTGTATGAGATGTGTACAAAGGCGGTATAAGGAGTGTATAAAAGAAGTATGGGAGCGGTATGAGAGGTGTACCGGAGTACACTTTATGTACTAACATACACTTCTGTACCAATATACACTTCTGTACTGATTTACATTTTTGTACAATGTATTTTTTTATTAAATGAGGTTTAAATGTTAAAGCGTTTTTTAAAAGATTTTATTATAAAAAAAAAATTAAAAGTTTTTGATAAAAAAAAGAATAATATTCTGTTAAAATCAGAATTGGATGAGAAAGAAATTTTTAATTATTTAAAAAATCTTGATCTTGTAGCAAATAAAGAACTTTATAATTATCTTGAAAGTGACTTTAAAAGATTTATTTATACTGTAAATTTAATTCCTGAAAAAGTTAAAGACATTTTAGAAATTGGAAGTAATCCGTATTTTATATCTGTAATTTTAGAGAAATATTTTGATTTTGATATAAAATATACAAATTTTTTTGGAATAACCGATAATATTGAATGTTCACAATCAGTAAAGAATATTGATGAAAATGAAAAGTTTGAGTTTGTATATAAAAATATAAATATTGAAAAAGATGAATTAGATTATAAAGAAAAATTTGATGTTATACTTTTTTGTGAAGTTATTGAACATCTTTCAAATGATCCATATAAAGCTTTGATAAATATTAAAAAGAATTTAAGAAAAGATGGATATCTAATTCTTACTACACCTAACATTGCTAGATTAGAAAATATAATTAAGATAATTTCCGGAAGTAATATATATGATCCCTATTCAGGATATGGAGCTTATGGTAGACATAATCGGGAATATAGTTTAAAAGAGATAATTTTGTTTCTTGAAGTATTTGGTTTTGAGATTGATATTGCTTTTACTCAGGATGTTCATAATTTTGAGTCAAGAGAGATTATTGGTTCAGATATTGATTTAATAAACAAAATACTGAAAAATAGATCCGCTGATTTAGGACAGTATATTTTTATCAGAGCTATAAATAAATATGATAAAATTCAAAAAAGACCAGATTGGTTATTTAGAAGTTATTGAAAGGAGAGAGAGTACAATAGCGGTACAAAATGTGTATGTGAGGTGTACAGGGGCGGTATAAAGAGTGTAAAAAAGGAGTACTGAGAGTGTACAGGAGCAAAGCAGTACGAGGATTGTACATGAATTGTACAAGGGCGGTATAAGGAGTGTAAAAAACGGTACGAAAGGTGTACTAGAGTACATTTCTGTACTAATGTACATTTCTGTACCAGTGTACACTTTCTGTACTAATATACATTTTATGTACCAGTGTACACTTTCTGTACCAATATACACTTTATGTACTAATGTACAATTTATAAATTATGAAAAAATTATTGATAACTGGCATTGAGGGTTTTACTGGTAATTGGCTGTTTGAAATTCTTAAAGATAAATATGATATATATGGAACTTGTAAAAATAATGTCGAATGTGGAATGTCGAATGTTCAATTAAAAAATAATTCGACATTTAACATTGAAAATCCTAAATTTTTTGTGTGTGATATTACTGATTACAATCAAATCAGAGATGTTGTTGATAAAGTTCGTCCTGATTATATTATTCATCTTGCTGCAATTTCTTTTGTTAATTTAAAGAATGCTCTTCCTTTTTATAATGTTAATGTTCTTGGTACTGAGAATCTTCTTAATGCTTTATTAGAAACTAAAATTAATCCTCAAAAGATAATTCTTGCCAGTTCAGCTAATATTTATGGTAGAAATGCTAAAGGTAGTGTTGATGAAAACATTATACCAGACCCTGTGAATCATTATTCTGTAAGTAAACTTGCTATGGAGTTTATGGCTAAAAATTACATGGATAAATTAAATTTAGTTATTGTAAGACCTTTTAATTATACTGGTCCTGGTCAGGAAGATCATTTTCTTATTCCAAAGATTGTAAGACATTACAAAGAAAAAAAAGAGAATATTGAATTAGGTAATCTTGATGTTATTCGAGATTTTTCTGATGTGAGATTTGTCTGTGAATGTTATGGAAAACTTCTAGAAAATGGTAAATGTGGTGAAGTTTATAATATCTCTTCATCAAGTGAAGTTCATCTAAAAAAAATCATTGATATAATGAACTCTTTAGCAGGATATAATATTAAGGTTGATGTTAATCCTGAATTTGTCAGAAAAAATGAAATATATAGACTTATAGGTGATAATAGAAAAATTCTTTCACTTTTTGAGTCTAATCCAGTTATAGAAATAGAAAAAACGCTTGAGTTCATGTATAGTTATGATATATGAAAATAATATTTGCTGTAAAAAATCTAGTTGTTAATGATGCTATAAGTAATGATTTATATATTCAGAAAAAGGTCCTGAAACAAAATGGATTTGAAGTATTTTTATTTGCTGAAG
The DNA here is from genome assembly GCA_023228995.1 of Candidatus Muiribacterium halophilum. Classification (GTDB taxonomy): domain Bacteria; phylum Muiribacteriota; class Muiribacteriia; order Muiribacteriales; family Muiribacteriaceae; genus JALOAD01. The sequence continues at coordinate 16,769 of JALOAD010000030.1, forward strand.
ATTTTTCGCAGGAATATTCAAAACTCATAATTTCTGAAGAATTGTTTAATGATCTTATTAATGAGAAAAATAATATTCTCATTTATCATTATTCAAGTTACTGGGAAAAAGATAAAGATTTTATTATAAATTGTAATTCTCGTATTTGGTTAAAGTATCATAATATAACTCCGGAGTTTTTTTATAAAGATTATAATCGTGAAATATTCCTTTCTTTAAGAAAAACAAAATTAAGAATTGAAGAGATTATTAGAATAGGTAAAGTAGATATTTTTCTTTGTGATTCTGCGTATAATGTTGATGATCTTATTCAAAAAGATGCAGAATGTGATAAATGTAAGATATTACCTCCTTTTTATGAAAAAAATCATAGGATTTTATCTTACTCAAGATTAACACGAAAAATAAGGAAAATTATTGACCTGAAGTTTTTTTATGTATTTGATAATATTTTTATAAGAGTTCAGAAATTATTTTATATGAAAAAGTTTTTAGATGGGAAATATAATATTCTTTTTGTTGGTAGATTTGCTCCAAATAAAGACCACATTTATATTCTTGAAATTGTTTCACAGCTAAGGAAAAATTTTAGTAATATAAGATTGATATTTGCTGGTGGATATTCTGATAAGTCAGATCTTTATCTTCAGAAGATATTTGATTTTATTAAAGAAAAAGAATTGAAAGAAATTGTTGAAATTATTTTTTTTCCTGAAGACGAGATTATTGAATTGCTTTACAAAATATCCCATGTTTTTTTTAGTGCATCAAGACATGAAGGTTTTTGTGTTCCTATACTTGAAGCACAGTGTTTTGGAGTACCAGTTGTTGTAAGAGATTTTTCAGCAAGCTCGGAGACTTGTGGAGCAGGCGGGATTATTCTTGAAGAGAGAAATGAAGAAAATATAGATAAAATAGTAAAATCAATATCAGATTCTGAATATAGACTTGAAATGATAGAAAAAGGAAGAAAGAATTTAAAAAAATTCTCTTATTCACATAAAAAAGAGCTTCTTTTAAAACTGTTGGAAAAAATATGAAAAAAATAGCTATAGTTGTTCAGAGATGCGGAAAAGATATTACAGGTGGATCAGAAGAGTATGCTTATACATTAGGTCAGATATTATCTGAAAAAAATTCGGTTGATATTATAACTACATGTGCAAAAGATCATAATAAATGGGAAAATCATTATAAGACAGGGAATTACAGGATTTCAGATAATCTTTGTATAAAAAGATTTTATGTAAACTCAGGTAGAAAAAGAGAAGTTAATGTTTTATCTAAATTAATATTTAATGGGATAACATTTGAATTTTTTCTAAATTCCAGGAATACTTTGAAAAATCAATTGAAAAAAAAATTCGGAGCTTTACCCTATGGCATTTGCGAAGAATGGGTAAGGCTAAATGGGCCGATTTCAGAAGAACTTTTTACTTATTTAAAAAACGAACAGGAAAAATATCATAAGATTTTTTTTATGACATATCTTTATCCAACAACATTATTTGGAGTTTCACTTATTTATGATATTGATAAAGTTAATATAATACCTACTTTCCATGATGAGATGCCAGTGTATTTACCTGTTTTTAAAAAATATAAAAAATTCAGACATTTTTTTCTAACAAATGCTGAAAAAGATTTTTGTCAAAAAAATCTATATATTCCAGATAAAAAGTCTCCAATTATTGGATTTGGGATTGATGATAAAGGAATGTGTGGTTTTTCTGAAAATTTTGCATTATATGCTGGAAGAATGGAAAAAGCTAAAAATGTCCATCAATTGTTTGATTTTTTTACAAGGATTAATAGTAGAGCAAATAAAATTTTTCTAAAAACAATTGGGAGTGGTTTACTAAATAATGAAAAAAATCCTTATTATATTAAAAAATCAGGTTTTGTAAGTGAAGCCAAAAAATATGATCTTTTCAGAAGATGTCATATATTTGTTCATCCGTCTGAGCTGGAAAGCCTTGGAATTGTAATACTGGAAGCAATGATGTTTGGTAAACCTTGTCTTGTAAACGAGAAATGCAAAGTGTTAAAAGAACATATACAAAAATCTGGTGCTGGATTTACTTACAAGAACTACCATGATTTTAAAAAAAAGATAGATATTCTTTTTAAAGATAAAATTTTATATAAAAAAATGTCTGAAAATGCAAGAAATTATTTTCTTGAAAATTATAAAAAGGAAATATTTAAAGAAAGGTTGTGGGAGTGTATGAAAGCTGTATGAAAGCGGTATGAAAGCGGTATGAAAGCGGTATGAAAGCGGTACGAAAGCGGTATAAAAAGTGTACTGAAAGTGTATGAAAGCTGTACATGAAGTGTACTGAGGGGGGTATAAAAGCTGTGTCAATGTACATTTCTGTACAAGAGTACATATATACCAATTTACATTTCTGTACTTATTAATTATTTTTGGAGGTTTGTATGAAACTTGCTGTTATTGGTAGTGGTTATGTTGGGCTTGTTGCTGGTGCTTGTTTTGCTGATGCTGGTAATGATGTTTTTTGTGTTGATATTGATGAAAAGAAGATTGAGGGTCTTAAAAATGGTGTTATTCCTATTTTTGAGCCTGGTCTTGACGAAATTATTGATAAAAACTATAAAGATAAGAGATTGGTTTTTACTACTGATATAAAGATTGCTATTGAAAATAGTGATATTATTTTTATTGCTGTTGGTACTCCTCCTGATGAGGATGGTAGTGCTGATCTTTCTCATGTTTTGGATGTTGCTGAAAAGATTGGTAAATTTATGAATTCGTATAAAGTTATTGTGGATAAGTCTACTGTTCCGGTTGGTACTGCTGATAAAGTTAAAGAAAAAATACAATATGTACTTAATAATAGATTTAATCAAAAAGATATTTCCAATGATTCCAAAAATTCTTCATTCCACATTGAAAATTCGAAATTGAATATTTCCCAAATTCCTAGTTTTTCAGTTGTTTCAAACCCTGAATTCCTCAAGGAAGGTGATGCTATTAATGATTTTTTGAAGCCTGACCGGGTGATTCTTGGTGTTGAAGATGATGATGCTAAGGAAATTCTTATAGAGTTATATGAACCTTTTTGTCGTAAAAGGGATAAAATGATATTTATGTCGGTTCGTTCGGCTGAAATGACTAAATATGCTGCTAATGCTATGCTTGCAACTCGTATTTCATTTATGAATGAGCTTTCAAGGTTATGTGAAAAAGTTGACGCTGATATTCATGATGTTAGAAATGGTATTGGTAGTGATTTGCGAATTGGTAATGCTTTTTTGTTTCCTGGTTGTGGTTATGGTGGTTCATGCTTTCCTAAGGATGTTCGGGCTATAATTCGTACTGCTGAGGATAATGGTATGAATTTAAAAATTATTGAGGCTGTTGAAACTGTTAATAATGAGCAAAAAGAAATTATTTTTGATAAAATTTTACGTAGATTTGATGGTAATCTTAAAGGTAAGTGTTTTGGTATTTGGGGTTTATCTTTTAAGCCTAAGACTGATGATATGAGGGAAGCTCCTTCAAGAGTTATTATTGATAAGCTTTTGGAGTTTGGTGCTAAGGTTAAAATTTTTGATCCTGAGGCTATGGTTGAAGCTAGAAGGATTTTTGGCAATAATCCTTGTATTGAATATTGTGAAAATATGTATGATGTTTGTGTTGGTTCTAATGGTCTTGTTCTTGTTACTGAATGGATGGAATTTAGGACTCCTGATTTTGATAAGATTAAATCTTTGTTGGTTGATTCTGTGATTTTTGATGGAAGAAATCAGTATAATCCAGAAAGACTTAAGAAAAGAGGCATAGAATATTATTCAATAGGAAGAGCGGGTGAAGTGGTGAAATGGTGAGATGGTGAAGTGGTGAAATGGTGAAGTGGTGAAGTGGTGAAGTGGTGAAATGGTGAGATGGTGAAGTGGTGAAGTGGTGAAATGGTGAGATGGTGAAGTGGTGAGATGGTGAAGTGGTGAAGTGGTGAAATGGTGAAGTGGTGAAGTGGTGAAGTGGTGAAATGGTGAAATGGTGGAGAAACTTTTTATGGCTAATAGTTTTTGTTTAGAAAAAATTTCAAGTTATAGAGACTTAAATGTCTGGAAAAAGAGTATAGATCTGACTACTGAAATTTATAATACAATTCAAGATTATCCTGAAAATGAAAAATATGGTTTAATTTCACAAATATGCCGTTCATCTGTTTCAATCCCTAGCAATATAGCGGAGGGTTGGGGTAGAGTCAGTATTAAAGATTTTATTAGGTTTTTAAATATAGCTAAAGGCTCTTTATGTGAATTAGAAACTCAATTAATTATATCAAAAAATATTGGACTTATTTCTGAAACTCAACTAAGTGAATTTTTGAAAGAAACTGAAATTATATCAAAAATGATTTATAATATGATTAAATCACTAAAATCGCGGGATGAAAAGTGAAACATAAAAAGAAAAATCTATTTAACTATTTTACTATTTCGCTATCTCGCAGGGTTATTAAATGAAAATTCTAATCACTGGTGGTGCTGGGTTTTTGGGTTCTTATTTATGTGAGTATTTTATTAAACTTGGTCATTTTGTTATTTGTGTTGATAATTTTATTTCTGGTGATTTTTTAAATATTTCTCATCTTATGGATAATGCTCGATTTTCTTTTATTGAAGCTGATATTTGTAATAATTTGGATGTTGAATGTGATTATATTTTTAATTTAGCTTGTCCGGCTTCTCCTGTTATTTATCAGAATAATCCTATTTTTACTTTTAAGACTAATGTTTTTGGGTCTATTAATTTGCTTGAGTTGGCAAAGAGGAATAATGCTAGGATTTTTCAGGCTTCTACTTCGGAAATTTATGGTAATCCTGGTGTTCATCCGCAACCTGAAAGTTATTTTGGTAATGTTAATTCTATTGGTGTTAGGGGTTGTTATAATGAGGGGAAAAGAAGTGCTGAGACTTTGTTTTATGATTTTTTTCGTCAATTTAAAGTTGATATTAGAGTTGCTAGAATTTTTAATACTTATGGTCCGAGAATGTCATCTGTTGATGGTAGAATAATTAGTAATTTTATTTGTCAGGCTTTGAAGGGTGATGATGTTACTGTATATGGTGATGGTTCTCATACTAGATCTTTTGCTTTTGTTGATGATATTGTTGATGGTATTGTTAAGCTTATGGAAAGTGATTTTTGTTATCCGGTTAATTTGGGTAATCCTGAGGAATTTTCAATTAATGAAATTGCTGATATTATTATTAAAAAGACTAATTCTAATTCAAACATTGTTTATAAAGAATTGCCTGAGGATGATCCTCTTCGGAGAAAGCCGGATATTAGTCTTGCAAAAAAAATTATTGATTGGGAGCCTAAAATAAGTTTTAATAATGGTTTGGATAAAACTATTGAGTGTTTTAGGAAGAGGTTTTAAACTAGATTGGCTTGCCAATCGCTTACAAGGACATGAAATGTCAACGACATGGAATGTCCGCTTACAACAATTTTATTTTAATTAAAATTGTGCTTACTAATAAATTAATTAATTTATTTATGCTAACTGTATTATCTATTTGCTGGTTTATAATGTAAAAAGGGGATTGGGATTTAAATGCGTCTTAATAATAAGTATATTACTGTTATAAAAGATAATTTTAAAAGGGTTTTTGAATGTGGTGAGATTTATCTTTTTGGTAGTAGAGTTGATGATTTAAAAAAGGGTGGAGATATAGATCTTTATCTTGTTTTGAATGATCATAATTTATTATTTGAGAAAAAAATTAGATTTTTGGCTGGTATTAAAAAAGAATTAGGTGAACAAAAAATAGATGTGATTTTTAATTTAGATGAAAATAGGCTTGTGGAACAGGAGGCTAAAAAGTGGGGAATAAAACTTTAATTTATATTAAAAAACTTCAGGATAATATTAAAGAAAGCTACAAACATCTTATAAGACTTAAAACTGCTTTTGAAGAGTTGTCTAAAAAATATAAATTTCCTTTAAATAATTCTGATTATAAATTAATTATTGTTGATAATGTTGATTTGGCTTTTTGTGATCAATGTATTTATAGATTTTCTAAATTACAAGATAGTATTGGTGCTAAATTATTTAAATCTTTATTATTGTCTCAGGGTGAGAATGTGGATAAACCTTTTATTGATATATTAAATCAACTTGAAAAAATTAATATTGTAAATGTTGATGAATGGTTTGAATTGAGGGATTTGAGGAACGAAATTGCTCATGAATATGATGATAATGGAGATATGGTTATTAATATTTTGAATTCTATTTTTGTTTTAAAAGATGAATTGGAGATTATTTTAATTAAAATTGATAAAATGGCAAGATAAGTGTGGGTGAAGGGGATAAAAACTGCGGGTAATCCGGGATAAAACCTGGGCTTGGGAAAAGATTAGAAGCATGTTAAGGAGTTTATATGGTTTTTAGTTCAACTTTTTTTGTTTATTTCTTTTTTCCATTGGTTTTTATTTTATATAATGTTATTCCGTCGAAATTTTGGAATATATTTCTTTTATCTGTGAGTTTACTGTTTTATGCTTGGGGAGAACCGTTTTTTATTTTTGTTATGTTGGGTTCAATTTTACTGAATTTTGTTTCTGGTTTGTTAATATCAAGATTTGAAGGCAAGATTTTTTATAGAAGAATTGTTTTTATTGTTGGTGTTTGTCTGAATATATCTTTATTGTTTTATTTTAAATATTTTAATTTTTTTGTTGAGAATTTAAAAGGTATTTTTAATTTTAATATTAATTTTGAAAAAGTTATTTTACCTATTGGTATTTCTTTTTTTACTTTTCAGGCTTTGTCTTATATTATTGATTTGTATTTTGGTAAAATAAAAGTTCAAAAAAGTTTTATAGATTTGGCTCTGTATATTTCTCTTTTCCCACAACTTATTGCTGGTCCAATTGTTAGGTATAAATCGATTGAAAATCAGTTAAAAAAACGAAATATTAATATTTATAAAACTAGTTATGGATTAAGAAGATTTGTTGCTGGATTGACTAAAAAAGTTTTTTTTGCAAATGTTTTGGGTGAAACTGCTGATAAGATTTTTGCATTAAACATTACGGATTATTCTCAAATGACTGCTTGGTTAGGGATTTTATGTTATACATTTCAGATATATTATGATTTTAGTGGTTATTCTGATATGGCAATTGGTTTAGGAAGAATGTTTGGTTTTAGGTTTGTTGAAAATTTTAATTATCCATATATTTCAAGGTCGATAACTGAATTTTGGCGTAGATGGCATATTTCTTTATCTACATGGTTTAGGGATTATGTTTATATTCCTCTTGGTGGTAATAGAAAGGGAAAGTACAGGACTTATGTTAATCTTATAATTGTTTTTATATTAACTGGTTTTTGGCATGGTGCTGCATGGAATTTTATTATATGGGGTATGTATTATGGAGTTTTTCTGATTTTTGAAAAGGTTTTTTTTAATTTCTCAAAAACTAAGAAATTTGGTTTTTGGAATATTTATACATTTTTTATTGTTATTAATGGTTGGGTTTTGTTCAGGTCGCCTGATTTAAATTATGCTTTAGATTTTTTGAAAAAGCTTTATTTTAATTTTAATAGTGATTTGATTATATATGATTTTGAATATTTTTTTAATAAAAGAGTAATGATTTTTCTTTCTTTAGCCTTTTTATTTTGCACTCCTATTGTTAAAAATACATTGAAAAAAATTAATAAATTTAAATTTATTTTTTATGTTGAAAGATTTGTATATGTTATTCTGGTTTTTTTAAATTTAATTTTTGTCGGGGCTTCAACTTATAATCCATTTATATATTTTAGGTTTTGATTATGAAAAAAATTATGAATTTTAAAATTTTTGAGATTATTTTTGTTTTATTTATAATAATTTTATGTTTTTTACCTGGTATTGGAATTTTTTTCTTTGAGGAAAATCTTAGTTTTGAAAAAAGAGAAAAAACTGATTTTAGAACAATTATTAACAAAGGTATTTTTAGAAAAGATATATTTTCAGATATTGAAATTTATTTTAGTGATAACTTTTATTTGAGAAAAAAAATTATTGATAGATATTCTAAGATTAATTATAGATGTTTTGGGATGCCACCTGTTGATAAGGTTCTTATTGGAGAGGATGGATGGCTTTTTTATAAACATGAAAATATTGTTAAATCATATAAAAATCTTAATATTCTTGATGAGAATGAATTATTGTTATATAAAGAAAAATTTAATGATTTTTATAATAAATTAAAAGAGAATGATACTTATTTTTACTTTTTTTTAACTCCGAATAAAAGTTCTATATATAATGAATATATGCCATCTTACATTAAGAAAGTAAATGATATTTCAAGAGCTGAGCAAATGTCTCAAAATCTTAGTAGTAATTATTTTCTTGATCTTACAAAAGAAATTAAATTTAATAAAAAAATGGGATTAATGTATTATAAAAATGATACTCACTGGAATAATTTAGGTGGGTTTATTGGTTTTTTGAAGTTTTATAATACTTTTTTTGTAAGAGATTTTGGTTATAAAACTCTAAACATTGATGATTTTTCAATAAAGCAGATAAATGTTTTTAGAAATGGTGATCTTGATAGTATGCTTGGACAAGAAAATGAAAAGGAAACTATTGATTTTGATATAAAATATTCTGATAATGTATTTATTACAAAAAAAATAGATGGTGATAAACACTTTATTACTAGGAATACAAATGGAAAAAAATTAAAAGTTCTAATTTATAGAGATTCGTTTTTTTGTTATATTTACGAGTTATTTTCAAAAACTTTTTTTGAAGTTGAATATATATCTTCCCATATTATTGATTTGGATTTTATAAAAAAGAATAATTATGACATAGTGATAGTTCAATGTGTTGAAAGAAATGTAGATTCAATAGAATTATTGAAGTGAGTGAATGGTTTAGAACTGGGGAAAAACCGGGAAAACTGGGATGAAACCGGGATTCGGGGAACAATTATGAAGTTAATTTGCAATGTTGAATGTCCAATGTCGAATTCAAAACAGATGAAACAAAAGATAAAGAAATTAAGAGCAATGTGGAATTAAAAGCAAAAGAAAAGTGCAAAAAGCTATTGCTTTTTTTAGTGAGCGGATTATAAATAATCCTAGTGAGCGAGATATGAAATCTCTAGTGAGCAAAATACTATGTATTTTTAGTAAGAGGTTTTAAACTAGACCGAAGGTCTTTACTAACGAGCGAAGCGAGTGCTAACTGTATTTTATATTTTTATGGAGGGTTTTATGCCTTTTGATGTTGAATATTTTGAGATTAAAGATTTGATTCTTGTTAAACCTAGGGTTTTTTTTGATGATAGAGGTTATTTTTTGGAAACTTATAAAAAATCTGATTTTGTAGATTTTGGTATTTGTTGTGATTTTGTTCAGGATAATTATTCTTTGTCTAAAAAAAATGTTATTCGTGGTCTTCATTATCAGGTTGCTCCTAAGGCTCAGGGTAAGCTTGTTAGTGTTAAAAGGGGAAAGATTATTGATTTTGCTGTTGATATTCGTAAAAATTCTGCTACTTTTGGTCAATATGTTGGTGCTGAATTATCTTCTGATAATCATTTTATGTTGTGGATTCCTGCTGGTTTTGCTCATGGTTTTGTATCGCTTGAGGATAATACTGTTGTTACATATAAATGTACTAATGAGTATTCTAAAGAGCATGAGAGGGGAATTATTTGGAATGATTCTGATATTGGTATTGATTGGAGGGTTGAAAATCCGATAATTTCAGAAAAAGATATTGAATTGGAAAGATTGAGTGCGGTATGTGAAGCGTATAAGAGCGGTATGTGAAGCGTATAAGAGCGGTATGTGAAGCGTATAAGAGCGGTATGTGAAGCGTATAAGAGCGGTATGGGGGTTGAGATTGAGTTTTGTATGTAATGATTTTAAAAAATTAAAAGTCTGGAAAGAGGCTTTTCAATTAGTTAAGCAAATATATAAAAATACTTCGCAATTTCCAGACTTTGAAAAATATAGTTTGAAATCTCAAATAAACAGAGCATCTGTTTCTATTGTATCTAATATTGCTGAAGGTGCTGTAAAGAATTCAAAAAAAGATTTTAAAAGATTTTTATTTATAAGTTTAGGCTCAATAGCTGAATTAGAAACTCAATTATTGATTGCAAAAGATTTGGGATATAATATAGATGAGTTGCTTTTTGTGAAATTGAAAAAAATTGAAAATATGGTTATAGGTTTAATAAAATCATTGTATTGATTTTACCGGTTTCATACTGTTGTACAATAGTACTAAAATACCAGATTTTGGGGGTTAAATGATTTATCTTTGTACTGGGGCTGCGGGGTTTATTTGTAATAAAGTTTGTGAATTTCTTCTTGAAGCTGGTCATACTGTTGTTGGTGTTGATAATATGAATGATTATTATGATGTTAGGCTTAAAGAATATAGGCTTAAAAATCTTGAACTTTATGAAAATTTTTATTTTTATGAGATTGATATTGAAAATTACTCTGATGTTGAAGAGTTATTTGTTGATTATAAATTTGATGCTGTGATTAATTTGGCTGCTCGTGCTGGTGTTAGGTATTCTCTTGAAGATCCTTTTGTTTATATGACTACTAATGCTAATGCGACTTTAAATCTTTTGGAGCTTATGAGACATAATGGGGTGAAAAAGTTTGTACTTGCTTCTACTTCTTCTTTATATGCTGGGCAAAAAATGCCGTTTTTGGAAGATTTGGCTGTTAATACTCCGATTTCTCCTTATGCTGCTTCAAAAAAAGCTGCTGAAGTGATGTGTTATTCTTATCATAGTCTTTATAATCTTGATATTTCTGTTGTTAGGTATTTTACTGTTTTTGGTCCTTCTGGCAGACCTGATATGAGTGTTTATAGATTTATTAAATGGATTGATGAAGGTAGTCCTATTGAATTATTTGGTGATGGTTCTCAATCTCGTGATTTTACTTATGTTGATGATATTGCTAAAGGTACTATTGCTGCTTTAAAAAATGTTGGTTATGAGATTGTTAATCTTGGTGGTGGGAATAATCCTGTTTCTATGAATTATATTATTCAAAATATTGAAAGGCTTCTTGGTAAAAAGGCGGTTATTGATTATAAACCTTTTCATAAGGCTGATATTATTTCGACTTGGGCTGATATTTCTAAGGCTAAAAAGCTTCTTGATTGGAAACCTAGTGTTTCGACTCTTGATGGTTTAGAAAAAACTGTTGAATGGTATTTGGATAATAAAGGGTTTGTGTCAATATTGAAATTGCCGGAATAAAGATTAGAAGCTGGTGAAAGGGTGAAATGGGCAAAGCAAAAGCAAAGTGAAAAAAGCTATTGCTTATTTAGTGAGCGGATTATGAATATTCCTAGTGAGCAGACTCTAAAGAGTTTTAGTTGAAAAGCGGAAAAAAGCAAAAGCAGTTTGCCATGTATTGGCACGGATAAGGCTGAAATAATTTGAATAATATTTTTTTTGTTGTATAATTGTTGGTAGAAAGTAACTTAATTGAAGGTAAATGTATGAATGAAAGTACAACGAAAGGTTTGAGCGAAATTGAGTTAAAGTTAGTTTCTAGATTAACTTATGAAGGTAAGAAAATATATCAATTAGATGATATAAAAAAATATTTACCTAATTCATACAATAATATTAAAAATTTAATAATGTCTTTAAAAAATAAAAAAATTTTAATTCCAATAAAAAAGTCTGTTTATATTTTTGTTCCTATTGAATTTGTTAATAGAGGTATATTAGTAAATGAATTAATAATTCCATCTGTTTTTTTAAATCTCAAGGATTATTATATTGGTTACTCAACAATGTATAATTATTACAATTTTTATGAACAAAAATTTCAAGTAGTTTATGTTTTGAATACTAAAATCAGTAAAGTAAAGAAAATATTGGGAATAACTTATAATTTTGTTAAAGTTGATAGGAATAGAATATATGGTTTTTTTTGTAAAAAATTAGATAACATTGAAGTGCCTTTGGCAACAAAAGAAAAAACTTTAATTGATTTGATATATTTCAATAAACCTGTTGGTGGCATAAAAAATGCAATAAATATTTTTGAAAAAGAAATTGTTAGTAATAATGTTGATCTAGAGGTTTTGATTGAATTTGCAATAAAATTTCCAGTAGTAAAAACAAGGAAAATTATAGGTTTTATTGTGGAAAAAATTGTTTTTAGTTCTAAATATAAAAAAAAATTAAGTCAATTAAGAGCTTCTATTGATAACACATCATTAATTTCTATTACAGATGGTCGAAAAGGGGGTATTAACAAAAAATGGGGATTAATAATAAATGATTCACTTTAATAAGGTGAATTTTAAAACTTATATTGAATCTTTGGCTTATAAGCACAAGTTTATTCCTTCTTTATTAGAAAAAGATTACTATTTAACATTGTTTTTAAATGAAATTAATTTATTATCTGAAAAATTAATATTTAAAGGTGGAACTTGTTTAAATAAAATATATTTTGAATATTTTAGATTAAGTGAAGATTTAGATTTTATAATGGATATTCCTCAAAATAAGCTTACACGCACGCAAAGAAAAGAGTTAATAAAACCTTTGAAGCAGAATTTACTAAAAATAATAGAAAAACTTGGATTGAATTTGGATTGTGAAAAATCAGGTGGATTTAATGAATCTAAACAGTATATTTTTATAATTTTATATAATTCTGTTTTTTATGAAACTCCTCAAAGTATAAAGTTAGAAATTAGTATGAGGTTTAAAAACTTATTAAAAGTTGAATATAAAAAATTGCATCATATATTTTTACATCCATTTACCAATGAACCAATAATAAAAAATGAAACAATTAAATGTTTGAATTTGGTCGAAGCGGTGGCTGAAAAATTAAGAGCTGCTGCAACAAGAAAAGAAATTGCTCCAAGAGATTTTTATGACTTGTTTTATATAAGTCATAAAAAATCAGAAATATGGGATAAAAATTTATTGGAAATTTTTTTAGAAAAATTAAAAGAAGGTGGATTTGATATTAATTCTAAAAATTATATGATTAATTTAGGGCGAAATAATAATGAAATTAAATTTATGGAAAATAGATTAGAATTAGAGTTATTGTCTGTACTAAATCTGGAAGAAAGGGAATCATTTGAATTAAATAAAGCATTGAAAATTATAAATAAAAATTATAAAAACATGTTAGAAAAATAAAATATATTATTTTATTATTGTGCATAAATATAAAAACAAAATTTGGGGGTTTATGTTATGAAGGGTATTATTCTTGCGGGTGGGGCTGGTACAAGGTTGCATCCTATTACTAAAAGTGTTTCTAAACAAATGTTGCCGGTTTATGATAAACCGATGATTTATTATCCTTTATCTGTTCTTATGCTTTCTGGTATTAGTGATATTCTTATTATTACAACTCCTGAGGATAATAATGATTTTAAAAAGCTTTTAAAGGATGGAAGTCAGTGGGGTATTAATATTTCTTATGCAATTCAACCTGAACCTAAGGGGCTTGCTCAGGCTTTTACTATTGGTGAGGATTTTATTGGTAATGATGATGTTTGTCTTATTTTGGGTGATAATATATTTTTTGGTTATGGTTTTTCAAAAATTCTTACAAATTGTGTTTCTCATATTGAAAAGAATGGTGGTGCTTATGTTTTTGGTTATATGGTGAAAGATCCTGAAAGATATGGTGTTGCTGAATTTGATGAAAACATGAATGTTCTTAGTATTGAGGAAAAACCTAAAAATCCTAAGAGTAATTATGCGGTTGCCGGTCTTTATTTTTACGATAATAGTGTTATTGATGTTGCGAAAAATCTTAAACCGTCTAAAAGGGGTGAGCTTGAGATTACTGATGTTAACAAGGTTTATCTTGCAAAAAAGAATTTGAAAATTGAGAATCTTGGTCGTGGTTTTGCTTGGCTTGATACTGGTACTTTTGAGAGTCTTCTTGATGCTGGTAATTATGTAAAAACTATTGAGGCTAGGCAAGGATTTAAGATTGCTTGTCTTGAAGAAATTGCTTATTTTAAAAAGTTTATTTCTAAAGAAAAGTTATTAGAATTGGCTGAAACTTATAATAATGATTATAAAGAATATTTGAAGAGAATTATTTAAGCGTGAAAAAGTGTTAATAACTGGGAAAGTTTTGGAAACACCGGGGTTCGGGGTTAAAGGGAGGTTTTTATGTTGGAACTTTTAAAGATTGCAAAAAAAGCTGGGGATGCTATTCTTGAAGTTTATAATACTGATTTTGATGTTGAAAACAAAGCGGATAATTCTCCGCTTACTTTAGCAGATAAGAAATCTAATGATATAATTGTTAGTTTTTTGAAATCTTATTTATTTAAAGATGAGATTATTCCAATTTTGAGTGAAGAAGAAAGAGCTATTTCATTTTCCGAAAGAAAGAGGTGGAATAGATTTTGGATTGTAGATCCGCTTGATGGTACAAAGGAGTTTGTTAAAAAAAATGGTGAATTTACTGTAAATATTGGGTTGATTCAAAATAATTATCCTATTCTGGGTATTATTTATGTTCCTGTTAAAAATACATATTTTTTTGCTAAAGAGGGTATGGGCTCATATTTTTTTGATGGTAATGTTTTTGATATTGATAGTTTTGATTCGATTGAAATGGTTTTAGAAAAAAGCGAAAAATTGAAAACTATTGTTAAAAATAGTAATGAAAAAGTTTTTGTTGTAGCTAGTAGATCTCATCTTAATAAAGAAACTGAGAATTTTATTAATGAATTAAAGGGTAAATTTATTGATGTTGATATAAAATCTTCTGGTTCTTCATTGAAATTCTGTCTTGTCGCACAGGGTGAAGCTCAGTTTTATCCTAGATTTGCTCCTACTATGGAATGGGATACTGCTGCTGGACAGTGTATTGTTGAAATGGCTGGTGGTGGAGTGTTTCTTGAAGATGGTAAAACAAGATTTCATTATAATAAAAAAGAGCTTGTTAATCCATGGTTTTTAGTTAAAGGGTGAATGGGTGAAAGATAAGAGCAGGTGAAAGAGTGAATGTTGCGAAGCATATAATTATAAGTGAACGAAGGTAAAGAGATATTTTATATGGATGTAAAATATCGAATGGTATCGAATGATTATTTTTTTGCTTTAAAGTAATAAAAAAAACAAAAAAACGAAATCCCAGCTCAAAATATTCCTGGATGAAAAAAATTCAGAATCGTAACGGGATTACAATTTTTACATATATGTTTTTATAAGCATATAGCTTCCTAATAGAGTTATTATTATTCCTAATATTTTTCTAAAATCTTTTTCTTCAAATATTGAGGTTGTTAATGCTCCAAATGGTGCTACGATAATTGATCCAAGACATAGTGCTAGAATTAATTCCCACGAAAAGTAATTTTTGGCAAAAAAAGCAAATATAAATTCATTAAATGGTGTTTTCATAATACTGCCATCAAAACTTCTCATAGCATTCATAAAAAAGTATGTAAATGCTCCAGTGAGACATATTGGTATTTCTGTAAAAACAGTTACTCCGACTGCATTTTTTACTTTTTGTCCTGAAACAACCTGTCCTGCTGTTATAAGCGGTCCGAAAC
This sequence comes from Candidatus Muiribacterium halophilum, assembly GCA_023228995.1. GTDB lineage: Bacteria > Muiribacteriota > Muiribacteriia > Muiribacteriales > Muiribacteriaceae > JALOAD01. The sequence goes on from JALOAD010000030.1 coordinate 32,372, forward strand.
CTCCTCCTGATATTCCTTTGTTAAATGATGAAACTAAAGATAAAATTAACATTCTATTCCATGAAAATTTGAATTTCATTTTTGTGAGAAGTATTAAACCCATTGATATAACTAGTATTCCTATATAAGTTTTTAAGAATATTGGAGAAATATTTATTGCTACTACGGCGGCAAATACTGTTGCAAAAATACCTGTTAGACTTATTAACACTGAAATTTTGAAATCTTTTGAAGTTTTACTTATTTCTAAGTTATCTAGTTTGTGATGAAAGATTGAAGCTGCAAATCCCCCTGTTGCTTGTGATAATAATATTGCTGGCACAACGACTGCTGGTGTAAATCCCATTATTAGTAAAACAGGTGTTAATATTGTTCCATATCCCATTCCGAATGCAGAATCAATGTACTCGCAAAAAAAAGCTAGAAAAAAAACTGTTATAAATATTCCGAGTGTTATGGTCATAATAATCTCCTTTTTATTGAACTTTTTAAATTAGAAGTAATCCTATAGATAATGTTATATTTAAAACTAGAAATTGTCAATAGTATTTTTTTTGTAGTATAATTGAAAAAGCTAAATTGAGTCCTCTCATATGGAGGATTCAATTACAAGGGAAAACGGGATTTTTATGAAATTAACAACTAAAAGTGAGTATTGTCTGCTTGCACTCATATATATTGCTAGAAATGAAAACATGGGATATGTGCGTTCAAAAGATATTTGTGAATTTTATAATATATCAAGAAAATATGTTGAATCTCTTTTATCTTTGTTGAAAACAAACGGTATAATCAAAGCTAAGACTGGTAAAGGTGGCGGATTTAAACTTGCTAGAAAAAGTAATGAAATATCTCTTGCTGAAATTATAAGAACTATGGATGGAGCTTTAGCTCCGGTTCTTTCTGTAAGTAAATTTTTTCATGAAGATACTCCATTGATGAAAGAACCAACTCTTCTTTGTGTTTTTGGGGAAATTAGAGATTATATATCTAATAGGCTAGAAAACACCTTTTTATCTTCATTTCTTTAGTGATTTTAATAAAAACTTGTGGCAGGAATTTGATTTATCGCTTAGAATTAATAGAAATACAGATAAAGGTCTTTTTATATGGGAGGTAATTGTGAATTGTAAAAAATTGATGGTAATTTTAGTAGTTTTTTTGTTGATTAATAATGTTTATGCACAAAATAAAGCTTATGGTATATATTCTGAAGGATATGAAGGTGTTGAAAAAAAAGCTATAAAAGATGCTGAGGGTTTTGTGGTTACAAAACAGCAAATTACTCCGAGTTTAGGTATGATGCCTATTTTTTCTGAAAGTGTTATTGATGATGTTGAGCTTGTAAAAAAAGTTCTTAAATATACTTTGGATAGTTCTCAACCGGTAGTTGATAATAACAATTCTGTGCAAGATTTTTCGGTTGATTCTTTTTTTAATCAAAATTATGTGATTGATAATGAAGAAGATGATGATTTTGTTGATATTGCACCTGAAGGTACGGTTGAAATTTTAATTTATGATAGGATTAAGACTTATTCTGAATTAACAATTCTTGAATATGAACTTGAGTTAGAAGAAAAGAATGGTAAGGTTATTTCTGAAGAAAAATATACGAAAGTTGTTAAAAAACTTCAAAAGATTGATGAAGAGATATTTAATGAAGTTGAAAAAAAAGCTGATAAATTTATTGATAAATTTGTGAATTTTATTGGTAAAAAAGCAAAAAAAGGTGATATTTTAGCTCTAGCTGCAACGATTTCTGGTATTAGAGAATTTATTGAAGGTAAATTAAATGTTGAGAGTGATGAAAAACTTGAGATTTTTGTTGAGTTTTTAAAAAAAGCTGAAGAAACTGCTGTACTTATTGTTCGGTTAATGGAAGAAGACAATACTTTTAAAAAATATTATCTTTTGTATCTTACTATAAATAATATATTTATTAATGAGTATAAGCCTATTTTTGATGAAAAAGATATTGTTGCAAATACAGAACAAAGTACTAATGAGGTTGAAGTTGTTAATGATAGTGTTGTTGCGAATGTTGCAGAGCATTCTTCTCAAACTAATGTTAATACTGAAGGTATGACTTTATCAAAAGATATTAAATTTGAAAATCTTATTGAAAATTTTGAGTTTGAATCTCAAACTACTATGACTCAGGCTGATATTCAGAATTTTTTAGTTAAAAAAGGTTCATGTCTTAAAAATTCTTATAGAGGTAAATATCCTTCTGAAATTATATATAGAGTTTGTCAGCAGTATAATATTAATCCTAAGCTTATGCTTGTTACTTTTCAAAAAGAACAGAGTCTTATATCTAAAAAATCTGTTAGTGAATCAAAGCTTGATTGGGCTCTTGGTGTTGGTTGTTATGATAATGGTACAAAGAATTCTAAATATCAAGGGTTTGAAAAACAGATTGCTTCAGCAGCTAAGATTTACAGACATTGGTTTGATGATGGTAAAAAACTTAATGTTAGTCTTAATGGTTATAGGATGAAAGTTAATTATGGTAGTGCTTATCAGTATATGGAAAATGAGGCTTCTTATTCTTTATATAGATATACTCCTCATACTGTGGATATTCGCCTTAATGTTAAGGGTGGTGGAAATTATCTGTTTGGAAAGATTTATATTGATTTCTGGAATGGATTTTTGAGAGAGTGAAAAGCGTCGGGATGAAACCGGGGTTAGGGATTAAAATGTTCAGTGAACATTTTGTTGATGTTTAATTTGTAATTAAAGGAAAAAGCTTTAAATCTATTTCAATTCTGTTATAATGTAGAAATTATGAATAGATTTGTTTTATTTACAATTATTATAATTACTTTTTTATGTATTAATACTTTTGGTGATTTTATTAATACTCCATCTTTAAATTCAGATGAACAAGTAACTTTTTCTTTACAGGATTATAAAAGCTCGGGCAATGATTTTAATTTAAAAACTTCTTCTTTTTATTACAAACCAATTATTAAACAAAAGTTTTCTCTTGGTCTTAAATATTCAAATGTTTCTTCTAGTGAGAGCAATACTAAATACATTTCAGATTCTATTCAATACGATTTTTTATTTAATAATGGTAAAAATACATTTTGTATTACTTATAAAGATTTTAGAGAGTCTGGCTTTTATGATGCTGTTATTTTTAATTTTGGCATGGTTGGAATTGGATATAATTTTAATGGTTCAGATAATATTGATTCTATAGCTGGTTTTGGTGGTTATGATTATACAAATTTTTTAAAAAAGAAAAAACTTGTTAAACCTTTATATTCGTCTGATTTTATTCCTGATATGTTTTTTATATTTAATAGAGAATTTTATATTAAATCTGATTTATCTTTAAAGTATGATTATAACGGTGATTATAGTACTTATTCACTTTTATATAAATTTAAGGAATTTGCTATTGAGTTTGGTAAAAGGGATAAAGGCGATTATGATAAGTTATCTGAACTTGCTGGGATTAAACTTTCAACATCTTTTTTTAGATTTATATATAAATTAAACTGAGGTATTTATGTATTCTGTTGTTCATTTTATTATGGTTTTTATTGGTACTATTACTGGTTTTACTATAGCTAATTTTACTGAAAATTCTTTTTTTGTTGAACTTTTTCCTGAAAATCCTGTTTTATATACTTCGTTGTTGTTTGGGAGTTCTGGGTATTTATTAGGTGTGCTTGTTGCTTTATTTGTTAATTTTATAATTAAAAGTATGATGGAAAAAATTAAAATTCACAATACTATTCCAGTTATAACTGGTATGGTTGCCGGTCTTGTTCTTGTTAATTTGTTGCTTATACCGGTTTATATTTTTTTTATAAATCTTGGTAGTTCTGGTATGGTTATAAAATATTTGAAATTATTTGTACCTTTGTTTTTTAATATTGTTTTTGCTTATGCTGGTGCTAAATTTGGTGAAAAATATTTTCTTGAGGATAATAAAGTTGATTCTGCTATAGTTATTGATTCAAACATAATAATTGATGGTAGAATTGATAAAATTCTTCAAACTGGTTTTTTATTTAAAAATGTTATTGTTCCTGATTTTATTATTACTGAACTGCAAATTCTTGCTGATTCATCAGATGATATGAAGAGAAAAAAAGGTAGAGATGGACTTGTTTTGGTTGAAGAGCTTATTAATAAAAAATATGTAACAACTATTGATTTTTTGGATGAAAAAACTGTTGAAACTGATGATAAACTTATTAATCTGTGTCAGAAATATGGTAATATTTTGTTATCTAATGATTATAATTTGATAAAAAAAGCTAATATTAAAAGTGTTAAGACTTTGTTTATGAAAGAGCTTGAGGATAGTATTAAACCCAATGTTCTTGTTGGTGATTTGTTTTTTATTAATCTGATTAAAGCAGGTAAAGAAAAAAGTCAGGCTGTTGGTTATTTAAGCGATGGTACTATGATTGTAGCTCAAAATGGTGAAAATTTTGTTGGTCAAAAAGTTAAAATTGAAGTTAAAAATATTGTTCATACAAATGCTGGGAAAATTGTATTTGGAGATGTTGTATAAAAACTGGGATGAAACTGGGATGAAACTGGGATGAAACTGGGGTTGGGGATCAAAATGTTCAATTGTTTTTTTCTATTGATTTATAAAATGGTTTGTGATATATAGTAAAAGTAAGAAGTTTAGTATATTTACTTATAATTGTATAAGAAAGCGATTTTTCGCTATAAGGGGTAATAATGCTTGTTAAAGATATAATGAATCGTAAATTTATAAAAGTTTTGAAGAGTGAAAAAGCTTCTGATATTAGAAAAAAACTCATGATGTATAATGCAAAAAGTGTTATTGTGACTGATAATGAAAAGATTGCAGGTGTTATTACTAATAACGACATTATAAAAACTCTTGATCTTAATGAAACTGCAAGTTCTATTATGGATCGTGATTTTATAACTGTATATGAAGATGCTTCTATTCAGGAAGCAGCTCAGATTCTTCTTGACCATAGTTTTGTTTCTTTACCTGTAACTGATTCTAATAATAAGCTTGTTGGTACTATAAGTGAATCTGATGTTGTGAAAGATGTTGTTAAGGGTAAACCGGTTCATCCTAAACTTTCTCAAGAGAGAATTACTGTATATCTTGCTATGACTGAGGATAGAGAAAGGGAATTATATTGGCTTGAAAAGTGTAATCAGTATAATTTTCCGTGTGCGACTACTCAGGTTGGAGAAAGTGCTGAGAGACTTGCGATAAAAATGCGAGAATCAGCGATTGTTGCTGCTATTGCAAGAAGTGTTATTAAAGAAGACCTTAGAGAAAAAATGGCAGTGTCTAATGCTGTTAAAGATGTTTATGCTCAGATTAATCTTATAAATCCTGGACTCGGTGGTGGTTTTAAGATTGCTATTACAAGGGGAAATGGGATAATTGTTGTTGCAGCCTACGGCAGATGTGGTCATGCTCTTGCAAATGGTCCTCAAACTGTAAATGTAGGTTATAGTGTTATATGAATTATAGAGCGGTGAAAATTTTTGTGTGAAGTGTAAAGTTTTAAATCTATTTATTTATACTTGTTGCATTTTTATATAAATGTAAAAAATCTTGTAGATTTTCAAGATTTTTAATCTTATTAAAAATATATTTAGGGGATAAATAAAATTCATGCATTATATTACTTTGAATTTTCTGTAATTTCTTTTGCGTTATAAGTCCTTTTGTTGGGTCAAGATCTATTTTACTGCTGTTTTTATTTTCAATTGTAGTACCATGCTTTGGTATTAAAATGTTTAATGAAAGATAATCTGGTTTTAATTTATGAATAAATGTTTCTGTTTTTTTTATATGAGTTAAATTTTCTTCTTTAAATCCAATTATAAATATACCAACAGTGTTTATTTTTAATTTACGACAGTTATCAAAAAAATCTATATATGTTTGGTTTTGTATGATTTTACCATATTTACTTCTTGTTGAAAAACTTCCTGATTCTACTCCAACTTCTATTGTATGAAGCCCTGATTTTTTAAGCATTTTTAATGTTTTAAAATCCATAACATCAGCTCTTGAGTATATTGTGTAAGGAAGGTTAGTTTTTTTTATTATTTGAGCTATTTCAGTTAAATGTTCTTTATTATATCCAAATGTTTGATCTCTAAAATGTATATATTGAAAATTGAATTTCTTTATATTTTTTAATTCTAAAGCGAAGTTTGAGGGATTTCTTAGGGAGGGGTTTATATTTTCAAAATGACAGTATTTGCAAGCGAATGGACAGCCATAAGTTGTAAGTGTTGTGTAAATTGGACTTTTGTATGTATAAGGTAAATTATAGTTTTTTTTATTAAATAATGAAATTTTAGGTTTTGGAATTGAAAATATACTTGGTATTTCTTCTATATTAGCTGAATTTCTTGTTATTATATTAAATAAATTTACAATATTATTGTTTTCTATATAATCTTTTATATTATTATGACATATATTGGTTATACAAGCATTTATGAAATTGTGTTTGTTTAAAATTTCTTTAAAATTAGATCTTACAATATCTCCCGTTACTATGATTTTTGATTTGCATATAATGCTAATTTTTTTTAAAAAATCAAAGTCTGAGTTGAGTGAAGCACTTGCTGTTTGTGATATTATTATGTCTGGTGATAAATTTTTTATATTACTTAAAGCTTTATGTTTATGGTGTTTGTTGTAAATACAATCATATAAAATAATATTATATTCTTTTAAAAATCCTGATAATATTTGTAAATCAAGTGGTTGCCATAAATAACTGCTTTTTGTGGTGTGTGAACAGTAATAATCTCGCTGAACTGAACGATTGAAAGGTGGATTTAAAAGCAGTATTTTTTTTTTAGTTTTCATTATATAACATTATACTGTATTTAAGCTGTTTTTTAAAGAAGAATACCCTGTTATTAAAAACCTAAAGCAGATCCCGACCCAGAATCTCAACTATACTGTTCTTATACGCTTCATATACTTGCATACTGTTTTTAATACTTATTTCCTTTTTTTATGAATGCTGATATAATTTTTTTATGAAATCATGCGAGAATATAAATAGTTATAGCAATAATTTATTAAATAACAATTTGTTATATAAATGTATTATATATAGTCTGCTGTTTTTTTTATCAAGATGGTTTTTTTTAACTGATTATATTTTTAATAGTGATGAAATGGTATCTTATAGAATGTTGGATAATTTTTATGAATATTTTGTAAAAGATGTTCATTTATTTTTTTATGATTATCTGACTGTTGGGGTTTTTTCATTTTTTTTTGGTAAAAATATTTTATTTTTACGTATTTTAAATATTTTTTTTTCGCTTGCAACTGTATTTGTAATTGGTGATATTATTTGTAAAAAAATTTCTAAAAAATTAAGTTATGTTTTTTTCATTTTCTACTTATTTTCACCATTTTTTTTATTTTATTCAATTTATACTGAATGTTATACATTTAGTCTTTTTCTTATTAGTTTGTTTCTGAGATATATGTTGATTTTAGATTTTAAAAAAAATAAATGGATTTTGTTTTTTGTTATTATGTTTGCTGGATATACTCATTATTTTAATATTATTTTTTTATTTATCTTTTGTTTTATTTATTATCTTTTAAAAAAAATAACCTTTAAAGAAATATTATTTTATTTTATATCGTTTTTACCTCTGATTTTTCTTGTGTTTTATAAATATTACATTGGCATGGATAATAGCGAACTTTTTGATTTTAACTCAATTCTTTTATCTTTTTATTTAGATAAAAACATTTTTTCTTCGATTTTTTACATTATTTCAGGAATTATTATTGAAATGAAATATGTTGTTTTCCCTGTAATTATTTATATTTTATTTTTTTTATATAGTATTTATAAAGAAAAAGATTTTTATGTTAAAACAACTTATTTATCAGCTTTTATATATTCTTTGATTGTTTTTATTATATCTTTGTATGCTAATTTTAAATTTGATGCAAAATCATTTACTAATGATTATATGGTTATTGTATCTTTTATATTTCTTTTACCTTTATTGAAGTTTTTAAGTGGTAAAAACACTAAATATTTGCTTTTTATAATTTTATGCATTTTTATTTTTCAAGATTTGAATTTTTATTATAAAGTAAAAAATATTAATTCGAGTTTTGATAGATTAAAAAAGATATCACATTCCAAAAAAACATCTTTTGTTGTTCATTCTGATGCTATTGCAGAAAGGTTGACTGATGAGTTTGTTAGAGTGATATTTAAAAAAGAACCTATTTATTTTAAAGAAGATATTTTGGATTTTGATATTATTATTGTTCCATTTTATTTTACAAAAGATATTACATATAATGTTGATAAAAAAATCAGTGATGAGAAAGCTGTTTATATTGAAAAAATAATAAAACATAGTAAGATTATTAAAGAAAATACAAAAAATCTTTATTTTATTGAAGATTTTTTTATTGGAACAGACATATACAGTGTATTTAGCAAGAGGGAAAATTGAATATAAATAATAATTTATCATTTGTAATACCTGTTTTTAATGAAAAGCAAAATATAAGAATTTTAGTTGATGAGATATTAGAATTAAGTCCTAAATTAGCAAGTTTTGAGATAATTATTGTAGATGATGGTTCTGATGAGAATATTTATAGTGAAATTTGTGATGCTGATAAAGTTGTTTATATTAAGCATAAAAAAAATTTAGGTCAGGGAAAAGCTCTTCTAACAGGAATTGAAAAAGCTAAATTTGATATTATTGTTACTTTAGATGGTGATTTACAAAATGATGTTAAAGATATTTTTAAAATGTATTATTTAATGATTCAAAAAAATCTTGATATGGTTTGTGGATATAGAAAAAATCGTAAAGATCCTTTATTGAAAAATATTTCTTCAAGAATTTCTTATTTTTTTAGAGAATTACTTCTCAAAGATAATATATATGATAGTGGTTGTGCATTAAAAGTATGTAAAAAGAATGCTCTTTTGTCTGTTAGATTGGATAAAAATTTTTTTATGTTTGTAACTGCTTTGTTTGAATTTGAAGGTTTTAAAGTTGGTCAATGTATTGTTACTCATAGACCAAGAATGCATGGAAATACTAAATATAGTTATTTATCACAGTTTTTCACTGGATTTAGTTATATTTTTTACTTGTATTTTATTCGAAAAATTAAAAGAAAGAACAGAAAGGGTGAAGAAGCGGGAAAACCGGGATGAAGCCGGGGAAAGTAAATAGCAAAAACATTTTATTCAGACGAAACACTCTAAATGGAAATAGACATTATTGATTTTTATTTTTTAAACAAAAAGATTTTGATTTTTATAAAAGATTAAAAAAATATATCTTGCAACAATTACAAGAACTCGTTAGAAATTTTTCAAATTATATTAAATCATTAAGGAGTTTTTATAAACAAAAGCAAAAAAAAATCTACTCGGTAACTTGAGTGAACGTTGCGAAGCATATAATATACGGATGTATTATAAGTGAACGAAGGTAAAGAGATATTTTATATGGATGTAAAATATCGAATGGTACCGAATGATTATTTTTTGCGTTATTGTAATGATAAAAAAATCAAAAGCGAGATCCCGGCTCAGAATAGTACCGGGATGACAAAAATTCAGAATAGTACCGGGATGACAAAAATTCAGAATAGTACCGGGATGACATTATATTGATTTTTATTTTTTAAACAAAAAGATTTTGATTTTTATAAAAGATTAAAAAAATATATCTTGCAACAATTACAAGAACTCGTTAGAAATTTTTCAAATTATATTAAATCATTAAGGAGTTTTT
>JALOAD010000106.1 GCA_023228995.1 Candidatus Muiribacterium halophilum
CTAGTTAATACAATCGGACATGAAGCTCCAACTATTATGGCTGCAATCTTAGCTTCTGCAAGAAAACTCAAAGCTTTATACAGAACATTTCCAGCTTCTATATCTGGACATAAAATAATATCTGCATCTCCAGCTACTTCAGAAATTATTCCTTTATGTTCGGAAGCTTCTTTTGAAATTGCATTATCAAGTGCAAGTGGACCGTCAACAACACAGTTTTTAATCTGATTTCTATCTGACATTTTTGCAAGCAATGCTGCATCTATTGTTGGTTGCATAGCTATATTTACTGTTTCAACAGCACAAATTGCTGCAACTTTTGGTTTGTTTATACCTAAAGCTCTCATTACTTTTACAGAATTATTAATAATATCAACTTTAGCCATAATATCGGGAGCAACATTCATTGCAGCATCTGTAACTGCAACAAGTTTATGATATGTAGGAACTTCAATTAATGCAACATGTGAAAGAAGACTTCCAGACCTTAAACCCCATTCTTTATTTAAAACAGCTTTAAGAAAAGTTCCTGTTGCAATCATACCTTTCATTATCATATCAGCTTTACCTTCTGATACATATTTAACAGCTTTCATTGCAGCATTAAAATCATCTTTTTCATCAACAAGTTGCCAATTTGAAATATCAATGTTCTTTTCTTTAGCAATTTTTTTAATTTTTTCAACATCACCAACCATAACAGGTTCAACAATTCCCTTATTCACCGCTTCATCAACTGCAAGCATAACTTCCAAATCATGTGCACAAGCTACTGATAAAACTCTTTTTCTCACACTTTTTGCTTTAGCCTGAATATCAAGCATTGTTTTTATCATACTATCCCCCAAAAACTATTTATTAAATTTCTTTTTTAAAGCTAATAAGGCAGATTCTGGAACAAGACATGCTATATCACCGCCAAGTCTAGCTACTTCCTTTATTGTATTTGAACTTACAAAAGTATATCTATTATCAGCTGCAATAAACATAGTTTCAATATCACCTGCAAGTTTTTTATTAGTATGAGCCATTTGAAATTCATATTCAAAATCTGTTGTAGCTCGCAAACCTCTAATAATTACATCACCTTTCTTTTGCCTGACATAATCAACAAGAAGTCCATCAAAACTATCAAATTCAACATTATCAAGTTTTATACTTTTTCTTAAAATATCAAGTCTTTCCTCAATTGTAAAAAGCGAATCTTTTGATTGATTAACAACAACAGCCATTATAACTTTTGAAAACATTTTTGAAGTTCTCTTTAAAATATCTAAATGACCTTCAGTGACCGGATCAAAACTACCTGGATAAACTGCAATTTTATACATATTCAATCACCTTTTGTTTTCCTTGAAGAACTCTCTCAACACCTTGACCAAGTGCAAGAAGTTCTCCTTCACCAGGGTATAATTTCATATTTGCAATAAATGAAGTATAATTATTTATTTCATCCATAAGTATTTTATTATTAGCAATTCCACCAGTCATTACAATGTAATCAACTTTTCCACAAAGAACAGTTGCCATTTTTCCAATTTCCTTTGCAATCTGATAAACCATTGCAGAAATAATAAGATCAACTTTTTTATCACTTCTTTTATTCATAAGATCTTTTAAACTATTTGATCCAAGATAAGCAATTAAACCGGCTTTTTTATTAACATAGTTTTTCAAATCTCTATCAGTTTCAAATTTGCCAGAAAAACATAATTTTACAAGCTGACCTGCCGGTAATCCTCCAGCTCTTTCAGGAGAAAAAGGTCCATCATCATTAGCATTATTAACATCTATCATTCTACCATCCTTATGAGCTGATATAGAAATACCACCTCCAAGATGACATATTATAAGATTCATATCTTCATATTTTTTTTTAACATCATTCTCAAGTCTTATTGCAACAGCTTTCATATTAAGTGTATGACCTAGAGAAAGTCTCGGATTTTCAGGCATTCCAGATATTCTCGCAATATCATCAAATTCATCAACCGAAACAGGATCTGTAATATAAGCATTAATACCAGCTTCATCAGCTAATTCTTTTGCGATAATTGCAGCAAGAATCGAAGGATGATCTGCTTTTACCTCATTATTAAGATCATATATCATCTTTTCATTAACTTGATAAACTCCGCTCACAAGAGGTTTTAATGGAGCTCCTCGTCCAGAAATAGCATCAAAGTCCGAAGATTTATAACCTTTTTCTTTTAAAAAATCCTTAATAATCTTTGTTCTCATATCTTTTTGTTCTATAGAACGCTTGAACTTTGAAACTTGTTCACTTGAATGTTCAATTGAAAATTCATTTTGAATATTTCCCTCTGAATAAATCCCTATCTTTGTCGAGGTGGAACCTGGATTAATAGTAAGTATCCGCATTATTTTACCTCTTTTAATAGATTAAACAAATGGATTATTGTTTTTTTCATAACTTATAGTAGTTTCTTCGCCATGACCCGGATAAACACTTATTTGTCCATCTAAAGTTAAAAGTTTCTTTTTAATAGATGACAAAATCTGATTATAATCACCATGAACAAAATCTGTTCTTCCAATTGATTTTTTAAAAAGTGTATCTCCTGAAAAAAGAAATAATCCCATTCTTAAACTCACACATCCTTGAGTATGTCCTGGAGTATGAATAACTTTTAATTTTATATTACCAAATTTCAAAATTTGTTTATCTTCAAGAAAATAATCAGCTTTTGGAGATATTACAGATTTACCTGAATATATTGACATATTTTCTTTAGCATCTATAAGCATTTTGGAATCTGCAGAATGAATATATATATCAGCATTAGTTTTTTCTTTAAGATATGCATTAGCGCCAATATGATCCATGTGTCCATGAGTATTTATAATAGCTTTTAATGTACAACCTTTTGCTTGAATTTCACCAAGTATAACTTCTCCTTCATCACCTGGATCAATTACTACAGCAATTTTATTCTCAAGATCTGAGATTATATAACAATTTACATCAAGCACACCAACAACTACAGGTGTTATAACAACATTATTCATTATTTCCTCCAGTGTATTCAGCAATATATGGAAGGTTTCTATACTTCTGAGCATAATCAAGACCATATCCTATAACAAATCTGTCTTCAATATCAAAACAGCAGTAATCAACACGAGCTTCAACTTTTCTGCAATCTTTCTTATCAAGCAAAGCACAAACTTTAATACAATTTGCCCCTTTATTTTTAAAATATCCAACAAGAAATTCCATTGTAAGCCCAGTATCAACAATATCTTCAATTATAACAATGTTTTTACCTTGAACATCAACATCAATATCTTTTACAATCTTTATTTTTCCAGATGATCTTTTTTCATTACCATAGCTTGAAACTGCCATAAATTCAAAACTAACATTTTCTGATTTTATGTTTTTTGCAAGTTCAGCTGTAAACATAAAAGCACCTTTTAAAATACATACTAAAATAAAATCTTTATTTGCAAAATCAGAATCAATCTGTTTTGCAACTTCTGCAACTCTATTTTTTATACTTTGTTCATCAATTAATACTTTCATAAAAACTCCAGCAACTTTTTTGATATTCTAACTAGAAATAGATTTTTTTTCAACTAATAAAAGAAGAATTAATAATTAAAAATATGCGAAATAGCCAAGTAGCTAAATGGCGAAGTAGATTTAAAGCTTTTTAATTCTTTCTTAATCCGACATTCGAAATTCCACATTTTTTTGTTATTTACTCTTTCCCGAACCCCGAATCCAAGATTTTCCCGATTTTATCTCTATTTCAAAAAATGTGTTTTTTCAATTTCATCTTTTTTGCCAAGTTTAAGTAAATACTCTATAAATTCAGAATTTTTCATAACTGGAGAATTAATATTATGACAACATGAACATCTTTTTATTTTATTAAACTCTCCTCTTAAATGAAATAAACGCCATTTAACAATCAACTCAGAATTCCATATTTCACTTAAAGATTTATTATTAACATTATCAAGTTTCATTTGAAGATCAATATCAAAACAGCATGTTGTAACCTCTCCATTCCAGTTAACAATTGGAGTTTTCCACAATGCTGGACAAGGTCTTCTAACAAAATAATCCATATTATCTTTAACAAAAACTGAATCAGTATTAATTATTCTATCAAATGAATTATCATCAGAACTTTCGATATCTTGTATATCTTCAATATCTTCAATATCTTCAATGTTTTCAACTTCTTTTGTATCAACAGATTTTTCTTCATTATTATTAAGCAAACCTAATTCTAAAACAGTATTATAATGAAGTCTTTCTGACTCTTCTTGATCTAAACTATCAAGCCTTCTTATGTAAATTGCATCTTTTTCAAGATAAGGCCAATCCCATGTAATATAATAATCATTATCTAACTCTTTAAATTTTTCTTCCCAAAATTTCACAAAATCTTTTACTTCTTTATGATTTTCTTTCATGACAATAATTGCTACAGTTATTTTAGGATATTGGACATTTGATTTTTTTCTTTCTTTTAAAAAATACAATATATTATTTATAACATTTTCTGAAGAACCAGCTCTATGGATTTTTTTATATGTTTCTTCAACAATTGAATCGATCGAAAAATGAACTCTTATAAAAGTATTTTCATTCATATTATCTAATGCAGAATTTTTTAATATTGTCTGAGTCTTTTTTTTGTCAAAAAGACTTCCATTTGTGTTAATTGTAAATGATATAAATGAATTATTATTTTCATTTTGCTCAAATGCATAATCAATCATTTTATCAAAATCAGGATTCATAAGAGGTTCACCAAGCCAGAATGGTGTAATTGTACCGATTCTAAAATTTTGTAGTGAATCTATTATATTTTTGAATGTTTCAAATTGCATAAAAGATCTATTTTTTTGCATATTTGTATCACACATTATACATTTATAATTACAACAATTAGCAAGCTCTATTGTTAAAATAGGTAAATTATCAAAAGAATAGAATTCTATATCACTTATTTCCCATTCTTTTTCTCTTGAAAGAAACATCATTGCTTTGTAATTATAAATAACTGGAAGCTGACTTTCTTTGAATTTACCAAAAAAATAAAAATAAAAAAGTCCCCAACCTTTTACTCCAGAAGATGATAAAGCAATATCTTTGAGAACAAAGTTCATCTTTATATCACTGCATTTATATATAGCATGCTTAATGTTATTTAATACTTCATCATTCATATAATAAAAATACTTTGATATTCTATCAATATCTTCTGAGTTAAAATCCTCAAAAAGTTTCATTATAATATTATTGATTTTTTCTAATTCAATATTTTCAGAAGAAAAATTTTCTTTTTCAGTTAAATACTTTAATACAGCTCCTTCTGCTCTATAAGAACTGTTTTTTGAAAACTCTATAAAATAATCCCTATATGGAA
>JALOAD010000039.1 GCA_023228995.1 Candidatus Muiribacterium halophilum
TTAGTTGACATTTATATTTTGTCATCCCAGAATGATTCTGAGAAACTGTCATCCCAGTACTATTCTGAATTTTTAGTTGACATTTATATTTTGTCATCCCAGAATGATTCTGAGAAACTGTCATCCCGGTATGTTTCTGAGCCGGGATCTCGCTTTTGATATTTTTATCATTACACTAACGCAAAAAAATAATCATTCGGTATTTTAGAGGCTGTTGAAAAAGTTATGTTTTCTTTTTTTCAAACTTAACTTTAAAAACAAACAGCATGGTCAGGCCGACCTATGTAAGCTAAAATTTGAGATCGGCACAGACCCTATTCTGCATCAATGTTTCTTCTTATTAGTTTTTCAACAGCCTCTTTTACCTTCGTTCACTTATAATACATCCGTATATTATATGCTTCGCAATGTTCACTCAAGTTACCGAGCAGATTTTTTTTTTGCTTTTGTTTATAAAAACTCCATAATGATTTAATATAATCGAAAAATTTCTAACGAGTTTTCGTAATTGAGTCTTCTGATTAAATAAACAAAAATCAATATAATGCCATCCCAAAGGGAATTTCATATAAAAAAATGTCATCCCAGTACTATTCTGAATTTTTGTCATCCCGGTATGTTTCTGAGCCGGGATCTGTTTTTGATTTTTTTTTGAATTAGATTTTACATATAGATTCAAAAAATTGATATCGAGCGTAATTATGGAAGCTGTCTTAAGATTTTCAATAAGTATACAAAAAAGAAATTCAAAGTTAAAAAGAATAAAATTATAAATAACTAAGATACATTAGAAAATCTTAAGGAAATTACATGGAGGTAATTTAAAGCTGAACATGTAAGGAGAAAATTTATACTATGTAAATTTTCAACTGGTACCAAGATATCAATTGTTTTGAATTGTATAATTATTTAAAATATTGTGCTATTTAATCAGAAGACTCAATTGCCTCAAAAAAATTTTTTTACAGAAAATGGAAAAAATTATATCTTTTTAAATTAAATACTTTTTATCCCAAATATGTTATATTTGTATTATAGATAAAAAATCAAATTATTGGCTTGAATTAGCAAAACACGACTATATAACATAAACTTATAATTGTTTTGTTTTGTCAATGTCAAGAACCGACACCTCTTTTGAATATATGATTTTATCATCATTTATATTGTAAAAATCTTTGAGTATAACCTCAACTTTATATCCATTATTTATATAAAACTGTTGTGTTGGTTTATAAAGTTCTTTGTTTGATGTTTCAATATATATTTTTCTTCCATTTTTTTTTGCAATCATTCTTTCAGTTTCTAAAAGAAGTTTTTTACCAATTCCACTATTTCTCTTAGAATTATCAACTGCAATCCAATAAAGATCATAACTTCCAATCGTGCATGGAATTTCTCCATAACATGTATAACCTGCTAAATGCTCTTTATCTTCAAGAAAAACAAAGCTATATCCTTCTTTTTGACCTTTTTCATAAGTTTCTTCTGCTAATTCTTTTGCAATATCAATTTCATCTTCGCGAAAAAATCCAGAAGAACAGATTATATTATGTATTTTATCACCATCATCTTTTTTCACAGTATATCTAAATTTCATAAAATCACCTGTTTAAATCCTGGGATATCCATGAAATAACATCTTTTATCTCAAATCCTGATTTTTTACATGCATTGGAAAACCCTGCATCAGGTGATATACAAGGATTTGCATTTACTTCAAGTACATAAATATTATTATCATTATCTATTCTATAATCAATTCTTGCATAGCCTTTGATATTAAAAAGATACCAACATTTAATTGTCATTTCTTCCATTCTGTTTATTATGTAATTATCCTTTTCGGTGAATTCTGAACTAACAACTGTACTTTCATATTCAATAGAATCCATATCCCATTTCGCTTTAAAATCAACGATTTTATGATTATCACCAAAATCAATAAAACATATTTCCGCTGGATTCAATACAAGCGGTTTATCATCTTTTCTAATTACTGAAATATTAAATTCTCTTCCATCTATAAATTCTTCTGCAAAAAACTCATAACCTTCTTTTGTTTGTTTATCATTAATTCTTTTTCTCATATCCTCAATATCTTTGAATATAACAACACTATCTTTATCCATACCTTTTGACGCATGTTCCCAAATAGCTTTAATTATAAATTTTTTACCTGTAGGTTCTGATAAAAAATATGTTTCACTTAATGTAATCCAGTCTGCTGTAGGAATATTACCTTTTCTCATGTATTTTTTAGCTTCAAGTTTGTTTGATGTAATTCTTATTGCTTCTGAAGAAGATCCGGTAAAAGGAATATTAACTTTTTCAAGGTATTCAGGTGCTAGATGTATAAGTGAGCCATTTCCATTGACTGATTCTACTAGATTGAAAACAAAATCAGGTTTTTCTTTTCTCATTTCTTTGTGAAAAGTTTTAAAATCTTCTGAAAATGGTATTTCAACAACCTCATATCCAAAATGCTGAAGTGAACTTTTTACTACTGAGATCTGATGAAGTATATCTATCTCATCTGGGTTGTCATCTGTGCTTACGCTGTCAAATAAAATTGCAGTTTTCACCAAATATTCCTCCAAGGAATTTTATTAATTGCACTCTCTTAATTATTATACATTATACAAAAAAATCAAGTTATTTTATTAAAAAATTTTTTTTATTCAAGCTATATTTTAACCTGTTAATCAATTTAAATAACATATTGAGTTTTAACTGGTTTTTAGTCCTTAAATCTCCGATTATTTACTCCAAACAATAACAATTGATATATCCGTGTTTTACTACTATTGAAACAGCAAAACACGGATAATATTAAACAATTTTTTAATCTTTGAATTTAACCTTATTTCCAAAAGTTGCAAACAACCTTTTTTCATTATATTCATTAACATTGTAATACATATCTCTCAAATAACTATCAAACTGAATAAGAAGTGAATATTCTTCTGTTATTTTTTCAAGTCTTTCCTTCATATTTTTACCATTACCACTATTATAAATCTCTTCAGCAGTATCAAATATTTTGAGGCATCCTTTCATCTCTTTTGTTATTAATTCCTTAAGGGTAAAAATAATCGGGCTTTTTTCAAATTCATCCTTTTTAGCTCTGATAAACTCACTTCTGACTGAATTAAATACATTTAGATAATCAGGTTTTAAAGTACATGCTTTATCAAGCAATTTGCTTAATTCTTCAAATAAATATCTTTTTATAGGCATTTTATTTGCTAAAACACCATAAAAAATTGCATATCCAGGTTCAAGTGATGTATCAACACCCCATTTACCATAAGAGGGAGAACGAAGCTGATAATTAAATTCTGTAAGACTTAGCACAAGAAGTTTTTCATAAGCATCTAATACTTTTTTATCTTCTTTAATAACCATATTATACTGAATATAATACTCTATTATCCTTCTTAATCCATAAAAATCATAACTGTCAAACAAAGCACTCTTATACTGATTTTCGTGAATACATACAGCAAAATTCTTTCGAACTTCCTCAAATTCTTCAAGAGACGGAATATCTGATATCATATTCTCTATATTTTCTCTAACATCTTCTCTTTCGATAATATCATCAATTTTATACCAACTATTTGTAGATAATTCCTCAGATATTGAATAAGCTTTTTTATATTTCAAAAAAGTCATATTAATATCAGTAAAAAAGTGATTGATTCCATTCTCAGAATAAATTCCAGAAGAATAATCAAAGATTTCTGGTAATTCCTGATCTGCAAAGAACTTTTCAAGTCCAATATATTCAGAATAGAAAAATAACATAAAAACAAAAAAACCAAATACAATAGCTCTTAAAAACAATGTAGTGTAATTTTTCACCTTAGTTAAATTGATTTTCTTCATAATATCCTCCTTTTGAACTATTGATGATTTCTGCAAAAACAATAATGACAATATAAAATAAAGCTGGTATTAAAATGTATTTAAGCATAAAAATAACCGACATCATGATATTTGCAATCCCTGACACTTCTAACACAATAATGAAAAAAGCACACAAAAGCATAAAAGAAATAAAAATAAATACCATCGAATCAATAAAAATCTGATTTCTTATTTTTTTTTGTAACAATTTGAAACCATTCCTATCATTGAGATTAACTTCACTTTTTTTTAATTTGCTGTAAATATCTTCAAGTTTAATTTTCTTGTTCATAAAACCTCCTGAAAACTTCCTTAGCTCTTGAAATTCTCGACATCACAGTACCCAAAGGTATTTCAAGGATTTCAGAAATCTCTTCATAACTTAGATTCTCATAGAATCTCAAAAAAAGAATAGTCCTGTGTTTTTCAGGAATAGCATCAAGTTGTTTATTGATTTTTTCATAATCTTTTAGATTTTCAGGAAACATGTACTCTTCATAGTTATTTTTAAAAATCTCTATTATCTTAAATGTTTTTTTAACAATTCTAAAAAATTTCCTACATTCATTTTTACTAACTTTATAAAGCCATGATCTAATATTGAAATCAGCAGAAAAAATTCCTTCCTGAAAATAAGCTTTTAAAAAAACATCCTGAGTTATGTCCATACTCTCTTCCCTGTTTCCAGTTATATGAAGACAAAAATAAAACATTCGAGTATGATAAAGCTCAAATATCTTCTCAAAAGCAAATTCAGGGTCGTTTAATGCAAGCTTTTTAATTTCATTTTCATCCATAATTATCTCCCCCTGAAACAGTTCTCAAATAGTATAATCCAAAATTGAAGATTTTATTCCATTTTTTTTGTTTTTTTTATATTATTTTAAAAATATCCTTAAAAAATAAAATAGTAATTGAGTTTTGTAATTGAACCCTCTGATTAAATACTATAAATGCGATTAAAAGAAATATCTCTATCAAAATTAACATTAAATAAAATTGCCAAGAGATTATAAAAGAAAAGAAAAGAAAAGAAATGAAATATAATACTATACAAAAAAATATATGTTTTAAATAAAAAAACATATAAAAGGCTATTCTAAAATGTTTATAATAAGTAATACTTATATTTTATATTAATGTCAATGTCAAGAACCGACACTCTGTTTTTTATTTTTACAGTTACTGCAAACTCCATCATTCTCATAAGCACAATCAATACATATAAATTTTCCACATTTCCTACAATTTGTAATTTCATTGGCTACTTTTCTGTCAAATTTTCTATTACACTCTGGACATTTAAAAGATGTTTTCTTGCCCATGCTTCCTCCGAAATATAAAAATCTATTATAGAAAGTAATACTCTTTTTTTAAAAAAAATTCAATTTTTTCGATACATTTTACTATAAAAATACCAACTGACCATTTGTTATAATGGAATTAGTTTATAAACAGGAGATTTTTTATGGCTAAAATTATTAAACATTGTGCAAATAAAATCGGTAGAGCTCCAGGAACTCTTTTGCATACTGGTGAAAAAAAACTAAATAATGTTCTTATTGAAAAATTCACTTATTCAAAAAAAGATTGTATTTTTGAAAAAATTTCTGATATTTCTAAACTTAATAATATTAATAAAAAAGATTATATTACCTGGATAAATATATGTGGTCTTCATGATATAAAAGCTCTTGAAGAAATTGGTAAAATTTTTAATATTCATTCTTTAACTCTTGAAGATATTCTTCATACTGAAATTCGTCCTAAATATGAAGAACTTCATGATTCTATATTTTTTATACTTAAAATGTATTTATATAATAAAAAAACAGATTATATTTTAACTGAACAGGTGAGTTTTATACTTAAAGATAATATTGTATTAACTTTTCAAGAAAGAGAGGGTGATGTATTTGATCCTATTAGAGAAAGATTAAAAAATAATAAAGGAAAAGTTAGAAGTTCTGCTGCCGATTATTTGCTTTATACTCTTGCAGATTCTTTAATTGATCAATATTTTGTTATACTTGAGAATTTTGCTGATAAAAGTGAAGAAATTGAAGAAATATTGCTTAATAATCCTAATCAAAAAACACTTTCTGAAATTTATAAAGTAAAAAGAGAACTTCTTATTCTTAGAAAAACTATATGGCCAGTTCGAGAAATAATTAGCTCATTACTAAAATATGACGGAGATCTTATAAAAAAAGATACTGAAATATATATAAGAGATCTTTATGAACATACAATTTCAATAATCGATACTGTTGAAACTTTAAGAGATATGGCATCAGGAATGGTTGATCTTTATATTTCAAGTGTAAGCAATAGAATGAACGAAATTATGAAAGTTCTTACAATTTTTTCAGCTATATTTATTCCTCTTACTTTTATTGCTGGAGTTTATGGTATGAATTTTGCCAATATGCCTGAATTATCATGGGAATGGGGTTATTTTGGTGTTTTAGCATTAATGCTATTATTATTTATTGCAATGATATTTTTCTTTAAAAAGAAAAAATGGATGTAATATGAGAAAATTAAATTTCCCTGAAAAAATCGATTGTAATAGAATATGTCTTAAAAAATACGATATAAACCTTGCTGATAAAATGTTTGAATATGTAGAAAAAGATCGTGAAAGACTTAGTGAATTTTTACCATGGGTTGATAGCACTAATAATGTTAAAGACGAAAAAAACTTTATAAAAATGTCAAATAATGCCTGGGATGATTTTTTTTTATTTGACTATGCTTTGTTTTTGAAATCAAACAATGATTATATTGGGAATATTGGTATTCATTCTATAAATTGGGAATGCTCTAGAGCTGAAATTGGTTATTGGATATTATCTGATTTTGAAAGTAATGGATTTATAAGTGAAGCATTAATTTTCATCGAAAAAGTCCTTTTCGGAAGCGGTTTTAATAAAATAGAAATAAGATGTGATAGTAATAATCAAAAATCTTCATCTGTCCCTAAAAGAAATAATTATAAACTCGATGGAGTATTAAGAGAAAATGCTTTTTATAAAAATAAATTCGTAAATACTATGGTGTTTTCTAAATTAAAAAATGAGTATTTTCAAAATAGAAAATATGAAATAAATTATATTTTAGATAGATTTTTTACAAGAATTCCTTTTGAAGAAGAATATTATTTTATTGAAATAATAAGAAAAAATAAATCAATTTTTACTTTTTTTAATATGGAAAACAAGCCTCAAAAATTCCCAAGTATTAAAAAATGGTTTGAAGAAAAACCTGATTCTATTGAATACAAATTGATATTCAGAAAAGATACAAAAGAACCTATTGGAGGAATTGAAAAAGATTATAATAATCCTGAAAATCTCGGATTTGAAATTCTAAATTGCTATAAAAATGTAATTAAGAAAGTTTCAGGTGTTGAGGTATAGAAGAAGTATAAAGTAGTTTAAGTTTTTTTTAACTAATAATATCAGTTATTATTCCTGTGATAAAAGGATCTTCTTTTAATTTCTCCATATCCTGTTGATTATTTACTGTCCAAATTATAAAGTTACTCTTTTTTTTCAATTCAACAGGCATTTTTCTGTATAATACTAATGATGGCAATAAATAATCAAAAAACTCTTCATTATTATTCATGAGTTTGATAAATTCATTGTATTCATCCTCATTTTCAATAAGTATTCCAGTTTTCACATTAGGAAATTGTTTTCTTATATTTTTAATAACATCCCAGTGAAATGATGTAATAATAAAATTATCAACATTGAGATTTTCAAGTATTATTTGGACTAATTCAAGCTCATATCCTCTTTCTTTAAGCTCAAAATCTATAAATAGTTCTTTGTTTTCTAAAATATCCTCTATAGTATTTATTGAAAATGAATTTTGTAATGCTATATCTAAAATTTCAAAGTAAGTTTTTTCACTTATTTTGTAATAAACATCTTTATGATAAATACAATCATCATGAAAAAGAATATATCTGCCATCTTTTGTTTTTCTAATATCAATTTCAACATTTCCAATAGATTTTACTTTTTCAGAAAAAATATCACTTATGAGATTTCCTCTTTCCTTTCCAGTAATTCTTCCTCGATGCGAAAATATTCTTTTTTCCATACTTTCTCCACAAAAATATGTGTATTATTAAATATTTTTTTTCTTAAATTTTTGTCTAATTAACATTTCTTTACATATTAAATTTTCAATTTCATCATTAACTTTAAATCCAATATCTGACAATACAACATCAATATCACTTTTACTAAAATTCATCCTTGCAGTTGTAATTAAAGATGCAATATCTTCGTTTATAGAGCAAGTGTCAGATTCTTCAAAATCAATCCCATATATTTTACCTGAATTATACAAATAATTAAACAATCTCTGATCACCTTTTGAAATTCCAATTTTTTTATGAAATAATAATAACCATTCAAAAGATTTTTTTAACTTTTCAATTTGTGAAATATCTTTATCCTCTTTTATAAATTCTAATACAAGTGTATTTTTATAAACTTTCAAAACTTTTGGAGTTTTTATGTTGTTTTTTAAACATTTTGCATAAATATCTGCTTCTTTTTGTAAATCTCCAAAGCAAAAAAATTTAAAAACTGTGTTTTCATATCGAGCTACTGAATTTTTTTGAGAATTATAAAAAAATGTTTCATTCCATGGAGGAAGAAATCCTAAAAAATCAACAATATCACTTTTTAATTCATTATTCATAAAAATTCTCCTGTAAATAATAAAAGAATTACATTATTCGAATAAAAGAATTCGAA
Organism: Candidatus Muiribacterium halophilum; assembly: GCA_023228995.1. Taxonomy (GTDB): domain Bacteria; phylum Muiribacteriota; class Muiribacteriia; order Muiribacteriales; family Muiribacteriaceae; genus JALOAD01. The sequence continues at coordinate 8,694 of JALOAD010000039.1, forward strand.
TTCCGAAGAGGCTATTGAAAAATACAGTTTTCTTTTTTCAAAATTAACTTTAAAAATAAACAGCATGGTCAGGTCGACCTATGTAAGCTAAATTTAGAGTTCGGCACAGACCCTATTTTGTATCAATCTTTGATTTTTTTAGTTTTTCAACAGCCTCCGAAGACCTAACCCCAATTTTTTTAAATAACTTTTATTAATACCATTATTGAAGGTATTATAAGTAATTCTAAATCATGTTTGCTAAAAAATAAACTCTTTTCAATTTTTCTTTCAACACATGTTTCAGTGCAATATAGTGAAAATGCTAAATCATCTGCTTTTTTTAGAGATATTCTTAAAATTGACATTATTAATAGATTTATTTTAAATAATTTCTGTTTTCCTGAAAATCTCATATTGTAATTTGAAAATACTTCTAAAATTATTATGCTTATATTATTTAATTGATTTAAAGTTACTGATGAAAGAAGTGCTATATCATCAAATCCTGCTCTTGTGAAATCATTGAAGAGTTTAACTGGTGAAACAACATTTGTTATTATTTCAAATACAATATAAAAAATTACTAATCTTAATGATAATAATGTAAAAATATATAATCCTTCAGATGATATTAAAATGTCATTATAAATTGCTATATCTTTTGGAAATATAAAGTAAATTGGTGTTGTAAATATAATTCCTGAAAATAATATGTATTTTTTTACTTGTACAAAAAGCATTTTTCTAAATCTAATTATAATAAAACAATATACAAATATTAATAATAATATATTTTCAAAAAGATTGCATATTACACTTAAAAACGATAGTAACATACAAAAAAATATTAATAAAAAACTTGAATAATTATTTTTCACTTGATAAATTCTTCCCTGCTTTAAATCCGCATAATCCAGCGATTATTCCAGGTATTACATGTATTAACCACAAAACAACAAAAACTAATACTACTTTTTCAATTATCGGTTGAATAATTTCGATTTTTCTTATATGTTCTAATATTTTTTCTAAATTATAACCCATAAATACCATTCTAAAAAAGTAACTTTGAAAATAAGTCCAACTCTGAGCTAACATACCACCGATTGCCGAGGATAATAGATTTTTCCCAAGTAATTTTATAGAAATATAAAATGCAGCACTCTGACAAAGTATTGACATTGCTATATTAGGATTAAACTTCCATGATAAAAGCATTCTTACAACTGCAACAGTTATACCAACTTTCATTATTGATGATGGCTTTTTTAAATAAAAAAAAGCAAAAGCTAATAGAAAACATGGTACAACAGTCAACATCATACCTTTAAAAGGTAAATTAAGCTGATGAAACATATTACCTATAAAAACTTCACTTGCTGCCCAAAGCGAACTAATTATAGCAATTCTTGAATATTCAACATAAGCATCTTTTTTCATAAAATCCTCCAAAAAATATAATCAAATACTAAAGAGTCTTAGTAAAAAATCTTAACTGCAATTTATTCTACGAAAAATTCCTTGTAACAAAAGTCTTCGACTTTCCTGTGACAATGTAACTTGTAATGGCTTTATCTGTCACGGCTTTATCTGTCACGCTTCATCTGTCACACTTTCCCCAGCTTCAATCCATTCTCAATATTTTATCAGATATCATTCTTACAATAAATGAATCCTGAGATATAATTATTATAGTTTTACCTTCATTAGCAATTTTTCTCAAAAAACCTGCTATTTTAAGAATATTTCCCATATCCTGACCTGCAAATATCTCATCAAGAATAAAAATATTTTTATTAAGACTACAATAAAGATAAATTAAAAACCTGATTTTTTGACCATAAGATAATTCTGATATTTTTCTATCTTTAATATCAAAACCAACTTTATCAACAATGCTTTTTTCAGTATCTTCACTAAAAAAAGACAATTCTTTTTTACATGAATTTGTTAAAAAATACATATCTGGATTATTCCCGATAAATACAGTATTTTTATCATATTCAATAGATGATTTGTTATTTTTATTTAATTTAAGCTTATTTGCTAAAATTTTAGCTAATGTAGTTTTACCACAACCATTTTTGCCACTAATTCCATTAATCGAACCCTTAATAAACTCAAAATTTTGTTTATCAAAAACAACATTATCTTTATAGCTAAAACAAAGATCTTTAACATTAATAACAGGATTTTCGCTTAATCCATTGCAAATACGATTTTTTCTTAAAGTGTTTTTTAAATCAAAAAATCTCTTTCTAATAACTTTTTTATCAATACTTTTAATATTTTTATCTTTAATTTCAAACATTGCTTCAAATTCAAGGTGAAAAAGTTCCATTCCATGACCGGCAATAATAACATTTTTACCTTTCTTGACCATAATTTCAATTAAATTACCAACTTTATCTCTTTCAAATCTATCAAGATAAGTAAATGGTTCATCAAGATATATATTATTAGCTTTCGAATACAAAGCTTTTAAAATCAAAATAAGTTTTTTTTGACCATGAGATAATTCAGAAATCATTGAAAAAGGTTCAAAACAAGTATTATCTTTAATTATTTTTTCAGAAATATCAATATCCATAACTGAGCTATTTATCTCATCAATTATATATAAACCAGTTATAAAATTGTCAATATCCTGACCTAAATAAAAATTACTCTTTTTATTTTCAGAATATTCATTCCATTTAATTTTAGTTGAATTTTCCAGAATAACATCACTATTAATATCTAATTCTTCAAAAAAATCAAGATAACCTGAAAGAAATCTTAAAAAAATAGTTTTACCAGAACCAGACTCGCCAGTAAAAAAAATAAGATTCCTATTATGTGTTGAAAATCTTTTACAATCAATAATAGGAAAAAAACAATTTTTTATAACTATATTTTCAAATACCAAATTCATCCTATACAACTTTTATTGTTAATTTCGAACAATATTCCTTAATAATCGGAGTTCCACCACCTAATTTAATAGCTTTTTGCACACCTTCAGCATCAATAACTTTCATACCCGAAAGAACATTAATACCATATTCTTTCATAATCTCAGTATCCATAACAGTACTAGGACCAACCATACAAATCTTTGTGTTTTTAGGAATTTTCTCTAAAATACCATGAAATGTATCATTTAATAAAGAAGTAGAAGTCAATAATAAAACAGGATTTTCTGCATTAGCAAATTCAGCATAAAAATCATCAGAATCACCAACTTTTTTACTTTTATCAAGAATAGAAATACTTTTTACACCAGCTTTTTTAATAAAATTAACAATAGGACCAAAAAAACCAATCATAAAAATTTCACTAGATGGATTAAGATCAAGAAAATTAACAATATCACCATTTTCCTGAGAAGTTAAATTAGCATCATTTAAAGCATTTAAACATGCAAATCCAAGACTTTTTACAAGAGTATTAGTATTTTCAAGAAATTTAAGTAAATTTATAGCAGCAAGACCCTCAAAATCAGTATTATCACCAAAAAAAGTACAACCTTTTTTATATTCAAAATAAGAATAAGCAATACCAGATCTACCATCTGTAAGCTTTACAAAACAATAACCAACACCAACAACAATACTTTCAATAATAGATTTTTCAGCATCTTTCCTATACTTTTCATACAATCTTTTGTAAATATTCATTAATACCCCCCGTTATACATATTTTTATACTTCGGTTATATAATATATGTTTCATAATTTTTTTCAAGAGGTCAGACCTGTGCATAACGCATTAAGCTTCGAAACTCAGCTTCTGACCAGCTTTTCAACCTTATAGTTTGTTTATTTTATAACACAAATTAAATAATGAGCGAACTGTTGTTATTCAGCTTTTTTCAGACAATTATAATAGAAACTTATAATTGTTCAACTTTGTCAATGTCAAGAACCGACACCCTTAATAATTTATAATCTGTTTTGCCTGTTCCGAGTATTGGGATTTTATTGATTTTTTCTATTCTTCTTATATTGTGTAATGAAGATAATCCTGCTTGTTTTATTAGTGAATTTATTTCTTCTCTTTTTACTTTTTTTGTTGTATATAGTATTAATTCTGAATTTTGATCATTTCCTGCAAAATCGACTGCAAATTGCGGTCCTTCATCTTCTTCATCCAAATAATGTGTTGTAATTATTTCTTCTATTGCTGGCATTGATATCATCTCTCCACCGAGTTTTATAAATCTTTTGAGTCTTGCTTCAAAAAACAGTATTCTTTCTTCTTCTCTTACAATATCTCCTGTTTTATAATATTCTTTGTTATCTATTGTTGTAAATGGATTTTCTCCATCATAATTGACATAACCTTTAAAAACAGATTTTCCTCTTACATATAGCATTCCGTTTTTTCCTTTTTCTACTTCTTTATTAGTATTTACATCTATTATTATATACTCTATTGACGGCATTACTTTTCCTATTGATTGTCTTACTGGTTTTTCTAATATATTAGCACTTATTATTGGTGAACATTCTGTTACTCCATATCCTTCTATAAGATTTACATTTTCACATATAGATTCAAGTTTTTTGTATATTTTTTTTGAACATTTTTCTGCTCCTGTAACTGCAAATCTTAATGTTTTTAATTCTTCTCCATCTGTTGAACGAAGTATTCCTGATAAAAATGTTGGAGTTCCGATTAAAACGCTAGCTCTATAATGTTTTATTAAATTTGCTATTGTTCCTCCTTCTGTTGGATTTGAATGATATACTACTCTTATTTTTGAAAGAACTGGTAATATCACATTTAATGTTAATCCAAAAGAATGAAATGGTGGTAAAAATCCTATGATAGAATCATTTTGATTGACATTTATATGAATAAGTACATCTTCAATATTTGTAAGAAGATTTTCATGTGTTAATAAAACTGCTTTTGGCATTGTTTCAGAACCGCTTGTAAATAATATAACTGCTTCTTCTCCATAATCTTCTGAATATATTCCAATTGGATAAATATAACTTTTTATAAGTGAAAAAATCTTTGTAAATAAACTTATTTTCAAACTAACTTGTTCAAGAAACACAAAATTTTCATAAGTTTCACTAAACTCTGTTCCTTGATTTTTAAGTTTTTCAATTAATTTTTGTGAAGTATAAATCTTTTTAATGCCAAGCAATTCAATTGAATGTTTTATACTTCTTTCTCCAACAGTCCAGTTAATCATAACTGGTGTTTTACCTGCAAAAAGTACAGTAAAATACAAAATAACTGCTGTAACACTTGCTGGAAGCATTATTCCTATATATTTTTGTGGATTTTGTAAAATTTCTTTTTTTAATGCATATATTCCTGTAATAATATTTCTAAATGTTTTTACTCCGCTGAGCTGATCTGCTATAACTACTTTATTGTAATTACCTTTACAAGCTTCTAAAAATGTTTTTTGTATGTTTTCTCTTTTTATAATTGAAGCTCTTCCTGTGTATTTTTCACCATCAAACCACTTACTATTAACTTTATTAAAAAGTTTTACTTGATTTCCAAGCGTTTGCCCTGAAGCTACAAGCATAACATCACTAACTTTTTTTAATGAATCTGGATTTGATATATTAAAACCAAATTCTTCTTCAAGCCATAATGCTAATCCAACTCTTTTTAATGAATCAAGTCCTAAATCTCCTGAAAGTTTATGAAAATCTTTTATATTTTTTTTATCTGATATTTCTTTAAAATAATCTAAAACTATTTTTCTAACTGAATCAGGCACAAGCGACATATCACCTGATATATCAAGTTTTTTAGGTTCCAAAACTATTCTAGTATTTCCAGATTCAAACCAAAAATAAGGAACATAAGTATTATATGGTGGATTTTCATTAAAAAAATTTTCTATATATCTATTCATTCTAAGACGATTTCTTTGTTTTGGAAAATCTTCTGGCTCGAAAAATTCAATTTCAACATTTCTTCTTGGTGTAAAAAATAAGAAATTAAAAAATAAAACCTTTAATCCATGCTTTATATTAGAAGATACAGAAGGATAAAGACCATTTGATCTGCTCCACGAACTTCCCCATAATCCTCTTGTTCTTATAAGTACAACTCTAGTTTCATTATTATCTTTAAGAATTATCTCAACAGCTGAATTTCCACCTAAATATTCCATTCTTTCAGTTTTAATATGACCAGCTGGATAAAGAACTATATTTTTACCTTTTTTTAAAACATCTCCACATTTATCAATAACTCTTTCAACTTCTTTTAAAGCTTCATTCCCATACTTAGTCGGATCAGGAAGTGCAAGAACTCCAAAAAGTCTTGCAAAATATTTTATAACTGGTCTTGAAACCTGATCTTTATCTCCTAAAGTTCTCTGTTTAAAATATGGGAATATATAACATAATAAAATTATTGGATCCATTAAAGCTGGGTGATTTGGTAAAAGTAATATACCTTTATTACCTTTATTCAAAACTTCATCAATTCCTGATATTTTAACTTTATATCTTAATGAAAGTAATATTCTTGCAATAAATAGAAGAAATTTAATAAACATGCTTTACTCCTTTATTTTTTTTATTTCAAAATTCAAATAAATTGAAAATAAAATAGTCATTAATCCTAAAATACCAAAAGATGTTGTAGGAAGAAAATTTTTATTTAATAAAAATAAAAATCCTGCACCCAAAGTCATTGCAGTAAATACTGCAAAATTTGCAGCTCCAATAACTCTTCCTTTATGATTTTTTTGAGGTCTTATCTGAATAAAACTTTCAAGAGGTATAAGATTTACTCCTCCAGCTATTCCAGTAAATGCAGTTAGAAAAAATAATATTATTATCTGAATATTATTTTCTAAACCAAAAATCGGAACAATTTTGAATAAAATAAGAAATATTCCTGTAATAAATAAACTTGGAGAAAGTATATTATACCAGTTTTTTCCTTTAGCTATATAATTACTAAGTATTCCACCAAAAGCTATACCTGTCATAAAAACTACTTTCATCATTACAATAGATTTATTAGAAATATTGTATTGAGTTTTACCTAAATTCACTATTAACATTGTCATTATTGAGGCAATAAACCATATAACAACATTTGTTTTTATTATTATCCATAAAAACATATCTTTTTTTATTTTTATTAATTCTTGTATTGAACCCCATGGACCTGCCCATGGGAATTTTTGTAAAACACCGCAAGCTTGTTTTTTAGGAGCCCATAAAGTAATACCAAATCCAATTATTGCAGCTATAAGGATAAATACTCCAACAAGTCCTCTTCCCATTGGAATATTATAAAAAAGAACTCCAGTTTTATCTAAAACAAATCCAGCAAGTATCATTCCCAAAAAAAAACCAACAGTTGATATTAGTTTTATAATAGTATTAGCTTTTTGAACATACCATTCAGGATAAAGTTCTGGAATAGAACCATTCATTGCTGGAGAAAATAAAGCTGATTGAGCTCCCATTATACCTATCATTGTAAGAATTAAATACCAATTCATATACCATATTCCAAAAGCACCAGCAATCATGGCTAATAACTCTATACCTTTAGCAAATATAATAACTTTTCCTTTTGGATATTTATCTGCAAACCATCCTGATTGTGCAGTAAATAGTATATAACAAATTGTAAAAACAGCCATTGCAAAAGCTTGAAGTTCTTGTTTTCCTAATCCCACCGCAATAAGAACAGTAGCTTCTTTATAAAAATTATCATTAAATAATCCCATAAAATATGCAATACCGATTGCAAAAAAACTTTTACGAGCTTTTTTTACCTGATTATAATCTTTATTTTCAAATTCCATTTAATATCCTTAAAACAGTTAACACAGCTATAGCTGTTAATAAGTTAAAAAAATCAAAAACAGATCCCGGCTCAGAATCGTACCGGGATGACAAAAACAAATGAAGTTAATGAGTTGAGGGAGTTGAGGATTTCAAACCTGCGAATAGTGAAACACATAATACAGTTAGCACAAATTTATCATTTTATGATAAATTTGCTAGTTAGCAACTACTTTGTAGCCTAGTTAGCACTCGCTTCGCTCGTTAGTAAAGACCTTTGGTCTAGTTAAAAACCTTACTAAAACTCGTCAGAGATTGCTTGCTAGGAATATTTATATTCCTTTCACTAAAAAAGCAATAGCTTTTTTTCACTGTTTTTCACCCCTTCACTCTTCAACTCTTTAACTCTACAACATTTTTTTATTTCAATCTTTTAAATTCTTTTGTACTTTTTCAATAAGTTCATCAATTTTAAAAGGTTTAGATAGATAATCATCAAAACCAGCTTCTCTGCATATTTTTTCATCTTCAGGCGAAGCATGAGCTGTCAATGCAATTATATTTACCTTTTCAAGATTATTTTCTTTAACATATTGTTTTATTTTACTTAAAGCTACAAATCCATCCATAATAGGCATTTGTAAATCTAAAAAAACAAGTTTTATATCTTTTGTATTTTTATATAATTCATAAGCTTTTTTACCATTGTGACATATAATTACTTCAAAACCTTGTACCTTTAAAATATTAGAAAAAAGCTCAGTATTTTCAATAACATCATCTACAACAAGTATTTTTTGATTATTTCCAATTATTATATCTTTATTTTTAACATCAAAAATATTTGGATTTTTGAAATCCATTTTTATATATGGAATTTTAAGTTTAAATGTAGAACCTTTATCCATTTCTGAATCAACACTTAGACTTCCACCAAGTAGTTGAGCAAGTTTTCTTGAAATAGCAAGTCCAAGTCCAACTCCACCGTATTCTCTGGTAAATGATGCATCAACTTGAGTGAATTTATCAAAAATATATTCGAGTTTATCTTTTGGAATTCCAACTCCAGAATCTTTTACCCAAATTTCAATTGAATTATCAATAATCTCAAAATCAAGTTCAATAACTCCTTTTTTGGTAAATTTAAAAGCATTTGAAAGAAGATTAATAATAATTTGTTTGATTCGAGTACTATCAGACATAAGATATATTTTACCTTCTTCTGGAGTATTTATATTAAGAATAACATCCAGTCTTTTAGAAGTTTCATGTTCAAAAAGTCGTCCAATATCATAAAATATATTATTAAGATCAAAACCTGAAAAACCAACTTCAATTTCATTAGCTTCAATTTTTGCAAGATCAATTATATCATTTATAAGAACAAGAAGATGATTTGAAGAATTAATAATATTATTAATAAATTTAAACTGTTTTTCATCAAGTTCAGTTCTTTTAAGAAGACCTGCAAAACCAAGTATTGAAGTCATAGGAGTTCTAATTTCATGCGACATATTTGCAAGGAATTCTGTTTTTAGTTTATCAGCTCTTTCAGCCTGTTCTTTTGCTTCAATAAGATATCTTTCAGTTTCTTTTTGTTTTGTAATATCTCTTATAGAAACCATTCTTACAGATTTACCCGAAAATCTTGCGTATTTTGCTCTAACCTCAACTAAAACATCCTGACCATTCTTTTTTATAATAACTGTTTCATAAGGCTCTGTATCGTTTTGATCAATTTTAGACTTAACAAAATCAACATAAGCTGGATGAATAAAATCTAAAGTACTTTTACCAAGAAGTTCTTCTCTTGAATAACCAAATACTTTGATAAGTTCTTGATTTACATCTATTATTTCATCATCTGCATGAATTAATAAAGAGTCAAAAGAAGCATCAGTTATAGCTTTTAACCTTTCTTCGCTTTCTCTTACTTCATTAAACAATACTTTTTGTTTTGAAATTTCTTTTTCAAGCACAATATTTGTTTTTAAAAGTTCATCTGTTCTTTCTTCAATTAGTTTTTCTAAAACATCACTATTTTTTTTTAATTCCTCAAAATTCATATTTCTATACTCAATCATAGAATTTGCAGCTTTCGCAAGCTCAATAAACTCGTAAAATGCAAATTTTTCTGTATCAAGAATAACTTTTTGTTTTGTAGTTTTTTTAAAAAAATCAATAAATGTAGCAATATCTTTAGAAGTTTTTTTGGAAAAGAAATACACCAAAAATATTGAAAAAATAAACAATCCTGAAAGAGTAAACAATATATTAACAGTATTTTCAATTATATATTTATTAATAATCTCTTGTTTGGATAAAATTGTCTTTTCAATATCATCTACAAAAAAACCAGAACAAATAATAAGTTCTTCTTCTGCAATATATTTCACATAAGCTATTTTTTTTCTCTTATTGCTTTTTACACCTTCTTCTTGGTGATAGTAATAATAAGAAATAAAACCTTCACCTTTACCATCTATTATCCTCATAAGATCTTTTACATATACTTTTTGATCAATATCAGAAAAAGTATTTATATTTTTACCTATAAATTCTTCTTGAGGATAACAAATTAATAATCCATCTTTTTTAAGTATATAAACATAATTATTATTGTCATATCTATAATTAATATAAGTGTTTAAAAGTTCAGATATTCTCTGTTTTTTCACCTCATTATAATAATCTCCAGCCCCAAAATAAAAATTAAGTTTTTTATAAGCCAATACATAAGAAATTTTTGGATATAAAACTTCACCTTGTTTTTCTGGCATTTGCCAAAAAGCTTTTACAAATCCACCTTCTTCTAATAATGAGGTTTTTATCTCTTCTTGAATAACTTTTTTACCAAAATTATCTTCTAGATTATAAACATCTTTACCTTCAATTTCGCGATTAATCGGATATAAAATATCTTTACCTTGAAGTGTTGCTGCAAAATAATATCCACGACCATCATTAAACCTAATATCTCTAATACTTTCTATAAAAATATTCAAAATATCTTCTTTAGATTGCTCATCTTTTAAATTTTCATAAAGATTATCAATAACTGAATAAAGTTCTAAAACTCTATTTTTTAGATCTTCTTTAAGAACTTCTTCTGTTTCATGTATTTCTCTTTTAATCTGACTCTCAACCTTTTCAACTTCAATTTTTATAATGTTTTTTTGATTAGCAATATGTTCTTCTCTTAATCTTTGTTTTTCAGCATCAAAATTTTTGCGTTCAAAATGAATCCAAACATAAGCAGTAAGAGAAAAAGATAATAAAAGAACAATTATTACATTATATAAATGTGTCTTTGAAAGACTGTTTTTATTCAACTAATTCTCCATAAAAAAAAGGGTAGATTCATCAACCTACCCTTAGTATATATTAATTTTAACAATTAAAACAGTATATCAGAAAAAACTCCTATTATTTTTTCGCCAAAGTTAAGTTTGGCAGGTTTTACTGATCTGTTTTCCCAATCATCCATAAAAATATTTTCATAAACATAAGCAAGTTCTCTACTTTTAAATATTGTAAATGCTTCATAATTAGAGCGCATTGCACCACTTGTAAAGTTTGTAGAACCAAGACCTACATATTCACCATCTACAATAGAAAGTTTCATATGAAGTTCTTGACCAGGTAAAATATCATAATGTCTAACTTCAGCATCTAATTCAGGTTTTTCTTTATTAAGTTTTTGAAAAACACCTACTGCTTTATTATTCGGACCACCTTTCCAATCAAGAGAATAAAGATGAATAGCTGGATCAAGTAATATCTTGACTACAACCCCCCTTTTAGCAGCTTTTGCAACAGATTTAAGTATATCTTTTTCATTAAAAAGAAGTTGTTCAATATAAATACTGTTTTTAGCATTATCAAACATTCTTATAAGAGCTTCTTTTGTATTATTACCATAAGGAGCAGTAACAGTGGTAACTGCTTCAGCTTTAAGATAACCTCTAGTACTGATTCTGTTTTTCATAATATTTTCTGACTCATTTCTATTAAATTTAGATATTTTTGAATAGTCCTTTTCATTAGCATATCCACAAATCCAGTTATTAATAAAAACTTTTTCAATTTCTTCAACATAAGGACCAACAACTTCAACCATTGAATCACGATTTTTAGCAACAGTATCAGCAAAATTCATACCACCAATCATAGCAATTTTTGAATCAACAATTATTATTTTACTATGATCTATTTTAACAAGACCAGGAGTATCAAGAAACTTAGTTTCAGCATGAACTACTGGAAGTCCTGCACTTACTGCAAGAGATATTTTTTCATAATAAGGAGGTTTTACAACTTCTCCACTTCTTGTAGTATTTCTAAAAAAATCCTCTTCAAAAAATTCCTGAACTTCACCATCAGAAATAGAATCTTTAGGTTCAGGAAGAACACAATAAACTTTTACTCCTTGCTCCATTTTACTTTTAAGAATTTTTATAATCTTTTCACCAAGTTTACCGCCAAAAAGATACATATTAAACATTATAGATTCTTCAGCACTTTCCATAAGTTGTAAAGCATGAGGAAAAACTTCATCTTTATCAACAAGCACTTTTATACCACATTCTTTGTAATTTTCAAAATCAAGAGGAATAATATAAGGTTCTATGCTTTCCTTATAATAAGCTCGATGTCTTCCAGGAAAAATAAAAGGTTTATCATACCATTTACTCTCTGCATAAACGCTAAAACAAAATACTGTAATCATTAACAAACTAATAGTTTTTTTCATAATTTCCCTCCTACCATGAGTATTCTTCAATATTTATTGCATTTCTTGTAACAGGTGCTCCAGGAAAATTCCCATATTCAGAACCTTCCTCTTCAAGAAGACTAACAAGTTTTTCAAAAGCATTATCTTTAACTTTTTTACCATTATGTGCAAAATAAACAAGTTCAAAAGGTCTTTCTTCGCCAGGACCACAACCAACAGCTATATCATCAGGAGAAATCGACCATGAACCAGCAACTTCTTTAACTCTAAAAGGAATTCCTTTCATAACTTGATATGGAAGCTCAGAACAGACAATAAGATCATTTGAATTAACATCAAAAGTAAAATCATAATCAGTGCCAAGATATTTAAATGATTCTACAAGAACATTTTTAATATATCCATCAGTTCTTAATTTTTCACCAAAAAATTCTTCTTTTAATCTCAAAACAAGAACATCATCAACTTTAAGAAAATGTTCAAGCGGATTAAGAGTTGTTCCAGGTCTTAAAGCTTCAATAACATCATTTGTCATATAATAAGAAAAATTTCTTCCTTCTTTTGCAGCAAGATATGTAATTTTATCAGAAATAATATCTTTATAATTTCTTAACAAATCATTAAAAAGCATTTTAGGCTGACCTGAATAAATAGCAACATGACCAAAATGACCAGGTATGAATTTATCAGTAAGAAGAAAACCAGCTTTTTCAAGTAAAATATCACCAGGTTGAAGTTTAAGATATAATTCTGGCATAATTTCATCAGCATTAACAAAAGGTTCTCTATCACTCTTAAGACCACCTGCAATATTCCCAAACAATCTAGAAATTTTCATCTTAAAACTACTAAACATAGAACTAAGAGAATCCTTATCATCAGAAAAAACACTTCCTAAAATACTAAACCATTTTTTAAAAAAGCCCTGTTCAGATAGTTTTGCAAGCATTTCACTGTTTTTCATAAATTGAAGTATATAAAGTAATTCTTCATCATTTTGAGAAATATTTACATTTGATATAATATCCTCAAATTTCTCGCAATTTGCAATAAGTGTATCTGGATTATATTTTGACTTCCATTCAGCAAGTAAAGACTCAAAAGAAGAACCAGATTGTTTTGCAAGAAAATTAACTTTATTTCTTATAACAGAATTATCCTCAAACTTTTCATAAAAATATCTAGAGTTTTCATATTGAAGAAGCTTTGAAACAATACCAATACCCAAAAGTTTAGCTTCAAATTTAACTTTATCTTGCTGAGAAATACCTCTTACATCTTGAGGTATACCCCGATTTCTAAAATTAATTACATCTTCCCAATTTCTAGAAAGTTCACGCTGAATTGAAAGATATTTTTCAAAAGACCTTTCTATAACAATATGAAGATCAGAAGAAATAGCGAATTTTTCATTTGGAACAACATAAGAATCAACAGTTTTTTTAAGAATGTCAAAACTATCTTTACATTGAATAAAATTTTTCATTCTCTTCTTAAAAACAAGCTCAGACTGAGAATTTCTGGAATTTTGAATAGTAAAAGAAAAACAAGAAATAAACATAGCAAATATCAAAAAACTAAATAAGGATTTTTTCATAAATTTCCTCCCAAAATTAACTTTATTAATTTTAACATATTTTTGAGCAAAAAAGTATCAGTTTTTTTAAATACATATAAAAATAAATCTAATAAATTTTGTATTATACTAAAAACTCAGCAATTACTCTTGCTGGAGCTCCATTAGCATTTGTTAATTTTATTGGAAGAGCATAAATTTTAAATTGTTTAGGAAGATTATCTGAATTTATTGTATTTTCTACAATAAAAATATTATTTTTAAATAATATTTTATGAGCTTCATAAGGAAAATTATCAGGAGTCCACGAATCAAGTATAAGCCCTTTTATATTAAGTGAAGCGATTTTTTGAGCACATTTTGGAGTTATTACAGGATTTTTAGAATAAAAAAGTTTAGTATTTTTATAATTTTTCCACCATAAAGTTCTTATAAATAAAAAAGGAGTATTAATACTTTGAGGAATACAATTTTCTGTAATAACTTTATCATGACAATCAATAAGAGTAGTAAGTCCAACAAAATCCTCAATATTATATTCATCAAGTTTTTTGCCGTTTTCAAGCATATGCAAAGGAGAATCAATATGAGTTCCAAAATGATTCGACATATATAAACTTGTTACATTATTTCCATCTCTTTTAAATATTGCAGTAGCTTTTTCAATAAAAGAAGTATCACCAGGATAAACAGGAGTGTTTTTATCAATATTCATTGTAAGATCAATTATCATAATCAGTTTTATCCTTATTATAGCTTTTATATTGCTTATATTGAACCTAAATTAACACTAATATAATTTATACTTATAATTGTTCTATTTTGTCAATGTCAAGAACCGACACCCTAACATATCAAGATCTTCATTAATAATTAATTCTGCATAATTATCAAGATTTGTTTTATCATTATTTAAAATTACAAGTTTAGCTTTGTTTTCAACTGCATAAACTGGCAACCATGAAGCAGGAACAACATTAAGCGAACTTCCGATTACAATAAAAAGATCAGATTTGGAAGATATTTTAATACATTTTTGAATATGTTTTACTTGTTCTGAAAAAAACACAACATCTGGTCTTATTGTATTATCACAAGAACATTTTGGAATTTCACTGTTTTTCACTTTATCAATTATTATATCAGCATTATGATGTTTTCCGCATTTTTCACAATAAAATTTTTTAAGACTTCCATGAATTTCATATATATTTTTATTACCTGCTTCTTCATGAAGATTATCAATATTTTGAGTTATAATAGTTTGAATTTTGCCGTTTTTTTCAAGTTCGGCAAGTATTTTATGCATTTTTGTAATTTTTATATCAATTTCAAGAATTTCTTTAAGATAACCATAAAAAATTGAAGGATCTCTTCTAAAATAATCAATATTAAAAAGAATATCTTGAGGATATTTCTTATAAATACCATTACTGCTTCTAAAATCTGGTATTCCTGAATTAGTCGAAATACCAGCACCAGTAAAAACTACAGTATTTTTAGCATTATCAATTAAATCTTTTAATATCTTAATTTTTTTCATAGCTTTATTATACCATAAAAATAGATTTTTTTCAGCATATACCCAACAAAGAGATTAAAAAAATATGTCTGACAGCAATTACGAGAACTCGTTAGAAGTTTTTCAATTATATTAAATCATGTAGGAGTTTCTATAAACAAAAGCAAAAAAAAAGCGTACAATTAAGCACGCTTTTTTAACTTAAACAATAAAATTTATTACAAAAATATTTATTTCAATTTCAAACCCATAGCCTCAGCGATTTTTACTGGAATATCAGTATTATCAAGCATACCAGTAAAAAGATTTGCATTTATTCCATCTGCCATCACTGCAACCATTGAACCTTCATGATCACTTGTTGTCCAATCAATCATAGCTTTATTATTAATAATTTTTGTAAATACATAAGTTGCTTGTCCACCTAAACTATAATAAGAAGGTCTTTTACAATCTTTTTCTGCCATTACAGTTTTTACATCTTTGTCATCCCATTTATAACCTGTATATTTTTCCATTATTTCTCTTGCATCTGAAAAATCTGGTTTCATTAATGAAATGATAAAATCTGGTGTATGTTGAAATCCTTTTAATACTTCAGGGAAATATTCATATTTCTTTTTACCTAATGCAAGTCCACCAGTTGAATGATCTGCTGTAACAACTATTAGAGTATCTCTATTTAATTTTGCAAAGCTCAAAGCTTCATTTACAGCTTTATCAAAAGCTAATGTGTCATATACAGTTCCAACAGGGTCGTTTGCATGTGCTGCATGATCTATTCTTCCACCTTCTACCATTAAGAAAAAACCATTATCGTTTTTTAAAAGTTCTAATGCTTTTCTTGTCATTAATGCGATTGATGGTTCATCAACAGTTCTATCTAATTCATAATTCATGTAACTTTCAGTAAATAATCCAAGAACTTTACCTGATTTTATATTTGTAAGTTCATCTCTTGTTTTTACAAGTTGATAATTTTTTGCTGAAACTTTATCAAGAATTTTTGCATATCTTTTAAATCCACCACCAAGCATAACATCTGCTCCAGTTAGAAGCTGATTCTCAGCTATTTCATATTCGTTTCCTCTAGCTGCATTATGTGCAGTAAAACAAGCTGGAGTTGCATGTGTTACAGTTGTTGTTGTTACAATTCCTGTTTTTCTACCACTTTCTTTTGCAAGTTCAAGAATTGTCTTAACAGATTTCCCGTCAGGAGTAACTGCAATCATACCATTTGTAGTCTTATATCCAGTAGAAAGAGCTGTTCCTGCTGCTGCTGAATCAGTAATGTTGTTTGAAGCACTGTGTGTTGAAATCAATCCTGAATATTTAAGTGTATCCATTACAAGATGACCTTCATTTACAACTCTTGATAGAGTTATTTGAGGAATTCCCATTCCATCACCAATTAAAAAAATTACATTTTTTACACTTTCAGCATTAACTGAAAAGATAAAAAACATAACAAATAGCATACATAAAACTGTTTTTGCGTTTTTCATACTATATCTCCTTTTTTATAATAATTTGTTTATAATATTACTTGCTTTTTTACCATCATAACTTCCATCATGATTTTGTTTAAGCTTTTTCATTATTATTCCCATGCTTTTTTTACTTTTATCTTCCAATTCTGATATATAACTTTTTATAATAATTTCAAGTTCGTTATCATTAAGCTGTTTTGGCTGAAAACTTTCAAGTATTTCTTTTTCTTTTTCATCCTGCATACAATCTATAGAATTTTGTTTTTTTAATTCAACAGTTTCTTTATTTCCTTTTATAAACTTTTTTAAAACATCCATAAGTTCGGTCTCATTAGGTTCTCTTCTACCATTATTTATTGCAATAGTTTTAGCTTCAGAATAAAGTGTATTTAATAAATTGGCTTTAACTGAATCTTTACTTTTACGAGCTTCAAGTATTTCTTTTTTTATTCTTTCAAGCATAAAACCTCCAAAATTTTTAAGCAATTTTTCATATTTATGATAACGCAATATTATTTGTTAGTCAAACAAAAACCAATTTTTAAAATTACATTATACAAGCTAATATTCCACCGATTATACACAAAACTCCCCAAAAAAGTTTAAACCAATATACATAACAATTAAGATTTTGAAATGAAGATTTCAAATTCAATATTTCAATATAAGGAACAGGTGCTCTTCTAAACCAGCCAGTTATTGTAACATCTTGACCTGAAAAATCCCCAGCTCTTAAAATAGCAAAAAAGAATTCAAATATTCTTAATGGTTGTTTGTAATCAAGAAATATTATTCCTGTTTGATCTTGAATTATAAAATCCTCACTAAAAATATATCCAGGAATTCCTCTACCTATTATTTTCCCCTTTATTGTAACAGGAACTCCTCTAATACCAGATACTTTAACGATTTTTAACAAAGATGAAACATTCATTTCAGGAAACATATCTGATTTATATGAAAACCATGTTCTAATCATAATTGCTAAACCATATATAACAAAAACTCCTTTTAAATGAAAAATATCAAAAGCTGTTCTTTCCATATAATAAGTTCCAAAAGCTATTATCATCATAACAAATATAAGGATTTCAGGTAAATATCCAATAAACATATCAATAAAAAATTCATCCCAATAACTTTCAGGTTTTCTTTCATCAAATTCAATATAAGGCTCTTCACCTTGAACGATAGATTGCCTTGATAAAGCATCAATTCTTTTAGCAATAAGAGGATGAGTTGAACTTATTTCATAAAATCCAGCCCAAGGATTCCATAAATCCCATCTCATTGCACCTTTTATATCATTTTTATCAAGATTATCACCCATAGATTCAGCATGAGAACTAAAAGATGATATAGCAAAAGATTTTGCAGCTTTAGCATCAAATATTCCCATAGTCGAAATACCTTCCAAAGCTGGATTTCTTTTATTTTTATCATTTTTATCTTCTTTTTTGCCAGCAAGACCATAGCCTATTTTAACAAGTGCTTGTGAAAGTGAATTAGGAGAAACATATTTACCTGCAAATCTATCTGCATAATATTCTCTAACTCTTGAAAACCACAATACTACATATTCTGAAAGTATATATAAAAGATATGCAAAAGCTGCAATTAAAAGCTTTGGCATATTATCTTTGCCTTTTGTCTTAACTCTAATAACAGTTCTGTAAATATAATACATAAACATAGGAACAATCTTTGCAATAGTCATAAGAAGCATATCCCAATGAACTGCATGACCAATTTCATGCGCAATAACACCGTTAAGTTCTTCTTCGCCAAGAAGTTTAAACATACCATTTGTTATTATAATTCTTGCATTATTTGGAGTATGTCCATAAGTAAATGCATTTGGAGAACCATCAGGAATAACACCGATTTTAGGAAATTTCATATTATTCATTTTGCAAACTTTTTCAATAAATTTAGCAGTATTTTCAGGCAATTCAGCTTTAACAAGCCAATTGACTTTATAAAAAAACCTTAGCATTAAATCCATAATAAATGACGATATTACAAATTGAACAAAAGCAATTACAACAAAAATAAAAAATGCAAAATCATTAGATAATACTTCAAATTCAACTAAAGTTATAAATATCAAACCAAGAAGTGCATAAAGCATTACAACTGTGTTAATTGATACTAAAGCAAGATTAGGAAGTGGTTTTAAAAAAGCTTTATATCTTCGTTTTTTTGTAGAATTTGCTTTTTTGCCATACATACTTTGCCAATCATCTTGAGCTTTTGATTTATCTTTTATATCTTTGTTATTCATAACATTGTTATTTATTTTGGATTCAAACTTAATATTAAATCCAAGATTTTTACTTCCTGGAATTCTCTCAAGCTCACCTTTATCAAAAAACATTCCACCATCTTCTCCATCAATATCAACTTCAATATCACCTAATTTTATTAAAAGGAGTTTTTTACCTGTTTTAGGATTAATTCTTTTAGAAGGAGAACTTTCTTTAAGAGCATTTTCAATTTTGAACTTTACATAAGTTGGAGAAGAAGAAAAATAGAATATTTCTCCTTTATCAAGCCACACTCCATTACATTTTTCGCAATAATCTACAAGCACACCCGCAGTTGTCATTAATTCCTTAAAATTCTCTGAACCACAGCATGGACATTTCATTATTAACCTCTCTATTCTTTTCTCCATTTTGCAATTATAACGCCAGGAATTTCCTTTCCTGAAAAAAATCTTTCATCATTCATAGTTATTTTTTGCGAATTTGTATAAGGATTTGTAAAATTACAATATTTGATAAACTCAAGGTTTTCTGAATCAAGTGAAAATATAAAACCTCTGTTTTTAAAAGATGCATTATACCAATAATTACTGAATTCAAGACTTTTTTTCTTTAAATAAGAAGCCCATCTGCTTTCAAGATTTACAATTACGATTATTATTGAACCATATTTTTTTGTAACTCTTTTCATCTCACTAAAAACTTTTCTTGGATCTAAGAAGAATTCTAATGCAAAAAAACATAGAGTAATATCAAAGTGATTTTCAGGAAAATGTAAATTATCAGATTCCATTCTCATAAAATCAAGTCCATAATATTTGTTTTCTTTTTTTAAAGATTCTATAAGTTCTCTTGATTCGTCTACTGATGTTACTAAAGCTCCGAAATCAGCTATATATTTTGATATTAAATTTTTTCCACATGATAGATTAAGTACTTTCATCCTTGGTTTTATATTCATTATATTAACAACATTATCTAAAGATAATTCAAAAAAAAATGAGAGTTTTTTATCAAATGAAAAAACATCTTCTTTAAGATGAAAATTTTTATTATCAGAATCCATTAAAACCTCAAAATAGAATTTTTTAAAATTATTAATATGAGTTTATAATTATATCATAAAATGAAAAATAGTGGAAGAAATAATACAGTTAGCATAAATTCATATAAAAAATGAATTTATTAGTTAACAACTACTTCGTAGCTTAGTTAGCACAGCTAAAGCTTTTAGTGAGTTAAAAACAAAAAAATCAGTTTAATTTCTTTACTAACTAAAACTCTTTGATGACAAAGTTTTGTAAATGTAACATAGTGATTTTGTTTTTTTCACTAATGTCATAAAATGACATGTCACGCTTTATCTGTCATTGTTTTTTGTACTTTTCTTTTCCCGAGACCCTAACCCCGTATCCCGTATACCTTTTTTCTGTGTTTCATTTTGATACAATAGAGGCTTTTGAAAAATGCAATTTTCTTTTTTCAAAATTAACTTTAAAAATAAACAGCATGGTCAGGCCGACCTATGTAAGCTAAATTTAGAGTTCGGCACAGACCCTATTTTGTATCAATCTTTGATTTTTTTAGTTTTTCAACAGCTTCATTACCTCTGACCTTGCATTTTCGGTTTTTTTTCGGTATTTTTTAAAATATGCCGAAATATAATATTATTAATAATATTTTTTTAAAAAATTAAAAGTTTGGCACAGATTTTGCATAAGGTTAGGCAAATGAAAAAAAGAGGTGTAAAATGACAAATAACAGTTTGCTACAAGAAGATTTTTTTTCAAATGACCTTACTTTATACAAGAATGAAAAAGTTATAAATATTTTTAATCTTTTTTTAGATTACAATGAATTACTTGTCAAAAAAATTCAATTCTGTATGGAATTTTTTGAAGAAAATAACTTTTCAGAAAGCGATAGATTGCATTCTGAAATAATGCTTGTTGTTAAAAATGAAAAAACAAATATTTCAAAAAAAGCTCAAAGTCTTTTATATGAATTATGCGTATTTTATCTTTCAAATGACATGAATTTAAAAGCTCACGAAACTATGGAAGCAATACCAAATTCAGATTACAAAGTTAAAGCTCTTATGACTTATGGAATGAAATTAAAAAAAGAATGCGGTATAACATTTGCAAATGTTTATTTTTCAAAAGCAAGAAAAATCATTGACCAATTTGATATAATTAAAAAAAATATCATTTTAAATAAAAATATAACAGAAAAAAATATTGCTAACTAAAAACAGGAGGATTCAAATGAGCAAAAGCGAAAAACAAACTGAAAAACAAGCCGTAAAACTACCTGAAATAACTAATGAAAGAGATTCGGGAAGACAAAAAGCTCTCGAACTTGCGATTTCACAGATACATAAGAATTTTGGTAAAGGTTCAATAATGCGACTCGGAGATACAGACCACAAAGCAAATGTAGAAGTAATATCTACAGGTTCTATTGGTCTTGATGATGCTCTCGGAGTAGGCGGTTTTCCAAAAGGTAGAATAATTGAAGTATTTGGACCTGAATCTTCTGGTAAAACCACTCTTGCAATGCATGCAGTTGCACAATGTCAAAAAAATGGTGGAACAGCTGCTTTCATAGATGCAGAACATGCTTTTGATCCTATATATGCAAACAAACTTGGTATTAATGTTGATGATCTTTTAATTTCTCAACCTACAACTGGTGAAGAAGCTTTACAAATTGCAGAAACACTTATTAGAAGTGGAGCTGTCGATATTGTTGTTGTTGACTCAGTTGCTGCACTTGTTCCAGAAGCTGAAATCAAAGGTGAAATCGGAGATAGTTTTATTGGATTACAAGCTCGACTTATGTCACAAGCTTTAAGAAGACTAACTGGAGTTATATCTAAATCAAATTCTGTTGCTTTATTTATTAATCAGATTAGAGAAAAAATCGGTGTTATGTTCGGTAATCCTGAAACAACACCTGGTGGTAGAGCTCTTAAGTTTTATGCTTCTACTAGAATTGATATTAGAAGAAAATCAACTATTAAAGTTGGCGAAAATTCTGTAGGTAATGCTGTTCAAGCTAAAGTTGTAAAAAACAAAGTAGCTCCTCCATTTAAAATTGCATATTTTGATATAATGTTTGGAGTTGGTATTTGTGCTTATGCTGAAACATTTGACCTTGCAACAAATCTTGACATTATAAATAGAGCTGGCTCATGGTATTCATACGAAGATACAAAACTTGGACAAGGTAAAGATAATATTGTTAATTTATTAAAAGAAAATACTGAACTTTTTAATAAAATTAAAAAACAGGTTATTGAAAAATTAAAGAACAAATAATTTGTTCTTTGAACCCTCACTTAAGCTGTCTCATGATGAGACAGCTTTTTTTTATTTAATATATGTTTTAACTGTATTTTTTGAAATTTTAAGTTTAGAAGCTGTTTTCGTAATGTTATTATTACATATTTTAAAAACTTTTTTAATATAATCTTTTTTAAAAGTTTCAAAATCTTTTATATCTTCAATAGAATGACAAATATCTAAATCTTTACTTACATTTTTTACAATTTCACTGTCAGATTTATCTTGAATAAAATTTTCTTTAAGATTTTCTTTTTTAAGAACTTCTTCTTCCAGAACTTCTTTTTGTAAAAATTTAAAATCCCATTCATCAAGTATATAAGCTCTTTCAAGTGAATTTTGAAGTTGTCTAACATTACCAGGCCAATTATATTTTTTTAATGTTTCAATTTGAGAATTATCGAGTTGTACAAAATTATAGACATTATCTCTTTTTTTGTAAATTTCCCTAAGTATAAAATTTGATATATAACCAATATCTTGTATTTGCTCTCTTAATGGAATTGAATTTATATCAATAGCTGCAATTCTATAATAAAGATCAGCTCTAAATTGATTTTGATTTATCATTTCTTTTAAATCTCTATTTGTAGCTGCTATTATTCTAACATCAACACTATATTCTTGTTTTCCACCAACTCTTTTAAATTTACCATCTTGTAAAACTCTTAAAAGTTTTGATTGTAAAACCATTGGCATTTCACCAATTTCATCCATAAAAAGTGTTCCATTATCAGCAATTTCAAAAAGTCCTTCTTGAGATTTATCAGCACCAGTAAAAGCACCTTTTTCCCAACCAAATAATTTTGATTCTAAAAGATTTTCCTGAAAATTTGCACAAGAAATAACTTCAAAATTACCTTTCCTTTTACTTGCAAAATGCAATGAATATGCAAGTGTAGTTTTGCCAGTACCTGATTCACCTGAAATAAGTACATTACAGAATGAATCTTCCCCTATTTTTTCAAGGTGTTTTTTTAACAATTTAACTTTATCTGATTTTCCAAATAAAAAATTTGAATTATAATAATTTAATTTATTATCTAAAACACGAATTGAATTGTACAAATTAAAACTTGATAAGTTTTTTAAAAAATCTGGATAAAATTCTCTATTATTAAAATTAAAAAATCTGAATTTAGCTTCTTCTACAGCGTGTGAAATGTTTTTTTGATTAACTTCAAGAAATTTTATAAATTTAGGATTTACATCAAAAAAATCAGCCGTTATATTATATAATTCCTTTTCACAATTCCAAAAAGCTCTAAAATCAGCGTATTGATTTAAGCTATTTGCTATGAAACTTATATCAAAATGCGCTATATAAGTAATTTTTGTAGAGTTTTGAAGGATTTCAGCAATAGCTAAAACACATAATTCTTTTTGTTGAGCATAAACGCCGGGTCCTGCACCGATTATAACAAGTTCGTTGATTTTTTCTTGAGATAATTTTTCAAGAGTTTCAAAAAAATTGTTTGTACTACAAACAGTTATTTCATAATCATTAAATTTATTTAAAAATGCTGAACATGACAAAGCACCATGTATTCCTAAAAAAGTAATTATTTTTTTCATTAATAAAATATAACACATCAATTTTTGACAGTCAATTTTTGATCAACAAAAACACAAAATAAGTTTACTTTCTTTACTTGTTAAGACTCTTTAGAGTCTGCTTACTAGGAATACATAGTATTCCGCCCACTAAGGATTGTTAATCCTGTTTACTAGGAATTACTTATAATCCGCTCACTTAAATTTATATATATCTTTTATATTTTAACTACAATATCTTTCCCAATAAAAACTTCTTGAATATTTTCTTTCCTGCAAAAGAACCTGAGTGATTTTTCCATTTAGCGTATCTTTTAAAACAGTAACTTCAAGGTTTTCAGGAAATTCTCTTTCTGCAATTGTTTGTAATGCTTCTTTAGGATTATTCAATAAAAGTTCGCGAAATTCAATATTCCTCGCAGACTGTTTTAACATAGCTTTTACTATTTCTTCATACTCTTTTTTTGTTCCACTTTCCATAGTTCCTCCTATCTTCCGTGAAAAATTGAAATCTTCTTTTAATTATTCATAAACTGTTGAAAACAATAAATTTCAATTCATTTATGTTTCGGACTACCGGTAAAAAACAATTAATAGTTTTTTTATTAAAATAAAAAAATATAAAGTATTTTATTATATAAATAAATAAAGTTTTACTTAAGTTTAGTAAAAATCAAACCGATATAAATACATTACAAATTTATAATAAAACATGGAGGTATTTTTATGTTAATTGACTCAATATATAATTTTTTAAAAAATAATAATGAAGCAAAAAGAAAAAGTAATTGCGATAAAAAACATTTTACGCACAATCCACCTAGAGAAATAAAAATAAAATTTGATTAAAAATCACTCAATTGAATCCTCGGAAATTTTTAAAAAACTAAAAAAAACAGATCCCGGCTCAGAATAGTACCAGGATGACAGATTTTTAATTTCCAATGTCGAATTAAAAGTAAAATCTATTTTATAATGAAATTTGTTTATGACATGCTTTTGATTTTAAATAAGGATTAAAAAAATATGTCTGACAGCAATTACGAAAACTCGATATAAGTTTTTCAATATATAAACAACAAAGATATTATGAAAATATAAAGTTAAATGAAATATAAAACTTTGAAACATTTGAAAAACTTATAAAAATACATG
Source organism: Candidatus Muiribacterium halophilum (assembly GCA_023228995.1). GTDB lineage: Bacteria > Muiribacteriota > Muiribacteriia > Muiribacteriales > Muiribacteriaceae > JALOAD01. The sequence continues at coordinate 34,091 of JALOAD010000039.1, forward strand.
GATGTATTTTAGAGTTTGAAGTGTAATAAAAAAAATTATAGGATTTAATTTTTTTTAAGGTGCAGACAGACATATTTGTTTTAATCACATTTATAGGATTTAATTTTTTTTAAGTTTTAATGTTCAGTGAACAATAATTTAGCCAAAAAAAATGTTTTTGAAGCTTTTTATTAAATTGATAATATAAAAAAAATAAAAAACAGATCCCGGCTCAGAATTGTACCAGGATGACAG
>JALOAD010000095.1 GCA_023228995.1 Candidatus Muiribacterium halophilum
TTTTAAGTTTTAATGTTCAGTGAACAATAATTTAGCCAAAAAAAATGTTTTTGAAGCTTTTTATTAAATTGATAATATAAAAAAAATAAAAAACAGATCCCGGCTCAGAATTGTACCAGGATGACAGATTTAATAAGAATTTGTTAGAAAATTTTCAATTAAAATAAAGTATGAAGTAGTTTCTGTAAACAAAAGCAAAAAAAAATCTACTCGGTAACTTGAGTGAACGTTGCGAAGCATATAATATACGGATGTATTATAAGTGAGGAAGGTAATGAGATATTTTATATGGATGTAAAATATCGAATGGTACCGAATGATTTTTTTTGCGTTAATGTAACTATAAAAATATCAAAAGCGAGATCCCGGCTCAGAATCATACCGGGATGACAGTTTCTCAGAATTGTACCAGGATGACAGATTTTTAATTTCCAATGTCCAACAATGTCGAATTAAAAGAAAAAACTGTAAAGCTGTGACAGATAAAGCGTGACATGTCACTTTGTGACATTAGTGACAAAAACAAAGTCATACCGGTATATAAATATCAACTAAAACTTCCTCAAAAAAGTGCATTTAAGATTCCCCAGTTTTTTTTAACATTATATTGATTTTTGTTTATTTAATCAGAAGACTCAATTATTTATTAATATAATCTTTTAACGGTAAATATACTTTAAATTCCGAACCTTTATCAATTTCTGATTGCACTTTTATAAATCCTCCCAATAATTCAGCCAGTTTTTTTGATATCGAAAGACCTAAACCTAATCCACCATATTTTTTGGAAATTGAAGAATCTGCCTGAGAGAATTTTTCAAAAATTTTATCAATATCATTTGCTTTAATACCTATTCCTGTATCTTTTGTTGAAAAAACAACATAATTACCTTCTATTAAAACTTCAAATTCAATCTTTCCTATTTTGGTAAATTTAAGTGAATTTGTCAAAATATTTATAAGTATTTGCTTAAGTCTAACAGAATCTGTAATTATAATAATCTCTTTATCTGGATATTTTACAATAAATTCTACTTCATCAAGCTCAACTCGTGGTTTAAATATTTTTTCAACTTCTTTAATTATTTTTTTTACTTCAACAGGCTCAGGATAAGTTTCAATTATTCCAGTCTCGAATCTTGAAACATCTAAAATATCATTTATTAAATTTAATAGATAATTTGCTGAATTATTAATTACTCCAACATAATCTGAAATTTTTGGCGGTAAATCTTTCTCATAAAGCATTAATTCTGAAAATCCAATTATAGCAGTCATTGGAGTCCTAAGTTCATGAGTAACGCTTGCAACAAATTCAGATTTGATTTTATCAGCTTTTTCAGCTTTTTCTTTAGCTTTTATAAGTTCATCTTCTTTAAGAACTATTTCTGTAATATCCTCCGCAATTCCAATCGCTCTATCAGGATTTCCTTCCGAATCATATATTATCTGTCCAAAATTTCTTAACCACAAAGTTTTATTATCATCATTTACAATTCTATGTTTAAATCTCAAATTCCCTTTAGAATTTTTTAAAGCAAGTTTAAGTGAATTAACAAGATTACAATAATCTTCCTCAGGTATATATTTTCTCTTAAAATCACCATAATCACTAAATAAACCCCAACGAGTTCCGAATTTAAAACCAAATTCTTCAGATAAATAAATTGAATTTTCTTTAAAACAATAATCCCAAGGACCTATTTCAGAGGATTTAATAGCAATTTCAAATTTCTTTTTAGCTAAAATAAGCTTTTCTTCACTTGCAACTCTACTATCTATTGATTTATTCCATTGTTCAGCTATTGAATAAAATTCTTTAAATTTAATTTTATTTTTATCTTTGAATTTTTTATTTTTTTCAAATAAACAAACAATGTCCAAACAGAATTTTTTTAAAGGTTTAATAAGCCAAAATTCTAAAATTAAAAAAATTGAAAATATAATTAAAAATACCAGAATTATTATTAAAGGATTTTTTCCTCTGATATTGAAAAATCCTTTTACAGCATTATCTGTTAACTTATCCAAGCTTTCAGTAAAATATGAATTTAAAATTATCCAATTCCATTCTCTAAATCTAATTATACTATTTAAAGTATTACCATTATTATCATTTGCTTTATAATGAAATTTACCAATTTCAATAAACTCCTTACCAGTCATTGCATATTCAAAAAGATCATTCCAACTTTTTTGTGAATATACAGTTTTAAATTCTTTTCCAATAAAATCTGGAAGAAAATGTGATAAAATTATTCCATTATAATCAATTACTGTAAAATACGAATCTTTTCCAATTAGCATATTACTTATTTTTTTAGATATATCATTTTTAAGTTCTTCTAAATATTTTTCCTCAGAAAAACCCATATATAAATACCAATCTTTATAATATAATTTTTTTACTCTTCCATGAAAATTAATTTCCGTATGTTCTTTATTAATACTGCTTTTTACATAACCATCACCTTTTTCTATTAAAAATTTAATTTCATTATTAATTAATATTTGTTTTTCATTATAAAATTCCTGAGTAAAATATGATTTACAATCTGGAAAATCAACGCATAAAATAATATTTCCTTTAGTATCAGCAATATGAACCGTTGTATTTTTTTTATTTGTATAGAATTTTTTTATAACTATGCATAAATTCGATTTTAATTCTTCATTACTTATATTTTTGGAATTTTTAATAATTTCAGAAAGAAGTAAATGCAAATTTTCAATATCATTTTTTAACTCAATACCCATTTGTTCTCTTAAACTATTTTGTTTTAAATTGATATAACTAACAAGTTCTAATGCTTGCTCTTTCATAAAAAGCTTTTTATATGATTTTAAATCTTCTTTTATTATTATATTAGCTTTCTTTATATTAAAATTATCAATACAATAGAAAAAAATAACTGTGAAAAGAAATGAAAAAAATAGTATTATAGTATTGAGTATAAGAAGTTTATTAATAAAGCTATATTTTTTCGAGTTAATATTCATAAGCATTTATATTGTATATGTTAAAATATAAAAAGTGAAGAGGAGAATTTATGAATTTTTTAGATATTATAAAAAAAAGTCTTAATATCGACAATAACAACATCGAGGTAGATAAAAATAAAAATACTGATTACAATTTATCTCTTGGAGTACTAATGTACCTAGTTGCAATTTCTGATGAAAAACTTACTGAAGACGAAAAGCTAGAAATAATAAGAATTCTTGAAAAAAGAAATATTGACATTCCTAATAAAATCTTTGATATATTCAAAGAAAAAGAAAAAAACAGCGTTGATATTTATTCTTTTACAACTGATATAAATCCAATATTTAATAGACAAGAAAAAATTAAACTCATTGAAGATTTATTTAAAGTCGCATGTTCAGATAATAAATTATCTTCCAGTGAAATCGAAACAATTCGTACAATATCAACTCTTTTTCATCTTTCACACGATGAATTTATAAATGCTAAAGTAAAAATAATTGATAAAACAGGTTGTAGAATTTAATGGAAACTATTAAAAGTAAAATACGTTGGGTAATATTTAAAAAAGAAAATTTTTACATATTAGACTTAAACGATGGAATTAAAGCTAAAGGTAATATATATGATAATATGAACGGTGATATTAGAGGTTTAGAATATTCTTTTTCAGGCGAATGGACTCAGGATAAATACGGCAAAATCTTCAAATTTGAACAGGCAAAAATGGAAGATAATAATATTTTTTTCTTTTTAACTTCTATTGTTAAAGGAATTGGTGAAAATTATGCAACATTACTTTTAGAAAAATTCGGAGATGATATTGAAGAAATAATCGAAAAAACTCCTTGGAAACTTTCAGAAGTTCCTGGAGTTGGTCAAAAACGAATTCAAAAAATAGTAAAAAGCTGGAATGAACATTCTCAAATGAAAAAATTAGCTGATTATTTATCAAATACAGGGGTAAATGCCGGAATAATCTCCAAAATCTTTGATACATTCAGAGAAAATAGTGTTAATACAGTAAAAGAAAATCCGTATATAATAACTACAATTCAAGGTATAACTTTCCCAATAGCTGATAGAATTGCTTTAAGAACAGGTTTTGATTTTTTATCTGAAAAACGAATATTTTCAGCCGTAGAACATGTATTTAGAACAATTTCTTATGACAAAGGTGATACATGGCTAAATAAAGATGAAATAATAAAATACTCAACAAATCTTTTAGGATTTTCATTTGATGAAATCGACTCAATTAATTTAGTATTAAAAAATAACACTGATTTAATTTCAGTTGATGAGAAAATAACTTTAAAAGGTATTTACTCTTGGGAAAAAACAATATTTAGATTTTTTAAAGAAAATTATAAATTATCAATCTTTTCAACCAGTGAAGTGGAAAATTATATTATAGAATTTGAAAAAGATAATAATATAAAACTTTCTTTTGAGCAAAAAAAAGCAATTTACTGTTCAACAGATAATAAAATCTCAGCTTTGACAGGTTATGCTGGAACTGGTAAAACAACAGTTGCAAGAGCTATTCTTAATGTTTTATCTTTTAAATTTCATTCAAGTATAGCTGGTTGTGCAATGAGTGGAATTGCAGCAAGAAGACTTCAAACTCTCACTGGATTTCCTTGTTTTACAATACATTCACTGCTTGGATTTGATGGAAACGATTTTTCATATAACAGATTCAATCCATTAGAATATGATGTAATTATACTTGACGAAGCAGCAATGGTAAATTCAGAATTATTATATAATCTCATAACAGCTTTAATGCCAGATACTATTTTTATAATGATAGGTGATGATGCACAGCTTCCACCAATAGGTCCTGCAAATGTATTTTCAGATGTAATTCAAAAAAAATTAATACCATATATAAAACTTGAAAAAATATTTAGACAGCATGAAGATAGTGTTATAAATATTTTTGCAACTGAAATCAGACATACAAGAATTCCAAATAATTTTGATTCAACGCATTTAGATTGGTTTTTCAAGAACATTTCAATATCAGAAGATTGTTTAATGCAAATGCCTAAATCTGAAGCAAGAAGATATAATAATGAAAAAATACTATGTTATTTTAAAAAAATATGTAAAGATTATTATAAAAAAGGAATTGAAAACAGATTCACAGGAATTCAGATACTTTCACCTCAAAAAAAAGGAATTCTTGGAACTGAAAATCTTAATTATGAACTTTCAAACATATTTAATCCAAGACATATAATATCTGATAAAAATAAAATAATTAAAAATAATAAAACATTTGCATGCGGTGATAAAGTTGTTCATCTCAAAAACAGCGATAAAAAAGTATGGGAAGATATTTGGGATTGGAAAAACAGTAGATCAGATACATCTTGTGTTAAAAGAATATTTAACGGAACTATTGGAATTATTGAAAAGATTGAAAGCGGTAATATTTATGTTCAATCAATAATGGATGAAATTATAGAATATAGTCCAATAGAATTAGATGATATACTTGATTTAGCTTATGCACTTACAATACATAAATCACAAGGATCTGAATTTGAAATAGTAATAATTCCTGTTACTTCAAGTCATAAAATAATGCTTGATAATCAACTTATGTACACAGCAATAACCAGAGCTAAAAAAGGATTGATTTTATGTGGTGAAAAAGATGCTTTTGTATATTCTTGTATGAATGATTCAAAAAAATTCAGAAATACATGGTTGTCACTTTTCTAATTTTTTTTAAAATTGAATTAATCTCATTAAAAGTTTGTTTGCATATAATATCATATTTAAATGCTCTTTGAGAAAAAATCTGAATATGCCCAAAAACTACAGTTGATAAATCCAAAAATTCTTCATTATTTTTAAAATTATTTTTTACTATTTTATCATTATATTGTTCAATTATTTTTAATAATCTTTGTTTTTTAAAATTATTTTCAGAAATGTTATATATAAATACTAAATTTTTAGAAGTAGCTTTGAGTTTATACCAGAGATTTAAAAATCCTGAAGAATCACTAATAAATTTATTATAATCAAAAGAAAATTCACTTTGCATTTTAACTCCAAATTGAAACCTCTGATTAAATTCTTGTTTTAATTATAACTTACTTTTCATTTAAATTCAATATATTGTTTTTTAATTCATTTTATTGTATTATTTTATATGGATATAGCATAAAAAACCATATAGAATATAATAATGAAAACTGAATTTGAAAATGTAAAAAAAGAAATTGGAAAAAATATAAAAATACTTAGAATACACAAGGATTTATCTCAAGAAGAACTAGCTTATAAAGCTGATATTCATACTACTCATCTTAGTAAAATTGAAAATGGTAAAATGAATGTTACAATTGAAATTCTTTATAAAATTGCAGAAAGCCTTGATACTGAACTCTCTGAACTTGTAATGCCATATAAAACAAAATAATTTTATTGACTCCTCTGAATAATTCTACTAAATTTTTGATTATTTTGTGAAAAGTTTTAGTTGACATTTATATCTGTAAACAAAAGCAAAAAAAAATCTACTAAGTAACTTGAGTGAACATTGCGAAGCATATAATATGCTGTTAATGGCGAATGTGGAATTTGGAATTTTCAATGTCGAATTAAAAGTAAAATCTTTTTTATAATGAAATTTGTTTATGACATGCTTTTGATTTTAAATAAGGATTAAAAAAATATGTCTGACAGCAATTACGAAAATTCGATATAAGTTTTTCAATTAATGGCTTCAATATTTTAAATAATTATACAATTCAAAACAATTGATATCTTGGTACCAGTTGAAAATTTACATAGTATAAATTTTCTCCTTACATGTTCAGCTTTAAATTACCTCCATGTAATTTCCTTAAGATTTTCTAATGCATCTTAGTTATTT
>JALOAD010000004.1 GCA_023228995.1 Candidatus Muiribacterium halophilum
GATGATAACACAAACCTCTTTTTTTTTATTTATTTTTCGGTTAAAATATCTTTAGAATTTAATTGCTTTGTCTAATTTAATCTTAGAATTTTATGTGATTTATGATAAAATAAAAAGAGAACTAACAACGTATATAAATAGAATATCTAAAAAAAACATATTCTTTTTATTCATTTATTTTACTGTATTGATTGTTATTTTAAATATTGTTACAACAGAATTCACAGATGCTTATCTAGCAATTAAAAACTACACGAAAGATTTTCATTACACAACAGAGCAATTTCATTCATTTGATTCAATAAATCCATCGTATGTATTTTCTTTCACTGAAAAAAATAAAATTTTATATCTTGAATGGAAATATACACCCTTTATGAAAAACACTTTGAATATAGCAATAACAATTTTCTTATGTATAATATTGGGAATTTCTCAAAAAAACATAAAAAATATATTTTACAATCCAAAATATATCAAAATTAACATTAAAGACCTAAAAAATATATTTGTTATTCCATTAATAATTTATTTCCTATACTATTGTTTTTTAAAAATATTTTTTATAAAAGGTGTATATAAATTTGAATATAAATTTGAATTGCAATATTTATTTCTAATTCTTCCATTATTGATATATCTTGAAGAAGTAATTGGAAGAAATATTATATTCAGATATTTGAATAATAACACAAAAAGTTTTAACGCTATTATACTAAGCGGAATTATATTTAGTTATTCACATTTTAATGTTATGAATATATACAGAAAAATCTATTTACTGATTGGAGGAATAATTTTAAGTTATATATACAAAATATACGGATTAAAATGGTCATTTGCATTACACTTGACTGTTAATATATTTTTTTATTTCTTCAAATATCAAGTATTATCCTCAACTCTTATATAAACATCTGAAAAATAATCTTTAAATTTATTACCGAATTTTTCAACTTTAAAAACATTTTCTCTAACTTTAATAAGCGTATTTTTATTTATAATTTTTTTTATTTTTATCTTACCCTTGCCATTACATTTTTTACAAAGAAATACCTTTCCTCTACCATGACAATTCCCACATAAAACTCTTGTAATATAATTGCCACTTTTAAAAAGATTATAACCTTTTCCAGAACATTTCATACATAAAAATGTTTCAGAACTTCTGCACATATCACAATATTCATTTGCATAAAAACTAAAAATTTTTTTATTAATAAATTCTTTTTGATTAATTGTTATATATATATCTTTTAAAAAGTTTTTAATTATATAAAAATATAATTCACCAATATTATCCCATATATTAATTTTTCTCTGCCTTGTATTTATTATTATATTATAAGAATCAACAATGTTTCTAAATTTTTCAGATGATATATTTTTATTTAAATCAGGATGATATATTTTGACTTTTTCTCTAAATACTCTTTTTATAGTATTTATATCAGAATCTTTATTAACTCCTAGTATATTATAAGCATTATCTAACATTTTTTGATTTTCATACTTGTAAGTATATGAGAAATGTTTTCAGCTGTTTTTTTTACAATATTTATTACTTTTTGATATTCCATTCTTTTTGAACCAATCACACCAACTACACCTTTATTAATACCTTCAACCGAATAAGGAATAGTTACAAAGGAAAAATCAATTAATTCAGAACAATCAAACTCTTCACCTATTACAACATTTATAGATTCCTGTTTTATAAGACTTTTTATCTCTTTAATAAGCAAAGTTCGATTTTCAAAAAGTTCAATAAGACTTTTTATTTTTTCAATATCTGCAAATTCAGGTTTTGTAATAAGTTGTTTTATACCTTCAATATATAAACTTTTATCAATATTACTCTCAATATCAGAATTTAATACAAGATTTAAAATATCATAGACGAATTCTTTAAGATAATTTAACTCAAGATTTTTTGAAAAAAACTGACTTACCATATTTTCAGCACTTTGCCTTACTCTAATTATATGTGAAAATATATTGTTAATCTTCTCAATGTCAGAATGACTTAATTTTTGTATAGAAAACCATATTTTATTTTTTATAACATTATCTTCAAATTGAAAAAAAACAGTAAAAACATTTTCATTAACTTTTATAATATTTAGATTTTTAATTATATTATCATTGTTTCTACCTTCAATAAGAAACCCTGCATGACCTGAAAGATTACTTAAAAGACCAGCACTATAATGAAAAAGTTCTCTTAATATAATTTCTTTAACTCTTTTTAATTTTCCTATTTCTTCCAAACTATTTATTGACATTTCATCTTCTTTATTAAGACTAGTCATGTCAAGAAGATTATCTACATAATATCTATAACCTAAGTCTGAAGGAATTCTTCCGCCAAAATTATGAAATCTAATTAATAATCCATTATCTTCAAGGCAAGCCATTTCATTTCTAATAGTTGCAGAAGAACAATTCATTGTATATATTTTTTTTATATCAAGAGAAGATACAGGATTACCTGTTTTGATAAATTCTTTTATGAGGTTTTTTAAAATTAATTCTTTTCTCTTCATTTTTATATTTTAAAAGAAAAAGGCGATCTAAAAAAGACCGCCTTATTTTATAAAAAGATTACATCATTCCCATTCCAGGCATTCCGCCACCCATTGGAGGCATTGACATTTCGCCACCTTTTTTGTCATGAATATCTGTTATAAGTACTTCTGTTGTTAGCATAATAGCAGCTATTGAAGCAGCATTCTGCAAAGCACATCTTGTAACTTTAGCAGGATCTACTATTCCAGCTTTCATCATACAAACCATTTCACCGTTAGAAGCATTAAGTGCAAAACCTTTTTCTGCTGCTCTAACTCTTTCGATAATTACATCAGGAGAATAACCAGCATTAGTTGCAATTTGTCTCAAAGGAGATTCCAAAGCTTTAATAACTATATTAATTCCTGTTTGTTCATCTTGATTTTGACCTTTTGTTTTTTTCAAAACTTCTATAGCATCTATAAGAATTCTTCCGCCACCTGGAACTATTCCTTCTTCAACTGCTGAACGAGTCGCAGCAAGAGCATCTTCAATTCTTAATTTTTTTTCTTTCATTTCAGTTTCAGTAGCTGCTCCAACTCTAATAACAGCAACACCACCAGAAAGTTTAGCAAGTCTTTCCTGAAGTTTTTCTTTATCATAATCAGAAGTTGTATCTTCAATTTCTTTTCTGATTTGTTTAATTCTTGCTTCAATAGTTTTTACTTCACCAAAACCATCTACTATAACTGTATTATCTTTAGTAACTTTAACTTTTTTTGCTCTTCCAAGCATTGATATATCAGCATTTTCAAGTTTAAGTCCTATTTCTTCAGATATTTTTTGTCCGCCAGTAAGAATAGCAATATCTTCAAGCATAGCTTTTCTTCTATCGCCAAATCCTGGAGCTTTAACAGCAACACAATTAAGAGTACCTCTAAGTTTATTAACAACTATAGTTGCAAGAGCTTCTCCTTCAATATCTTCAGCAAGAAGTACTAAAGGTCTTCCTGTCTGAACAACTTTTTCTAGTACTGGAAGTAAATCTTTCATTGAAGAAATTTTTGAATCTGTTATAAGAATATAAGGCTCTTCAAGAATTGCTTCCATTTTATCTGAATTTGTAACCATATAAGGAGATACATATCCTTTATCAAACTGCATACCTTCAACAGTTTCAAGATTAGTATCTAATCCCTGAGCTTCTTCTACAGTTATAACTCCATCTTTACCAACTTTTTCCATTGCTTCTGATATAAGACTACCAATTTCTTCAGATCTTGCTGATATTGAAGCAACATTAGCAATAGATTCTTTATCAGTAACAGGTGTTGATGATTCTTTTATATGTTTAATTGCTATTTCAACAGCTTTATTGATTCCTTTTTTAATTTCAAGAGGACTTGCACCAGCTGTAATGTTTTTTAAACCTTCTGAGATAATAGCTTGAGCCAGAATAGTAGCGGTAGTAGTTCCATCTCCAGCATCATCCTGAGTTTTTGAAGCAACTTCTTTTACAAGTTGTGCTCCCATATTTTCATAAGCATCTTCAAGTTCTATTTCTTTTGCTATAGTAACTCCATCATTTGTAATAGTTGGAGATCCGAATTTTTTATCAAGAACTACCCAACATCCTTTTGGTCCTAATGTAACTTTAACAGCATTAGCTAAAGAATTAACACCTTTTTCTAAAGCTTTTCTCGCATCTGCGGTATAAATCATCTGTTTAGCCATTTTATCTTTTCCTCCGTTTAATATTATTAATCAATTACTGCCAAAATATCATTTTCTGATAGTATAAGATATTCATTTCCTTCAATCTTTATATCACTTCCAGCATATTTTGAAAATATTATATTATCCCCTTCTTTAACCTGAACAGGAGAAATATTTCCATTATCAAGAACTTTACCAGCTCCAACAGAAATAACTTTACCTTCTTGAGGTTTATCTTTGCTAGCAGTATCCGGCAGAAGAATTCCACCTTTAGTTTTTTCTTCTTCTTTTTTGACTGCCACTATAACTCGATTACTAAGTGGTCTCAATTTTACCATTATTTCATTCCTCCTAAACAATTGTTAGCAGCTAAATGTTTTCGCTGCTAATTTATTTATATCATAAAAAAAAATTTATTTCAACATTAGAAGATATTAAAATTTTATAAGATAAAACCTTTAAATCATGCGAGATTGCGAAATAGCGAAACTGATTACAGTTTCATATACTTTCATACCGCTTTCAATTCCAAATTGCTTTTCCCATTTCACCACTTCAATCTTTCACTACATTACCTAGATATTTTTTCTTTAAGAACATTTATAATAAATATTGGAAGTTTTAATATTCTTAAAAATCTAAAAGGCTCTTTAGAAAATCTATAAAGCCATTCAAATCCATATTTTTGCATCCATTTTGGAGCTCTTTTAATTTTACCTGAAAGAACATCAAACGAACCACCAACCCCCATTGCAAGTTTTACACTTGTCAATTTGTGAAGATTATAAAATATCCATTTTTCTTGTTTAGGAATACCCATACCAACTAATAATATCTCAGCTTTAGTATTATTAATCTCATTTAACACTAATTCATCATCTATTTTTGAAAAAAATCCATTTCTAAAACCCACAATATCAACTTTAGGATAAGATTTTTTTATATTTTCCACACATTTTTCTAGAATATCCTCGGTTGTTCCAAGAAGGTATATTTTCCATTTATTTTTTTCAGACATTTTTAAAATATCAGTCATATAATCAATACCTGATATTCTTTCTACTTTTTTTCCAGTTATAAAATCTATAGCCCATAATACTCCAACACCATCTATTATCTGAATATCAGCAGAATTAAGTATTACTTTATAAAATTCATCGTTTAAAGCTTCATGCATCATTAAAGCATTGAGAGTAACAGCATAATGAGGATTTCCTGTATTAAAAAGACTCTTAGTCTTTTTTATAAGTTCTTTTCGAGTAAATGGATTAATGTTTATACCAAGAATTTTATTTTTTTCTTCAGGTAGTTTTTTTGAAAATATTATTTTTCTACTTACAAAAAAAATAATAATAAGCATAAATAATGAATTTAATAAAATATAGGTTGTTTCAATTTCTGCCATATAAAGTAAAGTTATTACAGAAATATAAAAAATCAATATATAAAAAACCAATATCATACGATTAAAAGATATTTTCCAAAATATATCGAATTTTTTGCCTGTTGAAAATCTTAAAAAAGAAAATATTGTAATTATAAGAAGAAATAAAAATGGCAATCCTATTATAAAAAATGGAATTATAAGCGAAAAAAGCATAAGACTTTTTGCAGTTCCAATAATCGATAAAGATACAGTCAAAAAAGAAAGTACATAAAATATAGATTCATCAAATATATTTTTTCGCCAGGTAAATTGAGAAAAAATAAGCCACATATATAAAGAAAATACAACTAAACCAAAAACAAGAATTGTTTCCATTCCAGGTATTTTTTGCTTTATTATAAGCATTATAAGACTTAAAGTTATCGATATTCCTATACCAGAAAAAATCTCATTCCATCTTGAAATAATTTTCATAATATTTATATTGATAAATATCCATAAAAATGTATAAAATATAGTTCTTGTTTCAGATAAAAAAAATATTCCTGAACCAGGATTTCTTAAAAAAGTGAATTTTAATTCTAAAAATATTACTGCTGCAATTATTAGTCCTTGAAATATAAGTTCTAAAAACAAATCTATTTTATATCTTTTAACTGTAACTCCCAAAAAAAAGAAAAATATAGAGCCAAATAAAACTGGAGTAAAAAAATCAATATATCCAGCATAATGAGTTATTACAAGAATTGATATAAAAACATAAGGAATAATTAGTATATTTAATCGACCAAGAAATCTTGATAATAAAAACAATGCTATAAAAACTACAAATAACGATATTATCATATTGAAAGTTCCCTAAGTTTAATAATTATATCATTTTCATCTAATTTATCTTTTGTATTTATAAGTTCTTCGACATTTTCATAAAAATCTTTTTCAAGATTACAATGTTTCATAACAAATATTTTATTATTCTCTGTTTTTGTAGGATTTTCTTTATTTGAAAACAACTTTTCAGAAAGTTTTTCCCCATCTTTAAGTCCAGTATATAAAATTTTTATTTTATTATTTGGAGAATAAATCTCAATCATTTTTTTAGCGATTTCAGCTATTTTTACAGGTTTACCCATATCAAGAACAAAAATATCACCGCTTTTACCATTTATACATGATTCAAGTGTTAGTTGAACAGCTTCAGGTATTGACATAAAATATCTCTCAACTTCAGCATGTGTTACAGTAACAGGTCCACCTTTTTTTATCTGTTCTTCAAAAATAGGTATTACAGAACCTCTTGAAGATATAACATTTCCAAATCTTACAGAAATAAAATTAGTATTTTTATAAATATTTGAATAGTAAAATAAAAGTTTTTCTGCAATTCTTTTACTCATTCCCATAATAGATATTGGCTCAACTGCTTTATCTGTTGAAATAAGAATTACTTTTTCTACATTATTTATTGAAGCACAAATAAAAACATTTCTACTACCTTCTACATTATTTTTTAAGGCTTCTGAAGGATTTTCTTCCATAAGTTGAACATGTTTATGAGCTGCTGCATGAAATATAATGTTTATATTATACTTTTTTATTAATAAATCTAATCTTTGTCTATCCTGTATATCAGCTATTGCAAAATATACATTTTCATGTGAAAAATCACTATCTTTTTTCAATCTAAAAATACTGTTTTCCCCATGACCTATTAAAACAAGTTTTTGTGGTTTAAAGTTTTTTATTTGTCTAGAAAGTTCACTTCCTATTGACCCACCAGCTCCTGTAACAAGAATATTTTTATCTTTTATTAATTCTCTAAGTCCTAAAAGATCTCTTTCATGTGGAATTCTTCTTAATATATCATTAATATCAAATTTTCTTGAATCTTTTAAAAATACCCTACCGTCAATAAGCTCTGCTTCAGCTGGAAGAATACTTACTTTTACACCTGTCAAAGACAATGTTTTATATATTTTTTCAACAGTAATAGAATCTGCCGAAGGAATAGCTATAATAACCTCATCTGCATAAGTTTTATTAATTATATATTCAACTTTAGACAAATCTCCATAAATTTTATAATTGTTAATATATTTACCTTTTTTTTCTTTATTATCATCAATAAAACCAACAATTTTTAAATTATACTCTGGATGTTTTAAAATTTCATTCATTATAGTATCGCCTGCATCTCCAGCACCATAAATTAGAATATTTGAAGCATTTTTATTTTTATTTTTAAAATTCATAATTATCTTTGGTAAAAATCTTATAAATGTTATTAAAATCAATAAAAAATTGTTATTAATAATAGAAAATTTTAAAGAATTAGTTATTTTATATTCAATAAAAGAAATTATAGTTAATGCATAAAAAATCAGCATAATATCTTTTGCAACAAAATATTTTGATATAATTTTATAAAGTCTAAAAAAATAAAAAATAATTAACTTTAAAACTATTATCCCTAAAACTATATTATTATCAAAACTTATTCCTAAAATATTTTCAGAAAATTTATAAGAAATAAATATAGCTAAAATATCAGCTAAAAAAAACAATAATGTTTTTATCACCATAAATTTCCTCTAAGAATTATTAATGATATTGAAGTAAAAAGAAGTTGCACAGTCGAAAGTATTATCAAAGCTCTGTTTAATCCAAATTTTTTTATAAGAATATGATGAATATGTTCTTTATCTGGTGCAAATATACTTTTTTTATTTTTTAACCTTCTTATTATTGCAAGCAATGTATCAATAAAAGGCAAAAATATAAGAAATATAAATGGAATAAAAAGATTATATGAAAAAACTGAAAATCCAGTCTTAAGTATATAAAAAGCAATAATAAAACCTAAAAAATTACTACCACAATCTCCCATGAATATAACTGAATTTTTTATATTCCAAACAAGAAAAACAAGCAAAGATAATACAAGCAATATTATATCAAAAGCAAAAACATAGTTAATGCCTAATATTATTACTCCGATTAATATTATACTGCAAATAATTACAGCCAAACCATCTGCTCCATCTATAAGATTAACTATATTAATAAACGAAACATAATATATTATTGTAACAATACACAAAACAATATTGTTTTCTATCCCAAAAAATTCTGTAAAACCTCCATTGCCTAAAAACATTAAAAAACCAGTTAAAGAATGTATAATTAATTTAATTTTAGCTGAAAACATCTTTATATCATCAAAAAATCCTAATAATATTATCACAATAAATGCAATAAAAAGGTATAAATTATTCAATACACCACCAAAACCAGAGAAAAAAATCCATGAAAGTATAAATAATAATCCTCCACCTGTTAGTTTAGGATCAATATGTATTTTTCTATGATTAGGATGGTCATAAAGACCAATAAATTTCAAACCATAAAGCAAAACTGATTGAAAAATAAAAATAGCAATAGTTAATTTTGATAAATGTAAAAAAAGATTAATCGACAAGTTCTATTACCTCAACAGGTATATTTGCTTCTATAAGCATTTCTTCGCCTAATTTGTCAGGATATGGGTTGCTTATAAAAACTTTTGTTATTCCTGAATTTATTATCATTTTTGTACATGTAATACAAGGTTGATGCGTACAGTATAAAACTGATTCATCAATAGCTACCCCATTTGCTGCAGCTTGTATTATAGCATTCTGCTCAGCATGAATACCTCGGCATAACTCTTGTCTTTCACCAGATGGAATATTCATCTTTTCTCTAAGACAACCAATGTCAAGACAATGTGCTAACCCACTTGGACAACCATTATAACCTGTTGCAAGTATTCTGTTGTTTTTAACAATTATAGCTCCTACATTTCTTCTAAGACATGTACTTCTTGTAGCAACAAGATGTGTTATTTTCATAAAATAATGATTCCAATCTGGTCTCATATAAATATCCTTCCTTATTTAAATAGTCCCGAATATTCTGTCTCCAGCATCTCCGAGCCCAGGTATTATATATTTTTTTTCATTAAGTCTTTCATCAAGACAAGCAGTATATATATCAACATCAGGATGAGCATCTGAAAGGAATTTTACTCCTTCAGGACAGGACAATATACATAAATACTTAATATTGTTTGCACCATTTTTCTTTAATATATCAACAGCTGCTTTAACAGAAACACCACTTGCAAGCATTGGATCTACCAAAAACACTTGCCTTTCATTTAAATAATCAGGCATTTTACAATAATATTCAACAGCTTCAAAAGTTTCTTTGTCTCTGTAAATACCAATATGACCTATTTTTGCCATTGGCATAACTTTAAGTATCCCTTCAACCATACCAAGCCCAGCTCTCAATATTGGAACAATAACAGGTTTTCTACCTTCTATTATTTCGACTTCAGTCTCAGTTATAGGTGTTTCTATGGTTTTTTTTACAACAGGTAATTTTCTTGTAGCTTCATAAACAAGAAGTAATGCAATTTCAGCTATAAGTTCTCTAAAATCTTTATTTGTAGTCTTTTTATCCCTAATATAAGCAAGTTTGTGTTTTATAAGAGAATGTTCTACAATATATAGATTGCTCATAATTCCTCCATAGCACATATTTTGTTTACTCTTTTTGCATGTCTTTCACCTTCAAAATCAGTAGAAATAAATTTTTTTATTATTGAAAAACATAGTTCTTCACCAAGAATTCTTGCTCCTAAAGTAACAATATTAGCATTATTATGTTTTCTTGCATATTCAGCCATAATTTCGTTAAAACACATAGCAGCTCTAATTCCTTTAACTTTATTTGCAGCTATTCCGATTCCTGTACCAGTTCCACAAATTAAAATTCCAAGACAAGCTTCATTGTTTAAGATTTTTTTTGAAGCATTCAATGCAATATCAGGATAATCAACGCTTTTTTCTGAATCAGTACCAACATTTATCCATTCAATTTCAGAAAAATATTTTATAATATTATTTTTAAGATTTACACCAGCATGATCATTTCCTATTACTATTTTCAACTTCAACCTCCATTAATGAAAAAATATGAATTCCATCGAATTCTGTAACTAAATATAATATATTTTCCTTTTTAAACATTGAAACAACATTTTGATTATAAAGAAATGGAATAAAATCATTTTTTTCTTCAGAAAAACAACTTAGACCTTTATTTGTTCCAGCAATTATATATTTATCAAAAACATCTATAAACCTAATAAAATTACCCGGAAGATCTGAACTTCCTGCATTTACTTCAACTTTCCAATTACTTCTATCAGGTGCATTATTATTATCTTTTGAAATAAAACTCTGCCATGATTTTTTAGAATGATTATAAATTGTTATTCCTGAATTAGTACCAATATAAAGATTATTGTTTATTATTTTAAGTGAGTTTATAACCGAACCAGCAAGTGGAGAATTGCCTTTATGTCTTATAAGATCATTTGAAAATGACGGAACAAAATAATCTGCATAATAAAATATAGCTTTGTTAAATTCATAATCTGTTATTATAAGACCTTCATCTGTACCAATGTAAATATTTTCGCCATCATCTGTTATTGCATTTACCCTAAGAAGTCTTTCGCTAATATCTTTGTTTTCAAAATATTCTTTAAAAAAAGAATTTTTTTCATCAAGCCTATTCAATTCTCTAAAATTATTGTCAAATATAACTATACCGTTTTCAGTACCTGCATATATTTTTCCATTTATAATTGTAAAACAGTTTGTTTTATAAGAACTAATCTGATTTAAAGAATTGTTTTTATATATTATTCCACGATTTGTAGCAATTAAATATTTGTCTGATATTTTTATAATATCAAGCACTTGTTTTCTTTCAATAATTGGATAATTTTCTTCTTTTGATATTTTATTATCTTTTATTATAAAGATTTTACCATTAGAAAAACCACATACATTATCTTCAAATTCAGCAATTTTATCGCATTGTATATTTATTTGTCCTGTTTTATGAAATATTTTTTCTTTTAAAATCTCTACTTTATCTTTTTTTTCACCGCAACCTAAAAAAATCAGAGAAAAAGTTAATATCAAGAGTAAATAAATGTTTTTCATAAATTATAACCCCATTAATTAATATAAACTATATCAATTTAGTCTGTATCTATCTTTTTAATTATCGGTTTAATCTTATTTAACTCAGCATCATAAAAAATTCTATGACGTTTAGACTGAAATGATTTTATATAAAATTCCAGCCAACCTTGTTCAGTATTCTTATCCCATTTTATCAAAGCTTCCCAACAATGTAAATCAAACTTAAGTTCAAAATTCAACGAAGTAGTAGTTTCCTTTATAAGATCTTTTCTCCAATTAAGATTTAATTTAACTCTTGAACTTTCAATAAAATTATTTCCAATATAAAAATCACTAAAAGGTATTTTTAATTCAGTTAACATTGAAGTATATTTACTTAAGTTTCTATCATAAGGAACTGTTAATCTTAAATATGATTCTTTTGAAAAATCATAAGATAATCTGTTATAAACAGATGTTATATCAAAATCAGATGAAGTATAAAAATCAGACAATTCTTTATTATTTATATTTATATTAAATTTACTATAAAATTCTATTTTATCTTTTTTATATCTTATATCTGAATATGCACTTCCTGAAAAACTATGTAAAAGAAGATCATAATTATAAGATAATATAGTTGCTCTAAAAAATTTACTATTATAAGAAAATGTATTGTAATAAGAAGCTCTTGTCTGATTATTCGAATGAGAAAAAGCAGTTTGTCCAAACGAATCGCTTCTCTGCCATTTTTGAGTAATACTAAATTCTTTACCTATTTTAGAATTAAGAGAAAGATTTGTATTATAAAAATGCTGAACATTCCCTTTAGAATCTCTTGAATTATCTGAACTAGAATTTAAATTTATTTTACCAAGTCCAAAGAACTCATAAGTTTTTGTAGATATATTAAAACTGTATTGAGTTTTATCAGCTTTAAGTTTTTCTGTACCACCTTCAAAATATTTACCATAAAGAAAATTATATCTTAGTTTTAAATTTTTGTTAAATATATCAAAATTCTTTGAATTAACTTTAATTTCAGGTATTTTATCAAGAACTCTAATATTATCATCCATAGGATATTTTGTACCATCAGGATCTTTTCTCTCTTTCCAATTCAATGTATAATCAGAAAAATTAAATATATTTTTATTAAGGCTCTGCCTTATATCAATTGTATAATTCAACTCTGTATTTTCAGGAAGATTTGAATATTCTCTTGAAAAAAAAGTAGCATTGAAATTTAAATTACCTTTAGGAATTTTTGTACTCATATATAAAGAATAATTGCCTGAGGTATTTGTATTTTCTGAACTTACTGTATTTGAAGTATTAAATTTTATATTTTTTGAATTATTTTCACCATAAGAAAACGAATTTCTTGTAGAAAGTGTTCTACTTCCTGTAGTTACATAATTATATGTTAACCATGAACTAGCAGCTTTTGTAAGAAGAAAATTATAATCAACATTTCCCCAAAATCCTTTTGATTTTGAATATCCATATTTATATTTAATATTTTCTTTTAAAGGCCTTATATCAGTTTTATATAATTTTTGGCTTAAAATAGTATCACCATGTATTATATATCTCATATTATGAGCATACATAACAATATCTGGAAATATCTCTATACTAGAAGCTTCCATATAATAATGCGGATGAGGAAGCTCACAAGTAGTCCATTTTACATTTTTTGCCTCTATTTTCCTAACTGACAATTGTATTACATCAGCATACATTATATTCGAATCTCTTATCATTACAGCATTTTCAATATATCCATCACCTGTTAGATTGTCGTATTCAAGATAATCTCCCTTAGTTTTATCATTACCCTGCCAAAACACAACATCACCAACAGCAAAAACTTTATCATTTTTTACATCAAATTGAATATTATCTGCAAAAATTTCCATATCATCATAAAAAATATGAGATTTCCCTCTTACAAATATAGTTTCTTCATTTGTTTTGTATTCTAATATATCACCTGATAATACAACTTTACCTACTCTGATATTTGCAGAAAAAACAGAATGCGAAAAAAACAGCAAAAAAAATGCTGTAATACTTACTATATTATATATTTTTAATTTTTTTTTCGATAAATTCATAATGAAACAATTCAGTTACTCTTCTATATAAACCCTCATTAATATACACACTAAAACAATTTTTTGTGTTTTTTTGTGCAAAAAAATCTATATTATCTTTTTTTAATAAATCTAAAATTTTGTCTTTATATAAATTTTTTTCATTAAAACCATAACCTACAATAGATATTTTTGCAATATTTAACTTATATTCCATATTTATATTAATATGTTTTTTTGCAATATTATCCATAAATTTAAGAAACTCGGTCTTTTTTGGAAAAACAAAAACTTTTTCATTAGATAAAATTATTTGTTCGTAATTTATAAAATTATCCATAATTTTGTTAATACAAGAAACTCCAGAAAGAATAACTAAAGCTTTTGAAATATCACTTACAATAGCAATAGGTGTTTTTTTATTAAAATGTTTGATTTTTTTAATAATCGTACCATTACCTTTTATAAAACTACCTTTGCAATGTATAGAAATGTTTTTTTTCATCGCAATGTCAATACATTTTGAATGAAGCACCTTAGCACCTGAATCAGACATAACCTTCATAATATTATAATCCAATTCACTAATCATTTTAGAATTTTTCACAATTTTAGGATCAGCTGTATAAACTCCATCTACATCAGAATATATACTAACTTTTTTTAAACCAAGCGATGCAGAAACAGCAACAGCAGTTGTATCTGAACCTCCTCGCCCAAGAAGTTTTATTACATTATTTTCATCAAAACCATGAAATCCAGGAATAACAATAGCATTAAATCTTTTAAATAAATCAAATATAACTTGTCCTTTCATATTGCAAAAATTAGAATCTAGATAATCTCCCTTTAATAAAAGATTGCATTCAAAAGGAGTCATTACATTTGCCGATACTTTATTTCTATTAAGTGACATAGAAAACAATGCTGCACTTTGAAGCTCACCTGTACAAAGAAGCACTGCTTTTTCTTTAGGAAATTCAGTTTCACCTGAAAACAACGAACTTTTAAATTCAAGTTCATCAGTTGTTTTACCCATTGCCGAAACAATTATTACAATTTTTTTACCTTTATCAATCTTTTTTTTTATATCAATACATAAAATATCTATTTTTTCTTTATCACTTACCGAACTTCCACCATATTTAATTACTTCAATATCAATCATAGCCGACTCCATTACTTTCAGAATCAAGTCTATATTTTGAAAAAACTATATTATTCCTATTGTATATTTCTTCTATTCTTCTAATACAATCAACAAGTTGTTTTTCTTCACCAACTATTATAAGTCCACAATCATTTTTTAAAAAACCTAATCCTGCAATTTTTGAAGTTTTTCCAATAAGATTTATCCTTTCAACATAAGGAATACCACTTCTATTCATAGCATAAGATATATTATCCTGAAAAGACGAAAAAAGAATATCACTATGTCTGCTATATACAGCAGTTATAAAAACCGCAGCTTTCGATACAGAATCAAAAAAAAACTCATCTTTTGATTTTATTTTTTCAAATTTACAAACTTTTTCATCAGAACATTTTAAAACAGCTATTTTCCACTTCGTAGGCCAGTCTATGCTTAAAAAACTTTTTTTTTCTCTATCAACTACACCCAAACCTCCAAGAAGCACTGCTGCTGCACATTCTACATCAGGTGAAATCTTTTTGAATGTCCTTAATAATTTATCCTGATCACATTCGCCAAAAATCACCTTAAAAAAAGCTATAAAAACACCAGTAATAATTGATACATCAGGGTTAAGAAGTTTTAAAACAGGCTTTTCTGAATAAATACTAATAGTAATTTTCTTTTTTATATCTGGAAATTCTTTTGAAATATACTTTTTTATTTTTTCGAAAATATAAATTGTATTTTTTTTATTCAAATTTTCTGAACAAAAATCAAGTTCTATTGAAAAATCTTCAGAATCTATAATATTACAGACTTTGAAATGCAGATTTCTTTTAACAGCAAGGCCGAAAGAATTAACTCCCGGCCCAATTTTTAAAGATAAAGGAACATTAAATTCAAGCATTTAAAGCTTAGCTTTATAATAATTTATTTTAGGATTTCTTGCAGCTTTTACATCATCAACTCTTGTAATTGGAGTGTTTTTAGGCATTGAATGCATTTCTTCAGCATTATTATAGCACATATTGTAAATTTCAATCATAGCCTGACAAAATTCATCTAAAGTCGTAAGTGTTTCTGTTTCAGTAGGCTCTATCATAAGTGCTTCTTCTACTATAAGAGGAAAATACATTGTCGGAGCATGATAACCCTTGTCAAGAAGAGCTTTTGCTATATCCATAGCTGAAATACCTGTTTCCTTTTTTATCTTTTTTGCAGAAATTACAAATTCATGCATACAAGTTCTTTTATAAGGAACAGAATATTTATCTTTAAGTCTTTCCATAATATAATTTGCATTAAGAACAGCATATTCTGAACTTTTTCTCAGACCATCTTTTCCAAGCATTCTTATATAAGTATAAGCTTTAATAAGAACTGCAAAATTACCATAAAAAGCATGAACTTTGCCAATAGAGTTTTGTAGAGAATAATCAAGAATATATTTATTATCTTTTTTTGAAATTACAGGAACAGGAAGGAAATTTGAAAGTTTTGATTTAACTCCAACTGGACCAGCTCCCGGACCACCTCCACCATGTGGTGTTGCAAAAGTTTTATGAAGATTAAGGTGAACTATGTCAAATCCCATATCTCCCGGCTTAACTTTTCCCATAATAGCATTGAAATTAGCACCATCATAATATAAAAGAGCATCTTTTTCATGAAATAATGCTGCGATTTCTTCAATATTTTCATCATAAAGTCCTAAAGTATTTGGATTTGTTACCATAAACCCAGCAACATTGTCATCAATTACACTTTTAAGATTTTCAATATCAACGCCACCTCTATCATTAGACTTAACTTCTCTTACTTCAAAACCTGCCATCATTGCACTTGCTGGATTTGTTCCATGAGCTGAATCAGGCATTATTATAATTTTTTTATGTAAATTACCTTTTACTTTATGGTATTCACGAATTATCTTAAGACCTGTCATCTCCCCTGAAGCACCAGCAACAGGTTGAAGACTTACACTATCCATACCTAATATTTCTTTTAAATAATCAGATAATTCATACATAAGTCTAAGACTTCCCTGACATTTATCCATAGGAACAAGAGGATGAAGCTCATTAAAACCTTCAAGCGATGCAACTCTCTCATTTATTTTTGGATTATACTTCATTGTACATGAACCTAAAGGATAAAAACCTTCATCAACACAAAAATTAAGTCTTGAAAGTTTCAAAAAATGTCTCATAACTTCGTTTTCTGGAACTTCTGGAAAATCAAAATCTTGTCTTTTTAAATTATCTGGAATTTCATTTATTATAGCACCTGAATTTGAGGTAGAAACTCTATAAGTACCTGAACCTTGAACGCTTTTTTCAAAAATAAGTTTTTCAAGTTTTTTCATATAGTCACCTCATCAAGAGCTTTTTCTAGTTTTTCAAAATTCTTTAATGAAGATTTTTCTGTCGCACAAATAAGCAAACAATCTTTCATATTTAAAAAACTGGAATCTTCAAGTTTTATTCCAAGCATTATACCTTTTTTAAGAAGTTTTTCATGTATATCTGCTGCATTTTTACAATAAACAACAAATTCATTAAAAAAAGTCCCATTATATTTAAGTTCAAAACCTTTTTTTAAAAGTATTTCCATAAGTTCACGAGCTTTCTGTATATTAACAAAAGCAAGTTCTTTCATTCCTTGTTTACCCAATACACTCATAAAAACTGCTGCTCTTGTTGCACATAAAGCTTGATTAGAACAAATATTAGATGTAGCTTTATCTCTTCTTATATGCTGTTCTCTAGCCTGTAATGTCAAGACAAAACATCTATTTCCTTCTGTATCATCTGTCATACCGACAATTCTTCCTGGCAACTTTCTCAAATACTTTTCTTTTGTTGCAATAAAACCAATATAAGGACCACCAAAACTTCTATACATGCCTAAAGGCTGAGCTTCACCAGTCAATATATCATAATCTATATCAGGAGCTGTTTTGAAAACAGGAAGCGTTATAGGATTTACAACCCCTATAAGCATAATAGAATTTTCTTGTTTAAATTTTATAATTTCATCTATTTGAGTTTCCATAAGTCCGAAGAAATTTGGATTTTGAACAACTAAAGCTCCAACTTGTCCAATATTTTGATAATTTTTTAAAAAATTTATATCTAATAATCCATTTTTGTTAATAGGAACTCTTACGACATTAATATCTAATCCTGCAATATAAGTATATATAACTTTTACATAATCAGGATTTATATTTTCAGGAATAAGCACAATGTTTGACTTTTTCTTCTGATTCATAGCCACAATTATACTTTCTGCCAATGCACTTGCACCATCATACATAGAAGCATTTGAAACTTCCATACCAGTTAAAGCACATATCATAGACTGAAATTCATAAATAGTCTGTAATGTTCCCTGACTTACCTCTGCTTGATATGGAGTATAAGCAGTATAAAATTCACTTCTTCCCGATATTTCATCAACAATTGCAGGAACATAATGATCATAAGAACCTGCACCTGTAAAACAAATCATGTCTGAAAAATTCATATTTGCAAGTTTTTTTAACTCTTCAAAAGCTTCATTCTCTGTCAAAGGTTCTGGAAGATTAATTTCAGGATTAAGTTTTTTTTTATTTATTGAAGAAAAAAGTTCATCAACATTGTTTATTCTGAGTTTTTCCACCATTTTTCTGACATCATCAGCTGAATGCGGATAGAAACCCATTAATCCTCCTCTTCATGAAGTTCTTTTAAATAAAATTTATAATCAGAACTTCCCATAAGCTCTTCAAGTTCAGTTTCATCACTAATCTTAAGCTTAAGTATCCATCCTTCTCCGAAAGGATCTTCATTTATATTTTCAGGTGTATCTTCTAAAGCTTCATTTATTTCAACAACAGTACCTGAAATAGGAGCATAAAATTCAGTTACAGTCTTAACAGATTCAATACTTCCCAAGCTGTTTTGACTTTCAAATTCATCATCAACTTCTGGCATTTCTACAAATACTATGTCACCAAGTTCTCCCTGAGCATAATCGCTTATACCTATTGTTGCAATGTTACCTTTTACTTTTACCCATTCATGCGTTTTTGCGTAAAGAAGTGTATCTGCCATTTTTTCCTCCTAAATATTAAATAATTTTTTTAATGCACTTAACAATTTTGATTACTATAAACCATTAACCATTGTCAAGGATGGTTTTTTATAAAACGGGTATTTTACAGTAATACATTTTAAAAATTTATCTCTTATTTTAATATATAATTCTATATCTTTTTTCCATAAAGGATGTTTGACATAACCCAAAGCAAGAGCTTCTCCTAAAGTTGGGGATTTAGTACCTGAAGTAACAACACCAACAAGATTTTTATCTATATCATATAATTCATATCCTTGCCTTGGTATTCCTTTATCTATCATCTTTATACCTGTAAGTCTTCTTTCTATTCCTTGTTCTTTTTGCTTAAGCAAAGCTATACTTCCATTAAAATCTTTTTCAAGATCCATAGCCCAGTTTAATCTTGCTTCAAGTGGTGTAGTTGTATCATCAAGATCGTTTCCATATAGCATAAGACCACCTTCAAACCTCAAAGTATCTCTAGCACCAAGACCTATTGGACAAATACCATATTTTTCACCTTGTTTTATTATTTTTTCATAAATAAAATGAGCTTTTGAAAGTTTTGTAAAATAAATTTCAAATCCATCTTCCTGAGTATAACCTGTCCTTGATATTAAAACAGGAACAGAATCAATACTAGTCTCAATAAAATGGAAAAAACCAATATTATCAACATTTTCTTCTATAAGTTCATCAATAATAAATGCAGCTTTAGGTCCTTGTAAAGCAAGCTGAACATATTCACTTGATAGATTTTCAATTTTTACATTATGTTTATTTATAAGGGATTTTAAATGTGAAAAATCTTTTTCAATATTTGATGCATTAACAACTAATAAAATTTTTTCATCATTAAATTTGTAAACTAAAAGATCATCTACTATTGTACCGTTTTGTCTGCACATAGGAGTATATAATATCTGCCCATTTACAAGTTTTTGAACATTATTAGTTACTGCAAAATCAACAAATTCAATTGCTCCTTTACCTGTAACAAGAATTTCACCCATGTGTGAAACATCAAAAAGACCAACTTTTTCTCTCACACAATTATGTTCTTTTATAATACCTTCAAACTGAATAGGTAATTCCCAACCGTGAAAATCTACGACCTTACCACCATACTTGCCATAAAGTTCATAAAAAAGCGTTCTCATACTTACACTCCTAATTCAAATCTTTTGATTGAAAAATCATAAGATTCCATTATTTTTATAAATTATAAACACACTCACCATGTACATCATGAACAGCTTCCATAACAGCTTCCGAAAGTGTAGGATGAGCATGAATAACACTGCTCCACTCATATACTTTCAACCTTGTGGCAATTGCTGTTACTGCTTCTGATATAAGTTCAGTAACTTTTGGACCTAACATATGAATACCAAGTATATTATCGTTTTCATCACTAAGAATCTTGACAAATCCTTCGTTTTCACCAATAGCTAATGCTTTTCCTAAAGCATTAAATCTAAAAACTCCTTTATTATACTTTCCATTTTCCATATCATCAACCTGTTTTTCAGTCATACCAACCCATGCAGCTTCAGGATGTGTATAAATGCAACTTGGTATAGCTTTTTCAGAAAAATGACATTCTTCACCTAATATATTATTAACAGCAATAAGTGCCTGAGAAGATGCTACATGTGCTAACTGATATTTTGAAACAATATCACCAATAGCATAAATGTTTTTTTTATCTGTCATCATTCTACTATCAACTTTAATTAAATTGTTGTTTTTTTCAAGTTTTAATTTTATATTTTTTAGATTAAGAGATCTTCCCGCAGCAATAAGGACTTTATCAAATTCCATTTCACTTTTATCATTTATTTTTACAATTACTTTTTCATTTAAAACATTAATATTATCAACCGCTTTACCGGTAATTATCTTTATTCCCTGTTTTTTTAGCATAGTCCTAAGTCTTTTTACAATATCAATATCTGCCATTGGCAATATATTTTCTGCAATTTCAATTATTGTTACATTTTTCCCAAATCCTTGCCATAAACTTGCAAACTCAACTCCAATCACTCCACCACCAACAATAAGAATGTTTTGTGGTATATCTTTAAGTTCAAGTGCATGAGTGCTATTTAAAATAAATTTACCATCTGTTTTCATTCCTTTTAATTCCATTGGACTTGAGCCTGTTGCAATTATTATATTATCAGCTTTATAAACCTCTCCATTACACAATATTGTTGAATTTTCCTCAAGAATTGCTTCGCCTCTAATTAAATTTATCTTTCTTTTTTTTATTAAAAGTTCAATACCACTTCTCAAAGATTTTACAATATCATCTTTTCTATTAAAAACAGTTTCAAAATCTATTTCTGTTTTATCTACTTTTATACCAAATTTTGCTGAATCGAGTATTTTTTGATAAAGTTGAGAACTTGCAAGAAGTGATTTTGTAGGAATGCAACCCCAGTTAAGACAGGTTCCGCCAACATGTTCTTTTTCAAAAAGTATTACAGAAAGTCCTTTTATTGCAGCGTATAAAGCAGCAGTATATCCTCCAGGACCTGCTCCAATTATTGCTAAATCAGCCATTGAATATTCCCCCTTAATCTATAAGAAAAAGTACCTGACCTTTTGTAACAGGTTGTCCATTATCAATTGTAATATCAGCAATTTTACCTGAAAAATCAGATTTTATTTCATTCATTAATTTCATAGATTCTATTATACAAACAACCTGACCTTGTTTTATAATCTCTCCTACTTCAACAAAAGATTTAGCATTTGGAGAAGGAGATCTGTAAAAATTTCCATTTATAGGACTTTTTACTTCTTTAAAATCTTTTTTATTATCTTCAGACTTTTTTACAGGTTTAGACTCAGATAAAATAAAATCCTCTTTTATTTTAATTTTAGGTTTTTCCACAAATATTTGCTGTTCAACATTTTCTTTACTTAAACTTATTTCTAAATCACCATCTTTAAAAGAAAATTCACTTAATTCATATTTGTCAAATAATTCAAAAATCTTAGATATATCTTTTAATTCTTTCATAAATCATTACTCCTAATATAATTTAACGAGTTTTACATCTTTTATTCCAAATTTCAAAGCAGTATCAACATCTTTAAAACATAAATCTATTCTTTTTCCTTTAATTTTTCCACCAATATCAGCAGCATAAGCAAGTCCATACTTTTCAACATAAACAATAGAGCCTAATTTAATTTCTCTTGGATCAACTGCTATAACACCATGATCTGCAATCAATTCAGTAAATGTAAAACCATCTGCATATATGCCACAACTTTCAGGTCCTGGCGTATAAGCTGTTGCTTTCATATTAAATACTTTTTGTCCATTCCATCTAGGTTTAGCGACAAATCTTGTATAAACAAGTATTTCTTCATTTTTTTCAATTCTAAAATATTCATGCAAAGTTCCTTTTATATCAGTTTTATCAATATAAAATTCTTTTTTTGAAAATAAATTGTGATTTTGAAGACTATTCTCGGATGTGATTATTCTGCTTTCGGAACTTAAAACAAAAATTATAATTGAAGCAATAAAACAGATAAAAATTTTTTTCATAATACCGCCATTTATTTTTATGACAATATAATATTTTTTTTAATTAGGAATGTCAAATAACAATTAAATTTAATAAAAATAGAAAAGATGTACTAAATCGGTATGAGAGTATAAGAGATGTATAAAAACTGTAAAAGATTTTCCTATCTCACCCTTTCACCACTCACTATTTCAAGCCTTTATACCGTATTTGTACCTTTTCATTGCTTTTATAATTTCCCTGCTACTTTATATGCATTTACAAAACTTTTAATTGAAGCTTTCCCAGTTCCTGTTATATCAAAAGCAGTGCCATGATCTGGAGAAGTCCTTATTATTTCAGTACCGTAAGTAATATTAACCCCAGTTTCAAAATTATTCATTTTAAAAGGAATTAGACCCTGATCATGATACATACAAACAACAGAATTTATTTCTTTGCAAGCAACTTTATAAAATAAAGTATCGGCCGCAAATATCTGCTTAATAACATATCCTGATTTAACCATGTCAAGAGCTTTTCTTATGTGTTTTTCCTCATTTCCAAGATATCCTCCTTCTCCTGCATGAGGATTAAATGAACAAACTGCAACCTTTGCATTTTTTCCATAAACTTTTTTTGAAAAATCAAGAGTATTAATAATAGTATTATATACATTTTCACAATTTATAAGTGAGCTAACTTTATTTAAAGGTTCATGAATTGTAACAAGAGATACTAAAAATTCCGGTGAATATAAAATCATTGTGAATTTTGTTGAATTTCTGCAATTATCACCAAAAACTTCAGTATGACCGGGATATTTTATATTATTCATATACCATGCTTCTTTACATATAGGAAGAGTTACAACAGCATGAGCTTTTCTATTATTTAAAATTTCAATACTTTTCAAAACTGCATTATAAGAGCTAAGTCCTGTTTTTGCAGAAATTTTACCTTTGTTTATTTCGCAATCTAAAATACAATCAAGTATATTTATTTTTCCTTTTAAATAATCTTTTATATCTTTTATAAAATAGAGTTTATCTTTTAAATTGAAATCCCATATTTTATCAATATATTCAAGAACATTTCTCTTGCTTGATATAAGAACATAATCACCTGTAATACTATTACTTTCTATAGCTCTAAAAAACAGTTCAAGACCTATACCGTTAGTATCTCCCTGAGTTATAAGAATTAATGATGTATTCAAAAAGTGTCTCCTCATTACTTATTTTAGCATTAACTTTAAGAAAATAAATATTTGTAAATTTATCTTTTAATTTATAATAATCTTTTTCTGTACAAATTATTTCTGTAATATTATTTTCTTTTATATATTTTTTTATATTTTTTATTTTAATATAATCAAAAACCTCATGATCATTAAATTCCATAGTATAAAATTCTGTACAATTTACAATGTTTTTAACACATTCAAAAAAAGATTTTGGTTTAGCAATACCAGCTATTGCAAGTAATTTGTGTGATTTTTTAATAAGAGAATTATATTTGTAATTCATAATAGATATGTTTTCTTTTTTATTAAAATATTTTGTAACTTTTTTTTCATCGACAATTTTATTATTATCATTTTTTATTACAACCCAAGAAGCACGATTTAAACATTTGATAGGTTCACGCATTATTCCGGCTGGAAGTATTTTTTTATTATAAAAATATTCACTTGAATCAACACATACAATATCTATATCTCTTTCAAGCCTCCAATACTGAAATGCATCGTCAAGCACTATAAAATCAGGTGAATATTCTTTCTCAGCCAAAACTGCAACACTTGCTCTTGATTTACCAATATATACTGGCACTTTTGTATTATAAGCAATAATCCAAGGTTCATCACCACTTTCTTCAATATTCATTAAAAATTTTTCTCCATCAAAAATTTTACCATTATTTTTTTTTGAATTATAAGCACGAAATACAACACATACAGAAAAATTTCTTTTTTTAAGTTCTTCAACAAGCCATATAACAAATGGAGTTTTTCCAGTTCCACCCGCAGTTATATTTCCAACTGCTATAACTTTTGACTTTTTAAGCATGGTTTTTGGAAAAAGTTTATATTTAAATATTAAAAATTTCATTCTATAGAGAATATAATATATTTTAGAAAATAAATTGAGAATAAGTCTTAAAAAAATGTTTTTTTTATAAATTATATTTCTGTTCATAAAATTCTTGTAATATATTTACCATTTTTATTACATTAAAATTGTTTTTTAAATGCAAATTATTGTTTTTAACAATATATTTAATTTTTTCTTTATCTTCTAAAATTGAGAGTATTTTTTCAGAATATTGGCTTTCATCATTATTTTCAACAATACAATGCTCGGGTAATTCTTCGCTAATTCCACCGACATTTGAAGCAAATACAGGAATATTTCTCGCCATTGCCTCAAGAATTGATATAGGTATATTTTCTTTATAAGAAGGAAGAACAAATACATCCATAATAATACCAGCTTCTTCCCAAGGTTTTTCAAGTGCACCTGTAAATATAATTTTATCTTTAATTTTGGAATTTTTACATATATTCTCAAGTTTTTTTCTTTCAGGTCCATCACCAATTATCAATAAACAAATATCTTTTCGATTTTTACACATAATTTCAAAACTTTTTATAAGTATATCAACTCCTTTTAAATGATGAAGTCTTGCTAAAGTACCAATGACTTTTGAATTTAAAGGAATATTAAAATGTATTTTTAAATTATTTTTATAATTTTCATCAAATTGTTCAACTTCAGAATCAATTCCTATATTTATAAGTTTTTTTTCAATATTAATAAAATAGTTTTTAAAATGATTCATCTGAAAATTACACAAAAATACAATACTTCCTACGAATCTATAATAAAACCTTTTATCTAAACCATGCATAGTTCCAATTACAGGTTTTTTTAATAATCTTCCACAAAGACCTGCAAAAAAAACAGCTCTATTTAAATTAGCATGTACTACATTGTATTTTTTAATAATAAAAAGAAGTTTTAAAAAAGAAAAAATATCAGCATTATCATAAAATGGTACAAAATATGTTTTATCTGCATATTTTGATGCAGTTTTCATAAATATAGAATTCTTAGGTGCACATACTGCACAAAAAAACCTCGTTTTATCTATTTTTTTTAAAATTTCTAAGACATAATTCTCACCACCGCCAAAACCTGATGAGCTTACTACAAAAAGTAATTTTATTTTATTCATTTATAATATCCATAGCTATTTTATAACTTATTTTACTATGTTTTTCAAAGAAAAAGGCAAGTTTATTATTTAAATTAGAATTAATACTCAAATCTAAAATCTCATCAAAACCTTTTCCTATAAAGTTCATCTCCTTTATTTTTTTTACAGCTTGTGTTTTTTTAAGTTCTTCATATTCATTTTTAAAATTTTTTGTATTTGGACCAATTACTACAGGAATACCAGTTTTTAAAGCTTCTATAAAATTATGCACTCCAGTTTTTTTAAATCCTCCTCCAATATACGCTACAGTACATTCTCTATAAATATCCTGAAGAATACCAAAAACATCTATTAATATTATATTATTATTTAATTTTTCTTTAGAATAAAAAGAGAAATTTAAATTTTTACTTTTAATATAATCAATAATTTTGTTATTATTGTTAAAATTTCTTGGTGCTAAAATTAATTTTAATTTTTTTTCCTGACAATAATCAATTAGAAATTTTTCTTCAGGCCAATGAGTAGAACCGCCAATAATAATTTTTTCAGAAATTAATTTTTTACAATTTAAATAATTATTCTCAAATTTAAGATTACCATAGTATTTAATTTTATTTATAGATATAAATTTTTTAAAATTTTTAATTTCATCTTTATTTTGAACATATACACTTTTTAAATCTGAAAACATATTTTTACAAAAAGAGCCAAATATATTAAAAAATCTATATGTATTTTGAGACATTCTTGCATTTACAATATAAATTGGTATGTATAATTTTTTAGCTTGAAAAAACAGATTCGGCCAGTAATCTACTTCTGATATAAAAATTCTTTTTACACAATTAACTTTTAAAAATCTTTTTACAAAAAAAGATAAATCAACAGGATACATAACACACTTTATATTATTATCTCTTTTATTTATATATTCAAAAGTTTCTCTACATGTTGTTGAAATAATAAATTTTTCTTTGAACATTACAGCAAGATTAAGAACAGCATTTGCTTCTCCAACTGATACACAATGAAAAAGATTTACATTTTCTTTTTCAACTTTATAAAATACAGCATAATGTTTAAAAAAACATAATTTATCAGTTTTATAAAGATATGCCAACAGTGGTATAAGTATAATACTTAATAATATTGTAATAAAAAAATCATATAAAAAAATCACAAAGCATTTTTCCTGCATATTGGATAATGTCTTCTATATAACCATCTATTATAAAATAAAAGCCAGTTTTCAGGTTTTTCTTGTATGACTTTTTCATAAAATTCAATTGTTTTTTGAACAAATTCTTTTTTTCTATCAATAGAATTTTCACTTTCTATTTGTATTTGCGGATAAAATATAACTTTATGCTTTAAAAAACCTATTCTTTCCATAATTGTCGGAACAAAAACATTGTTTTTTCTTGCTGCAAAAGATGCTGCTCCAGAAGGAAAACTTACTTTTTTTCCAAAAAAATTCGTCCATATTCCTGAACTTTCACCATCCTGATCTATTAGAAATGCAACGACAAATTCTTTATCGTTAACTTTTCTAAATATTTCTCTGCTATTTGTTCTTATAATTGTTCCAATATTATATTTTCCTCTTACATATTGAAGCATTTTGTCTAAAATACCATTTCTTGGAGGTAAAATTATTGAATATAAAGGAAATTTCTTAACAGATAACCATGCTCCAAATAATTCCCAATTACCAAAATGTCCAGAAATAAAAGAAATATTATTTCCTTTATCTTTTTCTTTTTTATAATTTTCAAAACCTTCAACTGTAATATTAAATAGTTTGAATAAACCTAAAGACATTAAAAAAAATTCAATAATATTATATAGTTGAAAAATAAGAAATTTTAATGCAATCTTTTTTTTTACTTTAAAATCAATGTTATTTCCAAGTATTATATTTAAATTTTTAAAAATTACTTTTCTTAGATTTTCATTAAACCTATATATTAAAATTGCAATTATCGTTAGTATTTTATCCATAAAGTCCAATTGACCCTCTGATTAAAAATTATATGCTGACATACCTTCAGGCTTAAGCATTTCTTGTGCTTCTCTAGCTTCAAGACTATCTATTGAAGCTATATTAACTACTCTGATTGATTCTGAAATCGCTTCATCGACCTTTCCAAGTACATGATATACTTTTGCAAGCTCAAGATGATATGCTGGATTATTCTTTTCAATATTAACAAGTTTTTCAAGAACTTCAAGAGATTTGTCATATTCTTTTTTTCTTGAGTATATTTTTGAAAGTCTAAAAAGCCCTTCTGTATTTTCAGGAGAATTTCTAATAAGCTTTTCATAAAGCTCAATAGCATCAGAACTCATTCCTTGTCTTACGTAAATAGAAGCAAGATCATGATACGGCTTTTCCCATGAAGAATCTACTTTTATTGCTTCTTTATAGTATGAAATTGCTTTGTCAAGTATTTGTTTGTCTTCAAACACCTGTGCAATCTTTGAATATACTTCAGAAACTGTATTATTAAATTTAAGAGCTTCCCTGTAATATGCAAGAGCTTTATCAAGATATCCTTTTCTAAAATAAATATCTCCAGCACAAAGATATACATCCCACATAGTTTTATCTTTAAGTATTATTTCTTGATATATTCTTAAAGCTTCATCATATCTGGAATTGTTTTCATGACATAAAGCAAGTTTTTTTAATATATAGAGATTTTCAGGTTCATATTCAAGAACTTTTTCAAGTTCTTTTCTTGCACCATCAAAATTTTCAAGTTTTATAAAAATATCTGAAAACAAAATTCTTACTTTTTTTTCAAAATCAACTGTAAGTTTTTTACCTAGAATATTTCCAAGTATATCAATACTAGCTTTATAGTTTTCCTGAATAAAATTAATAAAAGCTAGCCTGAAATTAGCTTCATTATTATCAGGATTTAATTTTAAAAGTTTTTTAAGATATGCAGAAGCTTCAATAAGCTTTTCTGATTTTTCACAAATTTCACTTGCTCTAAACAAAACATCTTCTCTATTAGGATAATATGTTAAAATATTTTCTATTATAGATAAAGCTTCATCATAAAGACCTTCCATTTCATAACATTTTGAAAGTCCTGTATAAGCATCCCAGTATTCAGGATTCATCTGAAGAGCTTTTTTATAATATTTAATACCTTCCTGAATATTTCCTAGTTTAAGACAACAATCAGCTATTCTCTTATTAATATAAGAATAATCCTGTTCAGGCATATCAATTAATTCTCTGAAACCTTCAAGTGCTTCTTCATATTTTTCTCTTTCAAAAAGTATATCAGACATTATTTTGATAGTTTCATCATTAACTTTTATATCACTAGCTTTTCTAATACAATTTTCTGCATTTTCAAAATCTCTTGATTTAAAAAATACTTTCGCCATAGAAATAAGCTTTGAAACATCATCTAAATCATAATCAAGAAATTTTATTGCTATTCTGTATGCTTCTTCTTCTTTATTATTTTTTTCCAAAAGTTCCATATAAAAAAATTCAGCTTCTTCATTTTCTGAATCATAACTTCTAAACTTTTCCAAAAATCTTAATTTAGCTTTTTCATCTCCAACAAGTTTGGCAAGCATAAAATAACATTCATAACAAGCTGGATTAAATAAAACTGATTTTTCAAAATATTTAATTGCATCTCCGTTTAATTCTTGGCCCGCATAGAGTTTACCTAAAATAAAATAAGCTTTATAATCCTCATTGTTTTTTTCAATAAAAGTTTTAAGTTTTTTTTCAGCTTCATCAAATTCATTGTTTTTTATAAGAAGTTCACAAATCTCATAAAATCTATCTTTTTCATCCATTGGATCTATTTCAAGTTCTTTCATGAGTTTTAATGAAGCTTCAGGATCTTTATCCCTTAATAAAACACTCATAGAATAAACAACATCACTTTCTCTATAACCTTCATTGTATATTTCTCTAAAACAATCAAGAGCTTTATCATTCATTTTCATTTCCTGATAAATAAAACCAAGCTCTTTTCTAACATCAATTCTGATATTTTCATTATTTAAAAGTTGTTGAAGTTTTGCAACAGAATCATTATATCTTCTGGTAAATCTATAAGAACGAGATAATTCAAATTGAGCATCGTAATTATCAGGTTTCATAAGAACAGATTTTTCAAGAAAATTTATACTTTCTTGATATTTTTTTCTGATTGAATAAATTTTACCTGAATAATAATAAGAATCTGGATTATTTGGATTCTGTGAAATACTTTTTCTTAAATTATCGAGTGCTTTATCATAATCTTTTTTAAAAAAACAAGCTTTCCCTAAATCAAGATATAAAGTCCAATTTAATTCCATTTCTTTTGCACTAAATTCAAGTAAATTTATTATACTATCATATTTTTCCTTATCAAAATAAATACTTGCCATATAATGCAATACTTTAGAATTTTTAATATCTTTTTTTATATATTGTTTGAAAATGTTCAACGCTTCATCATATTTTTGAGATATAAAAAGATTTTCTCCATATTCATAAAGAAATTCCTCATCATCAGAATGTTCAAGCATAGAAAGATACTCAGAGGCTTTTTCAATATTTCCTGATTTTTTATAAAAAAATGCATTTGCTTTAAGATAATCCTCATCATCAGAAGAATCAGCAAATTTCTTTGAATAATCATTTAGAATATTTTGAGCTTCTTCAAATCTTTCTCTATCACAAAGTATTCTTACAAGATTAATATATATTTTTCTATCAAGAGGATTTATATCAAGAGCTTTTTTTAAAGAAAATTCACTATCCTCTATTTTCCCGGCTTTCATAGAGATTTCTGAAAGAAGTATATAAGCATCTGTATATCTATTATTTCTTGAAATAGCTTTTCTAATATAATTATTTGCAGATTCATTTTCTCCTGCTAGAAAATAAGTTTTTGCAAGAAGATAATTAATATGAGGTTCATCATTTTCTCCAAGATTTTTCAATAAAAGAATACTTTCATTGAATTTTTTATTTTCAATATAGATTTTAGCAAGTTCTATATAACCTTGAATATAATCTGGTATCTTTTCAATAAGCATAGAATAAAGTTTTGAAGCTTCTCTCATATTACCAAGATCTCTATTTATGTTTGCAAGTTCAGAAAGAGCTCCCACATTATCAGGATCTAAATCAAGGACTTTATTAAAATGTTCTTTTGCTTTTTCTTTTTTATCTTGTTTTATATAAAGATTAGCAACTTTAAATTCAGCTTCTAGAACATTTATATCTGATTTTATCATTTTTAGATAATATTCTTCAGCTTTTTTGGTATCATCAATAAGTTCATAAATTGCACCTAAAAGTGAAAAAGTATCTGTTTTATCAGGATAAAGATTTTCAAGATTTGTAAGTAATTCAATTGCTTTTTCATACTCGCCTGTTTCTTTAAAAATAATTGCTTTAAAACAGTTTGCTTCAAAGTCATTTTTATCTTCTATAAGAAGTTTATTGAAATATTTAAGCGCTTTATCATAATCATGAAGTTTTGTATATATTGTACCTAATTTAAAATAATTATTAGCTTTTTCATAAGCTTCAATTGAATTATCATATTTTTCTTGTTTTTCAAGAATAGTTCCCTTTATATTTAATGCAGAACTATTTTCAGGTTCTTCCGAAAGAACAAGTTCAATATTATTAAGAGCTTCATCATACATTCCTCTATTCATATAATTTTCTGACAATCTGTTATAAATCTCTTTATTGCCATTAATACTACCTTTTTCAAGCATAAATATAGATTTATCCTCATTTGAACATTTCTGAAGAATATCTGAATATTCAAGAATAAGATCTGAATTTTTTGAAATAAAATCTTCTATCATTTCATAATAATAAAGTGCTTTTTCATAGTTTTCTTTCATAGAATATATTCTTGCACCTAAAAGAAGAAGTTCATTATTTCGTTTTCCGTTATTTATAAGACGATTAACAATTATAAGTGAATTATTAAAATCTTTTCTCTTAAAAAGATTTTCAGCAAAATAATAATACATTGTATTATCATCAACAAGAGAATCTTCACCTCTTAATGATTCAAAAAACTCATAAGCTTCATTATACATTCCAGCTCTATGAAGACTAACAGCAAGATTTCTTCTCACCTGTACATCTTCTTTAATTGTAATCGATCTTCTTAAAGCAGAAACAGCTTTTGTAAAATTATTAAGTTTCATAAAACACTTACCTGATTGTTTATAATAATCAGCATTATCTGGATATTTTATAATAAGATTTTCAAATATTTCAGAACTTTCTTTATAAAGTAAATTCTTAAAAAGCATTATACCTTTTAAATATTCAAGTTCTGTATTTTCAGGTTTAGATAAACTGACTTTTTTTATAACTTCAAGAGCTTGATTGTGTTTTTCAAGCAAATCATAAAGATTTGCTATTTCAAGCGCATATTCAACACTTAATTCAAATTTCATATTATTCTGTAAAGTTTTCATATAAGAAAGAGCTTTATTGTAATTACCTTTTTTTCTGAATATTTTAGAAAGTATAAAATAAGGTTTTGGATCTTTTGTATCAAGAATTATAGATTTTTCTAATTTTTCTATAGCTTTTTCAGTTTTTTCAGTAAGATAAAGTAATTTACCATATAAATAATTTATATGAGAATTTTCAGGATGTTTTAATACAAGTTCTTCAAGTCTTATATTAGCTTCTTCGAATTTACTTTTTTCTATAATAGCATTTATATAAGCTGTATTTAATAGAACACTATCAGATTTATATTGAGGTCTCATAAGAAACTGAAGTATATTTTTTTCAGCATAATCAAAATCTATCATAGAATAATAATAAATAACTTCAGAACTTGCATTTTCTTTTTCAACAAGTTGTTCAAGTATTTTTGCAGAGTCTTCAGTATAACTTCTTTCATAAAGATATTTAGCAAGTTTGAAAAGGCTTTTATCGTCAAGAAGATTTCTATTTAGTGTTAAAAAAAGTTCATAAGCTTCTTTT
Organism: Candidatus Muiribacterium halophilum; assembly: GCA_023228995.1. Lineage (GTDB taxonomy): Bacteria > Muiribacteriota > Muiribacteriia > Muiribacteriales > Muiribacteriaceae > JALOAD01. The sequence goes on from JALOAD010000004.1 coordinate 32,725, forward strand.
TCATTAAATGTTTCAAAAAGTGCAATTATTTTTAAAAACTGACAATAAGTATCTGGATTTTCAGTTTCAAATCTATTTACAGCTTTTAATACTTCATTCCACTTATTTTGTTTTTGATAATAATGTATAAGTGTATTGAAATATTCTTTGTCCTCACCCGTAAGACTTTTTATTTCATTTAGCATTATCCAAGCTTCTTCAAAAACTCCTTTATCAATATATATATTAGCAAGACCATTCATAGATACAGTGTTTTTGCGATCTATATCAAGTGATCTTTTAAAACATGACAAAGCTTCAGAATAATCTTTTTTCATATAATATATCTTACCTAAAAGAGAGTAAGACCAAGGATTTTCTGGGTATTTTATCATGAGATTTCTAACTATATCACTAGCTTTTTCTAGCTTTTCAATAGATATAAATAATTCTGCAAGTCTGTATTCATAATCAGACTCACCTGTATTTTGAATAAGTATTTCCATCTCTCTAACTGCTTTATCAAAATTCCCTGTATATTGTAAAGCTTTTGAATAATTATCTCTTTGAGATATATTCATAAGATCTTTTATTTTTTCATAATTTTCAAGACAAGTATCGTATTTTCCCCTTAAAAAGTAATAATCTGCTTTAATTGAAATAATAGAAATATTTTCTTTACCATATTTTTTTTCAAGTTCTAAAGAGTTTTTTTCAAAAAGAGCATAATCTTTTCTCATAAGAAAAACTTTTAATATAAAAAGATCAAGAATTTCACTATCTTTAAATTTAGCCCTTATTTCTTTATATAATTCATACCATTCACTATAAGAATATACTGATAAAAGTTTTTCAAGATATTCTACAAGTTTATGTTCTTCAATTATTGTACATGAATTTTTAATAAGTTCTTTTAAATTAGCTGAAACAGAAGATTCAAGCATTGTATTGAAAAATTCAGTAAACATATCCTGATTATTTTCAATTAAAACTTTAAAATCAATTTTTTCAATATATAATAAAGCCTCATCCACCATATTATTTCGCATAAAAAACATTGAATATATATATGATACAGTTTGATCAAACATTCCTTTTTCTTCAAGAAGTCTGCAAATTTTCATACTTTTTTCAGCCCATCCATTTTTCCATGCAATCCACGCTGCTTCAATAAATATAGATTTTTCAATATGACCTGTTTTCATTATTCTTTCAAAATAATCAAGTGCTGTTTCAGGAGAAGTTTGTGAAAAATACTTAAAAAGAAACATATTTGCCTCAACATCTTCCGGTTCAATAAGAAATACTTTATGAAAATAATCATAAGCTTTTTTTATATTTTTTTGCTTTTTAAAAGAACTTGCTATTTTTTTAAGAAACTGTGTATTATTCCTATCTGACATATCTATTCTTTCAAAATATTCAAGAGCTTTTTCAGTATTATCTTTTGAAAGTTCTATATTTCCAAGATAATTATATATATCATCATCAGCATTTCCAGATCTATTCAGATTTAAAAAAATAAATTCAGCATTATTTATATCATCAATTTTATATAAAGAGATTGCTTTCATCTTAAGCATTTCAGTATCATTTTCATCATATTCTTCTATTTTTCTAATGCAATCTATAGTTTCAGTGTATTTACCCTCTCTAAAATACCCTTTAGCAGCATCAAAAAAATGCTCGAAATTTAAAAGATTATTTTTTTTTAATATATGAGCAGTTTTTTCTCTAATAACAGGATCTTCATCCTTCATTAGAGATTTAAGTTTTTCTATATAAACAATATTTCCAATATTATCAATTGCATTTATTATTTCAATTTTAATTATAGATTCTTCAGTTTTTTCAAGTATTTCAATGAGAGTTTCAGCTGATTTTTCAGATGATATATTACCAAGAGCTTTTATTGATGTAAGTCTTACATCTGTATTTGCATCATTGAGAAAATCAAGTAAAGGTGCTATAACCTGTTCAGAAGAAAGATTCTGATAATATTTTACAAGCCCAAGTCTAACTTCCCAGTTTTCATCATTTATAAGAGGTGTTACTTTTTCTATAAATCTTTCATCATAGGAATTTCCCAAAAATTCTAAAAAAACTTTTCTAACTTCAGGATTTTTATCTTTTATACATATATCATATATTTTTTCTATAGTATCATATACACCAAGTTTTTTAAGAGCAGTTATTATCATAACTCTTATTTTCCAATTTGTATCACTTAACATTGAAATAAGATTTTCAATACTTCTCTGATCGTTTATATCAGAAAGTGCATTTATAGTAGCAATTCTAACATCTAACACCTCATCTTTTAGAAGAATAAGATAAGATTCTATAGCACGATCATCTCCAATTATTCCAGCAACACCGACTGCTTCTTTTCTAACTTTAGGATTTGGATCTTTAAAAAGTTTGAGAACATCATCAAGACTTCTGCTATCTTCAAGCTCTCCTAAAGTTTTAAGAGCTTGCAATTTAACATCAACTGAATTATCTGAAAGTCTAGCTATTATAGGTTCAAGAGCTCTTTCATCTCCAAGTTCTCCAAGAACTTCAACTGCACTCTGTCTTACATATCTATTCTCATCTTCAAGCACATTTATAAGAGGTTCAACCGCACTTTCATCGCCAAGTTTTCCAAGAGCTTTTATAGCTTCTCTTCTGATTTCTCCCCGTGGATCTGAAAGTTTTTTTATTAAAGGTAATACAGCACTTTTATCTTTAATTTCTCCAAGTACATAAATAACTCTTTTTTTAACTTCCTTGTTACCATCTTCAAGAGTTTCTATAAGTTGTGGAACACTTCTTCTATCTTTATATTTAATAAGAGCTTCAGCAGATTTTATCTGTATTTCAGAGCTTGTATCTCTAAGAAGTCTAATAAAATGTTCAACAACTTCAGGCGAATCTATTTGAGAAAGCTGTTTTATGCCTTCAAGTCTAAGATCAAGAGAATTGCTGTCAAGTTTTGAAATTATAATATCAATGGTTTTGTTACCCTCTTTCATTTCCCTCTCCAGTATTAATTTTTATTTTTTTTTATTAAAGTTCAATATAGCTTTTACAAATATTTGTATATTTCACATAACTGTAGTTTTAGCTAATCTATCAGACAATCTCTGACCATTTTCATCAGTATATATATAATAAGCTTCAAGTGCAATAAAAGTCATCCATAGAGCAAATGATAATATCCACACAAGTTTAAATGCAAATCCTATAATATAAATATTTTGAAGAATGCTTAAAATAATAAGAAAAAACAGACCAATAGATAAGAATAAATTTCTTGCAATTTTTTGTTTAAATCCTGCTTTTACCTTTTTACTCATATCAAGTATTATAAGTCCGGTAAAGATTTTTCCTATAGAACCATTTTTGGTTATTATATCTTTGAAGAGAATATAAAAAGCACCTAATATGCTTAGATATGGGAAAAAGTAACATAATGAAAAAACAATAATTCCATCTATGCAAGAGGATAAAAACCTTTTTTTTATATCAGGTTTTCTAATATATACATAATATTCATGACAATTATCACATTTATAATTATTATCTTCAATTGTATGTCCGCATTTTGGGCAATTCATAGTGATAAATTATATCATAAATATAAGTTGTGTAAAATTTACCGCTACCCACTTATAATACTATATTTTTTTCTAAAAAATCCTTAGCTTCTTCATCTTTTTCATTTGATAATGCTTTTTCTATAACTTTAGAATATTTATTTTTATCACATAAAAAAAGTGAGTAAATCGCCTGACATCTTACAAACCAGTTTTCATCTTCAACTAGCGTTTCTGCAAAACTTCCAAATTTTTCTTGATTTTTTTCTGTTAGAATTTTTAAACACCAATATCTTACATCTGCATCATCATCAGTAAGACCTATTATTATTTCAGAAGAATAAGTATCAAATTTATCAAGTAACTCTGAAGCTGTTTTAATCTTCTCAGACCAGGTACCTGTTTCTAATATTTCAATCAGATCTTTTTTTTTCATAAATAACTCCCTCCTACATTAACAATATATCGGACTAGTTTGTCGAAAAACTCAACTATTAAGAAAAAAATATAGAAATATAATTTTCAACTAACTTTCAAAAATTCAAATCCTATAAATACGATTAAAACAAATATGTCTGTCAAAATTAATGTTCACCAAACATTTTTATTGATATATTTATACAATCAAAATCTTCTTGTTAAATAAATGAAAAGCGATAATTTTTATTTCGCAAATTGAAATACTGCACTCCAGAATTGCCTCAAAAAAATTTTTTGAATCTTTTTTTATACATAACTTGCTTGTATTAATTGTAAAATAAAACAATGTTTTTTTTAGATTTTTGCTTCTATAATTTGTGTTATTTAATAAGAGGGTTCAATCATTTTTTGATTTTTTTAAGACAACTGCAACTGCATAATTTCTTTCATGACTTATAGAAATTTCAAAATCAGGTATATTTTGAAAAAAAGGTTTTCCATCTTTTTTGTTTAATACACAAATTAAATTAAAATTTATACTTTTATCACCAGAAGCTTTAACATAAGCTTCTTTAACTGCGAATCTTCCAGCAATAGCAGGAAAAATGTCTTTTTTGGCTTTTATTATTTCAATTTCTTTGATATGTAGTATTCTTTTTAAAAATTTATCACCAAATTTTTCATAAAGCTCTTTAATTCTTGAAATTTCAACAATATCTATTCCAATCATACATCACCAAGCACTTTTTTTTGTAATTCCTGACCTTTTGAAAAAACCTGTGTAATACTTTCTTTATTGACTACTTTCAAAAATGCCTCAACTATTCTAGGATCAAACTGTGTACCTGAAACTCTCTTTATCTCTTCAACAGCAATTTCTTTATCAAGAGCTTTTCTATAAGAACGAGTCGATGTCATAGCATCAAATGTATCTGCAACAGCAACTATACGAGCATCAAGAGGAATATCTTCTCCAGAAAGTCCATCAGGATAGCCAGTACCATCCCATTTTTCATGATGATATTTTATTGCAGAAAATTTATCTTGTAGAAATTTTACCGGAGCAATTATCTGATAACCTTGTTCAGGATGAGTTTTTATTATTGCAAATTCATCTTCAGTAAGTCTTCCAGGTTTATTAAGTATAGAAAGATCAACTCCTACTTTTCCAATATCGTGAAGAAGTGCACCAAATTCAATATTTTTTACATCCTTTTCATTAAGTCCCATTTTATAAGCTATTGCAACCGAATACTCCATAACTCTTTCTGAATGACCATGAGTATATGGATCTTTTGCATCAAGAACATTAGCAAGTACTTTTATAGATGCAAGATATGATTCTTCAAGCTCACTAAACATCTTGACTCTTTCAAAAGACAAAGAACAATAATTTGCATAACTTTTAAAAAATTCTTTATCAGAATTATTAAAGCCTTCTGTATCTGCCTGTCTATCCAGATAAATCACCCCAATATTTTCACCTTTATATTTCAAAGGAGCTGCTATAGCTGCTTTTATACTGTTTTCAAAAATGCTTTTACCATTAGAAAATCTACTATCATCCTGCGGTGAATTAACAATAAGAACATTATCTTCTTCAAATACATTCTGAACAATCTTATGACTGAAACTATCAATATTTCTTATTTCTGAATCCATTTTTCTTGCAACTTTAACTTCAAAATCATTTTTTTCTTTATTAAAAAACATAATAAATCCACGCTGCGAATTTAAAAGACTTAAAATTATATCAAGAGTAGATGAAAAAAACTCTCTTGTTTCGTATATATTACTTATTGCACCAGATATTCTATTTAATGCTGATAATATTTTATATTCATTTTCAACTTTTTCATAACCTTCACGAATATTTTTTAAAAACTTTACATAATTTTTAAGTTGAGAAGTTATAGCTTCTTCTCCAACATCACCTTTTTCTACGAATTTAATAAATTTAATCATATTAGAACCAAGATAATTTATTTTTTCACCGATGTTTATTTTGTTTCCCTCAATACTCTGAGTTATTTCCCCATTAAGACTCTTTATTGATTCTATTATTTCATTTACCTTGTCATTTTCTGCAAAATTTATAAAACTATCTCCTATCCTTATTTCATCTCCATTTTCTAAAAGTTTTGTTTTTATTCTTCTTGCATTTACATATATTCCATTGGAACTATCGAGATCTTCTATTATAAATCTTGAATTTTCGCCAGATCTAATTCTTGCATGATTTCTTGAAACTTTCACATCATCAAAAACTATGTCATTTGTTGCTATCCTTCCTATATTAAGACTAACATTAGCTTCAGAACTTAATTCAAGGTAATATTCATTTCCATTCAAATCCTTTATAAGTAATCTATTCATTCAAAATCTCCAGAATTTAAAAAGATCTTTTCTTCTTGTATTCCTTTTTCAGAAGAAAATTCTATTACAAATACAATTTCTTCATCTTTTTCTTTTTTCGGATTTCTAAAAATAAAACTATTTTCTTCTCTCTTTTTTAAAGATATATTATCCATTTTAACAAAAAAACCTTGTTTTTTCTCAGTTGATAGAATAACAATATTATCATTATAAAAATATGTAAAACAAGTGTTTTTATTAAAAAATTCATTATCGTTAAGTAAAGTGTAAAAATCACGAATTTTATTATCTATACTAATAGAATTTTTTTTATCTTCTGTCAACACTCTGTATAATTCAATTAATTCTTTTTGCTGAAAAGATTCAAAATCTTTTATAAAAAATTTATTATCTTTTTCTGAAATATCAAGCATATCTTCTATAACATCTATATCAGCATTGTTAAAAAGATTATTGTACAAAACTTTCTCTTCAGGTGAAATATAAGAAAACATTTTGTGAAAATTTGAAGAAAATTTATTTTTTATTTTATCGGTAACAACTTTTTTATCAGTTTCCATTTTTTCAATTTCATAAATTTTCTCAAGAATATTAAGACAATGATCCTTTAAACCATATTCTGAAAAAGTAGGTAATCTAAAATACTTTATATATTTCATTGCTTCACTATATATTAAAGCTCTAAAATAAAATTCTCCAGCCCTTAAAAGAACATCAGGATTAAGTTTATTTTCATCAAGCGATATATTAAGATTCTCTTTTACAAAATTAAAATACTTATGCTGTAAAAAAACAGAATCTTTCATATAACTAATAAGTTCTTCATCTATTAATTCTCCGCCAAATTTAAAAATAAATCTAAAATCTTTGCTATTTAGGTATTTATGAAGATTATAAACATTTAATAATTCAATTCTTGTAAGAGGTTTTCTATCATAACTTTTGACATAATAATAAAACAATCTTAAAAATAAATAATTATCTGAATTATTCTTATGAATTTCTTTATAGATCTTATCTAATTCTTTTCTATCTGGTCTTCTATTATTTTTAAAAATGCCTGAATACTGTTTCAGAATTTTTAAATAATTAATCATAATATCAATTTTTTCTCTAGAACTTGAATCACCGCTGCCTGAATTTTTTTCAAGATTATTGAGTGCAGTATTTATCTTTGATTGATCATATAAAAATTGAGACTGATTCAAATATCTTAAACTATCATTAAAATACTGCTCAGCTGTTATATTAAGAACTTTCATACCAGGAGAAGCTCCGCTAAAGCATCCTGATATAAAAAAAACATTTATCAACAACAGACTAGAAACTAATACCAGGCGAATTCGATTTTGTACTAACATTACCCGCTCCATCTCTAAATTTAATAAATCCATCTTCTACAAGTGTCTTTAAAATTCCTTCTATTTTTTTAAATCTAAAATTATCACTTTCTTTTTTAAAACCAATTTCAACAAATTTATTAGCTTCAATAATAAAAAGGTATTGTATAATCGAAGATATACCTTCAGGTGCATCTCTATTTTTATCAAGATAAATATTTATAATATCAACTTTTGGTAAAAAATCTATGCTTTTTCCTAAATCATGAGCAACAATTTTCATTTGCTCATAAAGTTCTCTAGTATCTTCCCAGTCTTTAGCCATAATCATACCAGCATCAAGATCATATTCTATATCACCACTACCTTTACAATGATATATACTTGGTCTTTCTTTTGAATTTTCCATATCAATATTACAACCTTCTTTACTCAAAGAAGATATTACAATCACAGGGCAATTTAATTCAAGACTAAAAAGTTTAAGCTGAGTACTTATTTCTTCTACTTTAAATTTTTCATCATTATACTGTCCTGAAACCGGCATTTTTTGAAGATAATCAAAAAATATCACAATTTCATCAGTATTGTATTCTTGCATAGCATTATAAGCATAAGTTTTTACTCTTTCAAGAGTATCGTTTCTTGAACCTTCAATTACATAAAGTCTTTCCATGAAACTTTCCATCTTTCTCCAACCTTTTGCAAACTTAACTTCAAGTTCAGGATCTTTTGAAAGCTGTTTTCTCTGGAGAGTATCTGGATTAATCTGAGTTTCTTTTGCTAAAAGTCTATAAACAAGATTTTTTTTAGTCTGTTCCCATGTAATAAAAAGCACTGGAATATTATTTCTTGAAGCAAGATTTGTTGCAATCTCAAGAGTAAAAGTAGTTTTACCTCTTCTTGGTGCTCCTGCTATTCCGTAAAGAAAACCTTTTCTAAGTCCTGAAAGACTCTGATTAAGATCATTAAAAGGTCTTATATCATATCCAATCGTGAGAAGATCACCTTCTCGATTTCTTTTAGATATTTCCTGAGCAATATTCAAAAGTTCATCTTTAACTCTAGTAACACTTTTTTTAAGATGCTGTCTTTGAATATTTCCCAATTTCACAGTCTGACTACCAATAAAATCAATTATACTTTTTTTCTTATCTTTATCTTTTGAATCAGTAAATTCAAGTAAATCAATACCAATATTTCTAATAGTATCCATTGCTTTTCTATCTTTAAGAATGTCAATATATATTCTAACTTGAGCATATTTAACACTTTTTATTGCACGAACTTTTTCTAAAACCTCAGCAGCTTGTTTTTTTCCATTTGATAAAAGTCTTTCTTTTATAATGCTAGGATCTAAAAAATCAGGTTTTTCTGAAAAAGCAGCTTCTATGAGAGCAATAATATCAATTATATCTGGATTTGAAAAAAGCGATGTATTAAGACCATTTTGAAAACATTTATTCATAATAAAAGGATCACCAAGAATTCCTGCTACTATAAGTTCTTCTATTTCATTGTTTATTATATTTATATCAGTATCTTTAGCAATTTCTTTTTTTAAAATATCATAACTTTGTTTAAGACAAACATCACACATGCCACTTTCTAATTTTTCACTATCTTTGCCACATTTAACACATTTCATAAAACTTTCCTCCAGATAATGAAATCCATACATTTAAATTCTGTAAAAGTAAGAATACCATACATTATGAAATTTTTAAAGATGAAAAACAGTAAAGAGGTACATAAAGAGTTTTATGTTTTTTTATTCAAAATATATCTCAGTTGTATCATTGACTATATCATGCCATATTTTTTCATCATCAGCACTGATAATATTATTATCTCTTTCATTTTTTATTTTTAATTCTCTCTGAATACCTGGTGAAAGAAATATAATTATCTCTTTTCTTTCTTTTGTATTTCTCTTTCTTCTAAAAAGTTTTCCAAGAAAAGGCATATCTCCAAGAACAGGAACTTTTGTATAAATTTCTTTCATATCAACTTTTATAAGACCGCCAATTGCAACAACTTGTTTATCTTTCACCATAACCTCAGTATTTGCACTAATAGTATCGATTATAGGTTTGTTTGCTCCAGGAGACCAAGAATTAAAAGAACTTATCTCAGGACTTATTGTAAGATTTATAATATCTGAATCGCCAATTATAGAAGCTTTTACTCCAAGCTTAACACCAACTTCAACAAAATCAGTATTTGTGCTTATAATGCCATCAGATATAACTGATCTATCAATAGGAATTTTTTTCCCTACAAGTATATCTGCTCTTTTACCATCTTTTACAAATAACTTTGGATTAGAAATTATATTTACATCTTCTTTTTGCATCATAAGATTAAGAATTCCATCAAAATCATCATTATTTAATGTGGTAAGTTTAAAAGTTCCACCTGTTGTATATTGAGAAGAAGGAACATTTATATCAGCTTCAAATCTTTTAGTAGTACTGCCAATATTATTAAAATCTTTTTTAAGATTCCATTCAAAGCCATAATCATTATCTTGATTAAAAGAAACTTCAACAATTCTAGCTTCTATCATGATTTGAACAGGATTAGATTGCTGGGAAAAATTATCATAAAGATTCTGATATTTAAGCATATTTTCTGAAGAATCCTCAATTATTATCTTACCATTCTTAATATCTGTATATATTTTTCCACCATCCGATATAAAAGTAGAAAACATATCAGACATATCTTCAGTATTTTGAGGATTAACTTCAAATACTCTTATTTCACAAAATGTATTTAATGATATTATTGCAATCAATAACAGAATCAATATTCTTCTCATATATACTCCTTCAATCTCTTGGATTTTTTTTAACAATCTCCATTGCTTTAATAATTTCAGTTATTATATCGACTTTATACTGTATTTTAAGAAATTCAAGCTTTGTATAAGCTTCTCCCTTAACTGTTACAACATATTTTGCAGGAAGATTGTTTAATGCAAGAGCACAAATATCAAGAATGTTTTTTTCACTATTAACAATCTCATCATCTCTTGATACTATTTCTCGTACTTTTTCTATAATTATTTTTTCAATTATATTTTCAAGAAAATAATTCATTAAAATATCCTATAAAATATATTTATTTAAAAAATCATCGAACCACCAGCAAAATGCTGATCTGTATCATTATCATAATCTCCCATATAAGCATAATCAATTCTAAAATTAGGAGTTACACCCATTGAAAATCCCATATTGAAATTTCCATCTTTTGAACCAAATCTAAAAGTAAGATTATTTTCAATAAAAGTCTTTTCAAGTCCAATTCGAAATTCAGATTCATCGCCTACAGCTCCAGCAACTTTTTTACTATTGATTATATTATATCCATCAATAGCAAGAGTAGTTGTTTCGTCAATATGCATTGCAAAACCAAGAGTAAAAACAGTAGGAAGATCATAACTTGAGTCTTTTATAACATTATCAATTGTAAGCCCAATATCAAGAAATTCAGAAAACTCATATATCACACCAAATCCTAATGTGTTTTCATTAAAATCTACAAGTTTACCATTATCAGGATCAACATAATTTGAAAAAGATGTAAATCCAAGCTTAACGCCTGTAAGAACAGCTGCATTCGGTTGCCCAAAAAGATGTATTTTTCTTGCTACCCCAATTCTAAAATCAGATCTTTCAAAACCAAATTTATCTGAAGAAAATAAAATTCCAACACCAAAATTATAAGCTACAGTTGCTTCATTTACTGGCGGTTTTAATCTTCTTTCAAGATATTCACTAATAGTAAATCTAACATTCTGTTCTGTTTCAGTACTCTGAGCAGTAAAAGCAGCTCCATCATACTCAAGTTCATCTCTAAGATTTGCTTTGAGCATAACCGAACCTTCTCTTACTCCTGCACTGATTTTTGCAAGTCCTGCTGGATTATAAAAAACCCCTATAGAATCATCTGATATTGCAGAATAAGCTTCACCCATACCAATTGCTCTTACTCCATAATCTCCAAATCCTAAATTCCTTACACCCACTAAAGCAAAAACATTCGAAAACATAAGCGTGATTATCAAAACAATCTGGAATTTTTTCATATATTTCCTCCCTATTCCTCTTCTATATAAAGAATAATTTCCCCATTAATATTATTACACTCTATTTTAATCTTTCCTCCCTTTTCATCCTGAACTTTATAAATATTATTTCCAGGTGCTTTTACAGATTCATCTATATATCCTGAAAGCATAAGATCAAATATTGTTATATTAATATCTTCAGGATTATCTTTTCTATATTTCACCGCAGCATCAAGTATTTTTTTCATATTTTTAATATGTATGTTTTTCTCATCTTTTTTGAAATCTTCATTGTCTTCTTTAACATTTCCACTTGATTTTTTTTCTTCTCTTTTGACAATTCTTTCTGCCTGTCTTGAAAAACCAACATCTATTTTTTCTTTACCGACTATTTTCTTATTATATACAAGTGGTAAAACAGGAAATTTTGCTCTTTCTTTAACTGGGTTTATAGAGTAATCTGAAAGGATATTTTTCTGATTTATATCATTTCCATTATCTAATATATCAAGTATATTTGAATTTCCATAATATGCAGACCCCCCACCAAAATTATTAGTACTAGAAGTTGCTTTTACTTTACGAACAAAAATATTTTCTATATTTCTCTCGTTTTCATCAAAACCCATTACAAGAACCTGGTATCCCCACCATTCTCTTGGCTCTCCAAGAAGATATTTAGGGATTTTAGCTGTTATTGTATCATAACTTACAATATAAAAATCAGGAATAATTATATTACCAGATTTATAGAGTAATTTTGTCCTTATATCATTTATCTCATACTCAAGATAATTCTTGACCCATTCAGGATGAAGAGGATTAACCATAACAACACTTTCCCAAGCATTATGAGGATTTATACTACAATCACGACCCAAAAGAGTTTTGCTTTCCCCAGAATAAGGTTGCTGATCCTTATCTATATAAACATCTATAATAAATTGATCCCATCTACCAAAAAATTCAGTATTTCTTATAATTTCTTCAGCAAATTTAAATTTCATAAAAATATAATCACCTGCATCTTCAACAGTAAACTTTATTAGATCAAATATATTTCTTCTTGAAGAATCATAAATTCTTGGATAAGAATAATAACCAGGACCATATCCATCACCCACAACATCTTCAAATTCAAAAAGTATATCTCTAGAAATTGCTTCTGAAATACTTTTTTCTATAGGATTTACACCACATCCATTAAGAAAGATGATTAAGGTTAAAAATATTGATAATTTTATTAATTTCATCTTTTCTCCTAAAAGTTTGTAGAAACTGTTAATTTAAATTTCTTAAAAGTATCTTTATAATCTGAATAAAAATTTGTCTTATCAAAAGTATAGTAATTGTCATCCCAAGGTGGTGAATACCAAAACTGTACTTTTGTGCCATCTTCAGCTTTATAATTTATATCAGCATATACATGTTGTTTTTGAGTATCATCATTATATTGTTTCCACCAGTATCCAAATCTTCCTTTAAGCCTTGAAGTAAAAGAGTTTGACAAAACTGTTCTAAAAAACTTTTTATCTGGAAGATCTTGACCATATTCTCCTTTTTTTCCATAATAAAAAGTATTTTCAAGAGCAGTTGTCGAAGTCAAATCTATAGAATTCTCAAGATATACTGTCCACCATCTTTCTTCTTTATCACTGTCTGAATTAATAGAATCCCAACCTATTGCAGATTTTCCATAATCAAATCCAGTTTTCATATATATAGTATCTGTAGCATTCCATGCAGTACTACCCCAAACACCCATACCTCTAAATGCATTATTTGCTTTATTTAATTTATCATTATCTTTTTCTGACCAAACACCCATTTCCACTTTAGTAGAATTTGCAGGATTTACAGTCGCATATATTTTAAGTTCATTTTTATAATAACCATCTTCGTCCTTAGCAGGATCTTTTTTTATAGTATTAAGTATATCTGCTTTGAATCTATCAGAAAATGTACCATATATATTAAGTTCAAATTTATCTGCATCATAATTATACCAAGAATCAGTATTATCATATTTATCCCACCACACTTTAAGATAATTCAATTTAACATAAGCACTTTTTCCCTCACCAAAATCCATAGAATATGTATTGTTCAACTCAAAAAATCTTTCTCCATATTTATAAGCATTTCCCCATTTGTAAAACCATTCATCTCTACCTGAAAAATAACCATCATTCTGAAAAGCATAATAATAATCAGGAGCATAATACAATGCGAAATTTTCTTCAAAATTATAAAAAGTAAGATCAGAACTCAATTTATCTCTTTTATAACTTGCTGTAAGTCTTAAACCACTTTCTGATAAATTCTCATCAATATTAGCACCATCATTGCTTTCATTCTTCATCAAAGACAAAGTTGATGAAAAACTATATTGAGAATTTTTAATAAATTCAAAATCCATACCTCTTACACTTTTAAATTTAACTTTATCAGAATCATTATCTATAAATGATTGAATATAAAAACCACCAACAGTCAACGAACCATCTGGTAATACATCTTTAGGAACTTTGTATCTTGGTCTTAAAGCAAGAAGAGTATCAGATGAACCATTTCCTGAACTATGCAACTGATAAGCTCCAGCAAAATACGATGTATCTTTATTAAAATTGCCATCTACTTCTACTCCAGAACCTTTTGAATAACCAAGTTTTGCATGCCAAGGATTATTAAGAAGTCCAACTGAATCATCTAATGAAGAAAAACTTTCTTTAAAGAAAAATCTCATATTAGATTTTGGAGCTTTCAATTTATAGTGCATAGATTTTATTTTAAGATAATTTGAATCATCATAATCTATTTTATCTCTATATTTAACAGTATCACTCACCTCAACTGTACCACCACCTGGAATAGAAACTTCATGAGTAGATATAGTTTCAGTTACAAAACCATCAAATTTTGGTTTTGAACTATAATCAGTTAATCCATTTTCCATATTCATATAAAACTCAGATTGTGATGAAGGTTTTGAAATAAGCTCAAGAGAAACTTCATGAAACGGGTCATGCCATCCTGTTTTTGATGAATCACCAGTTTCTTTTCTAACAGTATATCCAAGTTCTGAATAATATGAACCATATATTTTAAATTTTTCATTGTCATCTTTAAGATTATTTTGACTTTCTTCAAGTTTTTTTACTCTATCTTCAAGATTACCTACTCTAATTCCCAAAGCTTCCAGTTCATCTTTAAATTCAGTTGAAAGTTTCCTTATAGTAGCTGCTTCTTTTGCATCGATAAATCCGCCTGATGTTTGAACATCTCTAACTCTATCCAATATTTTTGCAATAGTAACTGCCATTTCATATCTTGTGATAGTTAAATCCCCTTTAAAAAAACCATCAGGAAATCCACCCATATATCCTTTATCAATAAGTTCATTTACAGCTTCATAAGCCCAATGTTCTTTTGGAACATCTGAAAAAGGATTGGAATATATTATAACTGAAGTGAATATCAGTAATAAAAGCAATGCTTTAATTTTCACTAAACTCTCCATTTGTTTGATTACTTAAGTGAATTATCGGAATAGTTGCAAAATTGAATTAAAACTTTAACTTTGAAATTACCTGTTACCACATTTAAATTTTTAATTGAAATAAATTTTTAAATCGATATTGGCTTGTCATTATGACTTCGCCAAAATATATGCTTTGACATAATATGACTTTAGCATAGATTGCTGACAAGTCACAATGTGACAAGTCAGCGTTTTTGAGCTTTGCTCAAGTTTTAAACCTAGTTTTACTTGTAAAACTACATCGTGCATTCATGCACCAACTACTTCACCATTTCACTATCTCACCGATTCATCTGTCACGACTTAACCTTCATCTAACTATCAAAACAGAATTTTTTCCTCCAAATCCATCTTCTTCAAATTCTAAAGCTTGTGGATCTGAATACCACTTTGATTGATTTACTATGAAAAAATAAGTATATTTTCCAGGTTCAATATAATAACTTCCTTCCCATTTGCCATCACCATCATGATCGGTAAGATTAAAAACATCTGTTTTCCATTTCACAAATTCACCCGTAACACTTATACTTTTCGCTTCCTTATCAATAAAACTAAAATAAGTTACATCTAATTTTTCTTCAATAGGAATATCTTTTATAGATTTATCAATATTAGATTTTTCAAGTTCTGCTGTAATACTTTTTGAATTATATTCAAAATAAGAATTATCAAAATTACCATCTTTTATAATACTTTCATTTTCAGGGTCTATTATCCAATCCCCATTATCAATAACAAATTTATACTGATATTTTCCAAATCCTATTTTTACTGAAGTTGTCCACATATCATTGTTTTTTTGAAGAATATTTTCAGTAGATGACCAATTATTAAAGGAGCCTGCTATTGATACAGATTTATAGTTTTTATCTTTTAAAGAAAAAATCACACCATCGCTTGTAAAGTCAACTTTTGAATAAACTGTAAAAAAAGTTTGTATAATTATAAAAATTGATAAAAATAATTTTTTTTTCATATTAAATACCTTGTTTTGTGTATTCAAACCTGTTTATTAGTATTACAAATAGTATAACATAAAGTCAATGTTATATAAATACAGTATGTTAAGCGTATAAAAGCTTTACAAAAAAAATCTACTTGGTAACTTAAGTGAACGTTGCGAAGCATATAATATACGGATGTATTATAAGTGAACGAAGGTAAAATAGGCTGTTGAAAAAAGTAAAAAGAACAAACATTGATACAAAATAGGGTCTGTGGCGAATTCCAAATTTAGCTTGCATAGGTCGGCCTGACCATGCTGTTTGATTTTAAAGTTAAGTTTTGAAAAAAAGAAAAAATCACTTTTTCAACAGACTCGAAAATACCGAATGAATGTTTTTTTGCGTTAATGTAATTAAAAAAGTTATATATTTTGGTTACCGGTAATTGACTCTGACAGCTTTTTTTACTATTATATTGGAACTTGTATATACCCTGCCATATTTTTACAGATATGGCTAAAAATACCCACAGGGAGGAAAAATGAAATATTATGAATTCATGTTCATACTGCGATCAGAGTTAGAAGATACAGTCAGAACAGAAACAATTTCAAGAATTAATGAACTTCTTGAAAAAAATTCTTTTACAAAAGCAAAAGAAGAGCACATAGGTATTCAGAGATTATCTTATGAAATACTTAAACAAAAAAGTGGAGATTATTATCTTTACTTTGTTACTACTGAAGGTACTGAAAGTGTTAAGGAAATAAGTAAAAATCTTAATATAACTCCAAATATCCTTCGTTATATCTTCATAAAAAAAGAAGGTTTTAAATTCGAAGCTGAGGCTTAATTTCTTATGAGTGATATTAACAAAGTCATATTAATTGGAAGATTGACAAGAGATCCTGAAATAAGATATACAAATTCAGGAACTCCAGTAGTTACAATTTCTCTTGCAGTCAACAGAAAAACTTCTTCTGATAATGCAGTAGATTTTATAGATATTGTTCTATGGAAAAAACTCGCAGAACTTTCTAATAAATATTTAAAGAAAGGTTCTCAGATAGCTGTTGATGGAAGATTACAGGTTCGTACTTACGAATCTGATTCCGGCAAAAGAAAAGTATACGAGGTTGTAGCTTCTTCACTTCAATTTCTTGACAAAGTTAATAAAATTGAAAAAGAAAACAGTTTAGATTCGGGTCAGAAATTTTCTGATGATATAAATAATGATACAGAGTTTTTTAATAATTTTTCAGATAATGATGAAATACCATTTTAACAAGGAGGAATAATGTTTTTTAAAAAGAAAAGAAAAAAAGTTTGTTTATTCTGCAAAAATCCTGCAATTGAAATAGACTATAAAAACATAAATACACTTAAAAAGTTTGTTTCAGACAGAGGAAAAATATTACCAAGAAGAGTTACTGGTACTTGTGCAAAGCATCAGAGAAAAATTTCTCTTTCAATCAAGCAGGCTAGAAATATCGCACTACTTCCTTTTACAAACGAATAGTTTTTATTAAAATAAAAAAGCTACAGATTTTTTCTGTAGCTTTTTTTCAATACATTTAAATATCAGAATAGCTCATAACCGGAGGATACAATGCAGGTAATCATATTAAAAGATACAAAAAATATTGGCAAAACCGGAGAAATAAAAAAAGTTGCTGATGGTTATGCTAGAAATTTCCTTATACCAAATGGTATTGCTATTGCTGCTACTCCAACAAATATAAAAAAACTAAAAGAACAACAAAATGTTGATAATGCTAAAACCAATAAAGAAAAAGAAAAAGCAATTAATATAAAAAATAAAATTGAAAAAAATCAATTGATTATAACAGCTAAAACTGGAGAAAGCGAAAAATTATACGGTGCAATAACTAATAAAAACATTTCAGAAGAAATTGAAAAAAATTTTTCAGTAATAGTTGATAGAAAAAAAATTATATTAAAAGAACCTATTAAAACTCTAGGGAAATTTTCAGTAAAAATAAAATTATATGAAGATGTCGAAGCAGACCTTAATTTGAAAATAATTGGGGAACAAGCTTAATGAAAGAAATACCTCATAGTATTGATTCTGAAAAAGCTGTTCTAGGAAGTATTCTTTTAGATAATCGTAATATAAGATTAATATCTGACAAACTAAATAAAGAAGACTTTTATAGTAATGCAAATTCTATTATTTTCAAAACAATGCTTGAGATAGATTCACACGGAGATTCAATTGAACCTCTTATATTAAAAGAATATCTTTCAAATAAAGATCTTTTGTCTAAAACAGGCGGTCTTGAATACATTAACTCTTTACTATCTTATTCTATATCGGCTAAAAACATTGAAACCTATGTTAGAATTTTAAGTGAAAAATCAATATTAAGAGATCTTATAAATATATGCTCTGATATTTCTGAGGATTGTTTTAATTCTTTCGACTCGGCTGAAATATTTGATAAAGCAGAAAAAAATCTTCTGGATATAATCAGAAAATCTTCACAACAAGGTTTTATTCCTGTCAAAAATATAGTTAATAATGTAATTGAAATAATCGAAAAAGCTTATGATAATAAACAAAACATCGTAGGCATACCTACAGGTTTTATTGACTTAGACAGATATACAGCTGGATTTCAGCGTTCTGACCTTATAATACTGGCTGCCAGACCTGCAATGGGTAAAACATCTTTAGCACTTAATATAGCAACAAATTCTGCTATACAATACAATATTCCAGTGGCTTTATTCAGCCTTGAAATGTCAAAAGAACAACTTGTGCAAAGAATAATTGCTAGTGAAGCCGAAATAGATCAGGATAAATTAAAAAGAGGTAATCTTTCAGAAAGTGATTTTTCAAAATTAGTCATGACTGCTGGAAAAATCTTTGATGCTCAACTTTATATAAATGATTCTGGTTTTCTTTCTATAAATGAACTTAAAGCAGCATCTAGAAAAGTTTTTATAGAACATAATATTCAGATGATAGTTATTGATTATTTACAATTATTGTCAGGGTCACCAAATTCAAAAGAAAGTAGAACTCAGGAAATTGCGGAAATTTCTAGAAACCTTAAGGCTCTTGCAAAAGAACTTAATATTCCAATTATTGCATTATCACAGTTATCTCGTGCTGTTGAATCAAGAAATGATAAAAGACCTATGCTTTCAGATCTTAGAGAATCAGGCTCAATCGAGCAGGATGCTGATATGGTAATGTTTCTTTATAGAGATTCTTATTATAATCCAGATTCCAAAGAACCAAATGTAACTGAGCTTATTATAGGAAAACACAGAAATGGTTCTGTTGGATCATTAAAATTATTTTTTAAAAAAGAACATACAAAATTCAAAAATCTTACAATCAGACCTTAATATTAATACTGAATATTCATTTCATCCAATATAGTTCTTGCTTCTTGAGATACAGGTGAATAATAATCTATAGATATAACTTGTTTTAAATAAGATTCTGCAAGATTCATATTATTAAGACTTCTATATATTTTCGCTATTTTCAGATATATTTCTTCTTTTTTTATATTGATAATCCCAAGATTTGAAAAACTAGATAAAGATGAATTCGAATGATTTTCAAGAACAAATTTAAAATTATCTAAAGCTTTCTGTTTAGAATTTATTTTATAGAGAATATTTCCTTCAAGCAATTTTACAAGTACATCGTTTTTTTCTAAATTAACAAGTAGTTTGCTATTTTCATAAGCTTCATTAAACCTTTCAAGCTCATATTCGCAAGCTATTCTTATATAGTATAGCGAAGAGTCGAATTCAAATTTTAATCCATGTAATACTCTTCCTAAGGCTTTTTCATATTCTTTATTATTATAATAATTTAATGAAACTTTGATAATTGCTTCATTTCTAACTTTGTTATAAATAGTAGCATTTTTGTAAGCTGAAATTTCCTCATATATCTTCTGTGCAGCTTCCTTATTACCAGATTTTTCTTCAAGCAATGCACATTTATATTTAAGAGATAATCTTTCAGGTTCAATTTCAACAGCTTTTTTTAAAGACATCATAGCTTCAATCTGTTTATTTTGTCTGAAAAATATATCAGATTTCAATATATTAATTAAATTGAAATCATTAGATGAATAAGCAGATTTACTTAATTCTTCAAGAATCTTATCATTTCTATTATTAAGATTTTTTTTGTTAGAAAGGTCCTGAATATCAGTGTTTACATTATAATAATACTCTAATGCTCGATAAAAATAAACTATTGATTTAAAATCCTTTGCATGACCATTTACAGTTTTAACTGTTTCGTATATAAAACCTTCTGTATTCCATAATTTTTTCAAATCATTAAAAATATTTGTAAAAAATCTATAATATTCATCTGCATTAAAAAAATACTTTTTTGTAAATGTCTTTTCAAATTTATTATCAAATACAACCATATCAAGTGTAAATCGCATTTTATTCAAGAGATTTTCTTCTTCTCTTGATAATGCAATCAAATATGATGATTTAATATTTACAGATTCAAAACTCTGATTATATCTTGATGAATCAGGGACAATAGCTTTTACAATTTTTAATTCATTGAAAGCTTCTGCAAACTTTTTCTGTCTATAAAAACTTATTGCTTTGTCATAAAAAGGTCTTGCTATTTCTTCTCTTACATTAAGATCATTCTCATCAAAAAAATCTATATCAGTTATATTAAACTCAGGATTAACTTTAGCAAGCAAAAATGAATCTTCTGATAAATCACTTTCCATACGGGAATATATATCCTGAACAATATATCTATCCCAATATTCTTTTAAGTTTGAACCGTTTTCTCTTATTTGAAATTGAATAACAAAATCAGCATTAAGTTCTTTTAAAAGTCTTTCACGCATATTATTAGAATTCATAATATCATTAGTATTCATATTAAACTTATTTAAAACATTAATAATCGAATATGCATCAATAAATTCATACTTTGTTCCTAACGGTTCAAGAACATGAATACTAGAATGCAAAAAACCACTAGAAAAAATATTAAAAAATCTATTAACTGAATAAGTTTCAGGAGGAAGAATTGCTACTCTTCGAATTTTGTTTTTTTTAATAATATTAGTTGGTGTATTTATAGCTTTATCATTTATAATCTGTTTTTTGTCTTTTACTTGAGAAAATTCTTGATTTTCTTCTTGTTTTTTTGTTTTCAAACTTTCAATTTTAGACAACATATCATTTAACTTATCAACTGTAACATGAGAGTTTTTATTAACTTCAGTAACAACTTTAGGATCACTCTTTTTATTTTCTTCATTGTCTACTACAATATTGATAACATCATTTTTAATTTCAGTGTTTTCCTTTAAATCATTCTTGATAATTTCAGAAAATTCAACAGACATATTTTCTTTGTCTTTTTCATTTTTAATTTTATTACTTTCTTTTTGGTTTATTTGTTTGAAAACTTCTTTTTTAACAACTTCATTTTCAATTTTTTCATTAAATTTTTTCCCATCATTTGAAATAGTGTTATTATTTGAATTTTTATTTTCAATAACTATTTCTCCTTTTTTTTCATTTTGTATTGTTTTTTCAATTTCATTGCTTGAACCAACATCTTTTATATTTTGTTTTAAGTTTTCAGTCTTTTTTTTACTATCAATATTTTGATTATTTAAAGTGTTTTCTGATGCAATATTCATTTTTGAATCCAATTCCAATTTTATATTATTAAAATGAAGTATTCCAAAAATAAAAATAGTGAAAATAAATATAAAACCTAATGCTAAACCATATTTAATTCCATTCGGCATTCCAGATTTATTCTTATTTTGGGAAAAATCAGGTTCTGATATTTTAAGTTTTTTATTAATAAATTCCATTATTAATGAATTAGAATTAACCGAAGAATGATTTTTTAATTCAATTAGTTTTTCATTTACTATAGCATCAGAAAACACATCCAATGTTCTCAAAGCTGTCAATTTAATATTTTCATCACTATCGTTTTTAATTACATCAGCAATCATTGGAATAGTAAGAGAATTTTTTATTTCTCTTAAAGCAAAAAGAGCACTTTCTCTCTGCCAGATGGCATTGCTTTTTAACATTTTATCAAAAGTATCAATTACAACATTAATATCAAATTTAGCAATAAGTTTTGCAGCATTTGCCTGAACTCTATTATTTGAATCTCTTACTAGGGGTGTTACAATCTCAATAATTTTATCACTTTGTAATAACTCAAGTCCCTCTATTGCATTAGCTCTAACTCTTGAGTCTTTATCATTAATATACTTAGCGATTATAGGAATTATTTTTTCATCTCTAAAATATCCCAAGTTTTTAGCTATTGTTGCTTTTACATAATCATCTTGTTCTTTTTCCACTAATTCTAGTATCAAAGGTAGTGTTTCCATATCACCAGTTTTAGCAGCTACTTCAACAGCTCGTAACCTTTTCCTGGAATCTGGATTATTAAGATATTTTTTTAGATTTTTAAGATTTATTTTTCGATCTTTTTCTTTTACAGTCTTTGATATAGATTCTGAATAATTATCTTTATTAATATCAGAAGAAAAATTCTTTTTAATAAAATATTTTAATTCTTCTTCCCCTTCTCTTAAAGCTTTTTTAATAATATCATGACTTTCAATAGTATTTATATCAATAAGTTTTTTTAAAGCAATTTCTTTTTCATCAAAATTACCATCAAAGAGTTTTATTTCAAGTTTTTTAAGTTCTTTTAGTTCAACCATTTTTTCACCTTAATATGTTGATGATAATAATTTGATCATGTTATTTGCAAGTCTGTAATATTTTGTATTTTCAGGTGCTGAATTAGCTATTTTTTTAAAAGTTACTAATGCTTCAGGAAAATTACCAATTTTAGAAAGAAGTTCACCCTTTAAATAAAGAGCTTCATATAATTCAGAATTTAGTATTATAACTTTATCAATGTATTCAAGACTTTTTCTATATTCATTATTATCTGAATAAATTTTTGCTATAGAATATAAATATTTAAAATTAGCTGGTTCTTTAATAGACTTTTTAGTTAATTCCTTTATAGCCTCGTCTTTTTTTCCTTTTGAAATAAGTTCTTCTATATAAATATCTTCTTTTTCATTCCGTTTGGTATCACTTTGTTTTTCTCCACTAACTTCCATTATTGTAACAGTTTTATTAAGTAAATAATCAATTTTTTCAATATATTGAGACGATTTTTTGGAATCAACTTTTAAAAACCATTTTCTTGCAGTAAAATACCTTTTTAACTCAATATAACATTTTCCAATCTCAATTTTAATTTCTTCATTATAAGGCTGATTAACAAGAATAGATTTATAAAGCTGAATCTTTTTTATTATATTATTTTCTCTTTCTGCCATAAGTATAATTTTTTTTATTGTGCTTGACTCTGAAATATCTATAAACCCATTATTGTCTCTTTTTACTTCTTCAACATAACTATTCTTAGTAGTTTCTTTCAAAAGATAATTATAAAATTTGCTGTTTTCAGCATCAAATTTTTTAAGAATTTCGATAATTTCTTTACATTTTTCAATATTTCCAAAGCTAGAGTAAATATGTATTCTTTTTAAATTTATTGTTAAAAAAGCTTTATCATATAACTCTGGTCTAATATCAAGATCATTTAAAGATAAACTAAAAGTTGAAGTCAATATTATTAATAAATACAAAGCCAAAATTATCTTTTTCATCAATTTACTCCTGTTATTTTATCTTATCTGCAATTTTTTTTATAATTTCACTTGCATAATCATAATACAATTTTTCTACATCATTTTCAATGTATGATTTCATATATTTATCTGCATTTTTATAATCTTTAAGAATCATATAACAATTCCCAATATAAAAATCGACAAGAGTAAATTCAGAATTTAATTTTTTAACATTTAAATAACATTCCAAAGCATTAAAATGCTCTTTTCTAAATTCATAACAAGTACCTAATTGAAAATGAGGCATATAGGATCTTGCATCAAAATCCAAACCTTTTTTTAAAACAACAATTGCTTCATCAATTTTTTTCATTCTGATATAGGAATCTGCCAAAGAAAAATATGCTAAATTTGTATCATAATTCCATTTGACATATATTTCATTTATATCACCATCAGCTTTTGAAATAATTGCTTTTTTAAAAAATTCAACTGCTTTTTCATTATCATTCCGTCTGGAATATATCATGCCCAAACCATGCAAAACAATGCCGTTTTCAGGGATAATATCAGTAGATTTTATAAAATTTTCTTCTGCTTTTTCCAAATCTCCTATTTTTAAAAACAAAGATCCTAGGCTATAAAACCCCCACGGATTGTCTGGATTATCTTCGGTAAATTTTCCAGCTTCTTCAATTGCTTTTTTTATTTCATTAGGGATTTCGCTTTTATCATTCCGTTTGGAATCAGAAGAGTTATTTTTTTTATCTTCAACATTCAAATCATTTTCTAAATTATTTATTCTTTCAATTATTTTTTCATCTGGATTATATTTTTCTAAAATAATATGCTTTTCTTTTTCAAATTCTTCATTCAAATTAAGAAGTTTATATATCTGTAAAATATTCATCCTTAAATAAATATCATCAACTATTGTATTTCTTATACTTTCAAACTTTTTTAATGCATCATTAACTTTGCCAGATACCATGTAAAAAATACCTTGATAATATAAAAAATAAGCTTTTGTATCACCACTCATAACATTCATTTTTTGATATTTTTCAATAACTTCACCCATTTCTGAAATCTTCTCTAATTTTAAAAGTAATCTTAAATACTCAAGAATAAAAAGATCATCATTCACATCTAATAGCTGATCTTCAATTATTCTCAAAGATTCGGAAGTTTTTCCCAATTCATCAAGTATTCTAGTTAAAAGAAGAACTTCTTCGCCTCGAGGTTTTTTTATAATATCTAAAGTTTTAAAAAGTATTTCGGCAGCTTCGTATAAATTACCAGTATTATAGTAATATACAGCTTTATAAAATATTAATTCATTATATTTTGATATAAATTCAATATTTTCCTCAAGTACTTTATTTAAAACATCATTTCTTCTGTTATTAACAGCTTCTTTAAATTTCAATTCTAACAACTTTATAAAACTCCTTTCAAAAATCTCATAAAGTGGGTGATTAGGATCTTCACAGAGTTGTTTTCTAAAAGCTTTTATATAATAATCAAAGTTATCATCCTTAATATTGTCATAATTAACATAGACTGGAATAAGTTCACTTGAAACACCTGATTTTCTTAGTAAAAAACTTTCATTTTTTACTAAATGTATTTTTTTTTCGGTATTTATAATATCTTTTAATAAATCTATAAAATCAATTATTTCATAATTTATTACAGGTTTAATATATTCATATCTAAAAAAATTATTTTTATTAATATATAAATTATTTTTCCTTCTACTAGTAATTTTATATATGCTAATGTAACCGTTATATACAAAACCTGCAAAAATAATTTTATCTTTTATACCTTCTGGAATAATGTAAATTTCATTTTTCAAACTCATCGAATTGTTTTCAATTATTATAACATTGCTCATAAATCTTTCTCCAAAATGTAATTTCTAAAAACTATATTTTTTATTAAAAATCTTCTTCCCTGTTTTTTAATAAGATCAATCTGCATAATCCTTTTTAATACTGAACCACATGCCCCTGTACTAATATTCATAAGGTTTGATAGTTCTGAAATAGTCAAACCATTATCCTTAGAAAGCGATATCAACAGAAGAATATATCTAACTTGATTTTTACCTCTGCATTTTGATATATAAGTATTTAACAGATCTGATATTCTATATTCATCAATAGAATTTTGATTTTTTTTACTATCAATATATAATGATAATTCTCCATAATATAAGTAAAATAATTCATCTTTTTCACATTCGACATCTTCAAAAGATAATTTGCAAAACAAATTTTCTTTTTTTATAAATTGTCTAAAATAATCAATATTTTTAAATTCAAAGAATACATTGAAAGATGAATTTTCTCCTTTTTTTATAATATGTTTAATTGTATTATCAACTTCTAATTTAAAATTTCTCCTATCTTCATAAAAAAAATCAATATCTCCTATAAAAAAATGTTTTATTTTTAACTTTTCTCCCAATAAAAATAAAACATCCCAAGCTTTATTAAAATTATCTACTCTTGAATTTTTATTATCTATAATTTCTTTCATCAAACATAATATTTTTTCATCGAAATTTAATTTTAATAAAAAATTATACAATTGACCTATAGTATTTATCTTTAATTTAGTTCTAATGAATTTTCTAAATATCTTTACAAGAGTAAATTGATAAAAATGTTCAAATGTATAAAAAGAATTTGTAAGATCTATATAAATAAAATCATTTTCATTAATTAACTCACTTTTTAAAAAATATGAAATATAGTATCCATAATATGAGTTAATCCAATTTATGGGATTTTGTGACTTTAAAAAAACATTCAATTCTCTATTAAACAACATAGTATTAAAATTATCAGAATTAGGTTTAATTATCAAGCTTTTCAATTTATTTAAGTTATAATAGTAAACAACACTCAATTGAATTAATTTATTGATTAAATAAATAAAAGTTAAAGTTTTTATTTAATTTTACCGATTTGAATAGAGTCCACTTAAAAACAAATTATAAAATTTATTTATGGACTTTAGTTGATGCTTAAAAATTTTAGTAGGGGGTGGCTTATGTTCTGTCCTAAATGTAAAAAAAATGACAATGACTGGACTATCGAGGATACTCTTATAATTCACAACAAATGTAAATATAAAGCAAGAAATCGTGAATTTTTGGATTATCTTAGAGTACTTGGTTGTTAATCAAAATTTGTAATTAAACCTAAGATTTAAATAAAAAAAAGCTTACATTTAAAGTAAGCTTTTTTTATTTAAAGTGAAATTGAATTTAATCTAAAAGACCCATAACAAGTTTTTTTTCTCCAATATCCTCAAAGTCCACAAGCATCATCTTCATACTTCCAGAATTGATTATTTCTTTAACAGTACCTTCTTTTCTCCATATTTCATGGTATATTTTCTGAAAAATCTGATATTCCTTATTTGTTCTATAAATATCAACATATTCTTTTTTCTTTTTTTGTTTTTTACGATTGATTCTACTAATAATATTTTTCTTAACATTAGCTTTCTTTATTAATCTCTTCTTTTCCTGAAGTCTTGAAAGACCTAATCTATGAAGTTTTCTTCTTATTGATATTGAAGTCACATCAAAGTAAACTGATAATTCTTCATCATTCATTTTCATAAAGTTTTTTCTTAAAAATTCTTCTTCTTCATTATTCCATTTTTTTTGTTTCTGTCTTACACATCCTAGTCTTGATAATTTTCTTTGAATAGCAATTACAGTTACACCAAATTTTTTTGACAATTCAGTATTAGGAATCACTTCAAAGGATTTTCTTAAAAATTGTTCTTCTTCCACCGTCCAACGTTTAATATTAGCCAATCCGAACCCCCTCTCGCTTAGTTTTTTTTTAGTTTCTCAAAAAAACACTCGTCTGAAAATCAACATTTCCAGACTCTATTTTTATTTTTATAATTTTACCTTTTTTACCTTCGACCGTCAAATCAAATTTATCTATATAAGAAATTATTTTTTCATCAAAATTCATAGTTTCGACTTTTTTCAATTTATTATCTTCAAGTAAAATATTGTATTTTTCACCATCTTTACCATCTCTATACTCAATATTATTCTCTCCAACAGAAATAATTTCCTTTGAATTTTTTAATTCTTCAACAACAAATCTCATAGCATTTTTTGCATTATTTAAATCTGTAATTCTTATTTCAGCTTTTTTCTCCCCTTTAGAGCCTACTATCTGCCATGAAAGCATAACAACAAGTAATCCTAATATAGCAAGGACTATAACAAGCTCAACTATTGTAAAACCATTTTTCTTTTTAAAAAACACAATCAACTCCTATTACAATCCTGTCATTTTCCAGCATTGTATATTTTTTATCATATTCATTTTCATTTATATACCCCAAAGTAAAGTTATAAGCTCCTTTATATTTATGTTTTATAAAAAAAATAAGATTATCTCCATTAAATTCTATACCTAATCTTGTTTTTTCATCAAAATCAAAATTATATCTTAAAAGTATAAAAAAAGAATCTGCTTCATTTGTCAATAAATCATAACCACCAAAAAAAGCATTTCCGCCAATTTTTCCAGAAAAATTATAACCAAAACCAAAATTATCTTTTAATACATATAAAGAATTGTAATTAGAATTATCAGTATCAAAAAGAATTCCCAATGTGTAAATATTTCTAAACATATAATCAGCAATGTTGATTTTAATTGAATAAATCATATCAGGCTCTTTAAGATTATCTTGAGAATAAAATTTTTTTAAAAGTCCAAATTCAATAAGCTCAGCTGATCTAAAATTATAATAAAGAGAGTATATATTTTCCTTATTATTGTTAATTTCATACTGTCTAGAATAAAAACCAAAATCAGCTGTAGCTTCTTCAGCATAAGTATAACCAGGTAGAAGTAATCCATTACTATCTGGATACTTAACTTCTATTGAATAAGAAAAAAAGCAAATGTTAATGAAAAAGATTATAAATAATATTTTTTTTATCATAAAATGAATTATAATTAAAAATCCCTCACCTTTCAAGCTTTAAAAAAATTTTTTAATTTTTCAAAGAAATTTCCAGAATCTGGATGGTTTTTTCCAGAAAGGGAATCTGAAAATGTTTTTAAAAGTTCTTTCTGTTTTTTATCCAGCCCTACAGGCATTTCAATATTTACTTTAACATATAAATCACCCCGTCTGGAAGAAAAAGGTACTCCTTCACTTTTTATTCTAAAAACTTTCCCTGGTTGTGTTCCTTCTGGGACAGTCATAGTTACTTTATTTCCCTGCATAACCGGAACAGTTATTTTATCTCCCAAAACCGCACTTGTAAACTTAACTGGAATTTCACAATATATATCATATCCTTCTCTTCTAAAAAAAGGATGTTCTTTAACTTTAACAAAAATTATAAGATCTCCAGCTGGACCATTATTAGGACCAATATCTCCACCACCTCTTACTCTTACTTTCTGTCCTTGATCAATACCAGCAGGAATCTTTACTTTCATTTTTTCTTTTTTTTCCTGAACACCTTTGCCATGACATTGAGCACACACTTCTTCTATTATCTGTCCTTTTCCACCACATTGAGGACAAGTTGAGGATACACTAAAAAAACCCTGTGATCTCATCACTTTACCTTTACCATGACATTGAGGACAAGTTTTAAGTTTTGTTCCTTCTTTAGCACCAGTTCCATGACATGGTTCACAATATATATCTCTTGGTATTGTAATTGATATTTCTTTACCAAATACAGCTTCTTCAAAATCAAGTTCAATTTCAGTCTTTATATCTCTTCCTCTTCTTGCTGATGCTCTTCTACCGGCATTTCCACCAAAACCACCTTCTCCAAAGAAAGCATCAAATATATCTCCTATTCCTCCAAACCCAAAATTTTCACCACCGCCAAAACCATGACTATTAAAATCAAATCCATTCATTCCATTCATAGAATGACCAAACTGATCATATTGCTGTTTTTTATTTGAATCAGAAAGAACTTCATAAGCTTCGCTAACTTCTTTAAATTTATCTTCTGCTTCTTTATTACCTGGATTAACATCAGGATGATATTTTCTTGCGAGTTTTCTATAAGCTTTTTTTATCTCATCCTGACCAGACTGCTTGTCTATTTCAAGAGTTTCATAATAATCTCTTTTTGCCATAATACCTCACCTCTTATTTTAATATAAATCAATTGAACTCTCTGAACTAAATTTGTATTCAGAGAGTTCAATTGACTTAATGAAAGGCAGATATATTTAATCTGCCCTTCATATTCAGTCATATTATTACTTTTCTATTTCAGCATCAACTACTTTTTCTGAATCATCAGATTTTTCAGTGTTTTCAGTGTTGCCCTGAGGACCTTGCTGTTGTTGTCCTTCCTGAGGATTTGTAGTTTTATACACTTGTTCAGCAAGCTTATGAGAAGCTGTCATAAGTTCTTCTTTTTTCGCTTTTATTTCTTCAACCGTACCAGTTTCCTTAATCTTTTTAAGTTCTTCGATAGATTTTTCAATAGCTTCTCTATCAGAAGCCTCAATCTTATCTCCGTAGTCTTTTAAGCTTTTTTCAGTAGAATAAATAAACTGATCAGCTTCGTTTTTAACTTCTATACTTTCTTTTTTCTTTTTATCTTCTTCTTCAAACTGTTTAGCTTCTTCCATCATTCTATTTATTTCGTTATCAGATAATCCATCAGATACATTTACTTTAATTTTCTGCTCTTTTCCTGTTCCATTATCTTTTGCAGAAACATTCAATATACCGTTAGCATCAATATCAAATGATACTTCTATCTGAGGCATTCCTCTAGGTGCAGGTGGAATACCAACAAGATCGAATTTAGCAAGAGTTTTATTATCATGAGCCATTGCTCTTTCACCCTGAAGAACATGAATACTTACCGCAGGTTGATTGTCATCAGCTGTCGAGAAAGTCTGACTTTTTTTGGTTGGAATAGTAGTGTTTCTTTCTATTATCTTTGTAAACACTCCACCTAAAGTTTCAATACCAAGAGAAATTGGTATTACATCAAGAAGAAGTACATCTTTTATATCTCCTGCAAGAACAGCACCCTGTATTGCAGCACCAATTCCAACACATTCGTCTGGATTAATACCTTTGTGAGGTTCTTTGCCAAACATATTTTTAACTAATTCTTGAACTGCTGGCATTCTAGTCTGTCCACCAACCAATATTACTTCAGAAACCTCTCCCATGCTCCAACCAGCATCTTTCATAGCCTGTTCAATAGGTTTTTTTGTGCTTGTTACAAGATCAGAAACTATACTTTCAAGTTTAGCTCTTGAAAGATTCAAATCCAAATGCTTTGGTTCACCATTAACTGCTGTAATATATGGAATATTAATATTAATTTGCATTGTCGATGAAAGCTCGATTTTAGCTTTTTCAGCTTCATCTTTAAGTCTCTGCATAGCTTTTAGATCATTTTTAAGATCTATTCCGTTTTCTTTTTTAAACTCATCATTCATCCAATTCATTATAGCATCATCAAAATCATCTCCACCAAGTTTTGTATCACCACTTGTAGATTTAACTTCAAAAACACCTTCTCCAATCTCAAGACAAGTTACATCAAATGTACCACCGCCAAGATCATATACAACTATTTTTTCTTCACCTTTCTTATCAAGTCCATAAGCAAGAGCTGCTGCTGTTGGTTCATTAATTATTCTTACTACTTCCAATCCAGCTATTTTTCCCGCATCTTTTGTAGCTTTTCTTTGTGCATCATTAAAATATGCAGGCACTGTTATAACAGCTTTTTCAATTGTTTCTCCAATAAAAGCTTCAGCATCAGCTTTTAATTTTTGTAAAGTCATAGCAGATATTTCTTGAGGAGTATAATTTTTACCATTTATATCTGTCTTATGTTCTTCACCCATATGTCTTTTAATACTTCTAATAGTATTAATAGGATTAACAACTGCTTGTCTTTTAGCAGGTAATCCGACTATTCTTTCGCCATCTTTTGTAAAAGCCACTATTGAAGGCGTAGTTCTTGCACCTTCTTTATTAGTGATAACTTTTGGTTCTCCACCTTCAACTATTGCCATACATGAGTTTGTTGTTCCAAGATCAATTCCTAGTATTTTAGCCATAAAATCCTCCGTTTTTTATTTAATTTTTGTTTTCTGAACTTTCAATTTTTTTTGCAACTTTAACCAGAGAAGGCCTAAGCACTTCTTCTTTAAACATATAACCTTTTCTAAATTCTTCTGTTATTAAATTATCTTCTTCAATATCATCTCTTTCTTCTGTAGCTATAGCTTCGTGAAAATTATGATCAAAAGAATTATTTATACTATCTATTGAAAATACACCTTCTTTTAAAAGAATGTCTGAAATCTTTTTTTCAATTTTATCAAGACCTAAAAGAACTTTATCTTTTTCTAAAGTATTACTATCAGCTTGTCTAAAACTGTTTAAAGCAAGCATGAAATTATCTAAAATCTCAATCATACTTAAGCATATTTTCTTTGAAGCGTTCTGTTCAAGAACAACTTTTTCTTTTTCTGTTCTTTTACTAAGATTTTCATAATCTTTTTTTAATCTACTTGAAAGATCTATATACTCTTTAAGTTGACTTTCAAGTCTTATATTTTCTTTTTTGAGGTTTTCTGAATTTTCCTCGAGGTTTTTATAATAATTCTGAGTTTCAATAATTTTTTTAAAAAAATTAAATTGTTTTAAAATAATAAATTTAAAAAAACCATGATTATCCAAATCTTTTTCTTTTGATTTTTCATCTTTTTCTAAAGATAAATATTCATTTATAATATCTTCAGTTATTTCAAAATTAGCCCCAAATTCAACTAACTGTTTTTTTAATTCTTTAGTTTCATCTTTGTAATCTTGTTCCAAAAATATTTCATCAACTATTTTTTCAAGATTTTTTAATTTTTTTCTGTACTTTTCAATCTTTGTAAAATCATGCTCATTCGTCATAGTTTATCCTCCGCAATAATTTCAACTATAATAGTACAAAAAACATGCCATTTACTTCAAAAGCAAAGACTATATATTTAAATGAGTAATTTTTCCACAACCTGTGTGTAAAAAAGTACTCAAAAAAACCAATACTTTTTTGTAGCAGTTTCATATTCAAGAATTTCTTCAGGTTTAAAAAAAATAGATATTTCTCTAGCTGAACTCTCAGAAGAATCTGAAGAATGTATAAGATTATAGAGATTATTAACAGAATAATCTCCTCTAACAGTACCGCTTTCTCTTTCGGTTGCAATTGTTTTTCCAGTCATTTTTCTTATCCTTGTAATAACATCGGGACCTTCAAGCACCATTACAATAACTGGTCCTGAAAGTAAAAAATTCATAAGCCTTTTATAATAATCTCTACCTTCATGTTCTTTATAATGTTCAACAGCTTGTTTTTCTGAAACTTTCTGAAATTTCATTGCAGCAATAGAAAAACCGACTTCCTCAAATCTATTTATTATTTTACCCGAAAACCCTCGATAAACCGCATCAGGCTTAATTATAACCAGTGTTTTTTCAGCCATTTTCCCTCCAATACTATTATTGTTTATTTATCAATTGAATCATTTTAAAATTGAGTCCTCTGATTAAATAGCACAACTTATAGAAGCAAAAATTTGGAAAGGTTTTTGCTTTTTAAATTAAAATTTATTGTATTATTATTTTTTATATTTTGCAATAATTAATTGTTGCATCTTGCTTCCTTACAGGCTTTATGGAATCAAAATATTCAGTGAATATTTTGCTCTACTTCGTTATTCTCATTGGCTTACATTTGTAAGCCTGCTTCAAAATGCCTTGTCTTTTTATATTTCTATTAAAGCTCTAAATTATGTATTTATTCAGAGAATTCAATTATACAAAATTTTTAGCATTTTCATAATTTTTTTTCTTGGAATTTGATTTTTCAAACTCATTTCTATCTTTCTTCACTTTTACCGTTTTTTATTATATAATGCATTAAACAATTATAAGGAGTATATATATGTTGTTCAAATTTTTTATCTTAATAATGTTTATATTTAATATCGCAAGCTTTTCTCAAACCGTACTTTTTGACAATACTCATGATCAAAATGTCGGAAATAGTGATTGGACTATTTCAGGAGGTTATTCTGACTTTGCTGATCTTCTAGAAAAAAATGGTTATAAAATAATCAAAGAAAAAACATATTTATGGGACAATTTAAGCAAAATAGATATTTTAGTCATACCTGAGCCAAACAAGCCATTCAATAAATCTGAAATTATAAATATACTAAAATTTGTTAAAAATGGAGGAAATTTGTTTCTAATTGCAAATCATGGAGGAGCCGACAGAAACGGTAATTCTTATGATTCAGTAAAAGTTTTTAATGAATTTGTATATCATTTTGGAATTACAATCAATTCAAATCACTTTTCTGAAATTGGTCTTAAAATACTCAATAGTAAAATAAATCATAAAGTAAAAACAATCGCAGCTTTTGCAGGCAGTACTATAAACATAATAGATTCTGATCTTTCAACACCTATTATATATAGTGAAAATGGTATATTTGGAACTGAAAGTCATTATGGAAAAGGCAAAGTAATAACTATCGGGGATTCGGCAATATTTGATGATGGAACAGGTACTGATGGAAAACATCTGCACAATGTATTTAATTCAATAACTTATGATCATCAGCAATTTGCTTTAAATATATTTACCTATCTTTCAAATAAAGATTTTATTTTTTTTAATAAAGAAATTCCTTTTAATGAATTAAAAGAAAATAGTATAACAATAGATATATTTCACGGAAATAATGGTGCAGACAATACAGAGCAATTTATGACAGATATAAGCGAGTTAAAAAATGTTTATTATTCATCAACACCACTTAATGACAAAATATTAAAAAAAACTGATATACTTATTATTCATGAACCAAATATTCCATTTACCCAAAAAGAGATTTATTTATTAAAAAAGTATAAAGATGTTAAAATTATATTTTTAGCTTCTTCATCTTTTAATGCTTTAAATCTTGATTATACAAATGAATTAATAAAAAGAATTTCAGGAAAAGATCTTTATTTTCATAAAAATCAAGTATTAGATTCTAAAATGTCAGTTGAAGGAAAACCATGGACCTTTATTTCAGAAGAAAAAATATATAAAACAATTGTTTTTTCTGCATGTTCGGTGGGCGGTTCTGAAAAGCATAGTGCTTTATTAAAATCAAGCACAAATTCTTATACCGACGGTGAACCCGCTTTAAAAGGAAGTTCTTCTCTCATTATTCGTAGTGATGACCTTAGAATAACACTAATAGGTTTTTCTTTATTTTCAAATTATAATTTTTCAAAAAGTATTTTTTACTCTGATAATTATAAAAAAGTTTTACATAACACGGAAAATTATATAAAATACCTAATAAAAAAGATAGACGGGGATGTATAATGAAAAACAAAAAACTTAAAAAACTACTTTCCGCACTATGTTACATCATGCCAGGTGCAATGATTATCCTAACCTTTCACTTTATTCCAATTTTTTACTCGCTTTATTATAGTTTCTTTAAAGGTGGGCTTGGCAAAAAAACTTTTGTTGGAATAACAAATTATAGTGAATTGATTACCGATGCTGATTTTTGGCTATCACTTAAAAACACAGTATTCTATGTTATCGGTACTGTTCCTACAACCATTGTGTTATCACTTATAATAGCACTTTTACTTAATTCAAAGATAAAAGGTCTTTCAATATACAGGACAATATATTATCTTCCTGTTATTACTTCGATAAACGCTGTTTCTCTTGTGTGGAAATGGCTTTATAATACTCATAATGGTTTGTTGAATTCAATGCTTGAATTTATAGGATTAAATCCTATTTCATGGCTGTTTGATAAAAACTGGGCTATGATTGCTATTATAATAATGAGTATTTGGAAAGGTCTTGGCTATAATGTAATTATTTTTCTTGCAGGATTACAAGGAATTCCTAAACAACTATATGAATCAGCTGAAATTGATGGAGCAGGATTATGGCATCAGTTTAGAAACATAACTATACCAATGATATCTCCAGTTACTTTTTTTGTTTTTGTAATGTCTACAATTTCATCTTTTCAGGTTTTTGCACAAGTCTATATGATGACACAGGGTGGACCTGGAAAAGCAACCACTGTTATTGTGTATCATCTTTATGATAAAGCTTTTCAGAAATTTGAACTTGGCGGTTCATCAGCGATTGCCTTTGTATTGTTTTTAATTATATTTGCAATGACAATGTTTCAGAGAAAAATCGCAGAAAAAAAAGTACATTATTCAAACTAACAGGAGTATATTATGTTTAAGAAAAAAAGTAATCGTGAAAAATTTTTTAAGACAATTGTGCATATATTACTTATAATTGGAGCTTTTGTAATGTTGTTTCCATTTTTTTGGATGGTATCTACATCTTTTAAAACACAGTCTGAAATAAATGATAATCCAACCGCTTTGTTTCCAAATGAATATAATTTTAATAATTATAGACAAGCATGGAAAGCCGGTTCTTCAGCAGGTTTTGGAAGATATTTTTTTAACACTATTTTTGTCGCTACTATAACAACTATGGGTCAACTTATTTTATCTTCTCTTGCAGCTTTTGCATTTGCTTTTTTGGATTTTCCGCATAAAGAAAGAATATTTCTTCTTCTTTTAGGTACTATGATGATACCGCAACAAGCTTTGCTTGTACCTGATTATATTATTCTTCATAAATTAGGATGGCTAGACACTTACCTTGCACTTATAGTACCATGGGTTTGTTCTGCTTTTAGTATTTTTCTAATGAGACAGTTTTTTCGTGGAATTCCAAAAGAACTTTTTGAAGCTTCCAGAATAGATGGTTCTTCAACATTAGGTTTTTATTTTAGAATACTAATACCTCTTTCTTTACCAGTTATGCTTACTGCTGGGATGTTCTCGTTTTTAGGAAGTTGGAATTCTTTTATATGGCCTCTTATTGTAACAAGTGCAGATGAACTTCGAGTTATACAAGTTGGTCTTGCAAACTTTGCCCAGGCAGAAGGAACTCAATGGGGTCTTTTAATGGCAGCATCTACATTTTGTACTGTACCTCTTATAGTTGGATACTTTTTTGTTCAGAAAAAATTTATTCAAGGCATAGCAACAAGTGGAATGAAAGATTAATAAAATACATAATATAAAGGAGTTTTTAATGAAGAAATATTTTAATCTGATTTTTGTAGTAGCAATAGTTCTTTTTGCAATAACCGGATGTGGTGGGAATCCAGAAGAAGATGGTAAAACAGTTGTAACTTTTTGGCATGCTATGGGTGGTCAACTTGAAACTACTCTAACTAATATGATAGATCAGTTTAATAAAGAAAACCCAGATATATTAGTTAAACCTCAATGTATGGGTAATTATCAGACTTTATCTCAAAAACTAATGGCAGCATCACAGGTTGGAAACAATCCTACAATTGCTCAAGCTTATGAAGCTTGGACTCAAAATTTTATTGATGCAGGTATTGTTGAACCTATACAAAGTTATATTGATAAAGAAAAAATGGATTTAACAGATTTTTATTCTGTTATGATTGATAATAATATTTTCAACGATAAAATTTATTCTTTTCCCTTTAACAAAAGTATGCCTGTTTTATATGTAAATATGGATATGCTAAAAACTGCAGGAATTAAAAAAATTCCTGAAACTCATGATGAACTTATGAAAGCTTATGAAATATTATCAACAAATAAAGCTGTACAGACAATGTATGCAAATCCAGTAAAAGGTACTGCTTTTTCCGCAAGAGATGCTTGGAATTTCTTCTGTCTTCTTCAACAAAATGGCGGAAAACTTACTAATAAAAATGAAACTGAAGCTTATTTAAATTCAGAACCTTCTAAAAAATCTCTAAAATTTATGTTAGATACAATAAAAAATGATTATGGATATCTTACTCAAGGTTATGAACATCAGACTGAATTTCTTGCAAAAAAAGTCGGTATAATAATGAGTTCAAGTGTATCAAAATCATATATGGAAAATGACAAAGTTACTTTCAACTGGGCTTCAGCTCCTTTAACACATAACAAAACTAAATCTGCTATATTATCAGGAACTAATGTTTTAATATTTAATAACAACCCTAAAACTTGCAATGAAAAACAAAAAGAAGCTGGTTGGAAATTCATTAAATGGTTTACTGATAGAGATCAAACTGCTCATTGGTCTATTGAAACAAATTATATGCCGGTGAGAAAATCTTCTCTTAAAACTGAAATTATGATAGCAAACATTGCAAAAGATCCATTAATAAAAGCTGCTTTAGATCAACTTCCTATAGCAACATTTGAACCTAAGTCAAGTAAATGGTTTCAGTGTAGACAGGTTATTGGGGAAATTCTTGAAGAATGTCTTACAGAAAAAAATCCTGAAATAAACAAATATCTTGAAAAAATAGACACTACTGTAAATAGTATATTAAAAGGGGAATAAGTTAAAGTATGGATATTTTCCAGCAAATAATAAAATTTTTTAGAACAGGTACTAATTTTCTTATAGTACCTCACAAAAGGCCAGATGGAGATGCAATAGGTTCTTCTCTTGCCTTGCATAGAATAATAAAACTCGTTAATAAAAACAGTGCTGTGTTTATACCTGAAGAAATTCCTGAATCTTTCAGATTTTTAATTGTTAATGATGATATTATAGTTCAGGATGAAAATATACTTTCAAACTATGATATTGTAATTACTTTAGATTCAAGCAATTTAGACAGAACTTATGTTACAAGAAAAATTATTGATAATTCAAATATTATAATCAATATAGATCATCATAAGACTAATGATTCTTTCGGGGATATAAATCTTGTCATGCCTGATTCTTCTTCAACATGCGAGATAATTCTGAAACTTTCTAAAGTAGGTTATCTGCCTTTAACTCCAAACATAGCAAACTGCTTACTTACTGGGATATTCACAGATACAGGATTTTTTAGAAATCAAAATGTAACAGATGCAACTTTTGAATCTGCTGCTGAACTTATTCGTTTTGGTGCAGATCATGAAACTCTTATTAGTAAACTTCTTCAAAGCAAAACTGTTGATGATTTAAAATTTCACTCAGAAGCTATGCTTAAATCGGAGTTTTCTTATCAAAAACAAGTTGGTTGGATAGTTATATCTAAAGAATTAATGAAAAAATATAATATTAATGATTACCGTCAAGTATGGGGAACTGGCATTATTGGCTTTTTAAATAATATAAGCCATGTAGAAGTAAGTTATTATTTTATTGAAGTTTCTGATAATGAAACTATAATTGAATATAGAGCCAAAAACCCTCACGATGTTAGCATAATTGCAAAACATTTTGGTGGTGGTGGTCATAAACTTGCATCAGGTTGCACAATAAACGAAAACATAGAATTAGCACAAAAAAAAGTATTTGATTATTTTTTTAACAACTACTCACTAATGTAGACATTTTTTTAAGTTGTTCAAAAGAACCGAGTACAATTAACTTGTCATTTTTCTGCATATCATAATCAGGATCAGGATTAATGACAAGTTTGTGTTCTCTTCTTATTGCTAATACAATTGCTCCTGATTTTTGTCTAATCTCAGAATCTTTCAATTGTTTTTTTTCAAGAAAAGAATTTTCCTCTATTTCAAATTCTTCCATCTGTAATTGAAAATCTTCACCATACATAGCAACTTCTAAAAAATCAACAACACTTGGCCTTAAAATCTATGATGCCATTCTTTTTGCACCTAATCCGATTATTGAAATTACTCTATTTGCACCGGCTTTTCTAAATTTATCCATAGAAGAATCTCTTTCTGCATGAGAAACTATATATATTGTAGAATTAGCCTGTCTTGCAGTAAGAGTTATATAAAGATTATTTGCATCATTATCAGTTGCAACAAGTAAAGCTGTAGCTTTTCTAATTTTAGCCATTTCAAGAATTTTGTCTTCAGTAGGATCGCCTTTAATTCTAATTAGGTTTTTATCAATAATTTCCACTTCACTATCATTATCTGCTTTTTCATCAATTAACACAATACTCTTACCTTTCTTTTTCATCTCATTTACAGCTTCATGTGCAATTTTTCCAGAACCACATACAATATAATGATTATTAAGTTCTTTTAATATATCTTCCATTTTTTTCCTCCTAAGTATATTACGAAATTCTCCATCTACAATAAAACTTGTTATAAGACTTACAAAATAAGTTGCAACACCTATACCAGAAAGTATAAGAAGTATTACAAATACTCTTCCATACTGGGATATAGGATGTATTTCTGAAAATCCAACTGTAGTAAGTGTAATAATTGTCATGTATAATGAATCTATAAACTTCCATTTTTCTATTAACATAAATCCAGCAACTCCGGACCCTACAATCATAAGAACATATAAAAGTGCTAATTTTAGCTGTTTTATTCTATCCATATAAAAACACCTCTCTTTATTATTATCCTAGAAGTTGAAGAACCAGCTGTGGTCTCTGATTAGCCTGACCTAGCATAGCTGTTCCCGATTGAATTAATATTTGACTTCGTGTAAGTTCAGACATTTCTTTTGCCATATCAACATCTCTTATTCTTGACTCAGAAGCTTGCATATTTTCATGTGCAATTCCAAGATAATCAACTGTTTTTTCAAGTGAATTCTGAAAAGCACCTAATTTGGACCTAGAATGAGAGACTTTTTGTATAGCTGTGTCAATAAGTGTAATTGCAGCCTCAGCATCTTTTCTTGTTCTAATACTCATATGCATTCTATAATCAGGAGCAAGTGAACCGTCTAAAAGAGGATCAACTCCATTATAAACTCCTCCATTTGCTCTTAAATTAACTGTTAAACCTAAAGCTTCTGCAGAAAAATTTGGAAAATCAACAAGCATAACCTGACCTTCATTCGCCCCAATATGATAAGCTTGTCTCATATCTCTAATTGCAAGTTTTACGCTTGTTAAAGAAGCAAAATCAGCATAAAGAAGGTCTTTTTCTCCTGGAATTGCTGGTCTATAATCTATTGTCAATGTAGCATTTGGATCTCCAGCGGGAGTTTTATAAGCATTAGGCCAATAAGATGTAAAATTGCCATCATTATTATTATTATTGTCCTGTTGAAGAACACCGTAGTCAATCTGTCCATCAAGAACAAAAGAAAATCCTTTTAATAATTTACTAGCAGTAAGATCTACTTTTTGCCTAACTCCATTTACTTCATTCCATAATGGTCTTGTAATATCAGTTGTATCAAAAGTATTTAAAGGATTACTAAGTTCTTTCTCTGTAAATATCCTACTTGTTGAGGTAAATACACCGAGACTTCTTCCATAACCACCCGGAACTGAGGATTCACCTGGTACAGTATGAAATAATTCTTGTCTGGTAATATTTGTAATTGAAACTATAGTATTTGTACCTGTTGTGAAAACTCTCCTATTAAAATTTACTCCATTTGAATTCTGAGCCCATATAGACGAAGTATTTGTTTCTTTTACTCCACCATAAAAACCTAGTGCTAAAGCAACTCCGTCAGGATCATCTCCAAAACTTATATTAAATCTAGGTCCAGAATGCATAGAAGTCATAGTTATATCATTACCCTCTTCATCTAAACCAGCAGTTACACCAGATTTTGAATTATTTATCTTATTAACAAGGTTTTCCAAAGAATCATCTTCTTCAACCAATATAACCGATGTTTTTCCATCTACTTTAATATGTAATTCTTTTTCTCCATATATTCCAGCATCTTTTAATGTAATTATTGAATCTCCATCATCAATAGAATCACTTATATTTCTATTTCCATGAACATTGCAAGCAGTTCCTGCATCAAGAATAGTTATGGAATAATCAGCACTTTCTACAACTCCTGTACACATGGCGGTTATAACTCTTCTATTACTGGTATTAGCATTTCCAAGACAATTTCCATTTAATAATTTTTTGGTATTGAATTCTGTGTATTCTGCGACTCTGTCAATTTCATCAATTAACTGATCAACCTCAAGTTGTAATTTCAATCTATCATTATTAGTATAATTATCTGAAGCTGACTGAACCGAAAGCACTCTCATTCTCTGAAGTATAGAATGCATTGTATCCATTACTCCTTCAGCAGTCTGAACCATTGATATGCCATCCTGAGTGTTTTTTAGAGCCTGATCTATTCCATATATCTGGGCTCGCATTTTTTCTGAAACAGCCAGTCCAGCTGCATCATCAGATGCTCGATTTATCCTAAGACCTGAAGAAA
Source organism: Candidatus Muiribacterium halophilum (assembly GCA_023228995.1). GTDB lineage: Bacteria > Muiribacteriota > Muiribacteriia > Muiribacteriales > Muiribacteriaceae > JALOAD01. The sequence goes on from JALOAD010000004.1 coordinate 74,955, forward strand.
GTCTTTCGAAATTTTTACTAAGACCTCCATTCGTTATTTCAAGTCTTCTTAACGAATTAGTTGCAGAAATATTATGATTAATTATACCAAAATTCATATACTCCTCCTTGAGATATGCTTTTTAACTTCCGTGTTTACCAGTAATACCAAGCTTAATTTAATAGCCTGATAAGTTTTTAATTAAATTTTCAAAAATTAGTTACTTCCCGCCAAGAAAGTGTGATAAAAAAGTAAAACTATTAATTTCCCTGTTTAAAGATAAAGACCTGCAATTTTTTCAAATACAATATCTTCGCTTACACCTTCTCTAAAATCTGTATAGATTTTAGAAACAAGAGATTTTAATTTACCTTTTCTATTTTTTTCGATAATAAGTCGATTTCTTACACCATCAAGAGTTAATTTTTCAAAATCTGTTAAATCAACAACTCTTTTAAGTTTAAGATAATCTTCATGAGAAAATCGTCTTTGACCACCTTGGGTTTTAAGACATGTTAGATATTCTGGAAACTGTTTCATCCAGAATCTGACTTTTGAAGGATTGATACCTAAAATCTGCGAAACTTCACCAATAGTATAACGGATTTCCTTATCCATAATAAACACCTCCATGTGTTGTTACTTTCTTTTCGGTAAACTTGAACAATCACTTTAATATTTTTTTAATTTATTTTTATTAATGCCTAAAACCAGCGTCATTAATGTTAAATCAAAACTTTAAGATTTAAATTAAAAATAGTTTCAAGACAATCGCCATTAACAAAATGTTCGCTGAACAAGTCTGTTGAAAAACTTTACTAAATAGAAAAAACAATAAAATTCAAATTTCGATAAAAATTTAACTCTTTCTTATATTAATATTTTTTCCCGTATGATGTTTCCCGGTTTTTCCCCCAACTCTTAACACTTTAAAAATATGGTTTAATATTGTATAATGCGATATGATTATAAAACTAAATGAAAAAAAACCTGATATAATACTAATAACAGGTGATTATTATGTAGATCATCCTAATTTTGGAATTGCTATAATTGCCAGAATACTCCAAAATCAAGGTTATTCAATTTGGATATTAAGTCTTCCTGACCCTGAAAATAATTTTGAAGAATTCAAAAATCTTCCTGAACCAAATCTTTTTTTTGGAATTACCGGTGGAAATATTGATTCAACATTAAATTTATATACAGTAAATAAAGTAAAAAGAACTCAAAATGTTTATATTCCTGAAGGTTTTAAAAATACAGCTGTAAAAAATGCAAGTATTGAATATTCTAATAGAATAAGAAGTTTATTTAAAAAATCTTTTATAGTTTTGGGTGGTGTTGAATCTTCAAATAGGAGATTTGCCCATTATGATTTTTTTACAGAAAAATTACATCCATCTATACTTGAAAACTCAGCAGCTGACATTATAAGTTATGGAATGAGTGATAATACAATAGTTAATATTGCAGAAAAAATTAAAAATAATAAAATAAATGATATTTTTAAATTAAATGGAATTGTTCATAGGAATATTGAAATATTAAATGATATTTCTGATAATGAGAAAAAATTTATTTGTGATTTTGAAACTCTAAAACAAAAACCAAATAAATTTCATTCTGAAACTGAAAAAATTTACAATTTATCTCAGTCAGATTCACCATATTACATTGTTCAAAAACAGTTAAAACATACAATAATTGTAAATCCTCCGGCAAAAACACTTAATGTTGAAGAAATGGATAAAATATATTCACTTCCTTATACTTATAAACCTTTACCTGAAACAAAATCTATAATAAAAGCTTTTGAAACCATAAAAAATACTGTTGTAACACATAGAGGATGCGGTGGTGGTTGTTCATTTTGCTCTATAACACTTAATCAAGGGAAAAGGATTTCTGAAAGAAGTGTAAATAACATTATAAATGAAATAAAAGTTAGAAAATTAAAAGTTGTATCAGATATTCAAGCACCTACTTCTAATATGTATGGATTTAATTGCAAAAATAAAAATTACTGTTCAAAAAATTCTTGTGTTTATCCTGAAATTTGTCATTTTCTCGATATTGGTGATAAAAAATATATAACTTTACTTAATGAATTAAAAAAATTAAATAAAAAGATTTTTGTAGCTTCAGGAATTAGATATGATTTTTTATCTGAAAAAATTCTTTCAATTCTCATAAAAGATGGATTTATCGGTGGACAAATGAAAATTGCTCCTGAAAATACTGATAATAATATTTTAAAAAATATGTTTAAACCACCTTTAAAAAAACTCGAAGAATTTGTCAAATTATTTAATATTAAAAAGAAAGAACTTAAAAAAGATATTTATTTAATACCTTATATAATTTCTTCATATCCAGGTGCAAATATTCAAAATACAAAAAAAATGGAAAAAGATCTTAAAAGATTATTTGGGCAAGTTCCATATCAAATACAGGATTTTACTCCTACTCCTGGTACAATTGCAACAGCTTTATATTATTCAGGTAAAGTAAAAATTGTTAAGTCAAAAAAAGAAAGAGCTTTTCTTAGAAATATATTACAGGAAGGAAAAGAGTATAATGCTAAAATAAAAAACAAGAAAACAAGTTATAAAGATAAAAGCAAAAGAAGTTATAAGTAATAAAATTATCTCGGTAAAATTCTTTTTATATAAAACCATCATTAATTTTACAATTAAAACAAATGATAAAACACATATAATACCAAAATAAATATTTTCAAGAAAACTCCCCATAAATATAAAACTTATAGGAAATAAAAACATAAATGGAGTAAGAGTATAAGGAAAAAGTTTTGAAAATTCTCTTTTTGTTACATTTTTAAATAATTTAAATGCTAAATTCTCAAAAAAAGGTAAACATATATATAAAAACATACAGTAAATATTTATAAGAAATAAAGAAAAAACTATAAAAAATACCAATCTATTTACATTTGTTTTTAAACTTAAAAACATTGATATATTTAATATAGATATTAATGTAAAAATAATAGAATTTCTATAATTTCCAATAAAAAGCTTTTTTTTAATAAAAAAAATAAAATCATTTAAAATAAAATCAATATCATTTCCAACACTTCTAATTAAGTTCATTTACATAATCCAATAAAGTCTTTTTTGTATTAGCATATACAATATTTCCCTTACCTTTTATATTAGCAAGAGTTTTTGCTTTTTCAAAAGCTATATCAAAACCTCCGAGCTCATCCACAAGACCAATTTCTTTTGCTTGTCTTCCTGTAAATATCCTTCCATCAGCTATTTTTTTAACTTCTTCAACTGATAGATTTCTTCCCTTTGAAACAGCATCAACAAACTGTTCATAAGAATCATCAACTGTTGTTTGAAGAAGAGCAAATTCCTCTTCGCTCATTTCTCTTGAAAGATTACCAATATCTTTAAATTTACCACTTTTTACAGTATTATATTTTATACCAAGTTTTTCAAATAGTTCCGAAACATTCGGCATAGACATAATTACACCTATACTTCCTGTTAATGTTCCAGGATTTGCAATAATGCTATCTGCAAAACATGATATATAATATCCACCTGAAGCTGAAATATCTTTAAATGAAGCTACAATTTTGCCACCATTATCTCTATATTTTTGCATTGCATAACATACTTCCTGCACTGCTCCTATGCTTCCACCAGGAGAATTTATTCTTAAAACTACAGCTTTTACATTTGTAGAAGTAAAATATTTAAAATCTCTTATAAGACTTCCAGCTGTACTAGTTCTTTCAAAATATCCCTGACTATCATAACTTATAACACCATTAAGCTCTATAACTCCAATAGAATCCGAAGAAAAAGTTTTTCTTACAGGATTCATAAGTATGGATTCATTCTGTGCTATATCTTTACTTTTTATAAAAAAACCTATAAAACCTGTTATCAATCCAGCAATCATTAACCAAACTATTAATTTTTTCATTTATTTACCTTTTAATCATTATTTTTAATTATTTAATTTATATTATATAATTTAATAAATTTCTGCAAACTTATATCATTATTTAATCTTTTTTATAACTTACCCAGCTTTTTTCAGATTCCCATACTTTTATTTCATATATATCAGCATTTATATCAAGTTCTTGTACTTTTTCACTTATATTATTATAAATAAATTCAGATATTACCTCTGCTGTCGGGTTTTTTATTTTAAAATATTCAATTTCATTAAGGCATTTATGATCAAGTTCATACATAACTTCTTTAAGAATTTTTTTTAATATTGTAAAATCAACTGAAAGATATGCTTTATCTAGTTTTTTAGAAACAAATACAGCTTCAACAATCCAATTATGACCATGAAGATTAGAACATTTACCATTATAATCTCTTAAATAATGTGCTGATGAAAAATCACTTTTAACACCTAAAAAATACATTAAAACACCTCTTTTATTACATTTTCAAATTTATTTACAGGTATAAAATTAATATGTTTTTTTATTTCTTCAGGAATTTCTTCTAAATCTTTAATATTTTTATCTGGTATTATTATAGTTTTATAACCTTCTCTAAAAGCTGCAAGAGCTTTTTCTTTTAATCCACCAATTGGTAAAACTCTTCCAGTTAAGGATATTTCTCCAGTCATAGCATATTTTTCTTTAACAGGTTTATTTTCAAAAAGCGAAAAAAGAGCTGTTGCAATAGTTATTCCAGCAGAAGGACCATCTTTTGGTGTAGCTCCAGCAGGAACATGAACATGAATATCGAATTTTGAAAAATCTATTTTTTCTTTTTTTTCATTAAGAACTTTTTTTATATAGCTAAAAGCTATATGAGCAGATTCTTTCATTATATCACCAAGTTGACCTGTTAATAAAAATTCTCCTTTTCCATCTCTTTTTATAGCTTCAATAAATAAAACTTCACCACCAGTTTCTGTCCATGCAAGCCCTGTTGCTATCCCAGGTATATTCTGCAAATATTCAATACTTTGAATAAAAATTGGAGCTCCAAGATATTTATGTATATTTTGAGCTTTTATAAAGAATTTATCTTTTTTTTCATCTTTCGCATATTCAAGAGCAATTTTTCTACATATTCGAGCAAATATTCTTTCAATATTTCTAACGCCAGCTTCTCTTGTATATTCTTGAATTATCTTAATAATAGTCTTGTCAGATATTTTTAATTCTATATCTTTTATACCGTTTAACTCTTTTTGTTTAGGAAGAAGGAATTTTTTAACTATATTGAGTTTTTCCTTATAAGTATAACCTGATATCTGAATTACTTCTATTCTATCTCTAAGAGCACTTGGTATTGTAGTCAAGGAATTTGCAGTTGCAATAAAAAGTACATTAGATAAATCAAATGGAATATTAAGATAATTATCAACAAAACTATTATTTTGTTCAGGATCTAAAACTTCAAGAAGTGCAGAAGAAGGATCTCCTCTAAAATCACTTGAAACTTTATCAATTTCATCGAGAACAAAAACAGGATTCTTTACTCCTGCACTTTTCATTCCTTGTAATATTCTGCCTGGCATTGCTCCAATATAAGTTCTCCTGTGTCCTCTTATCTCAGATTCATCATGAAGACCACCTAATGACATTCTTACATATTTTTTATTCAAAGAGTCAGCAATAGCTTTTCCAAGCGAAGTCTTTCCTACTCCCGGAGGTCCTGCAAAACATAATATAGGTCCTGTTAAAGAATTTTTTAATTTTTGCACAGCCAAAAACTCAAGTATTCTTTCTTTTACTTTTTCAAGTCCAAAATGTGATTTTTCTAATATTTTCTCTGCTTTTTTTATATCTTTATTATCATTAGAGTTTTTACTCCATGGAAGTTCAGTAATCCATTCAAGATATGTTCTTATAACAGAGCCTTCTGCACTATCTCCATGCATTCTTGAAAGTCTTTTTAATTCTTTTTGAGCAATATTATTAACATTTTCAGGTAAATTACTTTTTTCAAGTTTTTGTTTTATTTCTTCAATTTCCTTTGTTTTATCATCAACTTCACCAAGTTCTTGATGAATTGCTTTTAGTTGTTCACGAAGAAGATAATCTTTTTCATTTTTTTTAAGTTTTTGAGAAACTTTATTTTGTATTTGTTGACCAACTGAAAGAATATTTAACTCTTTATTAATATCAACATTAGCTTTTTCAAGTCTTTTTTTAACATCAAGTTCTTCAAGATATTTTTGCCTTTCATCTATTGTTATATCAAGCACAGTTGCAATTAAATCGGCAAAATGTGACACACTTTCAACATTAAATAGATAATTAACAAATTCATTTGGAATGTTTTTTCCAAGTTTATTTAATTTTTCAATTGATTTTTTTAAATTTGATATTAATGCTTGTATTTTTATATCGTCTTTTAATGTATTATTTTCTTCCAGAATTTTAACATCTACTTTCAATCTACCTTTATTTACTTTAGTTTTTTGAATTTTTATTCTCTTAACACCCTGAACAAGAATCTGAGAACTTCCATCAGGCAGTTTTAACATTTTCATAATATTACATTGTACACCTGTGTTATAAGTTTCTTTTATCTTAGAATCTTGTCTTACAGTTGAAACAGCAAACATCCTATCTTTTCTTGACAAAATATCATCTATCATATCAATATGTTTTTTTTCAGATATATGAAACGGTAATATTACCTGAGGAAACAATACTATTTCTTCTATTGGAAGAAGGTCAAGAGAATCTGATACTTTATTTTTTTTAACACTATCATTCATCATCTACTCCTTATTCAACAGTGATAACAGTTTTATCATTTTTTTTAAATATTATCTCAAGATTACTGTTTTCATATTTTACAGTCATATTTTCAAACATAACATAACTTGGTATATTAATTTCTCTTTCAAATTTCCCTGTAGGTATTTCAATTCTATGATATTTTACAGAAAAATTACAATCGACTTCGGAACATTGTTTTTTTTCACCTGAAATAATAAGGGTTGTTTCTTTAATATATATTTTAAGATTATTTTTATCAACGCCAGGAAGTTCAGATACAATAAAAAAATATTCTTCAGTTTCGAAAACATCAATACAAGGTTGCCATTTTTTACTTCTGCCTTTATCAACAAGTTCTATAAAAGGATCAAAAATATTAAGAAAACCTCCATTATTCATCAATTCCTCCATTTTGAAGCCTGTCTATACCAGTAAACATCTTTTCTGTTTCATGTTTATATCTAAAAAATATTTCACTTATAGTATTCATTCTATCAATATTTGAAAATTGAGTATCTATTTTTTCTCCAATTTTTGAAACCCAGTATTCATCATAAATATCAATACAGTTTGGACATATTCCAAAATATTCATATAAAGATTTCATATTTAAAAATGCTTTTGTATCAGAAAAATCGTATTCAAACATACCACTTGGATAAAAATCTTTTGAAAAAAGGTTTTTTTCTTCTGTTGTAAGAGCATAATCCATACCAACTATATTATTTTTTCTTAAATTAATACCATACTCCCTTTCAAAAAGATTTTTATCTGTTCTTAATAGATTATAAAAATCATTATTCTCAAGATTAAGATTTTTTAAAAAAACAACAATATCTCTAAATTCAAATTTGGTTTTATTATCAAGTCCCATAAGTGGAAAAAGTTCTTTTTTTTCTTTAAGTATCTTAAATACAGGTAATATAGAAATTTGATCTATTGAAAAAACTTCTAATAAATAAAAAAACTTCTCAATATCATCAAGAAAATCTTCTGTAAGCATATCTTTGACAATATTAAAAAATCTTCTATATACTGAATAACTAATATTTTGTTTACCAGCTCTTGAAATAAATGAAAAACAGTGAACAGGACAACCATTACAAGATCTCATATTTGAAAGCTGAGAAGAATCCATTCTAAATTTTTTACCAATATTAAAAAATTCCTTTTTTACATCAATATTCCCTATATGAAATCCATGCTTAAAATAAACAAGTTTTATTCCTTTTAAACATAATAATTCGCTTACAGATGGACAATTAAATACTTCATTAGAACTTATATTTATTTTTGAAAAATAATGAGGATTCACAGAATTCCCCGAAAACAAAACAGCATCTTTTGAACTTTTAATAATATTTTCAAGAGTATTTTTTAATAATATATAATCAAAATCCCATATTTCACCACAATCTCTAAAATTAACATTATCACTTTCTATTGTTATATAAAGTTTAGAATTCTCATTTTTTCCTGTAAATACTACAGCTTCAATATTTTGAGAAAAAAGATTAGCTCCTAAATTGCCTGATACTATTGAATAGCTTATAGAACCAGACATTCTGTCAAAATAAACAATATAGCATTGACAAATTCCAGGAAGAAGTCCTGAAAGAGCTCCTCTAACTATTACAACATCTTCTTTAGAACAATATTCCTCATAAAGATAATATCCAAGAAAAAGACCTTTTTTTCTATTATCAATATTTAAAAACTCATGTTTTTTATTTTCAACATTTATAAATAATGTCCTATTACTAATCATCAGTATCCACCATTGTAAGGCAATTATTAGGACAATAACCCGCACAAAGCCCGCATTGTCTGCATATAAGAGGAGTTTTATCTGAAGCAAGTTTTAAAAAGTCATAAGGACAACTTTCAACACAATTACCACAACTTATACATTTTGCTTTTTTATTTATTTTTACTCCCCCTCCTTCTCTTTCTACAAGATATCCAGTAGGACAAGAATAAACACATAATGGTTCTTTACAAGAATAGCAAATACTGATTTTATAAACCTGCTCATTGAATGGAGAATTTTCAATATTTAATGCAGCCTCAAAAGGAGCATTATAATTTGCAGTAGAACAAGCTGCAATACAAATTCCACAACCTGTACATTTTTCTCTATTAATTACCTGAAGTTTTTTTGCCAAACTTTATACCCCATTATTTTATAAATAAGTTTTCCAACAGTAGAAGCATTAGATGGTTCATCACCTCTAATCTCCACAACATCACAACCAATAACATTTTTACTTTCAAAAATACTCTTTAGAAAAGTAAGAGCTTGATACCAGTTTAAACCTCCAGGTTCTGGAGTTCCAGTATCCCATATAAGAGATGGGTCAAAAGCATCAACATCAAATGTTATATAAACATTATCATGCTTTATTGATGAAAGCATTTTTTCAATACTTTGTTTTTCTTTAAAATATACATCTTTACCTGTTATAGTAACTATATTTGAATTATCAAGAAATATTTTTTCATCACTATCCATAGATCTTATTCCAACTTGTATAATATTTTCAATACCTAGCCTATAAACATTTTTAATTACTGATGCATGAGAAAACTCAGTTCCACCATAACTTTCTCTAACATCTGCATGAGCATCAAAATGAATTACTGTAAAATCTTTATATAATTCTTTATGTGCCTGTATAAATCCATAAGAAACAGAATGTTCACCACCAAGACCGACAAAGAATTTATCTTTTTTTACTACCATTTTGCTTGCTTTAAGTATATTATCATGCATTTTTGCTGGAGAAGATGCATCAATATCAAGAAAATTTAAAGTATGAATACCTTCAAGATAAGGTTCTAAATCAAGTTCCATATCATACCATTCTAAATTTATAGAAGCTTCTATTACAGCCTGCGGACCTCTTCTTGTACCAGGAAGATACGATGTTGTAGCATCGTATCCAACCGGTAATATTACAAAATATGAATTTTTTGTAGAAGAAAATTCTTCAGGCAACCTCATAAAATTAAATGGAGGTTGAAAAAGATCCATTAAAATTCCTCCAAAAATAGTTGATAAGCTTTGGTTGTTGCAAAAAGGTCAACTTTTGATACAAGTTCAAATGGTGAATGAAGACCTAGAATAGGCACTCCACTATCAACAACTTCAGTATTAAGATTACAAAGACAGTTAGCAATAGTTCCGCCACCGCCTCCATCAACCTTACCCATTGTCTGCATCTGCCAAGGAATATTATTATTATCAAATAAATTTGTCATTTCACTTAAAAATTTTGGACTTACTTCGTTAGAATAGGACTTTCCTTTTGAACCTGAATACTTATGAAATAATGGACCATGACCAAAAATAGCTGTATTTTGTTTATCATAAGAACCTTTGAAATTAGGGTCAAACGCCGGAGAAACATCAGCTGATATACCACATGTTTTTTCAAGAGTTCTCTTAAGCATAAGTTCATTGTAATTTCCATAAATCTTTTCAATCATCAATCCAATTATATATTCAAAATAAATAGATTCAGCACCTGTATTTCCAATACTTCCAATTTCTTCTCTATCAAACCAAAAAGAAACAATTGTCTTAGAAGTTTTTTTAACATTCAAAAAAGCTTTTAATGAAGCATAAGCACAAACTCTATCATCTTGACCAAATCCACCTATCATAGAATTATCAAGTCCAACTTCACAACCTTTATGAGATGGTACTAACTGAAATTCTCCTGTAAGTATTTCTCTTTCAGTAATATTATATTTTTCATTAAGTATTTTTAAAATATTTTCTTTTACAGCATCTTTATCATTTTTATCTTTTCTTTCAACTGGAATTGAACCAACTATAGGATTAAGTTCTTCTCCTTTGATAATTTCACTATATTTTCTTGTTGTAACATCTTTATCTATATGAATTGCAAGATCAGGTATTAAAAGAACATTTTTGCCATCATCTCCATATCTTATATCAACTTCTTTTCCATCTTTAAGATAAACAGTTCCGTATAAAGCAAGTGGAATATTTATCCAATGATGTTTTTTTACTCCACCATAATACTGAGTCTTAAACATAGCAAATCCAGTATCTTCAAAAAGTGGATCTGGTTTTAAATGAAGATGAGGTACATCAACATGAGAAACTATATATTTAAGACCATTTTTTATTATATCATCTTTTCCTATTATTCCTGACATAATAGTTTTTCCACGATTAACACTATAAAATTTTGTACCAGGAGTAAGTTTTTTTATAGTTTCAATATCTTTATAACCATCTTTTTTTAGAAAACCTAATATAGTTTTTACACATGTTCTCTCAGTCTTTGAATTATCTAAAAATTTAATATAATCTGAAGACATTTCATGTATTTGTTTTTCATCTTTTTTAAAGATTTTCCAAGCATTCCTTTTTTTACAAAACAAATTTTCTTTCATAATTATATCTCCCTTGTTTTTTTATTTTTTAACATTTTTTTTATTTTTACACCTTCATTTTCAAAACCTTTTTTCCCCAATATAGCATATGTTGCAATCTTTCCTGATTCAACACCAGGTTGATCAAAAGCATCAATTTCAAACAATTCTCCAGCAAAAGCCGTCATTATTTCAAAAAACATAAAAAGCTGACCAAGATTATACTCATTAACTTCAGGCACAAATAAAGTAGCATTTGGTCTATTCGCTTCTGTCAAAGCTAATTCAGTAGATTTTTTTTCAACAGTCAAAAGTTTCCCAAAAGACAATCCTGAAAGATAACTTAAACCTTCAACTTCCGAAAAAACTTCTGGAATAACAATATTTTTTCTAAATTTTCCAACTTCAATAAAAGTAATAAGTTTATCATAAGGACCTTCTATATAAAGTTGCACTTGAGAATGCTGATCAATTACACCCAAAGATTTTGCTGGAGTAATTCCAACATTTTTTTTATTTTTATCTATTTTACCAAGGCTTTCAGCCCATAACTGCCTAAACCAGTCGGATAGACTTCCAAGACTCTCTGAATAAGGCATAAGAACATTTATATTAACATTTTTTTCTATATAAAATAAATAATGTATCAAAGCTGCCATATATGCAGGATTTTTTTCAATATCATCTGTTGAACATTTTTTTTCCATATCTTCAGCACCTTTCATAAGAGCATTTATATCTACTCCAGTAAAAGCTGCGGAAATAAGACCTACCGCAGTAAGAACAGAAAATCTACCACCGATATTATCAGGCACTTCAAAAGTATCAATACCAAGTTTATCAGCTATTATTTTAAGATTTCCTTTTTCTCTATCAGTTGTAATTATTATATTTTCTTTTATTTTATCAGGACAAGCTTTTTCAAGAGTATTATAAAAAAGCATAAAATTACTCATAGTCTCAGCTGTTGATCCTGATTTTGTAATTACATTAAATAATGTTTCTGAAGGATTAATTATTTCTAATATATCAGATAATTTTTCAGGATCTACATTGTCTGCAAAATAAATATTAGGAGTATTTTTTTTCTTTTCATTGTATAACTTTCCGTTTATTGCATCATTAATTGTAATATTACCAAGAGATGATCCGCCAATTCCAATTACAACAAAATTTTTTATATTTTTATCTTTATATTTTTTGACAAGAGTGTTTATTTTATCACAAAGTTGAGTGTTTTTTGGTGCGTCAAAAAAGCCCAGAGTTTTATTCTGTCTTTTTTTTAAAAGAGCTAAATGGCATCTTTGCATATTTTCTTGAGCTGCTTTTAATATCAAATTATAATCAAGACCTTTATCTCCCACATTTTCTGAAAGAACATTTTCAAATCTAAACAATACTGACATCCTTCACCTCCAAATATTCTATATACATTATTTTATAAATCAGCTAATACAATGAATTATATTACAAGCACTAACCTTGTGCAAGTTAGTCATTATTTTTCACAAGCAAGCTGTCCGCATGCTGCACTAATATCTTCACCCTTACTTTTTCTAATTTTGCATACAATTCCCGCTTTTATCAATGTATTTTGAAATTCAAGAATTTTATCCATATCAGGTTTTTTATAATCCTTATAAGGATTTTCATTATATACAATAAGATTTATTTTATATTTAACACTTTTAAGAAGTTCAATTAATTTAAGAGCATGTCTTTTTTCACAATTAACATCTTCTATAAGAATATACTCAATAGTTAATTTTCTACCATATTTTAATTTTAGTTTTTTTAACACATCAACAAGTTTTTCCAGTGGATATTTTTTGTTAATAGGCATAATTTGATTTCTTATTTCATTATTTGGAGCATGAAGAGAAATAGCCCAGGAAATATAATCAAACTTCTTTTCAAGTTCAAGCATTTCATCGCATAAACCGCTTGTTGATACTGTAACTTTTCTCAAAGAATATTCAAGTCCATCTTTTGAAAAAATTGTTTTAAGACTATTTGTTAAATTATCTAAATTAAGTAAAGGTTCTCCCATTCCCATAAATACAATGTTTGTTGGAAAATATCCTAATATATTGGAATGCAAAATCTGTTCAATTATCTCTCCAGCTCTAAGATTTCTTTTATAACCTGTACTTCCAGTTACACAAAAACTACAATTAAGAGGACATCCTATTTGACTTGATACACAAAGAGTTGTTCTATCATTATGAAAAATAATAACAGTCTCGATTTTTTCATTATCATCATACTCTAATAGAAATTTTATTGTTCCATCCTCTGATTTTTTTAATATTTTAATTTCAGATGTTAAAATAACAAAATTTTCAATAAGATAACTTCTCAATTGTTTTGACAAATCTGTCATATCATTAAAATCATAAGTGTTTTTTTTATAAATCCAAGCAAAAATCTGTTTTGAATTAAATTTTTTAAAACCTTCCGAAATAAGTAATTCGGTTAAATCTTCATAACTCATATCTAATATAGATTGTTTTTTCATAAGTTTCAGTTTAAAATAACATTTAAAAAATGTCTATAGCAAAGAGGTTCAATTAAATGAAAATAAATATAAATGAATTTTTTACATCTATTCAAGGAGAAGGACTTTTTGCAGGTCAAGTCCATTTTTTTTTAAGATTATCAGGCTGCAATATAAAATGTAATTATTGTGATACAGATACAACAGATTTTAAAACTTTTACAATTGAAGAAATTATTAAAATAATAAACACTGAAAATAATAAAATTCCTTTTAGAACAATAAGCATAACCGGCGGAGAACCTTTAATACAAAGTTTAGCATTATTTGAATTGTTAAAAAAACTTAATAAAAAATACAAAATATTACTTGAAACTAATTCAACTTTAACAAATGAACTTAAACAACTAATTAATTATACAAATATAATATCTATGGATTTTAAACTTGATTATCACCTTCAAAACAAACATATATTCAAAGAATTTTTTGATATATCATCAAAAAAAACAAAATATATTAAAATTGTATATAATTTGCAAAATATAAACAAAGTTGAAAAAGCACTTGAATTTTTAAAAACAATTGTAAATTTAAAAACACCTATATTTCTTCAACCTGTCACCCCAGTAAAAAAAGAAGATATAAAAGCTGGTCTTAATATTGTTTTTAAACAAAAAAAAATGGATTTAAGATTATTACCTCAAATCCATCCTTTTATAAATATAAAATAATATTATTTTTCTATCTTTTTATATTCTTTTATACCCTTAAGAAGAATTTCCATAGCTTTTTTTAAGTTTTCAGGCTTAAGTATATATGCAATTCTGATTTCATCATTTCCTATATTAGGAGTAGCATAAAAACCATTAGCAGGAGCTACCATAGTAGTTTCATTATTAACACTAAAATCTCTAAGCATCCAAGTTGCAAATTCAGTTGAATCTTTAACTGGTATTTTTGCAATAATGTAAAAAGCCCCACCAGGAGTCAAACAAATTATTTCAGGATCTTTTTTTAAATATTCCATAACAATATCTCTTCTTTCTTGATATTCTTTTCTCATCTCTATAAAATAATCGTCACCAATCTCACGATTCAAAGCAGTAGCTCCAACCTGTGCAAGTGTAGGAGCACAAAGTCTCGCTTGTGCAAGTTTCATAATATTTTTCATAATATCTTTATTTTTACTAGCAACAGAACCAACTCTCGCACCACAAGCACTATATCTTTTTGATATACTGTCTAGCAGTATTGCATTTTGTGAAATTTCAGGAAATTCCATAACAGATACATGTTCTTGTCCATCATATACAAATTCTCTGTATACTTCATCAGAAAAAAGAAATAAATTATGTTTTTTTACAAGAGAAGCTAATTCTTTCATTTTCTCTCGTGAATAAACAGTTCCTGTTGGATTATTCGGATTACATATCATTATAGCTTTTGTTTTTTTAGTAATAAGTTTTTCAATATCAGCCATTTTTGGAAGATCAAATCCGTTTTCAGCATAAGTTGTAACAGGAACAAGTTTTACACCTGCCATTCCTGCAAAACTATTATAATTTGTATAAAAAGGTTCAAAAACAATAATTTCCTGACCAAGTTCAAGACATGCTAACATTGCAAAATATATTGCCTCAGAACCACCATTTGTTATAATAAGTTCATCTTTATCAAAATCTATTCCAATGTTTTTGTAATAATCAATTGTTGATTCATGATATTCAGTAAGACCTTGAGAATGAGCATAACTTAAAACTTTTTTTTCAAATTTATGAATTGCATCCCAAAAACACTGTGGAGTTTCAATATCAGGTTGTCCGATATTAAGATGATATACTGACTTACCACTTTTTATTAGCCTATCTGAATAAGGAACAAGTTTTCTAATAGGTGATTCCTGCATTTCAAGAACTCTTGACGATGGTCTCATATTACCTCCCCCATAATGGGTTATTTTTTGAAACAATTATACTTTAATACCAGTTACCAGTAAAGCTATTTAGTATTATATTTAAGTTTCAGAGTAAATATTTATAAAAGGATTTTACAAAACTATTAAGAAACTCTCTATTATCAATGCTATTTATCTGAGTTCTTCCTCGGAAAAGTTTTCCAAATCGGAATTCAAAGCGATTCAGCGATTTGGCATCCTTCTTTTCCTCAGTACCCATGATTATTTATTACCTTGTTTCAATTTTTTTATTCCTATATGAGTTTTTCAACTACATCATGCATTTACTAATCACTAATTGTGACTTTAGTCACGCTAATTGTTTCCGGCTATTTCACTCTTTTTTTACCTCTTTCAAAATACAATGTATCATTTTTTGAACTTTTAATGTTTCATAATAACTATGCAAATTAATTTTTTTATTTTTAATATCATGACAAACTTCATTGTATAAAATATCAAAAAAATTTCTATTATTATATATAGGAAAATCAAAAACACTCATATCATCAACTTTAGATAATTCAACAAAGCCTGTAAAACTCTTACTTGTTTCAGCTTTATAAATATCAAATCTCTGATTACCAATTATTACTTTTCCAAATTCAAAATACAATTCAATTTCATAAAAAAAATATTTTTTATCACTTGAAAGATTCATATATACATCAATATTATTTTGAGTTTTAAAAAAAACATTAACACATTTTTCTATATTATTTTCAGTAATTACATCAGAAAATACTTGTTCTGGAAATTCTCCTGTAAAAAAAAGTACCATATCAATAAGATGAGTTCCATCATGAAGAATTGGACCTTCTCCCATGTATTTTTGACCACCTGCATTTATAAATCCAACAATTTGAGTAAGTTTGCCTAATTTACCCTTATCAATAATGTTTTTAACTTTTAAATAATTAATATTCCATCTTCTTGTATGATTTACATAAAATGAAATTTTTTTATTAATAAGAATATTTTCAATAGATTTTGCAGATATATAATCAAGAGAAAGAGGTTTTTCACAAACAATACTTTTTAAATTTTTCATATTTTCAACAAAATATTTAATAATATCAACATGAGAAAATGAGTCAGTTGCTATAACAGCTATATTGCAATCACTTTTATAAGCCATTTTTTTATAATCAAAATAAAAATCAATATTTTGACTTTGCTCGTTTTTATAAAAATCTTCAAGTCTAAAACCTGAAATATCACAAACTTCTGATATTTTCATTAAATCATTGTTTTTTATCGCACCGATATGAGAAGCTGGTTTTGTTCTTAAAGGATCTTTTTCAAGAGAATATGCTATTCTTCCAATTCCACAAATTGCCGTTTTATATTTTATTTTGTTTAACATTTTTATTTCCTGCAAATAATTCAGGTTGTTTTTTTAAAGCTTCAAACAATTCATCATTTTCAATAGGAATTCCTTTATAAAGTAAATTATAAACTTTATTTAAAGTATTATAATCATCTTTTTCATCTACAGTAAATCTTAACCCTGTAAATCTATCATCACCTGGAATATTTTTTATAATAAAATCATGAGGATTTTTCCTAATGCATAAAGTGACATGTTCTTTATAATCTTCATTCATATTATAATCTAATTGTTTTTTTAAAGAAGAAACTCTAACATATTCACAACCTGTGCCAATTGCTCCACCGGTTATAGCTGAATATTCCACTTTGTCAGATAGTTTTTTAAACAGTATTATTTTTCTAAAATCAATAAGAGGATTATCTCCAGTTACTCTAATCAAACTATGTAGTGAGTTTTTATTTGCATAAATTAAATATCTTTCAAGAACATTTTGAAGTGGACCTCTAAAAAATGGAATTTGATTTTTTTTAAGAAACTCGCAGAATTTATCATCAGATTTATTGTCTGATGTTAATATTACAGTTTTATATCCTGTACTCATACATCTTTGATAAACATGTTCAATAAGTGATTTTCCCGCAAGCTTAAGCATTATCTTATTAGGAAGTCTTTTAGAATCAGCTCTTGCCTGTATAAGTATTTCAGTTTTCATATATTTTTAAGATATTCTTTTATATATTTTTCTGATTTTCTTATCAGAACTCTAATTGTTATTGATATTTCCTCAATTATCTCATATTTTAAATTTAACTCTTCAAGTTTTTTTTCTTCTTCATTTCTTAAAGTATATTCTGGATTTTTTTTAAGTGTTCTAAGAAGAGGCCAGTATTTAGTCTGAAATTTTTCAACAATAAAACTTGCAATTGAAATTTTCTTTTCAAATTCTTTTCCAGTTTTTTCAATTTTATTAACAAGTTTATTGTATTCTTCTGAAAAATTTTTATTTGAATACAAATCAAATAGCTTTCTAACTTTTTTTCGAATATCTGGTGATTTATTTATAATATATGTTAGGTTTTCATCAACCATATTAATTGTTTTATATAAATCATAAATATTTTTTTTAGGTAAAATTTTAAAATTTTCCATAAAAATCTCTTTTACATCTAAATCTTCTTTCATATATTCACTTATTACATCTTTTAATCTCATAATATCTACATTTTCTTTTAAAATCCCGCCTTCAGTCGCATTTATCATCTTACCAATTGTCTTGCCACATTCAAATTCAATCCATTTGCAATAATCTCTCAAAACTCTATATGTAATTACATCATTTCCAAAAATATCTTTTTCTTTGATTTTTGTCTTATCACTTTTTATAATATCTTCTTTATGCAATTGAGCTAGAGAAATATCTTTTGAAAAATCATTAAAAAACAATTTATCAGTATAACATTCAACACAATGATGATAATCTCCAGTAAATGCTAAATCCTGACCAACAAACACAATAGGATTAGCACCAATCTTTCGGGCAAAATCAAATGCTACTGTAGCAACAGAACCACCTGTAAACAAAATTCCATTTTGCTTTACATGCTGTTCTAACCATATTGACATTTGAAAGAAAAAATTAAAAAATATAGTCTTTCCATCAAAAAGTTCAGGTATATTTGGATGAACTATTGGAGAACATACACAATAAACATCTTTCAAATCAACTCCTTCAAGATGCTTGTAATTAGCATATTGAGAATCAACAGAAATAATAACATCTGGTTCAATTCCCATTGAAAGCATTGGTTTTACAACTGTATCAACAGCTATAATTAGAGCTTTTCCTTTAGCTTGCTTTAAATAATGACCATTTTTATCAAGTGAAGGTCCTGCTGAAACAACTATAGCTGCTTTATTTTCAAATTTACCCTGATAGTCTGAAAGACCTGGTGATTTAATTATATGTTTTAGATTGCTTACTATATTTTCATGCCAATCGTCAATATAATTCATAACAGTTGTATAATTACTAATACCAACACTTAATGCATTTTTAAGAGTTTCATCAATTTTTGTAAAAAAATCTCCAAATATTCTTCTATATACATTAAATTCAAACACTTTCAATTGTTCATTTTCGTATATTTTAAAAAGTTTAGATAATTTTTCTCTTGTATCTTCTACATCATCACCAACTGCAAATTCTACTCTGTC
This sequence comes from Candidatus Muiribacterium halophilum, assembly GCA_023228995.1. Lineage (GTDB taxonomy): Bacteria > Muiribacteriota > Muiribacteriia > Muiribacteriales > Muiribacteriaceae > JALOAD01. The sequence goes on from JALOAD010000004.1 coordinate 94,090, forward strand.
ATCTAATATAATTTCTGAAAAATCATATATATCCAGAGCTTTATTAAATATTTTAAAAGATGGTTCTATAACTAGAAGTTTTGTTTCTGATCTTTTTTTTATCACTTTTTCATATAACTGACTAACATGATAACCAAGACCCATTCCATAAACAACAAAAAAATTTCCATCTGAATGAAGTATTTTATCAACAAATCTTGAAGCTTCTTTCAAAGGTTCCCGTTTACTGTGAATAAGAAGTTCTCTTCCATCAATTTTTATCTTTAGAGACTTTTCTTCACTATTTGTATCAACTAACTCAATATCATAGTTTTCTTTTTTGATATTTAAAGTCATAAAATATATTGTACTAGGAGACTTTTTATTTATTGCTGCAAGATTCTGCTTCTTCATTATACTTTATCCTTTTATGTTTATATTCTTTAAAGAGCTAACTTGATTTTCTTGAAAACCTTCTTCTTTCTTTACAACTTCTCTCCAACCATCTCGAAGTTCTTCAATAAGACCTTTAACTTCAATAAGTATATTTGCATCTTTTTTTAAATTACCTTCAACAAGATGATTACGCATAAAAGAATAAATCTCTTTAAGGTTAACTGCAATATCTCCGCCTTTTTCCATATTAAGAGTTATTGTCAATTCAGTTATTATGTTTTGCACTTTAATAATGTTGTTATGGGCTATTTCAAGATCTTTAGGTTCTGCCTGAAGAGATTTTATAGCTAAATTAATAAACCTGACTGCTCCATCATACAACATTAAAAGAAGTCTTCCCGGACTAGCTGTTTTAATCTGTGTTTCTCTGTACTGGTCAAAATTTCTATTCATTCTGTAAACTCCTTTACTGAATCTTCTGACCCTCTCCCAGATATTTTTCAAGTATTTCTCTCCATCTTCCAAGATCTTCTTTAAGATCATATAAGATTACATCCTTAACAGTAACATAATCTTGACTTTCTAAACCTGTTACAAGTTCTGTAAGATGTTCAGAATATACTTTTAAAAATTCTTCTTCTTTTTCTGTTAATTCAAAACTCATAATATTTAGTATTTTACCAAAAGCTGTATTCATCCATTCAATTCCTTCAATTGCAGAATTTAATATTGTCATAGCCTCTGATATTTTTTCATTCTCTACTAATTCAACTATTGAATCATAACCTTTTTCAAGCTTAACAATATATGAAAGCATTTCCTCAATAGTTACAACACAAAGTTCTCTATAAGTACCTGTGATTATATCAATAATTTCAATTTTTTCTGTATTTAACTCATACACTTTTGTAAAATCAGTTATCTCATTTTTTTTATCAACAATAATTTTTCTTATAACTTTTTTATCATCACCAAATTTTTTAAGGATATCTTCAAATATGTCTTGAAAAGCAGCTTCTCTTCCTATGTATTCTTTGCCATCTATAAAAATTCTGAAAGCCATGTCTTCTCCTTGTTATTTAAAAATATTATTCCTTAATAAAATTTATCCTAAAAGCTGTAATATAGACTGAGGTTTCTGATTAGCCTGAGCAAGCATAGCTGTACCTGACTGCATAAGAACCTGATTTTTTGTAAACTCAGTCATTTCTTTAGCCATATCAACATCTCTTATCCTTGACTCAGAAGCTTGCAAATTTTCTTCAGCAATTGATAGATAATATATATTTTTTTCAAGAGAACTCTGAAAAGCTCCTAATTGGGATCTTTTCTTTGAAACAGCATCCATAGCTAAATCTACTATAGAAATAGCTCTTTCCGCATCACCTTGAGTTTGAACTGATAAATACTGTCTTAAATTCTGTGTTTTTGCACCAGATAAAAGTCTTGTAGTACCATCATGTTTAACACCTTCTGCTCTATATGACCATGAAAGTCCAAGAGTTTCCGAACTCATATTACCAAAATCAGTTACTATTACCTGACCTTCATTTGCTCCAATATGAAAAACCTGTCTTGTATCTCTTATTGAAAGTCTTGTAGTACAAAGAGATATTGTATTTCCAGTACCCCAAATATGCCTGTTAGGAGTTGCTGACTGATGATCTATTTGATTAGCTGCAAAAGGATCACCAAAATCCATTATTCCATCACCATCTATATCTTGTCCATAAGCACCAGGCCAATAAGCTGTGAAATCAGGTCCAGGATAAGGACCACCAATTCCTAAAAGACTGTACTCATTAGCAGTATCATCATCAATTGTCTGTTGAAGAATACCATAATCAAGTTCTTCATCAATATGAATTGCAAAACCTTTTAAAAGTCCACTATTTGTAAGGTCTACCGGATCACCTATTCCATCACCATTTATGTCATTCCACGCTGGTCTTGCAGAATAAAGATTTGTAACTGTAAGGGAATTTATTGGTCTTGCAAGTTCACGATCACCAAAAACTCTTGATTCAGATACAAATACACCAAGACTTCTTCCAAACCCTCCAGGTACTGATATTAAACCTGGATTAGTTGGAAACTGAGCCTGTTGAGTAATATTAGTAATAGAAATTATAGTATGACCACCTGTTGTAAATAAAGCACGATTTAATGGATTACCCGCTGCATCATGTGCAACCATTTGTGAAGTCATAGTACCGTTTACTCCGCCAAAAAGTCCAAGTCTCATTCCAAGTCCATCAGGGTCATCTCCAAAACTTATATTAAATTTTGGTCCTGAATGCATAGCAGTTAGAGTAAGATCGTTTCCTTCCTGATCAAGTCCTGCTTTTACTGGTGCACCTGATGAATTTATTTTGTATATGACATCCTGAAGAGTATCTTCTTCATGAAGGTCAAGAACATGGGTGTTATTATTAATTACTAGATGAAGTTCTTGAGTCCCTACAACTCCAATATCTCGCAGATTTGGTATATTATCAGCATCAGCTCCATCGAAAATATTTGCATTACCATGAATATTACAAGCAGTCCCAGCTTTAAGAACAGTTATTGAATAATCAGCATCAACTACAATACCTGTGACATCAGCTGTCAAAACTCTTTTATCCGCAGGATTTGCATGTCCTATCGTAGTACCATTCATAAGTTTTTTTCTGTTGAATTCAGTATAATCTGCAATTCTGTCAACTTCATCAATAAGAAGATCCATTTCTTCCTGAATTCTTCTTCTATCATAAGAAGTATAAGAATCATTCGCTGACTGCACTGCAAGAAGTCTCATTCTTTGTAGTATATTATGAACAGAATCAAGAACTCCTTCTGCTGTTTGTATCATAGATATACCATCCTGAGCATTTCTTGTAGCCTGCTGAAGACCAGATATCTGACCTCTCATCTTTTCAGAAACTGCAAGTCCTGCAGCATCATCTGCTGCTGAATTGATTCTCAGCCCTGAAGATAATTTTTTAAGATTATTAGACATCTTGTTGTTTGTTCCCTGTAATGTTCTCAGAGAATTAATAGCTGAAATATTATGGTTTATTATACCAACACCTGTAGCCATAGACTCCTCCCTCTCGTAAATGGAAAACTAATAACTTCCATGTTATTTTTTTTAAACTTAAACTTTTTCTTTAACTTTATCGTTATATTTTAAAAAAAAAATTAATTTTATTATTCTAAAAAGAGAATACGCACGATTATATCAATAAAAAAAGGAGACCGTTACCGGTCCCCTTTTATTTAAATCTCAGATTAAAACTTAAACTGTTTATCTAAGTAAACTAAGTACTGACTGTGGCTTCTGATTAGCCTGTGCAAGCATTGAAGTACCTGACTGAGAAAGTATCTGATTTCTAGTAAAGTCAGACATTTCTTTAGCCATATCAACGTCTCTTATTCTTGATTCAGAAGCTACCTGATTTTCATAAGCTATATTCAAGTAATCTACTGATTTTTCAAGAGAGTTCTGGAATGCACCAAGTCTTGATCTTGCTTCTGATACTATATTAAGAGCATTATTAACTGTAGTTATAGCAGATTCTGCTGATTTCTGAGTCTGAATACTAATATTCTGCTTTAACTTGTTAGTAATAGTACCATTATCAAGTCCATCAACTCCATCATGATTATTACCACCACCTCTTAGTGATACTGTAAGTCCTAAAGCTTCAGCTCCAAGATTTGCATAATCAACAGTCATAGTCTGGCCTTCATTAGCACCAATATGATAAACCTGTCTAGCATCTCTAACTGAAAGTCTTACTGAAAGAAGTGAAGTAACCTGACCTCGTCCAACTGCGTTTGAAGTATATAAGGAATCTAACTGTCCAATAGTAAAATCATTAGCGCCTCTATGAAGTCCACCAACAACTCCCATAGGAATAGCTGCACCATGTCTATTTGCTATAAGTGAAGTGTTTGCATTTGCTCCACCAGCAAATGTTCTAGCTTCCATTATATCTTCCATACCAAAATCAATATCTTCGTCAACATTAAGTCTTAAACCCTTAAGAAGACCTGAGTCTCTTAAAGCAGCTGTTCTTGCCTGATCAATCTGTACAGAATATGCATCATTTCCAATATTTATTTGCTGATAAACTGTTGAAAGTTCTTTTTCTGTAAAAATATCAGAATTTGATACAAATCTACCAAGAACTCTATACTTTTGAATATCAGAATTAACAATTGATTCTGCTGATACTCCTGGAGGTATAGTTGGGAAAAGTCTCTGATCGGTTATGTTTACTACTGAAATAATTGTGTTTGAACCTGTAGTAAATCTATTCCATTGAGGTGCATTACCAGCAGTTGGATCTACCACAGCTTTAAATGCTGAGTCAACAGAATTATCTACACCACCGAAAAGACCCATAGCTATTGCAGCACCATCTGGATCATCTGCAAAAGATATATTAAATCTTGAACCAGAATGTCTTGAAGTAAGTGTAAGATAATCCTGAGTAGTTCCAGTAGTTTGATTTGCATACTGATGAATACCCGCCTGAACACCCAGTCCAGAACCATTTATCTTTCTTACAACATCATTGATATTATCAAGTTCATTAAGCTCAACAGCTCTAGTCTGACCATCAACCTGAACCTGAAGCTCAACATTACCTGAAATACCTAAGTCTCTAAGATCAGCAAGTCCATCACCATTATTATCCTGAAATACTGTTGAACCATGTACGTTTGAAGCATTACCTGCCTGAACTACAGTAATAGAATAATCTGCATTGGCAACAACACCAACTGCATCAGCAGTTAGGACTTTCTTATCTAAAGTATTTGCATGACCTAATGCATTACCATTAAGAAGTTTTTTTGTGTTGAATTCAGTATAATCTGCAATTCTATCAACTTCATCAATAAGTTCATCCATTTCTTTTTGAAGTCTCTGTCTGTCATAAGTTGTATAATTATCGTTGGCAGACTGAACAGCTAGTTTTCTCATTCTCTGTAAAATTGAATGAGTAGTGTCCATAACTCCTTCTGCTGTCTGTATCATTGATATTCCGTCTTCTGCGTTTCTTACTGCCTGATCAAGACCATTAATCTGTCCTCTCATTTTTTCAGAAACTGCTAGACCAGCAGCATCATCTGCTGCTCTGTTAATTCTTAAACCAGAAGAAAGTCTTTCAAGATTCTTATTAAGACCTCTGTTAGTCTGTGAAAGTGTTCTGTAAGCGTTTACAGCTGATACGTTGTGATTAATAATTCCAAAATTACTCATAATAATCCTCCGTGATTACTAGTTTTTTAACATCCATGTTTTTGTGCTTTTTTTGGGGATTCTGCACAAACATCCCTGCAACTTATTAACCTCCTTTTATTTTTTTTCTGCTTCTATTTTTTCCATTTTATTTTTTTCTACAACTTGTTTCCATGTTTCACGCAATTCTTTTAATATGATGTGACAATTATCAAGTATATTTGTATCTTTTTTAATATTAGCCTTTATAAGCTCTTGATTTATAAAAAAATAAAGCTCATAAAGATTTTTTGCAATGCTACCACCTTTATCCATATCAAGTGAAAACATAAGTTCAAGTACAATCTTCCTTGTTTTTGTAATAAATATATGACTTTCTTCAATGTTTTTTTCTTCAACTGCACTCTTTGCTCTTGAAAGAAATCTCAATGCTCCATCATAAAGCATTATTATTAATTGCCCTTCAGAGGCTGTTGTTATCTGATTTCTTCTATAATTTTCTGCATTTTTTCCTAAGTTCAGCATTATAACTCCCTTTTACTGTAGATTCGCAAGCTGACTTGACAGCCAAGAACTCTGAGAATTCATCTCATTTAATGCAGTTTCAAGATTTGTATATATTTTCCAAAGTCTTTCTTCTTTAGATTTAAGTCTATAATTAAAATTTGTAATATTTTCTTCCATAGTCTTAAGCTCTGATGTTAATGAACTTTCAGCTCTATAAAGAATACCAACTCCAGTATAAGTTTTCATACCTTCATACATTGTATTAAATATACCTTTTTGAGCAACTGTATAATCAAACCCTACTTTGACATCAGCTCCTAAAGCAATTGATTCAGCAAATATAAGTTTACCTTTTTCTCTGTCAATAAAGTAAGCGTTACCAGTAAGTTCGTCCATATTTTCAACTTGATTATAAACTGTAGAACCGTCTCCTACTACAACCGAAACATTCTGTCCAATATTTCTAGCACCCATAGAAAAAGTTGTCTTATAACCATTTCCGCTACCTATGTTTTTTTCAAGTTCTTCAAATTTTTTACCTTCAAAAGCTTTAAAACTAGCCTCTATTTTAGATCCAGCAGGTGGAGCCTGGAAAAACTCAATATATCCAGTAGCTCTATTTAATTTAAACTCATTAGCAGCAGTCGGTTCTGTAACTAATTTATATTCAGTACCACCAGCTGTAATTTTAACATTTTGACCAATATTCTTATAACCAAGACTATATTTAGTTTTATTAAGAACTGCTATTCCAATATCAGCATTTTTTTTATTTATTGTCTGACCGTCATTTCTAAGCATTGCCTCAACTATTTCTGGCATATCTTGCATTGCATTTTCAAAAGTTTCTTTATCAAATTCAATAAGACCTTTTTTCATTTCAGTAGTTACAACACCAGCAGCACCAGCAGCTTTTAGACCTACATCTTCCATTGTATAACCAGCATAAGTTGTTGAAAAAAAGCTTTTCATCTTATCCTGTATATCCATTATTGTAGAATCTCTTTTTAAAATTCCTTTTTTTTGTAATTCAGTTAAAGCTTCAATATCCTGGGCAGCATTCAACTCTTCCTTTGTTGCAACCTCTTCATTTAAGGTTTTATAAAGACTTTCCATTATTTCATTATAATCTTCAACAAATTTTTCCATTTTTTCAGAAAGACTTTCTGTATCAGTTGAAATATCTATTGTAATCGGTCCAACAACATCCTGTTTAAGATTAAACTCTACACCATTTATTTTAAAAGTATTTGAGCTTCTTTCTGTTGAAACACCGTTGAAATCAAATTTTGCATTAGAACCGATATTTTGCACAGCACTACTTACACCCATAGCATCAAGAAAATTTGAACTTTTATCATCAAATATTATTGCAGTATTACCTTGTTTTTTTGAAGTAAAAGTAAGTTTTTCTGTAACTTCATCATAAAAAGCAATTACATTAGCCTCAGATGCATTTATTCTTTTTATTATAGAATCCATACTATCAATTTCTTTATTTACATTAAAATCAACACCATTTATAGAAAAAACACCTGAAGTTATTGACATATCTCCAGCAAACTTATCAAGTTTTGCACTTCTATCAATAAATTTTATACCAGCAGCAGTCAAAAAACCAGTATGATTAATTGATTCTTTAGTTTCAAATATAGCAAGTCCTTGACCAGAATCTGCTGTAATAGAGAATTTATTATCAACTGAATTCCATGAAAAATCAGCAACTTTCGCATTAGGATTATTTTCAACAGCAGTCATAAACTCATCTACACTTGAAAAATAATTAAGATCAAATTCCACTCCATTTACAGTAACAGAACCTTGTGGTATTCCAGAAAAACCAGCTTCCTCAAAAGATTTTGAAGTATCTATAGCACCAAGAGAACTGTTTGAAGTAAGTATTGAGCTAGTATTTAACTGATTTGCACTAGCAGCAATAGTAGAGGTAGCAAGTGATATATTTCTAAAAGTATAACTTGCATTTAACGCATCTATTCCTGCTTTTGCTCCCATAGCATCTACATTACTTACAGTTGTCTTTTTACTTCTAAATGTACTTTCAAGTGTAAAATCAAAAACATTTGCCTGAAATTCATACATTTTAAGGTTTATCTCATTATAAAGCTCTTTTTTTAAATTAAGTTTACTCTTTTTATCAACCATTTTATAAAGAGGTTGTTTTTCTACGCTCATCAACTTTTCAACAATAGAACCAGAATCAAATCCTGATAGTCCTGACATCTGTATTGTTCCTACCATATCCGCCTCCTTATATTATAGCTGCTGATCAATAAAAAGACCAAGCACTTCTTTAAATTTTGCTCTAAATTCCAAAATTTTTTCTGGTGGTATTTCTCTTATAACATTATTTTCATCATCCAACACTTTTATTACAATCTGTTTATCTTTAACTGAAAACTCAAGATTTCTTTTTAAACTATATGTATCTGCAAGTTTATTTATTGATTCAATCTCTTTTTTTATATTTTCTTCTTCTTTAGAATTCATATTCATTTTGAATTCATTTTGTTTTTCTAGAGCAAGAGAGTTGTTTTTTTCTTTAAGTTGTTTTTTACTGTTTTCTACATTCACGACAGAATCCTGCGGTATAACTTTATCTATTTTCATAAAACTCACCCCCTTACTGCTATTTTAACAGTTTTGAGAAAAGGGGACAAAAATGTCCCCTTTATTATGAAACAATGTATTTTTACCAGTTAACCAGATTAAAGTAGAGAAAGTATTGTTTGTGGCTTTACATTAGCCTGTGCAAGCATTGCAGTCCCTGATTGTGTCAAAATCTGATTTCTGGTGAATTCTGTCATTTCCTTAGCCATATCAACATCTCTTATTCGAGATTCAGATGCTACCTGATTTTCATAAGCTATATTCAGATAATCAACTGATTTTTCAAGTGAGTTCTGATATGCACCAAGTTTTGCTCTTGCTTCAGATACAATGTTAAGTGCATCATTAAATACAGTTATCGCTGTTTCAGCACTTTGCTGAGTTTCAATCGATACATTAAGCTGTAATTTTTGACTTATTGAACCATTATCAAGTCTATCAACACCATCAAAAGTGTTACCAGCTCCATAAAGACCAACTTTAAGTCCTAAAGATTCAGCAGTAAGGTTTCCAAAATCAACTGTCAATGTCTGTCCTTCATTAGCTCCAATGTGGAAAACCTGTCTTGCATCTCTTACAGAAAGTCTTACTGATAAAAGTGAAGTAGCTTCCTGAGCAGTATTATTAACAAGCTGAGCAATTACAAACTCATTATTACCTCTTTTAAGTCCACCTTCAACACCCTGAGGAATTGTTGCAAAATGATAATTTGTAACACTTGAACTTCCCCATGTGCTATAAGTTGCTATATCAGCAGTACCAAAGTCTATGTCTTCATCAACTCTTAACTTAACACCTCTAAGAAGACCTGAGTCTCTAAGCTGTGAAGTTCTTGTATTATCAATTGTAAAAGAAAGATCATTGTTTGCAGCTACATAAGCTGTTGATAATTCTTTTTCTGTAAAAATATCAGAGTCTGAAACAAATCTACCAAGAATTCTCTGAGAAGTTGTTATCTGAGTTTCATCCGCAATTCCCGGTGGTATTGTTGGAAACAGTCTCTGATCAGTTATATTTACAACTGATATTATTGTGTTTGTGCCTGAATTAAATTTAAGCCATTCTGCGTTTACATTACCGCTTATTGCAAGCGATGTCGAGTCAACAGAATTTCTATTTCCGCCAGTAAGACCTAGAGCTATTGCAACTCCGTCTGGATCCTGACCAAATGAAATGTTGAATCTTGAACCAGAATGTCTTGATGTCATAGTAAGATAATCTTTTCCTTCAAAACTATGCACTCCTGCTTGTATGCCCAGATCTGAACTGTTTATTTTTCTTACTATATCATTAATATTATCTTCTTCATTAAATCCGACAGCTCTTGTATATCCGTCGAGACTAACTTGAAGTTCAACATTTCCCGACATTCCAAGATCTCTAAGATCAGCAAGTCCATCACCGTTATTGTCCTGAAAAGCTACTGAACCATGAACATTTGAAGCTTCTCCAGCACGAACTACAGTTACAGAATAATCAGCATTTACAACCCTACCAACTACATCAGCATTAAGGACTTTTTTGTCAAGAGAATTAGCTCTTCCGACAGTTGAACCGTCAAGAAGTTTTTTAGTATTAAACTCAGTATAATTCCCTATTCTATCAACTTCATCAATAAGTTCATCAACTTCTTTCTGCAATCTTTGTCTATCATAAGTTGTGTAATTATCGTTGGCTGACTGAACAGCAAGATTTCTCATTCTATGAACTATACTGTGCATTGTGTCCATAACGCCTTCAGCAGTTTGTATCATTGATATGCCGTCTTCTGCATTTCTAACTGCCTGATCAAGACCATTTATTTGGCCTCTCATCTTTTCAGACACCGCAAGTCCCGCAGCATCATCAGAAGCTCGATTCACCCTCAAACCTGATGATAATCTTTCAAGATTTTTGCTTAAAGACTTATCTGTGTTGTTAAGACTTCTAAATGCATTTAATGCACTTACATTGTGGTTAATTATTCCTATACCCATTAGATTCCTCCATGAAATCTGAAATCCTGGCTTCCTTACCAGGGGGTCTAATGAAACTATTAATTTTTAATTTTTTAACCTCCTTATTTCAATTATTTCCACCGGGCCACCCATTCCCTGTGGATTGAAAGTGTTGTTTTTTTTTAATACAAAAAAAGCTTATCTAAAAACACCTCTGTGCTTTTAAATAAACTTTCTTTAATATGTTTGAATAAAATTTATTCATATTTTACTTCCTTGTTTTTTCTTCAGTAGCTATCCTTAGCTACTTGCATTTATATCGTCAAACTTTAATCATTACTTTAATTTTTTTTTAAAAACTTTTTAAGCTATATATCTATTATATATACTTTTCATGCTTTTTGTCAATCCTGTGGCAGTTTTCCTTTTAAAAGTGATTCTAATTCTCTAACTTTGTTTATATGAATTTTATTGGTAGCAGCAAGCTTATTCTCCATTTGTATCTCTTCATATACTTCTTTTCTATGTACTGAAATATTTTTTGGAGCATTTACACCTATTTTAATCTGATCACCTTTTATATCAACAACAACTATCTCGATATTATCTGCAATTATTATGCTTTGGTTTTTTTTTCTTGTAAGTACCAACATTAGTCTTCCCTCTCTTTTTGGGAAGATTTATCTTTTTTCATTTTTTTATGAAGTTCTTCAACAATAGGATGTTTAAGTTTATGTTTAGAATTAAGCGATATAACCTGTTTTCCTATGTTTTTAGTGGTATTTATAACAATAGGACCTTGGAGGTTACCGGTCATTTTACTTGTATCATCTGGAATTATTACAATACAAAAAACTGTAGTATCATCATTTTCTTCTATTTTAAGATCTTGAGCATCAGGTTCATCAATATCAAGTATATAATCAATTACAAATTCAACCGGCTTTACAAGCACAAAAGCAAGTTCTGAGCTTTCAATACTCTGAAGCCAAGAAAACATACTTCCGCCTTCATTAAGTAAAATATATTTTTTAAAATTCTCAAATCCAAATACACCATTTTTAAAATAAATGACTTCTTCTTCTTTTATTTCAAGCTCACCAAATCTGCTTGTCAAAAGTTTCATTATATTCCTCCGCTTTTATCTAAGAAAATCTATAAGAGATCTCTGAATAATTGAAGCTCCAGTCTGCAAAGCTGCATTCTGAACATTTTCTTCCATTTTCATTTTCATAATTGTTTCAGCTATATCGACATCTTCTACATTAGAAAGAAGATTTGTAGTATTTATTCTAACATCTTCAAGCTTACTCTGTGAAGTCTCGGCAGCAATCATTCTTGCACCAATTTTTGATCTGTGTTCAAGTATTTTTTCAATTATTCTATCAATTCTGCCAAGATTTTCTTCTAATGCATCTCTATCACCTTTATAAAGGTTGTCTCTTATATCCATAACAACACTAAAAGTTCCAATATCCTGAGGATCTTTTATTTCTGTAGGGTAATTATAATAGTTTCCTGTATATTTATCAATAAAACCTAGTTTTGAAAAAATATCTTCTTCTCTGTTTTCTATATTCATCTCTCCTGGATGTTCTGAATTCAATACTAATCTAAAATTTCTAGGACCACCCGCTGGTTCTATATCTTCCTCTACAGTAGCATAAACACCAGCCTGTGCATTATTTATTTTTTTCGCCAAAGTATCAAGTGTATCACTATCAGCATCAATATTAATAATTGCTCCATTAACAACAACTCTACCATCTTCCATACCAGGAATTGTATTTAAATAAGTTGATTTCATAGCATTTCTATTTGCTGCTTGAACACTAACAGTTCCTTCAAGTTTGTTCATAACATTCATATTTTCAAGAATATTTCCTCTTGTATTAATACCTATACCTGAGAAAAAACCCATATTACCCGCATTATTTATATCACCTTTTTCTTTTATTTCAAGAGGTTTTCCAGAATCTGCCTTTATATTAAACAATCCTGTATTTCTATCAAAAGTAAATTCTGATACACCAGCTTTAGGATCATTTGCAACAGCATTCATAAACTGTCTTACAGTACCATAATCATTGAGTATAAACTGTTTTCCATTTATAAATACTTCACCTGTTGCCTGAGATGGAACCATTGCAGCAAAATTATCACTATCAGGATTAAAAGGTGGTGGTTGCGGTAAGGCTGAAACTTTATCTGATGTTTTATCAGATTCATACATAAATATTTCTTTACCAGATTCTTCAGCTTTAAATTTTAATTTAAAATAATCAACATTATCTACTGTGTTTTTTTCCACAATAGCTTTTACACCAATAGCTTTTTCATTTACCATATCAGCAATATCAATTATTGAATGCACATCAGCATTATAAGATATAGTTGCAGAATATCCTCCTTCAACACCAATAGTAAAACTTGTTGATTCAGGAGCAGCATTAGGATGAATAGGAACAGGATTAGGAATTTGTATATCACCGTCAAAATTTGCAACATCATTAAGAGGAAGATTCTGATCTTTTATTTTCATACTCCCACTTGTTATCTCATGGGATTCAGCACTAAATATATTATTTCCAGAATCATTTATTGTTATTGCTATAGATTGTTGTATCTGTCTTTCAATATCTTTGGAATTACCCATATATTTAACATCTGTCATACTTCTCATATTAATATTTATTCTATCTTCATTATTAGGATCCATAAAATCATGAGTAGTAACATTTGGTGACTGTCCAGAATCTTCGCCATAAAAGGCTGAAAAAGGTTTATATCTGGTATTTGTACCAGAAAATATATAATCTCCTCTAAATTCAGTATTTGCAGTATCAAAAATACCATTAAGAAGTTGATCCACATCAGTTGCAAGAGAATCTCTATCCTGTTGTTCAAGTGTGTCGTTTGCACCATATATGCACTTTGTTCTTATAGAGTTAAGAAGATCCACAGTATGACCCAAAGCACTATCACATGTGTTAAGCCATTCCATTCCATCATCAATGTTTCTGATAAACTGTTCACTTTCAGTGATTTTTGTTCTAAATCCCATTCCAAGAACTGTATTAATAGGATCATCTTCCGCAAGCACAAATCTTTTTCCTGTGGAGAGCTGATTTGAAAATTTATCCATTCTCTGAAGACTTTTCTGTATATTATATAATACATTATTTGAAAGCATTGAATTTGTAACTCTCATATCTTCCCTCCCATTATCTTATCAGATTAATAATAGTATTAAGCATACTATCCATAGTACTGATAATTTTTGCAGCAGCATTATATGTATGCTGAAATTTAACCATATTTGTCATTTCTTCATCAAGAGAAACACCTGAAACCTGTTGTCTCACATTTTCAAGTTTTTCAATAAGTAAAGTCTGATTATCATTTATTCTTCTAACTTCATTAGCCTGAGTACCTATTTCAGAAACAGTTTGATTAAAAAATTCATTAAAAGTAGCTGTTCCACTATCCATAGTCATAGCAAATTTTAAATTTGCCATATTAAGTGCATTTTTACCAGAACCAACACCCGAACTTATAGGAAGACCGTTAGCTCCATTATTTTCATTATCTCTTGCCGCTGCAGCAAGTTGAGTTACATCAAGCTGTAGATTTCTTTTTACACCCATACTAAGTGCAGCACCTTTTTGAGGATATCCATCTATAGTACCTGAATAACTGTCAAAAAAACTTCTCTGAGATTTGTTATCAGAACCAAATCCTTTAAAATGTTCAGAGTTTATACCATGCATTATACTATAAGCTAATTCATCAAGTTCATTCATATAACTTTTTACTACTTCATCTCTTGATTCAAGAAGACCTTTTAATTTTCCACCACTAAGGACTTTTCTTATATCTATATTTGCCTGACCAGTCCCCCTTATTGTAAATTCAACATCAGGTATAAGTCCCTCAACTCTATTTGAACTCCATTCAGTATCAGCACCATCATAATTAAATATAGCATTTCTACCATAAAAACTCTTTGGTCCCATTCCATTATATGTACCCTCAGAAACTCCGAGATTTTCAAGAATATTACCAGAATTATCTCTTATAGCAATTTCTCCACCTGTAACACTCTCAATATATAATCTAGATTTCCCTTCAGCATCTTTTATTATTTCAGCTTTTCCATCAACACCAGAAAACACAAGTTGATTATTTATTTCTTCAACCATAAGAGCAAGAGAATCATTTGTACTATTAATATCTATTGTTGCAATATTTCCATTAGAATCTTCAATTTCAAATTGTGAATTTATACCAAGACCAATGCCTCTTTTATAAATATCCTCAACACATTCATCAGAAACCATATTCCCCATTATCATCTTACCATAAGGAGGAGTTCCTAGATTTGGAAGCTCATTTCCATAAAAAATACCTAAAGCTGATAAAATAGTTCCATCACCTTTATCATCTATAGTAAAATTATAATCTCCATCAGTTCCTTCAAGTATAAGTCTAAAATTACCATTTGTCTGTTCTTGTATTATCGCTTTTACACCAGCATCTGATTTATTTATATTATCTGCTATATTCTGTAAAGAATCACCAGATAAAGGATCAACTTTTATATTTAAGTTTTTTCCATTAAGTCCTATTGTATATGTACCTGGTGGAACAGTTGCAAAGTTTAAAGGAACTTCTTTTTCAACAAATTCAGTAGTTCCTTCAAGTCCATTCACAAGACCCATTTTTCTTAAAAAATTAGAATTTCCGCTATTAAGTTTAATTTGATTATCAAGTCCCGAGTTTGCAGATTCAAGTATTATCCTGTTTTCATAAAGTTTTGCTTTTACACCTGAACCAGAATCATTTATATAATCTATTATATCATTTAAAGTATCAGATGAAGGATCAACATAGATTTTTTTACCATTTATTTCAAAATGCCCCGGTGTAAATTCAGATTTTATTCCTACAATAATATCATCACCAGCTGCTACAGGTGCATCAAATACAATACTTCCTGTTGCTTTATCTGCAAAATAGCTATTTGGATTCAAAGCAAGCTCGTTAGGATCATTTACTTTTGTATAAGCCATACCATTGACTGAAACTGTCATATTGTCAGACATATACTCATTATTAATATAAAATTCCTCAGTTGCACCATCTCCAGTAAATCTTTTAGTCTGTTCTGTATTTCCGATATAATTAAGATTTTTTTCTTCATAAGGTAAATAAATATTACCTTCTATCATGCTTTTTCTTGCAGTCTGCTTTACATTTATTGTATGAGACTGATTTATAGCAGATGAATTTGCAAAAACAGTAAGAATATCTTTATTTGAACTTTGAGGAATATAGTCTTTTTCCCATCTAACATCTACCATATCTTCATTATCTCTATTTTCAACTGCAACAAGTTTATTATAATGCTGTCCCTGAATTATAGGTCTTCCGTTAACAGACACTACAAGTTCATCTTCAGTTCCTTTATAAACTGTAGCAATATTAACCAATTCAGAAAGATCATCAAGCAACTTATCTCTTTTATCTAAAAGATCATTAGGATTATTGTTAACATTTTTAATACTTGTTATTTTTTGATTTAAAGAAGAAACTTCTTCGACTATTCTATTAACTTCATCAACACGCTGAAAAATCTCAGTATTTATATTTTCTTTTAAACCCTGTAATTCTTCATAAGTCTGGGCAAAAGAATTTGATAATGATACACCATTCTCGATAACAACTCTTCTTGTTGCTGGAGTTTCAGGATCATTAGAAACATCCTCAAGTCCCTGCCAAAATCTATCAAGCACAGAACGAATTCCATTATCTGAAGGTTCATTTATTAAAAGTTCAACCTGTTGAAGATTCTGATATAAGCTTTCATAACGAGCAAATTTCTGATTTTCCTGTTGAAATCTTGCATCAAAAAAATCCATCTTTATCCTAGTTATTTGAGATACAGTAACACCTTGACCAATTTGTCCAGGAAATGCAAGTGCTTGCATACTAGGAGTAGTAAAAGGATTTGCAGACGCAAGGTCGGCTCTCTGCCTTGTATATCCTTCAGTATTAGCATTTGCTATATTGTGTGCAGTTACATCAAGAGCAAGTCTACTTGAAGTTATAGCACTTTTGGCGATTTCAAACCCCATGAAAGTTGAAATCATAACACCCTCCTCTCTTAGCTATCAGGCAACAGTATTAAATGTGTTTACTCTATGACCTTTATTATCTTTACTATAAGTATTAGATTTATAAAGTTTTCTGAATAAATAGCCATAGAAAGAAGCTTCTGTCCTGAGAATACTATCGTTTATTGTTCTTATTTCACTATACTCTAAAATACATTTATGAATATGTTCCTGTATAGTGCTTATTTTTGTGTGAAGTTCATTATTATTAATGTTTTTATTAAGCAAAGATGTAATATTACACCCTTTGTATTCACCTTCTGAAAAAAAATCTTTTATTTCTTTTTCAGTATATGCTATTTTTTTGGCAAGAAACTCTTCTTTTGAAATAATTGGCAGAAGATCTTCTGCCTTATATTCTCCAAGAAGCAATGCTTTTTTATCATTTTCTACACATATAAGATCTAAAAAAGTTCTGTGAAGTTTTTCAAGTATTATAAAAATATCCGCTAAATTATCTTCCATACTGATGCTCCCTCTCTTTTTATAGTTTTAGGGAAAAATTAAAGAAGATTCTTGTAAAATCCTGTACTTATAAATTTTTCAGCTATAGCTTCAGCGTCGATTTTATAATTTCCGGAAGCTATTTTAGCTTTAATTTCCTCAACTTTATCCCATCTTACATCAGAAGCTCGATCAACTATTTCTTTTGCTTCCCTGATTTCTTTGCTTTCAGGAGATAGCTTGACCTCTTCATCCTTAAGTATGTTTGAGGAATTATTAGTCTTTGTGCTGTCTAGTTCTTTTTTGAACTTAGCACCATCAGCATTTTTTCTTCTTAATTTTTCAATATCATTATTGAATTGCTGTGTCCTAATTCCTTTGATATCCATTTTGACATCCTCCAAAATTGAATTGCACCGACCTATAAGGTTCTTTTGTTATTGTTCTTTTTTATTATTATAGTCTTACACCTTATATATCGGATTGCACCAGTACTCACTTTAAATTTGTTTTAGCGGTTTAAGCAATATATAGTTGTTTATCTTTGTTTTTTGCAATATAGCTTTGTTTTACTGCCACAGCCAAAGAAATTATATACACCTCACCAGTGTTAATAGTTTCTATTATTCTCTCAACCGTATTACCAGTTGTTATTATATCATCAAATATAACTATTTTCGAGTTTTTTTTTAAAACCCCAAACATGTTTTTTTTAAAAACACCTTTAAGATTTTCATATCTTTCTGTTTTTTTTAAATTTTTCTGTTTTTTAGTCTTTATAATCTTTTTTAGACCATGCTCAGGAAATATTATATCACATAAAAAAGCTAAATATTTTGCAATATAAAAAGAATGAAAAGGTTTTTCGTCTATTGAAGGAACAGTAAAAAGAAAATCTCCTTTAATATCATAAGCTTCCATTAAAGCAAACACAGCATCTTTTAATTTTCTTTTATTTTTATTTATTTTAATTGATAGAATGTTTTTTCTTAATTGACCTTTATATTCACCTAAAAATAAAAATTCTTTAATTTCAGGATGTTTTTTCTTTAAAATAGAAATATTCTGATATTTTTCAATTTTTCTTTGTTTTATTTTTTTAAGACAAGAATTACACAAATAACTTCTTTCCTTCTTACCACATACAAAACAACATGGAGGAAAGAAAAAATCAAATAATTTGTTACTATTTATTACAAATTGTCTTAAATAATATCCCACGCTCAGAAGACCTGATAAAAGAAAAGTATTCTTTTGCAATATCATTATCAATAGCACCAATCTCTTCAAGAGCTTGAGATACATTGTGACCCTTTCTAAAAAGGATTTTATACACTTCTTTTATATTATTTATTTTTTCTTCAGAAAAATTATTTCTCTGAAATGCAATTACATTAAGACCTACTATCTTTGATGGATTACCATCAATTTTTATATAGGGAATTATATCTTTTATAACTTTAGAAGTTCCGCCAATTATCGAATAACTACCAATTTTGACGAATTGATGAACAGCTGCAAGTCCACCTAGAATAGCATTAGAAAAAACTTCCACATGACCAGCTAGATTAACAGCATTAGACATAATTATATTGTTGTGAAGCACACAATGATGTGCCACATGCGAATATGCCATAATAAGATTATTATCACCTATTCTAGTATATTCATCAACTTCACCTTCTGTTGCATTTATTGTTACAAATTCTCTTATTATATTATTTTTACCTATTCTTACTCCACTCTTTCCGCCACTAAAGTCTTTAGCCTGAGTTATAGTACCAATAACTGCCGATGGATAAACTTCAGTATTATCGCCTAACACTGTATCACCATCAATATACGAATTTGACAATAATCTGCAATTATCACCAATTATTACATTTGGTCCAATATAAACATTTGGTCCAATCTCAGTACCTTTACCAATTTGTGCACCTTCTGAAATATTAGCTCTTTCATGTATTAAATTTTTCATTAATTATTCCATCCTTTATGCATCAACTATTGAAAACATAAGGTCGCCTGAAGCTACAAGCTTTCCGTCAACACTTGCAAAACCTTCGACCCTACCCATGCTGCCTTTTAATTTTTTTAATCGAACTTCAAGCCTCAAAACATCTCCAGGAACAACTGGTTTTCTAAATCTAACCTTGTCAATACCTACAAAAAACGGTAATTTACCTTTATGTTCACCTTTAGACATCATAAAAACTCCAGATAGCTGTGCAAGAGCTTCTATTATAAGAACTCCTGGCATGACTGACCTTACCGGAAAATGTCCATTAAAATATTCTTCATTTGCAGTAACATTTTTTATACCAACACAATAAACATCATCTTCTTGTTCAATTATTTTATCAACAAGTAAAAATGGGTATCTATGAGGTATAATATTTCTAATTTGTTGAATATCTAAAGCATTTTTTGCAGCTTTGTCACTTTTTATTTTAGCAACAATCTTTCTTGCAATTTCAACATTAACAGCATGACCAACTTTAATTGCTATAACATGAGCTTTTATTGGCACTCCTATAAGACAAAGATCACCAATAAGATCAAGCATTTTATGTCTTACAAATTCATCTTCTGCTCTAAGTCCCTCTTTATTTAATACTTTTTCTTCATCAAGTCCTATAGTATTTTCAAGAGAACTTCCACCTGCTTTATTTAAATTTTTAAGTTTTTCAAAATCTTTATAAAAACCAAAAGTCCTTGCAAACATAATTTCTTTTTTAAATGTATCTTCATTTATGACAAGCTCTTTAAACTGTGAATTTATAACAGGATGATCATAATCTATAGTAAAAGAGATTTTAAATTCTTTATCAGGTTTTATTACAATAAAAGTATCTTTATTTGATATTTCAATTACCTCATTAACTTCATATACTTCCTGTTCTTTTTCAAGCTCTACTATTCCAACCTCTTCAAAAAGTTTTACAAAAGGTTCTGCACTTCCATCTCCAACAGGAAATTCATTAGAATTAATCTCAATATCAACATTAAATATGCCAAGTCCTGCACAAGCTGCAAGAATATGTTCAACAGTATATACTTCAAAACCATCTTTTTTTAAAGCTGTTCCTCTAACAACATCATATACATACTCTATATTTGCTTCAATTTTAGCTGGTGGATTCAAATCTTTTCTTATAAAATTAATTCCATTATCAATTCCAGCAGGTTTTATAACTGCTTCAACTTTATTTCCAGTATGAAGCCCTACTCCTGAAAATCTAACTTCACTTCTAATAGTTTTCTGTTTCATCAATTCCCCTTAATAACTTACTTTGTAAACAATATTTTTGTATTTTTTGCCTTTTAAATTATAATTATTTTGTACATCGATTTCAATGTTTTCATAAAATAAATTAGGACTTATACTAACTCTATAACCTCTATTTCTCATACCGCCTCTTTTTTCAATAATATAACTTAGACCTTCTGATAAAGGTTGATTATAAGCCCAACCCCATTGAAATTCTCCATCTTTATAAAAATAAGAGCCTGTAAAAGTAGCTGTATCATCTAAAAAAAAAGTACCTGATACATAATAATTAATATCTTCACTTTTGCTTGTTATATTAAAAGCACCTGCAAACATCATAATAGTATCGTATTGACCCAAACACACTTTAGTATCATATATTTTTTTACCATTAAACTCATAATATCCAACATTTGCAAAAGAAGGTATAATTCCAAAAGAATATCTTTTAACTTTTGTAAATAAACCTTCAACCTCAAAATAATCATAACCAGTATTCATAGAATAATCCGGAACTAGTGAATAACCAGTTCCACCTATAAAATCCATACTAAAAACATTAAAAATACATATAAACAAAAAAACAACTGTAAAACTAATTTTCATTTTTTTTCGCCTTATTAAAAAATTTCACCATTTCAGGCAATTTTTTAAGACAAGCTTTAATTCTCATCTCATCTTTATGATTTATTGCTGGATAACCAGAAACAAACATATCGGATTTAATATTGTTCATAACTACTGCTCTTGCACCAACTATAACATTATTACCTATTTCAAGATGACCTGTCACTCCAACCTGACCAGCTAAACTAACTCCATCACCTATTTTAACACTGCCAGATATACCTACCTGAGCAACAATAAAACAGTATTTGCCGATTTTTACATTATGTGCAATATGAACAAGATTATCAATTTTAGTAAAATCTCCTATTGAGGTAGAACCTGAAACGCCTCTATCAATAGTAACATTACACCCTATCTCTACATTATTTCCTATTTTAACATTGCCAATATGAGGAATTTTTAAAACACTTCCATCTAAAGGAACAAATCCAAAACCATCTCCACCTATTACAGTTCCAGGATGAATAATTACATTATTTCCTATAACAGTTTCTGATCTAATAACAACATTTTCATATATTATACAATTATCACCTATTTTAACATTGTTTTCGATTTTTACCCCTGAAAGTATTTTTGTACTATCCCCAATAATTGAATCGTCACCGATTTTAACAAAATCATCAATAAATATATTTTCTTTGATTAAAGCTTTACCAGATATATTTGCAAACTCAGATATACCTTTTCTATTGTCTTTTTTTTCAAAAAGAGATAATAATTTTGCATAAGCTAAATAAGCATTATCAACAATAAAAAAAACTTTTTTTAAACCTATATATTCGTTTTTAAAAAGTTCTTTATTAATTAATACATAACCGCTTTTTGTAATTTGCAATTCATCAATGTATTTTTTATTGCCAAGAAATGTTATATCTTGGCAACCTGACTCCTCAAGAGTACTTATACCAGATATATAGGAGTCTTTTTTATAATCTCCTTTTATATCGCATTTTACAATATCAGCTATTTGTTCAACATTATACAAAGACATAATTATTAACCTTTTATTATTTTTTTGAATTAAGTTCTTTTAAAACATCATCTGTAACATCTAATCCACCAAAATGAACAGCTGTAATTTCAAGAACATATTTTATATTCATTTTTGCAGATATTTTTTTTATTGCATTGTTAATTTCATTTCTAATTGATTCAAAATGTTGTTGCTCAAGCTCTTTAAGTTCATTTTCAAATTCATTAGCTTTCTTTTTAAACCCAATTATATCAACCTGATAATCATTTAAAGTTTTTTTATACTCAGCATCAGTTAACTTACCAGACTGTTTATCATTTTTTATTTGTTCTTCTCTTTCTTTTAACTTATTACCAAGCTCTGCTATCTCACCTTGTCTTTTATCAAGTTCCATTTTAAGTAAATCCTGAACATTTTGAGACCTTTCATATTCGTTGATAAGCCTTGTAAAATCAACTGTTGCAATAAAAATTTCTTTAGCAGCAAAACTACAAACACCTAAAACCATAATAATTATAATTGCAAAAAACTTTTTCATCTAAAGTTCCTCCCTAGAACATATAACCTATCCCTAGATATATTCTTCCTTTTTTGTATATTATATCGTCAACAGGCTTACCATAATCAAGCCTTATTATACCAAGTGGTGAATAAAATGCAAATCCTATACCAGCAGTTTTCTTTAACTTACCATTGATATTGGCAATATCAGCAAAGACAACATACCATAATTTTTCATTAACTTTTAATCTTTCTTCTATATTTATCAAAATATAAGAATCTGATGAAAAAACAGAAGATTTATAACCTCTAAGTGAATCTCTACCACCTACCGAAACTTTTTCAAATTCTCTAAGCTTACTTTCTGAAACTGATATTCTTTCTGTTTTTATTCTCAATGCATCTATTTTTTTATCTTTTTTTACAAAAAAACTTCTATCAGCTAAATAAGTAAAATATCCCTGATCACCATCAAGAAATAATTTACCTGTAACTCCAGTTTCCCATTTAAACTTACCATTATGAAGTTGATTTATACCACGCAATTTAATCCATTCTCTATTTTCCAAAATTATTGTTCCTGGAATTTCCATTTTAATATTTTCTGAAATATATTCATATTCAATATTCTTTTTTACCATTTCATTACCAAGGGTTAGCTTAAATCCATCACGTTTTTCTTTATAATCATACTGATACAATCCAACTTGATTATATTTTTCCTTATCTAAAGAATAATCAAAAATATTAATATCACCGCTTAATCTCTTAATAAAATATGGAATACTATATTTAAAATCAAAATTTCTAACTTCACCAAATTCAGTTAAAAATTTAATTCTTTCAGCCTTACCTCTAAAATTTTTCTTTTCAAAAGATACAGAACCAACAAATCCATTAAATTCACCATAACTTAAACCAAAATCAATTTCTCCGGTCTTTTTTTCTACAACTTCGATTTTTATTATAACCATATTATGATTTTTACCAGAATTAATAAAAAACCTAATATCTTCAAAAGCTTCTATTTTTCTAAGTTCATCTATACCACGAACAACATTATGATAATTATAAAAATCACCTTTATATATATTTAATTTTTTATAGATTATTTCATCTGAAGTTTCTTCATTTCCAGAAATTTCAATACTTTCAATCAAAGGTTCTGAAATTAAAAAAACTATTTCACTCCCATCTTCTAAAACTTCTACATCATTTACCCTTGATAAAACATAGCCCCTTGAAGAATAAAACTTTTCAATACTATATATATCTTCTTTTAATGAGTTAAAATTAAAAACATTTCCTTCTTTTAATAAAATCACTTTGTTTAATATTCTTGCAGAAAATACATTATTGTTTTTAAAAGATATTTTTTTTATAACATTGTTTTCAATAACTTTAAAAATAATTTTTAATCCACCAGAAAGTTTTTCAGTATCTGCACCAACATCTGCAAAAAAACCTGTTTTATATATTCTATTTATATCTTTTTGTAGAGTTTCTGCATTAAAAACATTTCCAGTCTGACTTTTTATAAGAAGAAATAATTCAGATGAATTTATAGAAATATTTCCTGATATTTCTATTTTAGTAATAATATCAGAAAAAGAAAAGCTAACTGTATTAAATAAAAATATATATAAAACTATAAAATATTTCAGAAATTTATTTTCCATTTTAACCTTAACGAACTTTCATCCTGAGAATTCGTACTTTCAATTTTCATTCTCTCATTAAATCTGTATTCTATTCCATAGGTTTCATCTTCGTTTTTTAAAGCTTTTTCATAATTAAGAAAAATATTTTCATTAAATCTTTTTTTCAAAAAAATATTATATTCATCATTATCTTTTTTCAAATCTACACTATCAAAATTAAACTTTTTTGTAAAACTTTTAATAAATGTTTTTTGAATACCGAGCAATTCTAAGAATTTTTCTTTAGGATCTTTACTATCAAGAAAACCAAATATACTGTTTTCTTTTAAAACATTATATATTTCATCTTGAGTTTTTTCAGGTTCAGAATAAAGAACAAAACTAACATCCTCACCTTTACCCTTTACAGAAGAATAAACAGTAAGGTTGGAAAAATCTTTTTTTAAAGTTAAATCATACCAAATATTTTTTTTAATACCTTCGAAATCATATACTTTATCATTGTCAATAGTAGCATTAACTTTATATTCTGTTTCAAGTTTTTTTCTATTTTCGTAAATATTAAGTATTTTTCTCTCAATATTAGAAAAAATATCTGTAGTTGAAACATTTCCTCGCATTATAGAAAATTTATTACCTAATATATCAATATAACCACCATCAATTCTTAAATCTATTTTATCAATATCTTTTGTATTCATATTAATATTTCCAGACATAATAAATTTATGCGATTTATAATGTATTTCAGCTTTTTTTATATTTAATTTTACATTTTCAAATTCAAATGGAAGTTTTTTATCTGATAAATAAAGTATTTTTAAAATAGTATTTTCAAAATCCAATTCTCCACCAATTTTATATTTACCTTTATTTGCATCAATATTTAAATTACCAAATACAACAGATTCAAAATTAAATTTTTCTGTATTAAACTTCATTAAATGAGGTTTTTTGGAATTTACCTTTATAGAAAAATCTTTCATTGAATTATAATCAAACCATCCTGAAGCATAAAAAACAGCATTAGAATTAATAAATTCCAAATCTTTAAAACTAAGATCTTTTGAGTTAAATTCCACTTTTCCACTTATATTCCAATCAGGTATATCCTTATAATGCGCTTTATCTAAAATAATATAACCTGAAATATTATTATCAACTCCAGTAAATCTTGCAACTTTATTTTTTATTTTAAAACCCATATATTCATAGGAAGTATTTCCTAATATCCTACCTGAATAACTTAATACTTTTTGAAAATATTCAGCCTGAATTTCAACAGTATCATCAAGTATTTTAAAAATAACATTTTCAGAAAATAATTTTTCATCCATAAATATAAATTTTCCATCTATCATATTTAAATTATAATCATTGAAATTTAAATTAAGATCTTCTGGTTCAAAAACATATTTATCATTAATATTTGTAAAATTAATCTTAGATGATTTAATATTTATATTGTTTTTTGAATATGGAATATTTATATCAATATCTTTAAAACTACCAATTATTTTATCTTTATCAAACTTCAATGTAACAATAGTATTTTCAAAATCCATTATAAACTTGTCTTTTTCATATATACCTTTGAAAACAACATTTTCACGCTTAAAATCAATTATTTCAATTTTTCCACATTTTCCTGAAAATTCAAACTTATTATTTAAAAAATTTAAATTAAGAAAAACATCAGAAATATTGAAATTTTTCTTAGAAAAACCTTTAATATATAGTTTATATTTTGATTCTATAGTATTATTCCTTAAATCTATATTGATAAAATCATTTGAATCTTTTTTTCTTAATGATAAAAATTTAAAATCATCATTAAAAACACCTGATATTTTCTCATCAAGCATATTGTTCTCAAGAATTATATCAATTTTTTTTGTATTTATAGAATACATTAATTCAAAAATTTCTGGAATAATAAGTTTAAACATTTCTTCTGTTTTAACAATTCTAACATTATGAATATTTTCATATAATCTAAAAAAACATTTATCAAAATTTAAATTATTTTTTTCATCTAGAAAAAAATCTCCCCAAAAACTTGTGTTAAACGGTAATTGAATTCTAAAATTCCCCTTATTTTTATTGTTTTCTAAAAAAAGAATTCCTTTTATATCACCATAACTTAAATTAAGTTTATATATATTTTCTTTTTTTAAATTTAATTCAACTTTTCCGAATTTGAAATTTGCATCAATTAAAATATTATTATCTTCACCATATATTCGTAAAAAATTCTTATTATTAGTTTTCTGTTCTATAGTAAAATCAGTATAAGTTTTTCTAATTCTTTCTCCCTTCAAAATAAAATCAAAACCTGCTATTTCAAAGTTAACATCATTAAAAATCCTTTTATCACCATCTATTTTTACCTCACCCTTTATATTTGTTATTTCATAAGGAATATCCTGAATCTTCACACTAATATCATTAAAGTTTAATTGGCCTTTTACAACAATATTATTTTTTTCTTTTATTATATTTATATCAATATCAAATACTCCTTTAATAAAATCTATATTACTAAAATCTTTGAGAAATTCAGAATATTTCTTTATATCTGCATTTTTAACCTCAAGCTCTATATCAAAATAATCATTATCAATAATCCCATTTAAATAAAAATTACTATTTTTCAATTCAAATTCTATATCTGAAGAAATTTCAACTTTACCAAAAACTTCTTTTTCACTTATATCAAGAAGTTTTCCATTATATTTAATGTTTTTTAATAAAAAGTCAGTTTTAAAAAATTTAATTTTGCCAGCTAAACTTAAATTTTCTTGTGATTTCATACTATTAAAATCAATATTTATATCTCCATAATAACAGTTAATTGAAAATATAGGTTTAATAAACAATAAAGAAAAAAATTCAGGTCTTATTGTAATATTATCAAAATAAGCTAAAACACCATTATCCGAAATATTAACTTTTTTTAGAACAATTCTAATATATGAAATATCAAGCTCATTGTAATCAATTTTAAAATTATCTTTGTTTAAAGCTTCAATTTTCTTTAAAACAATTGATCTATAATAACCTTTAATAGAATCATTCTGAATTATAACAAGTATTAAAATTATTATTGTAAGAATAATTACAAGTCTTAAAAATACTTTTTGCATTGATTTTCACCCTCTCTTAAAATAATACATTTGAAAAAAAACTTGGTCAAGGGAATTATGATTTTTAAATTAAATATTAGTTTTTATTGAAAATTCAAATTCTTTTTTATCAAGAATGTCTATATATTCTATTCCTAATCCATTTTTATTATTTATATCAAAATTAAATTCAATATTAAAATTATCTTTGTTTATATCTTTATTTAATATTTTAATTTTTGACCTATAAAATTCTCTTCCAAAACCCAATCCTGGTCTTGAATCAAAAATTCCTCCGTAAATGACATTATAACCATTTCGTTTTCCAAGAACAAGATTAAAATCATTATCAAAACCAATATGATCAACACCAATTTCAAAAAAACCTTTTTCGTTTTTATAAAATAAAATATTAAGATCAGAAAAAAATCTATCTTTTTCATGTGAATAAACAAAATCATATACAGTATTTATTTCCATACCGTTAAAACCTTCTATCATACTTACAAAACTATTTTGATCATCTTCCATAAGTTTTCTAACTTTTTCTGATGCAAATTTAATATTATCCGATATATCCTGAACATTATCTATACTTTTTGATATAGAGCCTTTTTTATCAGAAATATTTTCAAACACCGAAGAAACATTTTTAAGTGCATTTTGCGCTTCTTTCAAAGATTTTACAATTTCAGGACTAATTTTCTCAAAATCCTTATTAAAAGTTTTAATTGTATTTTCAAGTTCTATTCCAATACTATCTATCCTTTTATTTAAATTTCCTGCAATAATATCAGTTTTAGATGAAGCACTCTCAAAATTTTTAAATATACTATCAATATTTTTTTTGTTATTATCCATTACCGAATTCATATTTTGAACAAGATATTTCATTTCTTCAGAAAGTTTACTTACAGAAATAAGAAGTCTATCAATAGAATACGATTCTTTACCAAATATAGTTTCACCTTTTTTTAATATTTTTCCAGATTTATCAGGTCTTGAAATTATATCAACATATTTTTCTCCGATAAGACCACCTGTTTTTATTGAAACAGCAATATCTTCTGTTAAAGGAACTTTCTTTTTAAAAGAAAGTTTAACTCTTATTTTTCTATCATAAAATTCTATACCCTTAACACTACCACAATTTACACCGTTAAAATAAATAAGAGAACCATCAGCCAAAGCATCTACATTATCAAAAAGCACATATATATAATTTACTTCTCTAATTGCAGCAAGATCATCTACAAAAAAAATCATAACACCAAGCAATATAAGCCCGGTAAAAATAAAAATTCCATTAATAACTAGTTTATTCATCAATTGTTCCTGTTAGTATTAATTTTGTTTGTATATTATCTGATTTCATAATTTCTTGTCTATTTCCATGTTCAAGAATTACACCATCCGAATGTATAGCAATTCTATCGGCGATTCTCATAGCAGAATTAACATCATGAGTTATCACAATAGAGGTGTTTTTCCTTTTTTTTTGCATATCTTTTATCATATTATCAATATTTCTTACCATTACTGCATCAAGCCCTGTAGTTGGTTCATCATATATAAGCACTTCAGGATTCAATACTAAAGCTCTTGCAAGAGCAACTCTTTTTTTCATACCACCTGAAAGTTCTTCTGGAAAAATATAAGCACTTTCTTTTAATTCAAGTTCTTCAAGAACACTAAAAACAATAGAATATATATCTTTTTCCTTTTTTTTCAAATAATATCTTAAACCAAAACTTATATTATCATATACATTCATATAATCAAAAAGTGCTGAATTCTGAAATACCATACCAAAATTCTGTCTATATTTTCTTAAAAAAGATGGAGAATTATAATCTATTTCTTTTTCTTTAAATTTAACAATACCAGAATCAGGCTTCATAAGACCAGCAATAATTCGCATCAAAACAGATTTACCACAACCTGATCTTCCCATTATACATAAACATTCTCCGGGAAAAACCTCTAAAGACAAATTATTAAGAACTTTTTTTGTATCAAAACTTTTTGTTAAAGCTTCTATTTTAATTATATTCATAAAAAAACCTCATTTACATCTCATACACAAGAAAATAAAAATATTTTAAAAACACTGTTAAAAAATAATCAAGTACAAGTATTGATATAATCGATATAACAACTGAAAAAGTTGCACTTTCTCCAACACCTTTTGCACCTTTTGTAGTCCTAAACCCATTAAAACAACATACAAGAGATATTACAAAACCAAATATAATAGCTTTAAATAATCCAGAACCAATATCATAATTTTCAACCCATACAATTATAGAATTTTTATAAGATACAAGACTTATACCAACCTGAGAAACTGCAACAAAAGCTCCACCTGCAAGACCAACAAAATCAGAATATATAACAAGAATAGGTAACATAATTATACTTGCTAATATTTTAGGCAAAGATATGTAAGCATAAGGATCTACAGAAAGCATTTTCAAAGCATCAATTTGTTCAGTTATTTTCATAGTGCCAATTTCAGCAGCCATCGCAGAACCAGCTCTTCCGGCAACGATTATCGAAACAAGTACTGGAGATAATTCTCTAAGTATTGCTAAAGCAACAACTCCACCGATATAGGATTGCGCACCCATTTTCATAAAATTAAAGCCAACCTGTATTACAAAAACCATTCCTGTAAATATACCGGCTAAAGTTACTACACCAAAAGACTTTACTCCAATTGAATAAATTTCTAAAAAAAGAACTTTATAATAAAATCTTTCATTAAATAAAGCTCTAATATTATTCAATAAAAAGATGTATATACCACCTAAATATTCAAACATAGATACAATACTCTTAAAAAATATACTCATTTTCAAAATCTTCCATAAAATAATCAGTTTTTAATTTTTCTACTATAACATTATCATTATTTCTAATTTTTAAAATTAAATCATATTCAATATCTTTCATTTTATTTAAAAATTCCTTAAAATCAACACATTCACTGTATAATGGAAAAACAGGTTTTAAAAGACTCAAATCATTTTTACCATTTTTAAGATTAACATCTGTTTTTATAATTATTTTGCCTTCACCCTCTCCTTTTACTATACCAGAAACTGTTATATTCTTGCTATTAATATCTACATCTCTAAAATAAAGTTTTTTTCTAGGATTTTTTATATTTTCAACTTTTATATTTATTTTTGCAATATTTACATCAATAAATGGATTTTCTATCAATAATCTAATTATATTCATAATTTTTGAAGAAATTACAGCTTCCATATCGTTTTCTGCTTTAAAGAAAATATTTTCAATATTTAGTTTTTTTAGATAAAACCCACTTTCTTCAAATCCTATATTCACACTGACTCTTACATCATATTTTTTTTCAATATTTCTATCTAATGCTTGATAAAGAACACTATCAAAAGTTTTTAATAAAATATCATTGTTTTTTACAATATGACATAAAAAACTTTGATTAATATTATTATTATAAAATTCAACATTTAAAGGAATAATTAAAGGGAATTTACCAACTTCTCCAACAACACCAAAATTACTATCATAATAAATCATACCTTTTATATTTCCATTAACCCCTATCTTATATCCACCTTTTTCATCATATATAGTATCAATAATATAAGCATTCTGAAGAAAATAATTAACTGGACCTTTTCCAAAAGCCCTATGCCCAAGTGCAAATACCCTATTTTCTGAATTTTCTGTAACAGTACCAAGAACTCCAATATTCATATCTCCTGATACAATACTTATCATAACAGGGCTTCCACCTGACAATTCTGTTTTTTCATCGTTTTTTGAAAACAAAAAACTACTGTTTGGAACACTTACAGTATTAAGACCTATATTTTTTTTTATATTTTTTAAAACATATTCAGAATATGAATCTATATATATTTTTTCTTGTGGAGAAAAATTAAAACCTATAGCTGGAAATTCTAAAGATACTGTTTTGAGTTTTTCTTTAATGTATTCTATTGGTAATACAACTGCTAATTTATTTTTATTACCTGAAAAAGCATGACTTACAGCACCAACTATTTTTTCATCAATTATAAGTGGAGATCCCGAACATCCTGCAACAAAACCATGTTCATCCAAACTTTTTATAATAATAATTTCACATGATGGTGAAGTATTTTCAAATTCTATTGTTGATGAATGAAAAGTATTTACAATTTCAACTTTTATATCGTAAAATTCATTTCCTGTAAATACAGTCCTAACAATACCTTTTTGACCAGATTTATACTCAAATGAAAAAACATTAAATATAAACAAAAATAAAAAAATCCATATTATATTGATTTTCTTCAATTAATTCTCCAAAAACAAAAAATCTTTAAACCTTTATTCAGGATATTCAATTATAATTGCTCCATTTATGTTTCTTTGCCTTCCATCAGAAGGTCTATTTATAAGTTTGCCATCTATTACAAGAGTTGAAGAACCACCGCCATCAAGATTCATAGCCTGATAATAACCTTCACTATAAAGAAAATCTGCAAAATCTTTAAGTTTCATACCACTGCTATAACCTTTTTGTCTACCATCTAAAGTAATAAGGCAAAGATCCCCTTCTTTGTTAATACCTGCAGCAGTTCTCGGTGCATTATAAAAAACAACATCTGGTTTAAATTTTTCTTCAATAGCAGTTATATGTAATTTACCATCTTTAATCAAGGTAGGCCCACCACCTATAGCATATCGTACATTTTTCATTTCTTCACCAGGAAAAAATTCAATACTGACTTTATCAAAAATACCAGCTTTTGAAAAAAAATCCATATTATCAGGATCATGAACAGATATTACATATCCATCAGGAGGTATATAAGCGTTTTTACTCGAAATTTCAACTATTTTATCTGATGATATAGATAATTCAATACCGTTTTTTTCAGTTTTTGTACTACTTCCAAATTCAGGTGTAAAAAGCGATATTTTCCCCATATAATAAGGCTGATTTATACTATCTATAGTAAATTTTTTATTTTTTAACATAAATTCAGTCTTAATATCAGGAACTGTAATAAAATAATCATTATTATCTGTAAAACATAAAACAGATCTTCTATAAACAGGAAGACAAACAATTTTGTGATTTATTATAACTGTTCCAAGTGGTCTGCCAGTTTTTACATTGTAAAAAGCAGCATTTATAGCAATTAATGCATTATATTTCTCTGCTATATAAGTTAAACTATTTCTATGAAAAAGGCTAAAATCAGATAATACAACTCTTTTTATATAATTATATCCTTTTTTTAAAATTACAGTATATGCTACTTGAGGTCCTTCTTTATCGTTAAATGTTTTTTTTTCAATTTCAATACCAGGATACAAAACTTTTGCAAAAGAAAATTGAAATGAAAAAATCGTAATTAGTAAAAATATAAGAGTTTTTTTAAAAAAAGTAAGTTTTTCTTTAATGATAACTTTTTTTGATTTTATTTCAATAGTTTTAACACTAGGAGAAACCGAAGTAAAACTTGCAGATGTTTCATATTTTCTATTTCTTAAATTTTTATCAATTGAAATTTCACCATTTTTTATATCACAGTTTATATTGGTAGATTTATTAGAAAAATCAACATTTATTGATATATCTTCTCGGAAAATTGAATATTTCCCAAGAATTGTTTTTAAAATGTTCATAATTCTTCAGATACCCTTCTTAACCTTTCAAGAGGTTCAAGAATTGTAAAATTATGTGTATAAGTTTGACTTGCTATCTCTTTAATTATATCAGAAAGTCTTTTTATTATTTTTTCTTCTTTAACCCTAACTTTAACAGGACTTCCAGAAAAAGAATATTGTAAAAGATAGCTTCCATCGTTTTGCAATTCAAATTCACCTGTTTCACTAAGAGGAGTTTCATCTGTATCCTGCACAAAAGCACAGTTTTCAAAAACTTTGTTTTCTAAAAACACTTCATCTTCAAAAACAACAAAATCAATTTTATAATCTATTGTTTTTAAGAATTTTTCAAAAAAAACTTTTGTTTTAATATATCTATCAAGTGTTGAACCAAAAATATATTTTTGAAATTTTGATAATCTAAGATCTTCTGTAAATTTATAATCAACTGGAATTCCTTCCTCATTTACAGAAAGAAAATATCCTCTAAACAAATCAGCTCTTTTTTTTGTCAATGCATAGGTTATTATCATAATTTTATATCTATGCTCCCACCTCTGTTATGCTTAGCATCACCAAAAAGATTTTTTAATTTATTCATCTTTTCTTCATGCTCTTGTTTATCTTTTTCTTCTTTTTCTTTTTTCTTTTTTTTTTCTTCTTCACTTTTATTTTCACCATCAGGATCTATTCCAGCATTTTCTGTAGAATCAACTTTATTTACAGATGTCTTTTGATGATCATCGTCTTTTTTTTGTAATTGAGGATATTGATCAGTTCCTTGAGCTCTAGTTTCCTGAATATCCTTAACCTTAGAAGCATTAAGATTTTGTGCTATATGAGTATTTATTTCAACCGGATCAATAGACGCCATAATTATTCCTATAAAAGAATTTTTTTTAACTAATTAAATTATATCAACTATATGGATTTATTTTAAGATAACCATCTTCATATAAAATCGTAGCAAATTTAATTTCATCTTTTACCTGCATAACACCCTTTCTAATAGTAATAGTAACACCTGGGAATATTTTTTCTTTAACTTTAAGTTTCCCACTCTGACTACCTTCTATTTCTTCTTCAAGATTATCTCTTTCTATAAGAAGATTTTCGACTTTTTTTTCAAGCTGTCCTCTTAACACAATATATTTTGATAATTTATCCTGTTTATCATCAGGAAGAGTTTTCAATCTTTTTTTTAGATTTTCAAGTACTTCTGAAGCTTCATTTATTTTATCAATATCATCATAAACACGATTTACTTCAACATCAATATCATCTATTCTTTTCATTATTTCTTCACGAATACCTATTATTACCGATGTTTTAGTAGCTAAATGACTTCCCAAAGTCTTACATTCTATAAGTTCTTGAGCTCTTATAACTCCACCAACAATAAGCCCCTTTCCATCCATTACTTTTATTCTTTCACCTTTAATATTAGAATGCATAACAGCTCTGGACACAACAAGTTCTTTATTACAGGAAACATTGCTGTTTTCGATGAATTTTGCAATTATACTACCATTTGCTTTAACTTTTCCAGCATCTTTTCCCATAATACCACCTTTGACAATAATATCTCCGGTAGCTTCAAGATCACATGCACCAACTGTTTTTTCAATTTCAATATTACCTTTAGCCTTAACATAAAATCCATCTAGCACACTGCCTTTTATAATAACAGACCCGATAAAATCGATATTACCAACTTTTAAATCAACATCACCCTCTATAATATACACTGGGGTTACAGTTAACTTTTCACCTTCTTTCATAACTTGACCATCTAAAAGAGATGTTATTTTTTGACCATCTTCTGAAAGTTCAACATTTTTACCAACAAATCCCTCAATAGAAATATCTTCACCAACTTCTGATTCAATTACATTACCAAGAATATCTTTACCATTTTTACCTTTTTCTGGCATTTTATATTCTGCAAGAACTTCACCTTTTACAACATTTGTAATAATATCAAGATGTTTAAAATCAACAGAACCATCTTCAAGAAGTTGAGGTTTTATGTTTTTTGCAAGATTTATTTTAAACTCAAGTCTGCCATTTTTTCCTTTTTGAGGTTCAATTCCTTTTGCAATTAATATTTTTTCATTATATTTTAAATCTTTTACAATTTCATTTGGAGCATGCTCTATTATACCAAAAACAATATTTTCTTTAGCAATTAATTCCAAAATACCTTTTACAGTAGGAGCACTTCCACCCTGAGGTTCTGTAGCTGTAATAAAAGCTTGCATATTATCATCAGATATTTCTATAGTTATTTCTGAATCAACATATATATCAGGATCATACTCTGCAATTTTAACTTGAGGCTTATCAGATTCCAAAAATTCTTTAACAGCCTCATAATCTACATTAACAATACCATTTTCTTCAATTACTTTTTGTACATCATCAAGTTCACCCTTTTTTTCACTATGAGAAACAAGAAATATGCCATCTTTGCTTTTATCAATTGATAAAACAACTTTATCAGTATTCTTTTTTTCAATATTTTCAAGTACATCTTCAATATTTTCAGTTTTTTCTTTTTTTGAGGTTACACTGACAAGTGGAATTATTTTAATTTTATAATTTTTTTTACCAAAACCAAGAAACCCTTCAGAACCTTCTTTAAGAATCTCCATTTCAACATCGTTTTCATTAAGACCCAATTTTAAAAGTGATTTTTCAATAAGCTCATCAAGATCTGGACCTTCATAAATATAAAAATCTGACATTATCCCTCCAGACTAATCGTAAAGAATTTCCTCCTTGAAATTCTTCAGCTTTTCCTTCAATCTGTTGACTGCTTTTGTGTGTAATTGAGACACTCTCGAATCAGAAACACTAAGAACTTTACCTATTTCTTTGAGAGTAAGTTCTTCAAAATAATATAAAGAAATAACAAGTTTTTCTCTTTCACTTAAAGAACTTATTGCATCGACAAGAAGTTCTTTAATCTCAGATTTTTCAGCAACTTCAAGGGGATTTGATACTGTTTTATCCTCTATAAAATCACCTCTTGTAGAATTTCTATTATCATCATCAAAAAATATATCATCAGTTGAAGTAACCTGACTCCTTCTGATTTCAGAGTAGGTTTTTCTTAAATCTTGAATTGTAATTCCCATTTCTTCAGCAAGTTCTTCATCATTAGCTTCTCTTGACAGACGGCTGTTAAGAGTTGACTTTGCACGCTCAAGCTCTTTAGATTTTTGAACAACTGATCTTGGAACCCAGTTTTGTTCACGAAGACAATCAATTATTGCTCCATGAATTCTAACACCTGCATAAGTTTTAAATTTAACATTTTTACTAGGATCAAATTTAGATATAGCATCCATTAATCCAAATGTACCGTAACTTACCAAATCATCAAATTCAACATTCGGTGGTAATTTTTCATATACTCTTCTTGCAATGTATTTTACATAGGGAGCATATATCTCAATAAGCTTATTTTTCGAATAAGCATCGTCATTACTTTTATAATTGAGCCAAAGCTCATTAGCCAAAGCTTCCTGATCAGGCACTATATTCCCCCTCTAAGAAAAAAATAAAAAATATAAAGTTATAAAAACCCCAATAGAAACTGCTCCTATTATAAAATAAAGATAAATAGGCATTTTTTCTTCATAATCTGTATCATTTTCATAATTATTTATATCAACATCATTTTCTGCTTGTTTTTCTGTATTTTGAACAGCACTTATCTTTAATTCATCCTGTAATGCAGCATCTCCAACATATAAATCACCTAAACCAACTGTAATCTGAATAGAACCAGAAGCTTCAAGTCTATTCACCGAAGTTACTTTACCAACATAAGTTGTTTTTGCAGCATCTGAATTTTTATCATATATAACATCTTCAAGTTTTGCAGTATCAATGTTTGAATCAACTATCCTTATATGAATCTCATCCCCGAGTTTGAGTTTATTCACAGGAATACCATCAATAGGATCAAGAATAGGGTTAACCTTAATTTTTATCAGTTTTGACTTTGAGCTTGTTTCTTCATTCAAAACATTATTTTCTTCAACAAGATCCATTATGTTTTCCTCCACATTCACAAGAGAATATTTAACTTCAATTTTAAGATTGCTTTTTTTATATATCTTTCTAAATACCTCTTCCATAATATCTTTAATCAATACATTTTTCAAAAAAGGATCTCTTGATGCTGTAATTATCTCAAATATTTTTTTTATTTTTTCACCATTAAAATTAGTATCAAACTGATTATATATTTTTTCTATAAATTCTTTTTTTGAATCATTTTCATTTATTTCAGAGTTTATATGATCAACAATACCACAAAAATCATCACCTTCAATGGTAAGGTCATAATCTGTTATTTTAGAATTATGTATAGCCGAAAATGCGAATTTATTTATAACTTCTTCCTGAGAATCAGCAATTAAAGAAAAAATACCAGCATTATCCGTATTATCTTCAATAATACCATTCACCCAGAACTCAAAATATCTTCCTTCCATAATTTAAGGTTTCCTTTTTTCAACATCTTTGAAAATATAGTCAGTATTACGTATTACATTTTTTTCCTTATTCTTTGAAGAAGAAGGTCTAATAAACTCAACTATTAGCATTATTGCTATAATTACAACACAAAATGCCGGAAAAGCGACAATTGTCTTTTTTAAAGCAACAAATTCATTGCTCTGATTTAAAGCAATTATAAAAAATATTATACTTGAAAAAAAGGCAATTATCAAACTGACAATCACAATCCTTTTCATTATATTATATACTCTCCTCTTAGTAAAGTATTTATATGCATATTTCCAGTATTTAAATCAAATTCACATACTCTTCCAAAGTCTCCGCCTGTATCTTCTGAAATTATACTTATATTTTCCTCATTAAGTATTTTCTTTGCAGAAATAATATTTTCAAATCCAATATTTTTATTTCCTATATCTGTTAATTTAGCACCACCAGTTATTTTTGCAACAATATCTCTTTTACTTGTCTGCCGGTACAAGTCACTCAAAGCAATATAAATTCCAGAATCAACATATTTTAAAAAACTGTTTGGCCTAGAATTTGAAATATAATTAGGTAAAATACTATGTAGCATAATTCCTGTTTTTGTAAATCTTTCATACAAAACAATTACAACACACGAACCAATACCATCAGTATGAAAAATATCCCCTTTTACTCCAAACTTAAAATCTCCAACCGGAACTATAATTTTCATCAAAAAAATACCAGTATCCCACCAAAATCAGTTTTTTCTTCTCTTAAAAATATATTATTAAATATATAATCAAAATTATCTTTATCTTTTGTTCTCTTTTGAACTTCATTATTAAAAAAACTTTCTAAAAAATCACAATTAAAAGTATATTTTTTAAGATTAAAATTATCATTTTCGGCAAATATCTTTAATATTTCGCATAATATAAATTTAATATCATCGCTTATTTCATCAAAAAAACATTTACTATTATGGTTTAAATTATCTGCTATGTGTTTATTTATATAAAGAAGAACAGATATATCTTTTTTATCAAGAAAAAATTCTGTATAAAAAACATAAGCATTGCATTGAAATTTTCTATTAATCAATTCGCCAGTAATATAAGAATTAACATTAGGCAATTCAATATCAGTAATATTTCCGAAAAAATCATTTATATGAACAGAAATTCTTCCAGAAATAATATTAGTAAGTTCACTAATCTTGCTATTAAAAATATCGTTATTCATTCTTTGCTCTCCTCACGCTATTAAACTTATTAATCGCATGAACAATGTTACCTTTCATAAAAATCTTAACAATTTCTTCAATATCAGGATACAGATTTTTACCAATAATTTTCATATTTTCTTCAGTGAATCTATCTAAAACATAATCTGTTTTGTTTTCAATTCTGAAAGTTTCAGAAAAAATACCTACTCTTAATCTATAAAATTTTTTTCCAATATTACTAATTACTGATGATATACCATTATGACCACCATCACCTTTATTAAAACCTATTTTTAATTTACCAAATTCAATATCAAGATCATCATGTATTATCAATATATTTTCAGGTTTAATTTGCATTTTTGAACAGAATTTTAAAATACAATCACCACTTAAATTCATATATGTATGAGGTCGAACAAAAATTATATCTTCTCTTGCATATTTTATCTGAAAAAACTCAGATAAATTTGCATTCTCATAATTTTGACTTAAAAAATTGTTTTCTCTAAAATATTCTATAAAATCATATCCTATATTATGTCTTGTAAATCTATATTTTTCAGGATAATTTCCTAATCCTGCTATTAATTTCAAAAATCCTCCATATTATTATAAATAATATTTTTCAAATCTTCCTCTTCAACAATTAAAAGATTCGCATTTAATATATTTTTTACTTCAGGTGTTAAATTTTCAAACACTTTTTTTAAATTATCATAAAGCCATTTTTCATTTGGAAAATCTCTAAGCATTTCTTTAAATATTATTTTACCTTCTTCTCTGTTTTTTCTAAACTTATACTCAAAATTAAGTTTATTTGCTTCAAACTCATTAGGAAACAATATAGATATTCTTTCAATATATTTCCAAGCTTCATCAAAAAGCTCTTTTTTTATTAGTAAATTTGAAATTGAAGAAAGAACAAAATAATCATCTTTTTTAATATCAAGAGATTTTTTAAAATATAAATAAGATATATCATACATTTCTTCATTATAAGCTGCAATTCCAATATCTTTATAAGCATAAAATCTATTATCTATAAGTTCTCTTTCTTTTTTATCACCTAAATCATTAACAAGTTCCATAGCTTCTTTGTTTTCCATATCCATAGTATAACTATCTTTAGCTTTTTCATAAGCTTCTTTATAAAGACCTTTTTCAGAAAGACATTTAGCTAGAAAAAAATCAACATAAGAATTATTTTCCGCAAAATTTGCTGCATTAATATAATATACAAGAGCTTCTGAATAAGCTCCTGTTGCAAAATACACATTAGCAATATTTATAAGTATGTTATAGTTTTCTGGTTGAAGTCTTGAAGCCATTTTAAGATTATAAAGAGCTTTATCAAAATCCCCATTCCTTGCAAAATCTAGCCCATAATTATAATACGAATCAACATCAGAAAACATCTTTATATTACCTGCAAGATCAGATTCTCCAAATATCTTTTTAACATAATTTGCCCATTTACTACCTCTAAATTTATCTATAACAAAATTTTTTTCTTCTTCCATTTCATCATATTTTGTGTTTCTTTTAAGACTAAGTATTCTATAATATCTATATTTTGGGTTTTCACTATCCATAACAACAGATTTTGAATATTCAGAAAGTGCTTGACTATATTTTCTCATTTTATCAAGATATATACCTTTTCTAAAATGATTTTCAGCTTCATCTTTTATATTATTTGAAAGATCAATATAGTAAATTGCTTTTTCAAATTCTTTTTTATCAGATGCATTATCTGACAATTCACTATAGATTTTTATAAGAAAATCATTTTCATTTCTTTCTTTTATCTTTTCTATAACTTTATTCATCTCAAGTTCATTATTAACACTACTATAGTATCTAAACCATAGATAATCATCTCTATTTACCTGAAATTGCAATCCTGAATTTAAAAATTTACTATGATTATTAATAAAAAGTTCAGATTTTCCCATTTCAATCATACTTAAAAGCACAATAAAACGATTTTCTTCATTTTCAATATCAAATTCATTGTATTCGTCAAAAATATGCAAAACATTTCCATAAGATCTCTGATTAAAATAAGCTTGAGCAAGGTCTGATAGAAGATTTTTTCTTTGAACAGAATCTTTTTCACTTTCAAGAAGCATTCTTATAATTTTAATTGCATTTTTTGAATCACCTGAATCTATTAATTCTCTAACTTTAGACTTATAAAACTTTATATCTTTTTCTGATAAATAAACAGATTCAATATCTTTTACATCTTCAAGAAGTCGGTTTCCTTCATCTTCTTTACCTGTAACAACATATAATTTTGATAATTTTATTCTTATATTATCATCATCGGGATTTATACTTAAGAGTTTTTCATAAATTTCGACAGCTTTTTCTGAATTGGAATTTTCAAATATAATTGCCATCATCTTCAAAGCTTTAGGATTATTAGGAAATAAAGCAATTATTTTTTCAAGATAAGGAATTCTTCTATCTATTTCTTTTTCGTTTTCAGCAATAAAAAGCAAAGAATCTCTCAACTTATTTCCAAGTTCTTCCTCTTTAAAATATTTATAAGCAACTTCAAGATGAATTATACTTTTTTTAAATTCTCCTTCAGAAAAATACCTATCACCTTCTTTTCTATTAGCCAAATAAAGTTTTTCAACAGCATCTACATTATAAGGATCACTTATTACAAGCTCTCTATATATTTTTATAGCTTTATCAAATTCTCCATTATCTTCAAATTGAAAAGCTAATTCTATCTTTTCGGCTGAATTAGATATTTTTACAGGTTCATTGGTCTTTTGTGGAGTTTTTCTTCCGCATGAAACAACACCTGTTACAAGGATTAATATTATTAAAACACTTAATTTTCTCATATTCCCCGCTTTCAGCTTTCAAAAAGCTGCGATAATGATTTTTCTCTATGTATATTATAAATCGCTTTAGCAAACAAAGGAGCTATAGATATTACTTTTATTCTTTCAATATCTCTATGTACTGGAATACTATTTGTAACAACAACTTCTTCAATAACACTTTGATTTAATCTTTCAGCAGCAGGACCAGAAAACACTCCATGAGATGCTGCTGCAAAAACCCTTTTAGCACCATTTTGCTTTAATACTTTGGCACCATTACAAATAGTACCGGCTGTATCTATCATATCATCGACAAGAATGGTAATTTTGCCTTCAATATCACCAATA
This sequence comes from Candidatus Muiribacterium halophilum, assembly GCA_023228995.1. Lineage (GTDB taxonomy): Bacteria > Muiribacteriota > Muiribacteriia > Muiribacteriales > Muiribacteriaceae > JALOAD01. The sequence goes on from JALOAD010000004.1 coordinate 136,137, forward strand.
ATATTCATTACCTCAGACTCATTAGGTTTTTGCCTTCTCTTATCTATTATAGCAAGAGATGCTTTCAGTTTCTTTGCAAGATTTCTAGCTCTTCCAACACCACCTGCATCAGGAGATACAACAACTATATCATTTTTTTTAAAACCCATATCCAAAAAATAATCAGCAAGAAGAGTACTTCCAAGAAAATGGTCAACAGGAATATCAAAAAATCCCTGTAATGCCCATGTATGAAAATCAAGTGCAAGAACTCTATCAACACCAGCTGTAACAATTAGATTTGATACAAGCTTAGCAGTGATCGGTTCTCTTCCTCTTGATTTTTTTTCTTGTCTTGCATATCCAAAATAAGGTATAACCGCTGTTATTCTTCCTGCGGAAGCTCTTTTTAGCGAATCTATAATAATAAGAAGAGTCATAAGATTATCAGAAACCGGACTACATGTTGGTTGTATTATAAAAACATCTTTTCCCCTAACTGTATCAAAAATCTGAACATGAATCTCACCATCTGCAAATTTGCTAATATCAACATTGCACTTTTTAACGCCCAGATAATCACATATTTGCGTACTTAAATCTTCATTTCCACCACCACATAAAATTGCCATATTCTCAGTATCCAGGAATTTAGAATTATTCATTTTTCTCTCCTGTAATTTAATTTTATAATTTGTCTAGCTCTTCCAAAAGCTAGTGAATTATCAGGCACATCTTTAGTTATAACAGAACCAGCAGCTGTGACAGAATTATTTCCTAAATTAACAGGAGCAATTAAACATGAATTACTTCCAATAAACGAATTTTCACCTATTTTTGTCTTATGTTTATTTACACCATCATAATTACAAGTTATAGTACCAGCACCTATATTGGTATTTTTTCCAATATCACTATCACCAATATAAGAAAGATGAGAAACTTTAACACTTTTGTCCAAACAGGTTTTTTTTATTTCAACAAAATTCCCAACTCTGCATTTTTCACCTATAACAGTATTTTCTCTAATTCTTGAATATGGTCCTATATTACAACCTTTATTTACCACTACACCTTTTAAATGAGAATATTCGATTTTAGAATTTTCAATTTTACAGTCCTCAATATAAACATTAGGTCCAATAATAGAGTTTTTTCCAATTGTATTTTCACCTTTTAATACTGTAAATGGAAGTATAGAAACATTATCTTCAATAACAGTATCAACATCAATAAATGTTGTTTCACTATTGTAAATATCCACACCATTATTCATAAATTCGTTATTTATTCTATTATGAATAATCTTTCTAGCTTCTGAAAGACTCTGTATATCATTAATACCACTTAAATTTTCTGAATTTCCAATATAAACATTTGTAATTAAACCTTTATTAAAAGCTTTTTCAACAAGGTCTGTAAGATAAAATTCATTTTGAGAATTATTTGAATTAATATTAAAAATTTCTTCTTTTAAAAATTTAGAATCAATAATATAAATACCAGAATTAATTTCATTTATTTTTTTTTCTGTATAATCAGCATCTTTTTCTTCAATAATACAAGCTAATTTATTATTTTTTTTAATAATTCTTCCATAACCTAAAGGATTTTTTATAATTGCAGACATAACACTTATAACAGCTTTACTTTTTATATGGTTTTTTTTGAAATTTTCAAGTTCTTGAGAAGAAAGCATTGGGGTATCACCACAAAGTATCATTAATGAATCAAAATCCTCTTTATATTCTTCTATAAATGTTCTGACCGCATGACCAGTACCCAACTGCTGTTTTTGAATAAATATACTTTCATTTGAAATATATGGCATTTTTTCTTTTATTAAATCAGGCTGATGGCCAAGAAGTATATTAACTTTATTAGAAAGATTTTTACATGAATTTATTACCCACCACAACATAGGTTTACCAGCTATTTCAAAAAGCACTTTTGGAGTATTGCTTTTCATTCTTGTACCTTTCCCAGCTGCGAGAATTAAAATATCCACTCTTTTCCTCCAAAAAAATAAAAGCGATTCTATTGTTGGAGAATCGCTTTTTTTATTATGGCTGGGACGGCTGGACTCGAACCAGCGAGTGCAGGAGTCAAAGTCCTGTGCCTTGCCAACTTGGCCACGTCCCAGTGTATATACATTATATTATATTTCAGACTCTATAGGATTTTCTTCTATTATATTTTCATTTTTACTATATGAGTCAAGAATAACATTCTGAATCATATCTCTAACTTCTGTAACAAGAGGATGGGCTGTATCTTTAAATTCTCCATTAGCCATTTTTTTAGAAGGCATTGCAACGAAGTAACCTTTCTTTCCCTCAATTATCTTCAGATCGTGGACAACGAAAATATCATCAAAAGTAACGGATACATAAGCTTTAAGTTTACCGTCGCCTTCAACTTTTCTTATTCTAACATCAGTAATTTCCACGCAATCCTCCCACATAGTTTTATGTTTATGTACTTTTTTACACCATAACACCCGAATTTGTCAAGTTTTTATTAAATATCTCAATAATATTTTTATTGAGAATTTCTTTTTTCAGTATAATCTATCATTCTTTTGATAGGAATATACGCTTTTTTTAATACTTCATTAGAAAGTACTATTTCATTCACCTCTTTGTCAAGAGTATTATAAATTTCTTCAAGTGTATTTTTTTTCATATTTTTGCAAATAGTTTTTTCACTTAATGAATATACCTTAGAATTGTATTTTTTCATAGAGTGCAAAACTCCAGTCTCAGTACCAACAAAAATAGTTTTATCTGTATTTTTTGAAGCATAATCCACCATTTGAGATGTTGACATAGCAAAATCGCATTTTTCAACAACTTTAGAATTACATTCTGGATGCACAATAATAACACTATCTTTATATTTCTCTTTAGCTTTTTTTATTGTATCAGCAGAAATATCATTATGAACACAACAAAAACCATCCCATAAAATCATATTTCTATCAGTTTTTTTAATTATATAAGAACCAAGATTTTTATCAGGTACAAAAAGAATATTTTTATATTTACTTGGAATATCTCGGACAATATCGAGTGCATTCCTAGAAGTTACACAAATATCACTTTGAGTCTTGACATCAGCAGTAGAATTAACATAACTTACAACATAAAGATTTTTGTATTTTTCCCTCATAGCGATAATATCATTAGAATTAATCATATCAGCCATAGGACAACCAGCATCCATAGTAACAGCAAGAACTTTTTTTGAAGGATTCAAGATTTTTGCAGTTTCTGCCATAAAAACAACACCTGCAAAAAGAATTATTTTTTCTTTGCAATCCATAGCTTTTTTTGCAAGACCATAAGAATCACCCAGATAATCCGCAATGTCCTGCACTTTAGGATCAAGATAATAATGTCCTAAAATAAGTACATCTTTCTCTTTTTTAAGTTTGTTAATTTCATTAATTAAATTCATAAAAGTCTTCCATTATCAATAAGTCTAATCTTTCCAACAAAAAATGCAAGAAATAATCTTGAATTTTCAGAAATAAATTCTTTTAACTCAAGATCTATTCCATCTCTAATATTAGCATAATCTTTTGTAATTATATTACAATCTATTTTTTCAATTATATATTTTTCGATTTTATTTTCAAGCTCAATTCTTTTTTGACCCATATAAGCATTTTTTTTAGCATAACATAATAAATCATAAAGAAAAACAGCTTTTTTTCTTTCCTCTTCATTAAGATATGAATTTCTTGATGACATTGCAAGACCATCAAACTCTCTAATTATATCACCAATTCTAATATCTATATCAAAATTAAGATCTTTTACCATTTTTTTTATTATAATGTATTGTTGATAATCTTTTTCTCCAAAATAAGCTCTATCTGGTCTAACAATATTGAATAATTTGCAAACAATTGTAAGAACACCTTTAAAATGACCTGGTCTTTTTTTCCCACACAAACAATCTGAAAAGCCTAATATATCAACAAATACTTTGTTTTCTTTATATATATCGCTGGTTTTTGGAATAAACACAATATCACAATTTGCTTTTTTAAGCATATTAATATCATTCTCAATATCTTTAGGATATTTTTCAAGATCTTCATTTTCTCCAAACTGAGTCGGATTTACAAATATAGAACAAACTGTTTTTTTGTTTTCTTTAACAGATTTTTCAATAAGAGAAATATGACCATTGTGAAGATAACCCATTGTAGGAACAAATCCAATACTTTCTTTAATCAGAGAAAGTTCTTTTTTTAAATCTTCAATACTATAAACAATTATCATACAAAACTCTCATCTTTTCCTGGAAATTTATTATTTTTTACATCTTCATCATATTTTTTTATAGAATTGCATATTATACTATCAAGTTCAGCATATTTTCTAACAAATTTGAATTTATTATTATTCATACCAAGCATATCTTGTAAAACTAATACTTGACCATCGCATTCAACACCAGCTCCAATTCCAATTACAGGAATTTTAAGACTATTTGTTATTTCTTGTGCAAGATCGGATGGAATACATTCAAGAACTATAGAAAAAACTCCAGCTTTTTCAAGTAATAAAGCATCTTCTTTTATCTTTTCTCTTTCATCACTAAGTCTTCCTCTTACATTGTATCCACCAAACACATTAACACTCTGCGGAGTTAGTCCAAGATGACCCATTACAGGAATTCCTGAAAGTATTATTTTTTTGATATGCTCAATGTATTCTCTACCGCCTTCAAGTTTTACTGCATTAGGTTTTGATTTTTTCATAATAATACCTGCATTTTCAACAGCTTTTTCAACACTTATCTGATAGCTCATAAAAGGCATATCAGCGACTGTAAATACAGAAGGAGCACCTTTTTTAACGCATTTAGTATGATAAATTATATCATCAACTTCAACTCCAAGAGTATCACCTTCTCCTTGAATTACATTTCCAAGAGAATCTCCAACAAGTATAATATCAATGTTATTTTTCATTTTTTCAAACATAGTTGCCATTGTATAATCATAGCAAGTAAGCATTGAAAGTTTTTTACCATTCTTATATTTAATATTATCTGATATTTTAAACAAAATATACCTCCAGCAAAATCAACATACTTTTTAAGTTTTTTCAATATCTCTATGTCTTACAAAAACTCTATAACCATTTTTTTTAAGCCAGTCAGAAAAATATTCAGAAAGCACAACCGATCTGTGTTTTCCACCCGTACATCCCAAAGCAATATGAAGCTGAGTTTTACCTTCTTTTATATATTGAGGAAGAGTAAAAGAAATAAGATCTGAAAATCTTTCTATAAATTTTTTTGAACTTGGCCACATCATAACATAACTTTCCACTTTTTTATCAAGTCCAGTTTTATTTTTTAAAGTATCAACATAAAAAGGATTTGGAAGAAATCTAACATCAAATATTATATCTGCATCTTTAATAATTCCATATTTATATCCAAATGAAGAAAAATTAATAACAATATCTCTTAAAGATTCAGATTCATCAATTGCTATAAGAATCTTTTCTCTAAGCTGTTTTACAGAAATATCAGATGTATCTATAATAATATCTGCCATTTGTTTTATACTATTTAAAAAACATTTTTCTTTTTTTATATCTTCTATAATACTTCCTTCTTCTTCTCCAAGAGGATGTTTTCTTCTTGTTTCTTTAAACCTTGAAACAATAACATCATCATTAGCTTCAAGAAACAATATACTATACTTTATTTCAAATATTTTTAATTTTTCAAGAAATGACCTGAAATTATCTAAAAAAAGTTTACCTCTAATATCTATTACAAGAGCTACTTTTTCAATTTTTGAACCTGATATACACATTTCAAGAAATTTATCTGCAATTGATAAAGGGAGATTATCAACACAAAAATAGCCCGAATCTTCCAGAACTTTTACAGCCTGACTTTTACCAGCTCCTGAAAGTCCACTTAATAATAAAAATTTCATACACACCTCTTAAAAACTATTATTCCGAATAAACATCAACAAGCATACCCCTTACATCATCCATTTTATTAAGAACATAATGAATATCCTTGTTATCAATAAGTTTTCTTGCCATTTCTTCAAGCTCAAGATTAATACTTTTTATAGTATAAAGTTGTCTACCCCCAAGTGTAGTTTTACCAGTAGTTTTTTTAATTATATTATTTTGTTCAATAAGTTTATCAACAAGTTTTTTTATATTTTTTTTATATTTTTCAAATGCTAGAAAATTTCTATCTTTTTTAAGTTCTTCACCTGAATCATCAACTTCCTGAAGAAGTTTTTCAATTGTTGATTCAAATTCTTTTGATTCAGCCCCAAAAAGTGCTGATAAAAAACTGTTTGCAGTCTTTTTAACTTTCTTTTTAGTGTTTTTTTCAAGCTTTTTAATATCAGGTCTAAAATCTACCAACATAAGTTAAGTTCTCCCCAAATTTTTTGATGAATATTGTCAATACTATCCATTCCATCAAGAATAATAAATCTTTTATCACTCTTTGCCATATCAAGATAACCATTTCTAATACTACGATGAAATTCAATTTTTTCTTTTTCAATTCTATCTTTTTGTCTACCAGAGCTTTGAATTCTTTCAAAACCAAGTTCAACAGGAACATCAATAAGAAATATTATATCAGGTTCAACACCTGAAATTGCAATTTCCATAATTTTTTTAATAAGAGAAAGATCAATATTTCTACCATAACCTTGATAAGCTAGAGTAGAATGATAATATCTATCCGATATAACTACAATATCATCTTTAAGAGCAGGCTTTATAATTTGTCTTACATGTTCAGCCCTATCAGCTGCATAAAGAAGCAACTCAGAAACTTCACTCATATCAATTGAATGAAGAAGAAGATTTCTAATTTCCTTTCCTAAAGAAGTACCACCAGGCTCAAAAGTATTAATTGCTTTTTTACCATGATTTATTAGTCTTTCTTTAAGCTTAAGTATTTGTGTGGATTTACCACTTCCTTCAGGTCCTTCAAAAGTAATAAACATTACATTTTCTCCGGTATTTTTATTCCGAGTATATCTAATCCTTTTTCTATATATTTAAGTATAACATTAATAAATTCAACATGGGAGTCTCTTTCTTCTTTTTCTTCACATAAAACTCTTTTCTTATTATAAAAAGAATTAAAATAACCGCATAAACTAATAAGAAAACCTGCTAAAATATGGGGTTGATTCTTTTCTCTTGCTCTTTCAAGCATATTTTCAAAATCCTCAACATGTCTTAAAGTATCAGAATATTCTTCAAAATCCATACAAGGTCGATTTACATTATCACTATTAAATTCAGCTTTTTTTAATATACTTTTAATTCTAACCGCAGTATATTGAATATAAGGAGCAGTTTCACCATTAAGATCAAGTACTTTGTCCCATGAAAAATCAACATCTTTATTTCTATCAGAACTTATATCATTAAAAATAACAGCACCTGTTCCAACTTTTTCTGATATATCATCAAGTTCAGTTTTAGAAAAATCTCTTTCTTCCATTATTTCTCTAACTTTTATGCAAGCTTCATCAAGTACATCTTCCATAAATATAACATTACCTTTTCTTGTTGACATTTTAGAATCTTTAAATTTATAAAGACCAAAACCAACATGTTCCATAATACCTATAAAATCTTTGTTAAGTTTTTCACAAACTTTAAAAACCTGTGCAAAATGAAGTTTTTGCTCATTTCCAACAACATAAAGCAATTTATTACCTTTCAATTCCTCAATTCTATATAAAAGAGCTGTAACATCTCTCAAAGCATATAAAGAAGCTTTATCTTTTTTTCTTAAAAGACATGGAGGCATTTTAGTTTTTTCATCAAATTCAACAACCCAAGCACCTTGACTTTCTTTTACAAGTTCAGCATCAACAAGTCTTTGCATAGTTTTTTCCATAAAAGGTTCATAAAAACTTTCACCCATATATCTATCAAATTTAACACCAAGTCTTTTATATGTTTTTTCAATATTTTCAATTGAAACTCTAACAATATACTGCCATAATTCATAATATTCTTTTTCTTTATTTTCAAGTTTTCTAAATGCTTCTCTCGCTTCATCATCAAGCTCAGGATATATTGCTTGTTCTTCATGAAATTTAACATATAAAGCAAGCAATTCTTTAACAGGATCTAGCTCTATTTTTTTTAGATTACCCCATTTTTGAATACCAACTATAACTTTTCCAAACTGAGTTCCCCAATCACCAATATGATTAACTCTCAAAACTTCAAAACCAGTTTCTTCATAAATATTTGCAAGAATATTTCCAATTATCGTTGATCTTAAATGACCTATACTAAAAGGTTTTGCAATATTAGGAGAAGAATAATCAATAATAACTTTTCCTCTATTTTTTTCTTTTTTAATTTGAAGAATAGAAATAGCTTTTTTCCACATTCTATCGTTTAAAACATCTTTTTTTATAGATATATTTAAAAAACCATTTATAAGTTCATAATCTGATATTTCTTCAATATTATTTAAAGCTTTTTTTATTTCATCAGAAATAATTTCAATTTGTTTTCCTGAACTCTTTGCCAATGGAAAAAGGATTATTGAATAATCTCCAAAACCACCTGTTTTTTGTTTTTTCAAAATTATATTTTTATATTCAGTATTATCTTTAATAATTTTTAATATTTTTTCTTCAAAATTCATTCTTTATCTCCTGTTTTTGGTAGCGTTAGTAAAGTTTGTAGTGTTTGCTTCGTTTGTTATGTTTAACCATTTCACTATCTCACCACTTCACTATCTCACTATCTCACCATTTCACTATCTCACTATCTCACCACTTCACTATCTCACTATCTCACCACTTCACTATCTCACTATCTCACCACTTCACTATCTCACTATCTCACCACTTCACTATCTCACTATCTCACCACTTCACTA
>JALOAD010000109.1 GCA_023228995.1 Candidatus Muiribacterium halophilum
AACCTTCGATAGTTAAATCAGTTTCAGTAATAGACCAAGCATCTTCATAACCATACATATATTCTAACTGAGTACCTTGCTCGCACATTTTCTCAGCAATAGAATAATAATCTTTGATCTTTTCTATCTGTTCTTCAGTTAATCCAACCTTAAACACAATGAATGAACTACTTGAACTATTACTTACAAAACCGTTTCTAACTTTCATTTTAATTCAATTTATTTCTTACAATTTCTGATGCTTTTTTACCATCATATTGTCCTGTATATTGTTTTAAGAAACCCATAACTTTACCCATATCTTTCATACCAGAATAATTATTTTCTGTTATATGATTAGATATAATTTCATTCAATTCTTCATCTGAAAACATTTCAGGTAAATACACAGACAAAATATCATTTTCAGCAAGATTACCTGTTTGTTCATTAGCTTCGATAGTTGATTTTATCGTTTTAATAACTAATTCATCACTTGGATCTTTATCTTTTCTATCTAATTCACCGATTAATGTAGATAAAGATAATTTCTTTTCATTTTCTTTAGCCTTCAATGCTAAAATTCTGTCTTTTTTAATTTTGTCTATTAATTTCATTTCTTCTTTAATTTTAATTGTATTCCTTTACCTGGTTCGAATTGAAATATTTTATACATTTCTTCTAATGTGTACTTATTCCAAATTTCTTGAAAGAAGTCTAATTTAATTTCGTCATATACTGTATTTATAGGAAATGGTTCATATTGATGTTCTAAATCAAATACCTTTTCTTCTAAATCTCTAACATCATATTCTAAATTATCAACTTCTCTTTCTTTATCTTCTAACTGATCTTCAATGTCATCAAACTCACTTTCAACTTCTTTCAACTTTTCAAGAGCACCTTCCAATAAATCTCGAACCTCTTTTGTTTCATATCTCAAACTCATAATAATATAATTGTATTTTAGTTTATATTATTCTTCTTTTTATTTGTTGGACTTTTTCTTCCATGTTTCTTGTCTTTTTTACCAACATATTTTCTTCTGTTGTGTTTATCTATCTGCTTTGCAGTTTTTCGGATCTTCTAACTTTCTTCTCACCACACTTCTGTCCTTTTCTATTCATCCTATCTCCACCACTATATTCAACAACAGATGCAGTAGATTTATAGAAACCTAACTTAGTAAACATATCAGGATTAGTCCTATAATCAATAACATATTTAATGTCTGTAGGATTATAAGATACATTACCAATCACACAACCACCAGATGATTTATCGTGCCAATAATAGTACTTATACTCTGTTCTATTATTATAAGCCTCAATAAGTAATCTAATGTCGTGATGCTTAAATTTTTCTACTAAGTCTAATTTTGGATTTTTCTTGGGTTTCCAGTATTCATTATCATCATTAGATGAATTTGAATTGTACTTATTCTTAGATTTAGATTCTTCTTTTTCTTTTCTTAATTCTCTTAATCTAAGCCACTGTTCCCAATTTAAGTGTAGTTCTGATGGACTTCTTTCGTCCCAATCGTGATATACGAATATTCTTTCGAGTTTCTTTTCTCTTTCTTTTCTTTTCTTATATGATTCCATGATAAAATTATTTAATTTTTAATACATAGATACAGCGACATGGTTAGATGCCATGGTCATTATACTTAGACTGTACCATTGATTGATTTTAGATAATACTCACACCCGTATCGCACTTGATGTTATTGTATTAACATAGTTTGTGTATTAAAAATTAAACAATTCTTGTCATGTTTCCTCCTATAATTTTATAAGATTTTTATTATATATTAAATTAACAACTGCAATCTACACAATCGCAATCTTCGTCACCGTCACATTCACATTCTCCGTAGCAACCTTCACAACCACAATCCCAACATACTTCATCTTCATCACTCATTCTCTCGTCAATTATGTGTTGGAAGTCACTCATATTCAATACGGTTCCTTTCATTTCACCAATAAGTTGAAAAGCGTCTCCATTTTCAAACTCAATAATAACTTGTGAAAATTCGTCAGTGTCAAAATTAACTACGTCAATTTCTGTATTGGTGATTTCACTTTTTGTGACTTCTTGTAACTGTTCTTCCAGTTCAATCATTTCACCATTATGAAAGATTTCAACAATACCACTAATTTCGATATTAGCTTCAATTCCTTCAATTTCTGTTTTGAAAACTATCCCACCTTCTGTTGATTCAACTTCTGTGATTCTGTTTCCATTTAATGCTGTAAATTCCATATTTCTATTTTTAAGATTAATTTTCACAAATGTAAAATAAAAAAGAGAATAAAAAAAATTATTCTCTCCTTATAATATGAAAAATTAAAAAAGTTTATGCTTCACTTTCTAATATCTTAATAATCTCACTTGGTTCTTCTAATGGTATCAAATCCTTATTTATAAGCATATGAACATTTTCTTTATCAGAAAGAATCATCACTTTAATAAAATATGCAACAAAAGAAAAACCTGTATATTGGTCTACTTGTTCATATGTTATTTGTGTTAAGTCTTTTATACCCGTAAGCGTTTTAATAAAATCATAATACGGTTGTAAAGAATGAATGTAACCACTGTCTGGATCTTGACCTTTAGTGATTGATGTTGGTATTGACATCATATCCTGTGAATTTATAAAATTATCAAATGTTTTTAAAAAATTCATTATTACTCTCTTTCTCTTAATTCTTTTACTTCTATTCTTAATTCTTTTACTTCTGTTGTTGTTAATAAACCATAAATATCAATTTCATAATCACTTATTATATCATTAACTCTAAACACTTCATCAATTAAACTTTCAGCAGCATCATATCTAGTTTCATAAAATGAATCAATATTTGTTAAATCTTCATCATAAACATCATCAAAATATGCATCTGTTGCCATTGTATTATTTGTGACACAATTTAATTCATAATCTTCAACATTTTTAGTGCCATCTTCATCTTTTAATTCACCTGTTACAGTAATATACACTTTATTATGACCAGCACCATGTGGCTGTTTTCTAATATTTGTCACTACTAAATTGTTGTTGTTTACATCTTCATTGATAAAATTTTCAAATTTTTTAATTTTCATTGTTTTTTCATTATTTTTTTAAGAAACAGATATTTTAGCAACTGTTTTTTTAGTTTTATTCTTTACTTCTCTATCATCTCTACCTGTTGGATTTGGTGGTTCCTTTTCATCTCTTTCAACTTCTGTACCAAAGTAATCTAAATCTACATAATCTACTGCAACATTCGCTTTTACCTCATCTGGATTAGCGATTACGTGTGTATTATATGTCTCAAATTTCATTATGTAATTTTCACCTATATATTTTTTCTTAATATTATTGTATTGTGCCATAGTCATTTTCTTACCTGGACTACCTATTGAATCAGATTTTTGTACTTCTTTTGACCTATATTCTGAACCGAAACCTTTTGGGTGTTCAATTATACCCTTTTTCTTTAATTTTTCTCTTTCTTTCCAATTAGCAACATGAGCCTTTGATTTCTGTTCTGGTGTCCAGCCATCACCTTCTTTATAATCTGATATAGGAATTAATATAGATTTATTATAGTTCCAATAATCATATGCTTGTTGAAACTTTACATCATTTTCAAAATCATCTAGTTCTGGTTCTACACTATATCCTGTTTCTATTTGCCATTTACCATCAAAGAAATCAATTTTTTTTCTTCTACCATCACGATTATACGCCTCTTGTATATCTTTTAATATTTCTTTTAATTCTTTATATGTTGTTGGATAATCCCAAAATGTTATAATTTTTCTTTCAAACCATAATCTACCTGAATTTTTACCTCTACCTGTACCCATTTGATCATGTGTCATATGCTTCCCTTTGTTACTAACTACCATATCACCATTAGAATCATATGAAAATGTTATTGCATCTGTTGATAAAAACCCGATAGCTTTATTTATCATTTTTGAATCTTTCTTCTTATGTCTCAATTTCTGATTGAATACTCTATCGGGAGTTTCAAAAATTTTGAAAGCTTTAACGTTTTTCATTCCAATGTTTTTTAATTTTTGACTCAAAATCATATATTTCTTGTTCAGAACATTCAACACCTTGGTCTAAGAAATATGATACTAACATAGCATAACTTAATTTATCTACTCTACCAATAAGTCCTGGAGCTCCAGTTTGATAACCATAACCTGTGAAATCTTCTGCCAACCATTTGTTGAAATTTTCCACATCAAGAATTTTATTTCTTGTTGATAAATCTACTTCACCTTCTTGTGGTTTAGAAACATTTTGATATTTATCCCATTTAGATTTTCCTAAGAAACTCTCAAATGTTTTGACTATTCTATTTTTATTTTGTTCTTCTACTTTGTATACCATATCTTAAAGTTGTATTTTTATTTATATATTAAATTATTTTAACATATCTTGAAATTTGCGCTTCTAAATTCACTTTTTTCTTTCAATTCTTTCAACTTACCTGTAAATTCATTCTACCAAAACCATCAATATTCTACAACATCTCTAATTATCCTTATTTCATCAAAAACAGTGGAAAAGAATATATTTAAATTTATAAATCCATCTTTATCTTTAACTATTTTCTCAATTTCTTTACTATTTTTTGTATTAAACAAATTAATAAGAAATGATATAAAATCTATATTAAATTTCTTTTTATATTCATTATCTTGTATTTCCAAAATATAAGGAAAATAACTACAATAAATTAAATATGATTTTAATTGATTTAATAGTGCCTTAAATAAACCATCACTTTTTAGCAATTCTATATCAATTTTTTTAAACAAATTTTCATATTTATATATTTTTTCAGGTATAGGTATTTTATTTATTTTATTACCTTTAAATTTATAATAGCCTTTATAAAATAAACATAAAGATGAATTTACTATAATATTATGAATATAGTTTTTAGTTTTTCTGATAAAAATCTTCTTTGGAAATTTTTCTATTTCAGAAATTGTTTTTTCAATTATTTTTTGTTCTGTTTTATAATCCTTAAACCTTGTTATCATATCTTTTACTTTTTTCTTTGTACTGACAATTCTTTCAATTTACCTGTAAATAAGAAGAACATAAAAGCTGTTTCTATTTTCATTCTACCAAAATCATCAAT
>JALOAD010000094.1 GCA_023228995.1 Candidatus Muiribacterium halophilum
TGTTATTACAAGAGAATTTGAGTTTGAAAAAGGTGATTATTATGATTTTGTAACTCTTAGAAGATCGTATCAGAATCTTTCTAATACAGGTTATTTTAATAAAGTTGATTTTGTTCCTGAAAACGATGTTGATGGAAATGTTAATATGAAAGTATCGGTTGAGGAAGGTGAAACTGGAGCTTTTAGATTTGGTGGTACTTATGGAGATGAAAACGGTTTGTCAGGTCTTCTTGAACTTTCTGATAAAAACTTTAGAGGAACTGGAATCAATCTTAAAATGAAAGCTGAATTTGGTGGAATGGATAATTATGAGCTTGGTTATTTTAATCCAAGATGGAAAGATAAAAAGATAAGTCAAGGATTTAATCTTTATAGAACAAAATATGATAGGGATAAATATAGTGATACAACTGGTAATTACCTTTATTCTTATGATGAGTTAAGAAAAGGTGCAAATGTTTCTTGGGGAATAAATCTAACAAGATTTACTAAATTTAGTTTAGCTTTTTACGATGAAAATATCGAGATAATTCCACAAAAACCAGGTCTTAGTGATGATCATCTTCAAACTTTTAAAATAGGAGTTTCAAAAAGTATTACAGATAATGTTTTTTATCCAGAATTTGGGTATAGTACTAGTTCTTCTATTGAATTGACAGGATCTCCGTTTAAAGGTAAAGATGATTTTTCAAGATATACTACAGATTTTAGATATTACAAAAAAATGTCTTCTAAACTTGTATTTGCTTCAAGGATTAAATACGGAAAAACTGATATTCGTAAAGGTGTTGTAGAAGATTATGAAAAATTTTCTCTTGGTGGTGGTACAAGTATAAGAGGTTATAAATCAAGAGAATTTCTTGGTGAAGAAATTCTTCTTGGAAATATTGAATTTAGATGGAGTTTTGGTGATAGTTTTAAAATATTTGCTTTTACTGATAAAGGAAATATGGATTTTGATACTTCAAAAAAACTTGGAGAAAAAACAGGTACAGGGTTTGGCGTGCTTTTTAAAACTCCTTTTGGTATGATAAGACTTGATTGGGGTACACCTGACGAAGATGGACGAAAGACTAAAAACTATTTTAATTTTGGGACTATGTTTTAATGAAAAAAAGTATTGATGAAATATCTATAGAGAATTTATCGCATTTTATAAAAACTCCTCTGGCTATAATCACTGGATATTGTGATATTGTAAATGATGGTATGGCAGGAGAAATAAATGCTGAACAAAAAGAATATATTTCAAAAATAAAGAATGAAGTTGCTAAAGTTGATGATTTTCTTAATATTTTTATAGATAATGTTGAAAAGAGTTTTAAAGAAGAATTTGAAAAGAGATTTGATGTAAATCTTGTTGATACATTAAAAGAATTATTTATGATAATTTATTCGCAATCTGAAAAAAACAGAGTATTTCCTGATTTTATAATGCCTGATATAGATATTATTCTTAATGTAGATGAACAGTTTGATAAAGCTTTTATGCTTGTTTTAAGAGAGTTTATAAAGATAATGAATAAAGATCAGTTTCTTAAACTTGAAATTGATAGTAAAAAAAATAATATTACTATTTGGGCTGATAAAAATAATTTAAAAACAGATATTTTAAGTTTGAAATCTAATTTTCTTTTTATTACAGGTAAAGTTATGCTTGAAACTGTTGGTTTAAAAGTTGTTATAAAAGACAATAGGATAATTATTTTTTATGGTTGATATAAAAAAAATCGGACTTATTTCAGGTGGACTTTCAAAAGAAAGAGATATTTCAATTAAAAGTGCTAAAAATATAAGAAGAATTCTTAATAATTTAGGATTTAAAGTAATTGAGCTTGATATAGATAATATTCTTATTCCAACATTAAAAAATGAAAATTTAAAATTTGTTTATAATATACTTCATGGTAAATACGGTGAAGATGGCTTTATACAGGGATTTTTTGAAACGCTTGGAATAAAATATACAGGTTCAAAAGTTCTTGGTTCTTCAATTTGCAATAATAAAGTTTTTACAAAAAAGATTTTAATGTCAAGTAATGTAAATACTCCTGAATTTGCTCTTATTAGAAATAAAGAAGATATATTTCATAATACTTTAGATTTTCCTGTTGTATGTAAACCTGTTGATGAGGGTTCAAGTATTGGTGTCGAAATAATTACAGATACTCAGGGACTTATTGAGTATATTGATAAAAATCTTTGTATTTATAATGAGATTCTTGTTGAAAAATATATTGAAGGAATGGAAATTACTGTTTCTATAATTGGTAATGAACATTTAACTGTGCTTCCTGTTCTTGAATTATGTCCTAAAAAACAATTTTATGATTTTGAGGCAAAATATACTCCAGGTATGACAGATTTTATTCTTCCAGCACGAATTAGTGACAGTTTGTTAAAAAAAGTTGAAGATACAGCTTTAGAAGCCCATAGATCCTGTTATTGCTTTGGTGTTTCAAGAATTGATATGATAATTGGGAATAAAGATAATATTCCTTATGTTCTTGAGATAAATACTTCTCCTGGAATGACAGATCAGTCTGATTTACCTGCTCAGGCTAAATACGCAGGTTTTAGTGAAGAAAAACTGATTGAAGAAATATTGAAAAGTATGTGAGGTTTTTAATTTTATGCTCACTCAAAATGAGCTTATTGAAAAAGTTTTAATTAAAGAAAGACTTTTGAGATTCTGGATAAAAGAATATAATTTAAAGAAATTTGTTAATTCCAGAAAAACAGGAAATCTTTATAATGAAGAGATTGTTTATTTTATTAATTGTATAAAATATTTAAAAGATAGTGATGTATTTTCAACAAATGGTATTAAAAATATTGTAAAGAGTTTGAAAAAACAAAATAAATCTCTTATTGAACTTGATTTTTTAAAAGAATATTCTCTTAGTTTTGATAAAAATATTGCTTATTATGATGATTTAAAAGAAAATTTAAATGAAAATAACAAAGATACAAGTATCGAAGATACAAGTATTGAGGATAAATATATAAAAAACATTATGGAAGCAGAATTGCTTATTGGTTCTAATAAAAAGAAGGAAGCTAAAATTCTTCTTAAAGAAGTTAGTTTAAAAAGTAGTCTTTATAATAGAATTGCTTTTGAGATGCTTTCTATGATAGATGAGGATTGATGAAAAAAGATAATTTAATTTTCTTTATTATATTTTTAACAGGTATTTCTTTTATTATTCTTGGTTCTTTATTTGCAAAGGCTAATTTTTTATATGCTGTGGATAATAGAATTGAATTAAATCAAAAACTTATAAAAGATGAGATTAAAGAAAAATTTCAATATGATTTTCCAGAAGATATTATATATAAAATGAATTTTAGTGATATTTTAATTAAAATAAAGAAAAACAAAGATTTTTCAAAATATAAAGATGAAGTTTTGGAAAATATTAAAATATTTAACAATGAGATAAAAGAGTTAAATAAGATAATTGAAAAATTTCCAAATAATATTGTGTGTGATATTATGAAAATAAGTAAAAAAAAGGAAATTGAATTTTCTGAATAATGTTTAAAGGAGAGTTTTAATTTGACTCAAAAAAATTATGATTTGAGAAAACTTATTAATATATCTATTTTTTCTGTATTAGGTTTTCTTATTATGTTTTTTACAGAAATATCTGTTTTTCCAGCTGCTTTTTTTCTTAAATATGATTGTTCTGAGATAACTTCGCTTCTTATTGCATTCAAATATGGTCCTCAGGCTGGTATTTTGACAGTTATAATAAGAAATATGCTTTTTTTTATGATGAAAGAAGGCGGTGGATTGGCAGGAATTATTGCTTCGACTTTTTCAAGTGTTTTATTTGTTTTAATAGCTTCTTTATATTATTCAAAAAGAAAAAATATGAATACTGTGTATTTATCTTTGTTTTTTGCAATAATTATTAATGCTGCTGCTATGGTTCCAATTAATTATAGTCTTATAACTTATATTTATAAAATACCCGTAGATATGGGGTCTACAATAATTTATGGTGTTATACCATTTAATATTTTTAAAGGTATTCTTAACAGTGTTATTTTACTTTTTGTATATAAAAAAATATGGAGATTTTTAGAAAAATGAAAATTAAAAATAAAAAATTGTATTTGTTGAATTCAAATATTCAGGAAGAGCTTTTTTTAGATATGAAAGATTTTCTTAATTGGATTAGATATTTTAGAAATGATATTTATGTTCTTGATGAAGTTTATGAAAAGTATAAAGATGTTTTTGAAATTTATAATATTACTTTTGATGAATTTGTAACAAGAACTGAGCTTATTGAACATATTACGAAAAGAAAAAAGAAATCTAGTATAGTTTTAATTGAAGATAATTGTAATGATGTTGAAGATTTAGCTGATATAGTTTTTTGGACTGGTGATGTTACTTGTTGTGATAAAGGTTGTGAATTTTATTATGTAAAGAATTTTTCAATGATAAAAGAAACTTTACAGACTATACATGAAGTTTCAAAAGACTGATTTTATTTAAAAAAAATGCGAGATTATTCAAAATAGTATTAAAAAAACAAACTACTTTGAACAACCTCGCATTAAAAGAGAGGGTAAAACTTCACTTGTCTTTTTATCGGTTTTTTGTAAAAGTAATTTAGAAAAAATAATAAATTGAAAATTATTATTAATTATTTTATAATTTGGAAATATTTAAATGGTGAAATAGTGAAATGGTGAAATAGTGAAATAGTGAAATGGGAAAAGCTATAAATCCACTTCACACAAAAATGTTCACCGAACATTTTAATTCGCCAAAAAATGTTCATTGAACATTTTGATTCGCTATCTCGCAGGTTTTATATAATTATTTTAGTAATATTAATAAAAAATATAAGGAGTTTTAAAAATGGAAAAGGAAAAAAACATGAATAATACGGCAGATTATAAGGTGAAAGATATTTCATTAGCTTCTTGGGGTAGAAAAGAAATAGAAATGGCAGAAAAAGAAATGCCTGGTTTAATGTCATTGAGAGAAAAATACGGAAAAGCTCAACCTCTTAAAGGTGCAAAACTTACAGGATGTCTTCATATGACTATACAGACAGCTGTTCTTATTGAAACTTTGAAAGCTCTTGGTGCAGAAGTTAGATGGTCAAGTTGTAATATTTATTCAACTCAGGATCATGCAGCAGCAGCAATTGCAGCAGCTGGAACTCCGGTTTTTGCATGGAAAGGTGAGACTGAAGAAGAATATGAATGGTGTCTTGAACAATCTATTAAGTTTTCAGACGGTAGAGGTCCTAATCTTCTTCTTGATGATGGTGGGGATCTTACATGGCTTATATTAAATGATCATAAAGAACTTATTGATGAAATAAAAGGTGTATCTGAAGAAACTACAACTGGGGTTCATAGATTGTATCAGGCAGCAGTTGAAGATAATCTTCCTATGAGAGCTATAAATGTTAATGATTCTGTTACAAAATCAAAATTTGATAATCTTTATGGATGTAGAGAATCTCTTGCAGATGGACTAAAAAGAGCTACTGATATTATGATTGCAGGAAAAGTTGTTGTTGTGGCAGGTTATGGTGATGTAGGTAAAGGTTGTGCTCATTCTATGAGTGGATTAGGTGCAAGAGTAATAATTACTGAAGTTGATCCAATAATTGCTCTTCAGGCAGCTATGGAAGGTTATGAAGTAATGACAATGGAAAAAGCAGCTTCACTTGGAGATATATTTGTAACTGCAACTGGATGTTGTGATGTTGTTACTGGTGAACATATGAAAGCTATGAAAGATCAAGCTATTTTATGTAATATTGGACATTTTGATTCAGAAATAGAAGTTAAATATTTAACTGATAGAGTTGCAAAAGGTAGTATAAAAGAAATTAATATTAAACCACAGGTTGAAAAATATCAGTTTTCAGATGGTAAAGAAATAATTCTTCTTGCTAGTGGAAGACTTGTTAATCTTGGTTGTGCAACTGGACATCCTTCATTTGTTATGAGTTGTTCTTTTACTAATCAGGTGCTTGCTCAAATAGAACTTTTCAATAATACTGAAAAATATGAAAAAGGTAAAGTATATATGCTTCCTAAACAGCTTGATGAAGAAGTTGCAAGATTACATCTTAATAAACTTGGAGTAACTCTTACAAAACTTTCAAAAAAACAGGCTGATTATCTTGGAATTTCTGTAGAAGGACCTTTTAAACCAGATCATTATAGATATTAATTTTTAAAAATCTTAATGGAGGGTATATGAGTAAAGTTGTTGAAAATTTTATGGAAATGGTGAAAATTGACAGTGAGTCTGATAATGTTAAAAAATTCACTGACTATATTGCTCAAAAATTTGCTGATTTAGGTGGTAAAATTTATAAAGATGAAAAATCTTTAAAATATACAAAAACTAATGCACCTAATATTATTGTGCATTTTGAAGGTAATACAAAATCATCTGTTATTGGTTTAAGTGCTCATGTTGATACTGTTGTTCCAGGAAAAGGTATAAAACCTGTTCTTAAAGATGGTGTAATAACTAGTTCAGGAGATACTATTCTTGGTTCAGATGATAAAAGCGGAATTGTAGCTATTTACACAGCAATAAAAAACATTGTTGATAATAATCAAAAAATGCGAGAATGCTATGTTATTCTTACAGTGAGCGAAGAAATTGGTCTTCTTGGTGCAAAATATCTTGATAAAGAACTTATAAAGAATGTTGAAAATATAATTGTATTTGATTCAGGCGGAGCATTTGGTGAAGTTATAGTATCAGCTCCTTCTCAGAATTCAATATATGCTATTGTCAAGGGAAAAGCAGCTCATGCTGGTGTAGAACCTGAAAAAGGTGTAAATGCTATATTTGCCGCTGCATGTGGAATATCTAAGCTTAAACTTGGTAGAATAGATAATGAAACTACTTGTAATATTGGTATTATAAACGGTGGAAAAGCAACAAATATAGTGCCTGATAGAGTTATTATTGAAGGTGAAGTAAGATCAAGAGATGATAAAAAACTTAAAGAAGTAACTGAAAATATTGTATCTATATTAAAGCTGGAAGTTGAAAAAGCTAATGCTTCAATAAAAATTGATGTAGTAAATGAATATAAAAGTTATAATA
>JALOAD010000031.1 GCA_023228995.1 Candidatus Muiribacterium halophilum
AGGAAAAAACATATTTAAAGATATGATAAATGTAAAAATTGAACCAGTTATTGAAGAAATGAAAGAAGGTGTGAAGAAAAGGCTTACTGCAAGTCTTGTATATAAAGATGGCACTCCTGTAGATATGACAGGACTTGAGAATATACAATGGAACTGGAGTATAACAGGAAATGAAGATGATGATTATGCAATAGAACCTATAAGAACAAATTCCACACAGGCAGATTTCACTTTATACAAAGGAAATTTCATGGATATAATAGTCTCAGCAAAAGTGGACTTCTCAGTCGCTGAAAAGCGATGGGTCAGGCTGAACTCTGCGGGAGTAAAAGAAAGCTCAGCTCAGACCCGGGTAGTATCAAGAGAATTCTCAATTGAAGGAGATAATCAAGTACCAATAATGATAGTCAATGAAGACGATAGAAGGATAAAAAACATACCAATGATAAACCCAGATGATTTAGAAGGAATTACAAGTGGAGATTGTAATGTGTCTGAAAACAAGATATTTGCAGATCTTAAATTGTTGACAAATTATTCTGTTAATGTAAAAGATAAATTTGAATTTTCCTTCTCGGATAATGAAACAGGTAAAACATATTCAGGAATAGCAGAAGAAACTGAAAATAACAGTTATATTTATGAAGGAACAGATAAAGACGGAAGAGCTGTTGAGTTTTATATGCCAAAACCTATTCAACAAAATATTATTATAGCTTCAAGGAAAAATTTGTTAGATAATGGAGAAATACAATCAATTAGGATAGATGAACAAAGCATTTCAGATGAAAGTATGAATGTTGGTTTTTATGATAATGGTGAACAGAAATATTTTTCTAATATGGTAATTGAAAATCAGGAAAGCTTAAATCAAGAAGAATTTATAAATAAAAATTCAATATTTAAAATCAAAGTATTATCAAATGAAGATTTAGGTGATAAAATAACAGGCAAGTTAAAAATTGGTGATAATGAAAATTATTATATAAATGAAGTTGAACTTTATAAAGAAAAAACAGATAAAAGATTAGCTTTTTCAACTTATATATTAGCTTCCTCAGTAATAGTTGCTTTTGAATATTCAATAAAAGATGTTGTACTAAAAAACAAAAGAAGAAGGATTATAAAAGGTGGTTTAAATAATATTAAAAATTCTGTGTATTTTTTATTTAATAAAATGCAGGAATATAAAGAAATAGGAAGTTACAATAAAATTGCATATATGGGAAAAGCGTTTGGTAGAGCTTCATTTTATGATGACTTTGAAAATATTGCCAAATTAATAAATAATCTTGATTACACAGTAAGGCTTGATCATAGTTTAACAAAAAGAGAATTTATAGATAATATAAATAATTCAGAAATATTATATATATTTTCTCATGGAACAATTGGAGATATATATGATAATGATGATGGAATAATAAGAACCGGTAAATTAAAAGTTTTTGTTGAAAAAAAAGATGACATAGATATAGACCATATATTAATAAGTTACAAGGATTTTATTGATAAAAATCCAAATTTTAAACTGGTATTTTTTAATGGTTGTGATTTAGGTAAACCAGAATGGCGTGAAAAATTTTTAGAGGTTTTAAATACTAAAATATATATATCATGGGTAAGACCAGTTAATTCAACCGAAGCTTCATATTTTGCTAAAAAGTTTTTTGAACTTTTAAATCAGAAAGACGAGGAAAACGATGAATATTTTACTGTAAGAAAAGCCTTATTAAAAACACTAAGTGATGTACTGGGCGAAGTAATTGTGAGTAGTTCAGAACATGGTATAACTAATTCAGAGAATATATATGCAACTGGTGAAGGTTTAGATTCACCTATAAAAGAGAATTAAAATGAAAAAAATATTTTTATTAATTTGTTTTAATTTGTTTTTTATAAATATATTTTCTCTAACTATAGATTCTCAAAAAGAATTTATAGAAAATTTTTTAAAGAAATATAAAAATATTGAAAAAAATCAAATAATAAAATATAGATTATATGAAAAAGATAATAGAGTTTATAAAATTTGGGTAAAAATTAAAGATCATGAAAGAGATTTTGACTTTCATTATTCGAAGAAGAGTTTAAAATTTATACACTTTGATGACGAAAATTTTCCTAAAAATATTTCAAAAGAAGAATATTTAGATGAAGATATTTTACAGGAAAAAGCAATAAATATATTAGAAGAAGTTTTTAATATAAATATAAAACAAGATTTTCTTTTGCAAAAAGAATACATTGTTCATTTAGTTGAAGAATATAAAGAAAGTAAATTTATATCTTTTGAGTTTATCAGAAAATATCAAGGTTATCCATCTAAGAATTTTGTTAGAATAGGATTTTTAAAAAATGGTGATTTACTATATTTAATGTCTTCTTTAGAAAATCTTCCTAAAATAAGAAAATATAATTTAACCGTATCAAGAGAAGAAGCTAAGGAAATTGCATTAAAGGATGCAAGAGTTAAATTACCAGATTTATTTAATGAATATTATTATACATATCTGAAAATGTCAGATTATAAATATGGTCAAGGAGCAGCTAGTTTTATTGGTAGTATAGCAAAGGATTTTAGATTACCCTGGATAATATATACAGATTCTTCCTATATATTAGATTATAGAAAAAATATTATAAGTAAATTATTAAAAAAATATTTTCCGAGATATCCAAAATTAGTATGGTATATATATTTAAGATTTAGAGATGAAAGAATGATTAGAGCAGAAAAAAGAGGAGTTGGAAATATAACTTATAATTTAAAAAACGGATTTTTATGTTATAGGATAAATGCTGAAACTGGTAAAATAATAGATTTTGATTATAACTTTGTCAATTTTCACAAAGGAAGAGCTTATGAAGATTTTGAGCTTAAAAAATATGGACCACCGATATATTATGATGAAAATGGAAATGAAATAATTTTTTAGAATAAATATGGAAATTATGGAAAAAATATTTTCTGAGATATCCAAAGTTAATATGACATATAAATTTTTTTTGGTAATAGCAAGTTCCCTATCAGATAATAATAAATCCTGATTTCAGATTCCCGGATCTTTTTGAAATAGAGAAAGTATATGAAAAATAAAACAATAATTTTATTTTTCATATACTTTCTCTTTTATATTAAGTTTATTAATAAATGCAGAGGAAAAAAGAATACTCTCTGAATAGGAAAAGGAATCTTATGTTGACAGAATGATAGATATAATAGCGTATTATTATCATGATGACCCGGAGTTTTTGGAAAATCTGAAAGTTTATATAGGACTTGGGAAAAGCTATGCACTTGAAAAAGGAAAGAATCTTATAAAAGGTAGCTTATTTAATTATGATGAAGAGAAAGAAAAATATATAACAAATTTTGACTTTAGATTTGCTGACAGAAAATTAATATTTTTTTCAGAAAATAATTGCTATGAGAAATTAAAAAAAAGAAAAGGAGAAAAGATAGAGAAAATAATCATGTTAATTCTAAAATTATTTTAATATAAATTCTCTGATTATTTTATACAGAATACTCAAATTTTTTTATATGACGGTTGAATTTTAAGTTATGGTTGAAAAAAAATAAAAATGAGTTACAATTAGGTCAATCTTATAAAAACATTTCAAAGGAGTATAAACATGAAAGAAAAGATTATGGAAAGAGTTGAGCATTACAGGAATGATATTATTTCACTTCTTCAAAGAATGATTCAGACTAAATCATATAGTAAACAGGAAGAAGCTCAGGTTAATTTGCTTGTTAAGACAATGCAGGAACTTGGTTTTGATGAAGCTAAGGCTGATTCACTTGGAAATGCTATTGGAAGAATGGGTAGTGGAAAAAAAGTTATTTTTTATGATGGTCATATTGATACAGTTGAAGTTAATGATCCTTCTGCATGGAAATACGATCCTTTTGCTGCTGAAATTCATGATGGTAAGATGTATGGTCGTGGAACAGTTGATGAAAAATCAGGTGTTGCGTGTATGATTTATGCTGTTAAGATAATGAAGGAACTTGATCTTCTTAAAGATTATACAATTTATGTAACTGCTACTGTTATGGAAGAAGATTGTGATGGTTATTGTCACATTCATATTCATGATTATGAAAAAATCAAAGCTGATTATGTTGTACTTGCTGAACCAACTAATATGGATATTTATAGAGGTCATAGAGGAAGAATGGAAATGACAGTTCATGTAAAAGGTAGAGCTGCTCATGGTGCTCATTGTGATAGAGGTGATAATGCTATTTACAAAATGGCTTCACTTGTAAAAGAAATTGAACAGCTTCATGGAAGATTAAAAAATGATGATTTTCTTGGAAAAGGTTCTATTACTATATCTAAAATTGAAAGTACTGCTCCATCTCAGTGTTCTGTATCAGATTCATGTACTATTTATCTTGATAGAAGACTTACTGCTGGTGAAACAAAAGACAGTGCTGTTAAAGAAATTATGGAACTTCCAGCTTATTCAAAAATTGGTGCTAAAGTTGAAGTTCTTAATTATGATGAGAAAGCATGGACTGGTTTTAGAGCTCAACAGGAAGCTTATTTTCCAACTTGGGTACTTGAAGAAAAACATCCTCTTGTACAGGCTGGATTTGAAGCTGCTGAAATGTTCAATAAAAAAGATACTAAAATCTCAAGATGGACTTTTTCAACTAATGGAGTTGCTACTATGGGAAGATATAACATTCCTTCAATAGGTTTTGCTCCTGGTAGAGAAGAACTTGCTCATTCTATTGAAGAATATGTTGAAATAGAAGAACTTGTTACTGCTACTGCAATTTATGCAGCTATTCCATCAATGCTTAGAAAGCTTGAAAAATAATTTATTTTTCATAAAATAAAAAAAAGGTCAGAGAAATCTGGCCTTTTTTTTTTAGGTTCTAGGTCTTCTGTTTTTTTTCCCTTGACAATTATTTTCTTTAATTTTACAATTGCAAAAATAATGTATAACGGAGGACAGACAATGAATAAAAATAGAGTGCCGAGTGCTTTGTTTCTTACCAAAGGTGTTGGAGTTCATAGAGAGAAACTTGGGTCTTTCGAAGAAGCTTTAAGAGAAGCAAAAATTGCTTGTTATAATCTTGTATTGGTTTCAAGTATTTTTCCACCACATTGTAAAGTTGTTACAGATGACGAAGGTGTAAAAATGTTGAGTCCGGGCGAAATTACTTTTTGTGTTATGAGTCAGAATGCAACAAATGAACCAGGAAGAAGGATTTCTGCATCAGTTGGAATTGCTGTTCCTAAAAAACCGGATAATTATGGATATTTGAGTGAACATCATGCTTTTGGTATGCTTGCTGACAATTCTGGTGATTATGCAGAAGATCTTGCAGCTTCTATGCTTGCTTCTACATTAGGCATAGAATTTGATGCTGATCAGGCATGGAATGAAAGAAAAGGTATATGGCTGCTTCAGGATGATATAGTTACTACAACTAATCACACTGTTTTTGCAAAGGGTGATGAAAGAGGATATTGGACTACTGTTGTAGCTGCTGCTGTTTTTTGTAAATATAGTTGAAATTCTTAAATATATAAAAAATTAATGTATCTTAGTTTTTTAAACTAGGATACATTGTTTTACCGTTCTTATACGCTTCACATACTTTTTCTATATTTTTTTGTCTACTGGTATAAATAAAAGTTAAAAAAACTATTTTTTTATTATAAAGTGCTTTAGTTTATGATAATATAAATAAAGGTGTAAACTGATTTTTTTTATAATTGCGGTTTCGATGAATGCTGAGAATTAATTTATGCTAAATAAAAACAATAATAACGGGGTTTTCAGGGGATCCTGTAATAATTTACGGAGGGTAATTTAATGCTTCTTTCTTGTCCTTTTTTAGGTGCAAATTCGAGCGGTGAAAAAATAGATTACTGTATAAAAGAACGTTGTCAATTCTATGATAGAAAAAGTCAAAATTGTGTTATTGCAACAATTGGTGAAGCTTCTCTTAGATATTTGACATCATCTAAGATGATAACTCTTGAAAAAGAGCTTGAAAGGGAAGAATCTTCTTCTAAAAATCTGGATAAGAATGAAAAAAAAGAAAAATACTCGATTTATTTATCTAAAGCATATAGATTATTCAAATTAAGAATGTTTGCTGATTGTGAACTAGAGCTTAGAAGAGCTATTGTTTATAACAAAAAAGGGTTTGATGCTTATAATCTTTTAGGCAAAGTTTGCATTGAGTTGAATAAAACAGATGAAGCTGTAATATCATTTAAAGAAGCTCTTAAAATCCGTAAAGAAGCACAAGTTGTTAAAAATCTTATTGAACAGTATGAAGCATTATATAGTGAATTCCCTGAAAAAGATAAATTTTATAGAGAGATAATTGAAAGATTTGGTGAAGAAGTTGAAGGAGCTAAATCAGAAGTTTCTTATTATGCTATTGCATGTTGTTATTTTATTTTTAAATTTTCTAATATTTCTGATGATTCAAGGTTTGAATTATGTTATTCAAATCTTCAAAAAAGTGTAGAAATAAAGAAAAATTTTTCTGAAAGCTATTTTCTTATGTTTGAACTTAATAAACAATACAATATACTAAAAGATGATGAAGTGATTGATTATATGATAAAAGCTAAAGATTATGATAAAGAAAATCCTCTTTCTTATCTTTATCTTTCAAGAGCTTATCTTGAACATGGTAATTCTTATGATTCTGAAAAAGTTTTAGAAAATATTAAAAAAGCTGTAAAACTTGATGAAGATAATTGGGAAATTCTTTATCATTATGGCAAAATTATGGAAAGTTATCAGTTTTTTCCAAAAGCTGTTAATCAGTATATAAAAGCTCTTGAAATTTGTCCTTTTAATGTCAAAGTACTTGAAAGACTTGCTAGAGTTTATGAAATAAGTAATCTTTATGATAAGACTATAACAGTTTATAATGAGCTTATTGAGAGAGATTGCACAAATGAAAAATATTTAAGTAAACTTGGAGAACTTTCTCTGCTTAGACTTGATTATGAACAAGCTTTAAAACATTATTCAGGTCTTCTTGAATTATTTCCATTTAATGGTGAATATTACAAAAATTATTATATATGCATTAAAAATACAACTTCTAAAGATGAATGGGAAAATATATTAAGTGAGATAAAAAAAGAAACTGAGCTTGAAACTTATAATTATATTAAATTTGTTCATCTTGGTTATTCAAGTATGATACTTACAGATGACCATACAAAAGAACCAGAACTTTCAAACATAATTGATACATTTAAAAGAATTATTTCGATTGAACCTGATTTTGTTTATGCTTATTGGGTTCTTGCCTCTCTTTATATTGATGCTCAAAAGAACAATGAAGCTTATGAAATGATTGAAAAAATAAAAAAGCTTAATATTGAAGAAGCTTATATATATGATAATTTATCCGATGTTTTGTTTAGATTATCAGAAACTCAAAATGCTGTTGAATTTCTTGAAAAAGCAATTAATATTGACCCTGAATGTAAAACAGCTTATAAAAAGCTTATGAATATTCATGATATTGATTCTGAAGCTGATAAACTTGAAGATATTGCAAGAAAAGTTATTAAGATTTATCCAAATGAATTTGAAGCTTATTATTATCTTGGAAGAATAAGTCATAAAGATAATGATGATGAAAAAGCTATGGATTATCTTAGAAAAGCTGTTGAAATAAATCCTGTAAGTGAAAAATCTAATTTTCTTCTTGCGAGAATTTACGAAGAAAATACAATGTTTGATCTTGCAAAATCTTATTATAAAAAAACTGTTGAGATTAATTCTGATAATTGTTCTGCTTTATACTCACTTGGAAAACTTTATAAAAAAGATAAAGACAATGATAAGGCTGAAGTTTATCTTAAAAAATCAATTGAAAAAAATCATGAAAACGCAAATGCTTATATTGAACTTGCAAGACTTTATTCTGATAGAGATTCATTGGGTCTTGCTGCAAATATGTATGAAAAAGCTATTTCTTATCAAGAAGATATATGGATAAGATTTGAACTTTCTGAAGTTTTTATAAAAGTTAGAAAATATGATTCAGCTATAAAAACTTTAAAAGTTATTCTTGAAAAAGATAGTGAAAATATAAAAGCCAGATTGAGGCTTGGTGAGGTTTATGCTGAGATGAATCTGCTTGAAAGTGCTCAGGAAGAATTTAAAAAGATAATTGATCTTGATAGAAGAAATGTTGAAGCTCACATGGCACTTGCTGATGTATATACTAAAAACAATCTTATTGGTGCTTCTATAGTAGAGTATAGAAAATCTCTTGAAATTGATCCATGTAATATCAATGCAAGAATAAAACTTGCAGAAATATATCAATATCAGAAATCTTATTCTGAAGCTATTAGAGAGTATGAAGAAATATTAAAAAATGATAAAGAACATGTTGAATCGCTATACAGGCTTGGAGAACTTTATTATGCTCAAAATAAAATTGATGAAGCGATTAAGTTTTTTTTATCTGTAATAAAGCTTGATTCTTCTCATATAATTTCTTATAAGAGGCTTGGAGATATATATTCGTCTCAGCAAAATTATCATGAAGCTATTGCTAAATATGAGAAAGTTATTGAAATGGAACCTTCAGAACTTGATGCTTATTATAAAGTTGGTTACTGTTATTTTGAACTTGAAAATTTTATAAAATCAGAAGAAAATCTTAAAAAAGTTATTAAGTTTGATGAAAATTATGATGAAGCTTTTTTTTATTTAGGCAAAATAAGCTCTATTAATGAAGAATATCAAGAAGCTGTTGATTTTATAAAAAAAGCCTCTATTCTTAAACCTGAAAAAATTGAATATCATCTTGAACTTGCTGAAAATTATGCTAAAATCGAGAATTTTAATGAGTCAATTAGACAATATATGCTTGTTTTTGAAATTGAACCTAAAAATATTGAAGCTCTTTATAAAACTGGGATAATATACAAAAAACAAGGTGAATTTGATAGAAGTATTGAATTTTTATTAAAAACACTTGATATAAGACCATCTCATGTAAAAGCTCAGTATGAACTTGGTAAGATTTATATAACTAAAGGAAGAGTTGATAAAGCTATAGGATGCTTTAGAAAAGTCCTCAATGGCGAAGAACATCATCAAGGTGCATTATTTGAACTTGGAAGAGCTTATAAGAGTCAGGGTATGATAGATGAAGCTGTGAAACAATTTGAAAAATTATCTTCAGATGATGATTATTCAATTAAAGCTTATGATGAATTAGGTTCTCTGTATGTTTCAATAGATGAAAGAGCAAAAGCTGTAAAAGCTTTTGAATTTGTTGTAGAATATGAACCTGATAATTCTAGAGCTCATTTTGAACTTGGTAAACTTTATTATGAAAAATATGATTATGAAAAAGCAATAGATGAATTTAGAAAAGCTTTAGAAACTGAATTTCAGAATCCTATTATTCATTTTGAACTTGGAGAAGTATATTATAATCTTCAGAGAGAAGAAGAAGCTTTAGAACAATATAATATTGCAATATCAATTGAGAAAGGCTATGTTGAGGCTTATCAAAGACTTGGAAGTATATATCTTTCAAGAAATGATCTTGAAAATGCAGAAGAAAATCTTAAAAAAGCACTTGATATTGATGCTGATAATGAAGAAGTTTTGTTTGAACTTGGTCAAATATATGAAAAAAATGGAAAAACAGAAGAAGCTATTGATTGTTTTGAATCTTCATTAAGACTTAAACCTGATTTTATAAATGTTATTTATAAACTTGTTGGTCAATATAAAAAAGCTGGAAAGTATAATATGATCATTGAAATGCTTGAAAAATCAATTATCAGAAATTCACATAATTCACTTTTTGCCTATGAGCTTGGTATTGCTTATAGAGAAATTGGAAAAATAGAACTTTCTATGCAATATCTTAAAAAGACTTTATCTTTAAATCCTGAATTTGTTGATGCTATTTATGCTCTTGCAGGAATTCAGGCGAAAATGAAAAACTATACAGAAGCTATAACAACCTACAGAAAAGCTATAGATATATTTCCTAATAATGTTAAAGCTCATTTTGAACTTGGTAAACTTTATATGAATAAATATCTTATAAATGAAGCTATTGAAGAGTATAGAAAAGTTATTTCACTTGATCATGGTTTTAGAGAAGCTTATACAGAACTTGGGGAAATTTTTATTGCAAATGGTCTTTTAGAAGAAGCATTACAAAATTATAAACAAGCTGTTGAACTTTCTCCTGAAGAGAGTAATATTCATTATAGACTAGGTACAATATACGATAAGCTTGGATATAACGATGATGCAAGATTCCATTTTGAAGAAGCAAATAGACTTGATCCTGAAAATGCTGAAATTTATTTTAGACTTGCTGTTGAAAATGAAAACAATGGTGAACTTGAACAAGCTGTTGGAAATTTTGAAAAAGCTTTAGAATTTGATTCTACTTATTTTGAAGTGTATAAAAGGCTTGCTGGAATTTATGATAAACTTCAAAAATATCCAAAAGTTGTAGAAAACATAGGTCATTTTATTGAAAATAAAAAAGATGATCAGTATGCATGGTTTCTTGCAGGAAAAGCTAGGTATTTTCTTGGAGATTATCTTAAAGCTGAAACTGATCTTAAACGTTGTATAAGTATAAATGATGAATTTAGAGAAGCAATATGGTATTTAGCACTTGTTCTTATAAATAGTAAAAATTTTGAAGAAGCTGTTGAAAATCTTGCTCTTCTTAAAAATACTGAATTTGATACAAGTAAACTTCATTATAATTTCGGTCTTGCTCTTATTCTTCATCAGAAATTTGATGAAGGTATAAAATATCTTAAAAAAGCCGCTGAAATGGAAGATTATAAAAAAGAAATAGTTCTTGATATATTAAAAATATATAGAGAAAATAATCTTAATGTTGAAGCATTAAACTTTATTAATGAAACATCTGAAAAACATGCTGATTTTGTAGAATTATTTCTTGAAAGAGGAAGAGTTTATTATGCAGAAGGTAGAATTGATGATGCATTTGAAGAATATAAGAAAGTAAAGGATAAATTCCCACAATCACCTGAAATACATGTTGAAATGGCAGATCTTTATCTTAAAAAAGAAAAATATATGGAAGCTCTTAATGAACTTCATAAAGCTGAAAATATTGATTCTGAAAATGCTAAAGTTCAAAATATGTTTGCTGAAATTTATTTTCAGAGAAAACAATATCTTAGAGCTATTGAAAAGTTTGAAAAAGTTCTTGAACTTGATCCAACAAAAGTTGAAATTTATAAAAATCTTGGAAAGATATATTCTGATCAAAATGAACTTATTAAAGCTGGTGATTATTTTGAAAAATATCTTGAATTCAAACCAAGAGATATTGAGGTAATGAGCAAACTTGCTATTATATATGAAGAAGAAGGCAATTATACTGAATTAGGCAATGTTTATAGACAAATAATAGAGCTTGATCCTGAAAACACAAAAGCATTAAAAGGATTATTTATTTATTATATTAAAACAGAAAACGAGCCTAAAGCTTCTGAAATGTTTGAAAGTCTGCTTGAAAAAGAAATTGAAGGAGATATACTTAAAAAGTATGCTGAACTTCTTGAAAGAGAAGGAAATACAGAAAAAGCTATACTTGCTTACGAAAAAATACTAAAAAACGAAGAAAATGAGGATATAATTGAAAAACTTGCAAGATTTAATCTTGAAAATAATATTCTTGATAAAGCATTTGATTATTATAAAATTCTGCTTAATAAATCTTCTGGTAAAAAGAAAGATGATATTCAGCTTAAGATTGCTATAATATTTGAAAAACAAGATATGCTTGACCAAGCTCTTGATATTTATGAAAAAGTTCTTTCAAGAGATCCTGATAATAGAGATATTCATTATAAAGTTGCATTTATCAATAAAGAAATAGATAATTTTAAAAAAGCTAAAGAACATTATATAAAAGCTCTTAAACTTGGTCTTAACAGTGCTGATATATATTTTGGAATGGGTCAAATATACTATAGTGAGGATAATCTTTTAGAATCACTTACTTATTTTGAAAAAGCGAGAGAAATGGAACCTTTATATCCTGAATTATCTAATATGCTTGGAAAAATATATGTAGAAAAAAACATGTATAAAAAAGGAATAAAAGTATTTGAAGAAATTGTAAAAAATCCAAAAAGCACAGTTGAAGATTATCTTGCTTTAGCTTCAATGTATCATAATACAAAAGATTTTGATAAAGCTATAAGTATTTTGAAGACAGCTCTTAATCTTGATACTGAAAATCTTGGTATTTATATACTTATGGGAAAAGTTTACAGAGATAATGGTAAATTTGAACAAGCTATAAAACTTTTTGAAAAAGTGACAGAAATAGCTCCGCTTAGATATGAGGCAAGAATTGAAGGAGCTAAAACATTGGCTGAACAAAATAAAAATGATGAAGCTTTAACTATGCTAAGAGATGTTATTCAGTCAGATCCTTCAAACTCTGAGGCTAGAGTCGAGATGGGTAAAATTTATAAAAAAAGCGGTATGATTGATAAAGCTGTACTTGAATATAAGCAGGTTCTTGAAGTTGAACCAGATAATTATACTGGTCATATTGAACTTGGGAAATTATACTATAGTATTGGTAAATCCTATAAAGATGAAGTAATGATTAGTAATGCTATAAATGAGTTTTCACAGGCTAAAAAATCTGATGGTTCTAAAGCTTCTGCATTTTACAATCTTGCTGTTGTATTTAGAGAAAGAAATATGCAATCTGAAGCTTTAAATGAAATTAAAAAAGCTATTGAAATAGAGCCTGATAATCCAGAAGTCCTTCAAATTTATAAACAGTTTACTCAATCAGAACAAAAGAAAGAAATTGAAGCTAAACTTAGTCAAGCTGAAGTTTATTTTGAAAGAGGAATGGCTGAAAATGCTGTTAAGGAATATGAAGAAATTATTCAATCAAACTCTGATGATTATAGACCTTATTATAAACTAGCAGAAATTTATAATAATAGATCTGAATTTGAAAAAGCTGAGAAGTTTTATAAAAGTTCATTAGAAAAAAATCCAGCTTGGACAGATTCACATTTTAAACTAGGTCTTATTTATTATGAAAGAAATGATTTAGATAAAGCTTTAGCAGAATTCAATGAACTTATTGGAAAAGATTATACAAATGCTGACGCTCATTATAATGCTGGTAATATATATTGGCTTAAAGGTGAGATAGAACAAGCTGTTGAAGAGTTGAGAACAGTTATAACTATGGATGAATCGCATGTTGAAGCTTTTTCAAGATTAGGAGATATTCTTGAAGCAAAACAAGAATATGCAGAAGCAAGAACAATTTATGATAAACTTCTGAATCTTCAACCTAATAATGAACAGGCTAAAAGTTTCTTTGATAGAATGGTTAGAGAAGAAAACAATAGAGAAATACAGGATCATCTTAAAGCAGCTCATGAGCATGAAGCAAACGGAGATCTTGAAAATGCAATGCTTAAATATCAGTCTATTATAGAGATAAATCCTAGTTATGTTGAGGCTAGATACAGACTTGGGAAAATTTATGAAATACAGGAAATTTATTCTAAAGCATTTTTTGAATACGAAAGATGTCTTGAAATAGATGAAGAAAAGAATTTTAAAGAAGTTAATCTTAAAGCTGGAATTTTAGCTTATAAACTTTCTGATTATCAGAAATCAGTTCTTTATCTTGAAGAAGCACAAAAATATTATCCTAATAATATTGAGCTTAAGATGAGACTTATTGAAAGTTATAGAGAATTAGCATTTAAAGAAGAAATGAAACCTGAAGCTATCAATGCATTAGTTGCTCAATACAAGAAAAAATCTGAAAATAATGCAAGCAATGCTTTATCAAGGTTTGAATATGGATATCTTCTTTCTGTATTACCAGAAAATGCATTTAGTGAAACCAATGCAAAAGAAAAATCTATGGCTGAGATTGAAAAAGCTTGTTCTCTTGAACCTGATAATCTTGTTTATAAGAGTGTTCTTGCTGGAGTTTATAGTGTAGCTGGACTTTTTGATAAATCAATAGCTGTTTATGAAATAATAATAAGTCAAGAAGAAGATAATGTTGAGGCAAGACACAAATTAGCTGAATTATATGTGAATATGAGAGAGCATAGAAAAGCTTCAGAACAGCTTAAAGCAGTTCTTGATTATGATAGTTATGATGGAAAAGCAGCAATTGGTTATATTGATGCAATTTACAATGATTATAATGAAGCTGATGAAAAAGAGAGAAAATTTTATGAATTAAAAAATAAGTTTAAAGATGAAGCTGAAAGAAAAGCAAAAGATCCTATGGCTTATTTTATAATGGGTTATGCTTATATGACTTTGATTCCAACTCTTTCAATGACACAGGATGATAAGGTTTCGGCAGTATCAGCTTTTAAGATGGCAATTTCTATTGATCCTGATTTTGCATGGAGTTATTTTGCAATGAGACGACTTTATGATAGAGAAGGATTAAATTCAGAAGAACCTGATTATAATGCTGCAATTGAGATTTCAAAAAGAGCACTTGAGAGAAATCCTAATATGGCTCAAGCTCATTTTGAACTTGCAGAAGCTTATAATGAAAATTTAAGAACAAATTTAAAAAATGATGCTATTGAAGAATATAAAAAAGCTCTAGCTCTTGACAATAATCATATTGAAGCTCATTTTAAATTAGCTTCTCTTTATAAAACAAAAAATATGCTTCTTGATTCAATGAAAGAATACAATAGAGTTATAGAACTTTCACCAAATTCTTCTTATGCTAAAGATGCAAGAAGATCTCTAATATATATTGAAAAAAATATCACAAAAAGGAATATACAAGAAAAGTGAAAATATTTGTCGAAAAACTTGGATGCGGTAAAAACAACATAGATGCAGAATTAATTGAAAGTAAGCTTGCAGAAGAAAACTATAAAATAGTAGTTGAAGCAGAAAAAGCAGATATTATAATAGTAAATACTTGCGGTTTTATTGAAAGTGCAAAAAAAGAAGCTATAGAATATATTTTTAAATATGTTGATTTAAAAGAGAAGAAACCTAATATAAAACTTATTGTTACAGGTTGTTTTTCTCAGAGATATTCACAAGATCTCTTAAATGATATTCCTGAAATAGATGGGATTTCAGGTGTATATTCTTATGAAAATATATTAGATATAATTAAAAAAGTTAATTTAGGGAAAAGATATATAGAAAAAATTACAAAAAAACCTATAATTAAATTTATTCCTAATATCAAAAGAAATAGAGAAAATCGATTTTCTGCTGAATTGAAAATTTCAGATGGATGTAATAATTATTGTTCTTATTGTGCAATTCCTTATATTAGAGGTGAGTATAAAAGTAAAAAAATAGAAGATTGTATAAAAGAAGCAGAAGAGCTTGCAAGTTATGGAGTTTCAGAAATTATATTAGTTGGTCAAGAAACAACAAAATATGGACTTGATCTTTATTCAAAATACAGACTTTGTGAACTTATAAAAAAGATTTCAGATATTGATGGTATAAAGTGGATAAGACTTATGTATTGTAATCTCTGGGAAATAAATGATGAACTTTTAGAACTTATGAAAGGCAAAAATAAACTTCTTCCTTACATTGATGTTCCAATTCAAAATGCAAATGATAGAATTCTTAAACTTATGAATAGAAAAGGAAATTATAAAGAAATTATTGAAAAAATAAATTATATAAAAAAATATATTCCTAAAATAACTATAAGGTCAACATTGATTACTGGGTTTCCGGGTGAAACAAAAGAAGAATTTGAACATAATGTTAAATTTCTTGAAAACGCAAGGCTTGACAGAGTTGGAGTGTTTAAATATTCTCATGAATATGGTACTAAAGCTTTTGAAATGGAAGATAATATAAACAATGTGGAAAAAGAAAGAAGATTTGATATACTTATGAGTATTCAACAAAAAATATGTTATGAAAAAAACAGAGATTTTGTAGGAAAAGAGCTAGATGTTATTGTTGAAGGTAAAGATAATGGTTTCTTTATTGGAAGAAGTTACAGAGATGCACCTGAAATAGATGGATTTGTAATAATAAGCAGTGATAAAAAAATACAAAATGGTGATTTTGTAAAAGTAAATATAAAAGATTTTACAGAGTATGATTTAATAGGAGAATTGGTTTGAATATAGCAGATAAATTAACCTTTTTTCGTTTAGGTATAGTTCCTTTTTTAATTTTATTTTTTGTAGTTGATACATTCGAATACGGTCTCGCTGGAGATTATCTTAAAATAATAAGCTGTATTCTTTTTATTCTTGGAGCAATAAGTGATGGTATGGATGGTTATTATGCTAGAAAATATAAATTAGTAAGTAATGCTGGTAAACTTTGGGATCCTGTTGCAGATAAAATTCTTGTATGCTCTACTCTTATTTTACTTTCAAGCACTTCATTTATACCGTTTTATATGACTGTGATAATTGTTGCAAGAGAGCTTTTTGTTAGTGGTATAAGACTTGTTTCAATTGAAAGAGGTAAACTTATATCTGCTTCTTCTTTAGGTAAATGGAAAACTGGATTTCAGCTTGGATATATAATAACTGTAATGGTATTTATTTCATTTGAAATTCTTATGTATAGGTTTATTCCGCAAAATTTTGAGCATATAACTGATTATTTTATAAAATATAGAGTATATATATATTATGTTTTAGAAATTATAACATTGTATTTTACTATTGTTTCGGGTTATCATTATTATAAAAATTACAGAGAAGATAATATATGAAATTTATAAGTTATTTAACAGGTACAGTGTTTGGGATTGGGTTTTTTCCTTATGCTCCTGGAACAATAACATCTCTTGCGACTTTGGGAGTTCTTTATTCATTCTATATTTTTGGAAATGGAATTTCAGATTTATATTATAATGCAATTATTCTAATATTATTTTTTGTTGGAATATTATCAGGTAGTTTTATTGAGCAGGATTGTAGCAAAAAAGATCCTAAATTTGTTGTAATAGATGAAGTTGTTGGTATGATGATAACTTTTGTTGGAATTGATTTGTTTGGTTTGACTATTAATAAAGAAGTTTTTATTGCTGGTTTTTTGTTATTTAGGTTTTTTGATATTGTAAAACCATATCCAGTTAATATACTTGAAAATGTTAGAGGTGGTCTTGGTATTATGGCAGATGATTTTGTTGCTGGATTTCTTGCTAATTGTATTTTAAAAATAGGAATATTTGTCTGGAATGTTTTTTATTTTCAATGATGAAAAAAATTAAGGTTATAATATGTTAGAAGTTCTTTTCACTCTTCTTATAATAAATTTAATTGTGAATATAATGCTTTTATTTGCTTATATGAGACTTAGAAGTATTATGAAAGATATGGAAATTGAAAAATATAAAAATTGTATTATTGAAATGATGAGAGTTAAATCAAAATTTGAAGAAGTTAGCACTCAGAGAATAAGAGAACTTTCAATGAAAATAAAAGAAATACAAGAAATAGCAGAAGTTGTTGATGATAAAATATTAGAAGCTGAGGAGGCTTTAAGTGATAACTATAGATCTTAAAAGCAAAAATTTTAAAGTATTTTTTTATATAATAGCTTTTGTTCTTTTTTCATTTCTTTTTTATATGTATTCTTCACTGATTTTTCTTTTTATGTTAGCTTATTTTATTTCATATATGTTTGAGCCAGTAATAAAATTTCTTGAAAAAAAGAAATTATCAAGACCTTATTCTGTAACTTTTGTTTGGGTTATAATTACAGGTCTTACATTGCTTGTTATATTTCCAATAATGTTTTCTTTATTACATGAAATAAGTGTTTTGCCGCCAAAATTATCAGAATACAGCAGTAGATTAACCTCTACAATAGATAATATTAGAAAAAATCTTAGTGGAGATTTAAGTTCTGGACCTGGTGGTATAATTAGTCAAAAAATTCTTCTTTTTCTTGATTATTTTAATCTTTCTGAGCAAAAAATAGTATCATTTTTTGTTGATAATTTTAATAATTTTGTTAAGTATTCAGGCGGTTTTATTGGAAAAAATATTAC
The DNA here is from genome assembly GCA_023228995.1 of Candidatus Muiribacterium halophilum. GTDB lineage: Bacteria > Muiribacteriota > Muiribacteriia > Muiribacteriales > Muiribacteriaceae > JALOAD01. The sequence continues at coordinate 18,068 of JALOAD010000031.1, forward strand.
AAAATTTATATCGAGTTTTGTATGGATATTTACAGTACCTGTAATTGCTTTTTACTTTATGATGGATTTTAAAGATATAAATTTGAATTTTAATAATTTTATTTCAAGAAAAGATTATCGTGCTTTGATTATGGAAATTCAGAAAGAAATAAGTAGATTTTTTAGAGGTCAACTTATTATTTGTCTAATTATTGGTACACTTATGGGATTAGGATTTTTAATGATTGGTGTTGATTTTCCTCATTTACTTGGAGTTATTGCAGGTTTCGCTAATTTAATACCATATTTTGGCGTTTTTGCAAGTACAGCTCTTGCTGTTGTATTTTCTATATTAAAATTTGGATTTACAGTTGAACTTTTATTTATACTTTTAAAAATTATTATTCTTGTCGTAATTGTTCAGTTTATTGATGGATTTGTTCTTTCTCCAAGAATACTTTCAACAACACTTGAACTTTCCCCTGTTTATATTATGTTTTTTCTTTTTGCTGGTGGTCAATATGGAGGTATTCCTGGAATGTTTCTTGCTATTCCAGCATTGATTGTGGTTAAAGTTGTTTTAAAATATATGGAGATAAAATCCTAATGCATTATTTTTTTGCTGAATATGAAAAATATGGGTTTCTTTACATTAATGATAAAGATGTTATAAATCATTATAAAGTATTAAGAGTTAAAAAAGATGAAAATATTCTTGTAAATTTTAATAATAATCATTTTATATGTGTTGAGGAAAATATTTCTAAAAAAGAACTTATTTTTAAAGTTATTGAAAAAGAAGAAAATAAAAACCCTGTTTTATCACTTACACTTTATCAAGGATTGCCAAAAAAGAAAAAATTTGAATATATACTTGAAAAATCTGTTGAATGTGGATTTACAAAAATAATTCCAGTTAAGACGAGATTTGTTCAACAAAATTATGAAAATTCTAAACAAGAAAGATTTAATTCTATAGTTTTAAATGCTGCTATGCAGTCAAAATCTCCTATACTTCCTAAATTATATGATTATATAGATTTGAAAGATATATCAGCAGATAGTGATATAAATATTGTTCTTTATGAAAATTCTAAAGAATATTTAAAAAATTATTTTCAAAATATAAAAAAACCCTGTAGTATAAGTGTTGTAATTGGACCTGAAGGTGGTTTTAATTATGAAGAAATTGAAATTCTTCAAAAAAAAGGATTTAAGTCTTTAAGACTTTCAGGCAATATACTTAGAACTGAAACAGCATGTATTGCTATAGGGAGTATTATAAATTATGAGTTTATCTTTTAATATTTTTACTTTTGGTTGCAAGGTAAATCAGTATGATTCCCAACTTATAAGAAGCAATCTTATTGAAAAAGGGAATTTTATAAAAACAGATAACCCAGATTTTATTATTGTCAATATGTGTTCTCTTACTCAGAATGCTGTTAGAAAAACCAGACTTCTTTTAAATAGAGTTAAAAGAGAAAATCCAGATTCTAAGATAATCCTAACAGGTTGTATAGAGGATGATGTTGTGCTTGATGTGGATTATAAAGTACATGTTAGAGAAAAAGAAAAAATATATGATATTTTTGATATTTCAATACCTTTAGAATATTTAAAGGATTTTTCAGGTCATAGTCGAGCTTTTGTAATGATACAAGAAGGATGTAAGAATTTTTGTACATATTGTATTGTTCCTTTTATGAGGAATATTATGTATTCAAAACCTGTTGAAGTTTTTAAAAAAGAGATAAATTTGTTAGCAAAGTCTGGGTTTAAAGAGATTGTTCTTACTGGAACTCATATTAATAGATATAATTATAAAGAAAATACTTTAAAAGATCTTGTTGATATTATAGAAAAACAGCCTGGAATCGAAAGATTTAGAATATCTTCAATTGAACCAAATGAAATTGACGATGATTTTATAAAAATAATTAGTGAAAGTAAAAAATTCTGTTCTCATCTGCATCTTTCTATTCAGTCTGCTTCAAATTTAATTCTTGAAAAAATGGAAAGAAATTATTCAATAAAAAAAGTTGTTGATATTATTAATAAATTAAAAAATATTCCGAATTTTGAATGGAGTTCTGACTTTATTGTTGGATTTCCAGGAGAACTTGAACAAGATTTTAATGAAACTGTTGAATTTATAAAAAAATATAAACCAGTGTTTCTTCATGTATTTCCATTTTCAAAAAGAAAAGGTACTAAGGCTTTTTTAATGAAAGAAAATTTAACAAATAAAGATAAAAAAAATAAAGCAGCTTTGCTAAGAGAAGCTCAAAAAGAAGTTCAGAAGTCAGTATGGCAAAAATATATTGGAAAAACATTGAATATACTGGTTGAAAAAGAAGAAGATGGGTATTATACTGGTTATAGTGAAAATTATATAAAAGTATTTATAAAAAATGATAAAATTATAAAAAAAGAAAATATATATTTTGTAAAGATTATTGATATTAAAAACGATGGTCTTATAGGGAGTAGAATATGAAAATAATAATACCGGTTGCAGGTATAGGTTCAAGATTAGCGCCTCATACATATACAATTCCAAAAGCACTTGTACATGTTGCAGGTAAAGAAATGCTTGCTCATATTCTTGATAAAATTAAAGATCTTGAGGTTTCTGAGGTAGTATTTGTAGTTGGTTATCTTGGTGATCAGATTATTGATTATGTTAAAAAAAATTATAGTTTTAATTCACAATTTATTATACAAAAAGAAAGAAAAGGTTTAGGACACGCTATATATCTAGCAATGCAGAAATTTTCTGACTTTGAAGAACCTGTCATGATAATGCTTGGTGATACTCTTTTTGAAATGGATATTAAAGAAATATTAAAAGATCAAATTGATGGAGTTATTGTAACTTCAATAGTTGAAAATCCTGAAAGATTTGGAGTTGTTATAAAAAAAGATAATAGAATAATGGAATTTGTTGAAAAGCCCGAAAAACCTGTTTCAAATAGAGCAATTGTTGGAATTTATTATATAAAAAACACAAAAATGCTTTTTGAATGTCTTAAATTTGTTTATGATAATAATATAAAGACAAGAGGTGAGTATCAGCTTACAGATGCACTTGAGATAATGCTTAAAAGAGGTGCGACTTTTAATGATGTTCTATGTGATAAATGGCTTGATTGTGGTAAGCCTGAAACTCTTTTATCTACAAATAAAGAACTTCTTGATATTTATTTTAAAGATAAAGAGTATAAGTTTAAAAATTGTGTTTTAATAAAACCTGTTGCGATTGCAGAAGGTGTAAAAATAGAAAACTCAGTTATTGGACCATTTGTATCGATTGCAAAAGGTGTTAGAATAAAAAATAGTATATTAAAAAATTGTATTATAAATGAAGATGCTTATATTGAAAATGCTGTTTTAGAAGAATCTCTTATTGGTCATGCTGCTGTTTATAAAAACAGATATATTAGGGTCAATATTGGTGATTCATCAGAATTTACAGCTTAAGGATTATTAATGACAAAATTATGGAAAATATTGGTTTTTATTGGTTTTACAATTGTTTTTTTTAGTGTTCCTTGGTATATATTAAGAATTGAAAGTGATAGTATAAAACTTAGTAATGAAGAGTATAAAACACAAAAATATGAGAGTGCAAAATCACTTAACTTTCTAAGAACTTCTTATGCTAATAGTCTTACAATATTTGATGAAAATTTTAGTTTTATGGAATATCTCTCTGAAGTTTTTGAGATTGAAGTTAGACTTCTTGTTAGTAAAAATTATGATGAATTTGGTGAATTTCTAAAAAACAAGACTGCTGATATAGTATGGGGAAATTCCGAACATTATCTTAAAAACAGAGAACTTTATAAAGATTATGTTATAGTTTTAAGACCTGTTGTAAAAGGTCAGGATAAATACAGAGGAATTATTATTACAAATAAAAACTCTAATGTTAATTCGGTTATGGAGCTTAAAAACAAGATTTTTGCATTTACTGACATAAAATCAGGTAGTGGATATAAACTTCCTATGGAATTGTTTGAAAATAAATATAATATTGAAATTTATAATTTTTTTGCAGATGTTGAATATCTTCAAACTCATGAAGAAGTAGTAAAAAATGTTTTTTATGGTAAAGTTGATGGAGGTGCTGTTTTTGAAAGTGCACCTGAATCATTTCTTGAAAAAGAACAGGCAAAAAATATAAAAATTCTTGATTATACAAGGTATATTTACAATGAACCTGTACTTATAAAAAAAGAAATTTATGAAAAATACAAACATATTATTGATAGTGAAAAATTTTATGAATTTCCAGAAAATGTGCGTAAAGATTTAAAAATAGATGGTATTGTAAGAGCTAATGAAAAAGAGTATTTAGTAAACAATTAATTGAATCAGAGAATTCAATATATAAAGAGGGGATTATGGGCATAAAATTAAAGATATTTATATATGTTATGACGGTAATACTTGTATTAACAAGTGCAATTGGTTTTTTTAATATTAAATTTCAAAAAGATGTACTTTATACTGAAAAAATAGAAGATATTAAATTTTTTATAAGTGGATTTGGTATTTCTATTAAAGAAAGTCTTATAAGTAAAGATTATTCAAGAATTGATAATTATGTTAAAGAACTCAAACTTTCAAAAAAAATAAATGATATAAATATATATGATGAAAACGGTGTTATTGTTGGTTCAAATAATCTTCATAATCTTAATAAAAAAACTATTGATAGCCATATTGTTAATATTTTCAAGTCAAAAATTGGTATAGTGTATATTAGAAAAAACGAAATAATCATTGCAGAACCTGTTCTTGTAAGAAATATAATGTATGGAATAATTGAAATAAAACTTCCTATTTCTGTAATAACTGCTGTTCAGGATAAATATTCTAAAAATATAATTTATTTTCTTACTTTTGCATTTTTTATTGGAATAATATTAAGTTATACACTTGCAACTGGAATATCCTCAAAAATTCGTATGCTTATTGAAGTAAGTAAATCCCTCGCAAGTTGTGATTTTAAACAGGAAGTTAAATTTAATTCTTCAGATGAATTTGGTGAACTTTCTAAAATATTTAATAAAATGATATTTAATATGAAAATAATGTTTAGTGTTATAAAGAAGATTAATTTTTCAACTCCTTCTGACGAATTGCTTGATGTAATAATGGATAATATAACTATGGCAATTGGTGCTGAAAGAATATCTATACTTTATTATTCAGAAGAAGAGAATGTATTAAAACTCAATAAAGTGCGTGGTCTTGATGAAGAAATTATTGATACAGGAGTTATAAAACCTGGTGAGGGAATTGCTGGAAAAGTTTTTGAATCAGGTATTCCTATGATTGCTAATAAAGGTTTTTTGCAGGAAGATTTTAAAAAATTTGAAAATTCAAAATGGAGAGATGAAAAAATAAAAAATATAATGTGTGTTCCAATAGAAGTTGAAAATAAAATTGTTGCTGTAATTAATGTAATAAATAAAAATTCACCTAATGGATTTGATGAATTTGATCTTAAATTATTGCAAGCTCTTATTGTGCATATTTCTCAAGCTATATCAAGATCTACTCTTTATAATGAAACAATAACAGATGGATTGACCGGTCTTTATATAAAAAAATATTTTTATTCAAGACTTGAAGAAGAAGCTTTTAGAGCAAGACGATATGGTCAGGAACTTTCAGTAATATATATAAATGTTGATGATTTTGCTGATATTAATAAAAAATATGGAAGTTTGGAATGTGATATATTTCTTATGCATCTTGGGAGAATATTAAAAAATAATATAAGACTTAATATTGATATTCCTGCAAGATTTGGCGGAGATGAATTTGCTATTATACTTCCTGAGACTGATGAAAAAAAAGGTATGCTTTTTGCTGATAGGTTGAGAAAGAAGATTGAAGATTTTATTTTCCTTAGAGAAAATGGTGAAACTGCAAAATTAACAGTTTCTATAGCATTTGCAAAATATAATCCAGAAGATGATCTTCCAAAACTTATTATGCAGCTTGAAGAAGCAATGAAAATATCTAAAAGTAAAGGAAAAAACAGGGTAACTTTGTTTGAAAAGATATGATTTTACAGTGAATATATCAAATATATATTTTTTGTTACCTGATATTGTTTTTTATAGAGTTTGTATAAGTCCTTTTATGGATTGGCATAATAAAGTTTATTCTAATTATTTTAATTCTTCAAAAACTAAAATATTATTAGAAATACCTAAAAATATTCAAAAAGGTCTTATTATAATCGAATATTATGATAAAAACGGTGTTTTTTATACTTCTATTAGTAAAAATACAATATTATTCCAAGAGCAAATTGATTTTAAAAATATTGAATTTGAAACATCACTTTATAATAATGAATTTTCAATTACAGCATGTGAATATCCATGGTTAAATCCAGTTATAAATTCTAGTGGAGAAACTACTATATGCTGTAATGATCCATTTTTTGAACAAAGTATTGGAAATATTAAAGATTGTGATTTTAAAAAAATTTGGTTTAATAATGAGAAAATAAAAAAAATTAGATATTCCCATATTATAGGAGATCTTTCTGATGTAAATATATGTCAAAGATGTATTGGTAAAAAATCAGAAAATGCAAGTTTTGATATTATTGAAGAATATTCAGATTCAATTAAAGAAATAAAAGGATTATTCAATTATTATAAAGCCAGATTATCTAATAAACTTATATTTGAATATCTTTTTCTTGAATTGACTGATAAATGTAATATTAAATGTAATTTTTGTAATCAAAAATATAGTGATTGGGAAAAAGTTCATGGTATAAAAGAAAAAGGTTTTATGGATATTCATAATATTGAAAATTTTATAAATAAATTCAAAGATTTTGTTTTTTTTAATAATATTAATCTTTTTTGGTTAGGTGAACCTCTTCTTAATAAAAATATAAACTCTGTGTTTTCAATATTATCTGATAATAGAGATTTTTTTTCAAATTGTGAACTGCATACTAATGGTATTCTTATTAATGAGGATTTTTTAAATAGTGTTAAAAATATAAAATTCCCTTTAAAAATTCATATTTCTTGTGATGCATTTAATGAAAAAACTTATAATAATCTAAAATCTGCTTATAATATTGAAAATACATTTGAAAACATTAAAAATTTAATTGATTATTCAAAAGAAAATAATAATATTACAATTGTATTGCAGTATATTTTATGTAAACAAAATAAAAATGAACTTAATGATTTTATTAATTATTGGGAATTTTATTTTAAAAGTTTAAAGCTGGATTATCAGATTACAACATATTTTGATTTTATAAAAAAATATATTATTTATATTAGATATTGTGATTCTTTAAATAATAATGAAGAAGATGAAAATAAAAATATTTTTGAATTTGCAAGAAAATCTATTAAACATACAAATGTTAATTTTATTGATTATAAAAGTGTTCATAAAGGTATAAAACCTGATTTTTGTACAGATCCATTTGAGTTTTTAGTTATAAGATATGATGGTTTTATAACTCATTGTTGTCACGATACTGCAATGAAAAACTCTGATTTTAATATATTTGATAATTCTTATTTAGATTTTAAAATAAATTTACAAAAATTTATTAAGGATTTTATTGAAGGTAATAAACAAATATGTAAAAATTGTAATATGTATAAATCAGAAAATACGCATAAAATTACTTTAAAAAAAATAATTGTTTTTATGAGAAAGATTGAAGGTGATTGTTTTTTATTGCTTAGGAAGGTTTTAAAACCTAAAAATGAAGATTAAAAGTAAAAATTTTGATATTGCTTACTATATTATTAAAAAACAAATAAAAGGTGATTATGTAGTTTTTTTGTTTAATAAAGAAAAATCTCCTTTTACTAATAAAGATAATATTCTTGATATTTTTGTTTATAATTGTCAATATGATGTTTTAGATTGGGTTTATAGTGTTGAAGATTATAATGATAAAGATATTGTATTTCCTTATTATACATTTTTAATTTTAAAAAGATTTGTTGAAAAGTCTTTTAATTCTTATAAAATTATAATTTCAGGAAAGCATATTCCTGAATATAATATTCAGGAATATATAAATGAAAATATTGTTTTATATAATTTATATTGTAAGTCTAATACAAAAATTGTAAATAAAGAATTGTTTTTTAAAGTTAATTTATTAAAAATTCAAATGTATTTGAATTATATGGATACTGATAGTATTCCATTTTATATGAAAAACATTGGAGTTTTATATAATGAATACAATGAATTTGAAAAAGCTTGTCTTTGGCTTGAAAATGCTTATAGAATAAATTCTAATTTAGATATATATGATCAGTTTATAATTTCTTTAACTGGTTTGAAAAGATATGATGATATTATAAAAAATGTAATAGAACCTAAAACTTTTATTCAGATTTCCTCATTGGGATTTGCTTATAAAAATAAAGGTTTATATAAAAAAAGTTTGGATTTTTTAAAAAAAGCTTATAGTATAAACAAAGTTGATTGGATAAAAAACGATATTGATTGGATAAATAATGAAATTAATCAAAATTTGTGAAAATATAAAGTATAAAATCGATTATATTTGTTTTCCTGATATAAATACTCAAGATATTTTAGATAATATTGAAAATGATGACTTTTTTCTTAATTTAAACTGTTTTTTTGGTTTTATAATTCAAAATAAAAAAACACATGATTTGAGAATGATAACTGATTCTGTTAATTCATGGCATATATACTATAATTTAGAAACAAATAAAGCTGAATTTTTTCCAGATATGAATTTTTATTCAAATACTATAAATTCTCAGGCTTTAAAATGTTATTTGAAGTATAGATATATAATGTCACCGTTATTTTTTTTTAAAAACACACAATGTTGTAGTAATTGGAGTGTAACTCTACTTTCTAATGGTAAAGCTAAGATTATTAAATCAAAACAGTTTGAATTTAATAAAGATGATATTTTGGATAGTGAATTTAAGGAATTTATTGAATATTCTTTTTCAAATTTTATTCAAAAACTTGATTTAAAAAAAGCTGGTGTTTTTCTTTCTGGTGGTATGGATTCAACTGGTGTTGCAATTTTATTAAAAAAAAATATTTCTGATTTAAAAGCTTTGAGTACTATATTTCCTGGTTATTCTTTTGATGAAAATACTTTTTTAGAAAGTATTATTAAAAAACTTTCTATTGATAATAAGAAATTTACTATGGATTATTTAGATTATATTAAATTCTGGGAAAAAATGCCTTATATTTATCCTCAACCTGTTTCTACTCATACAGGTGCATGTTTTTATAAAATGGCTGAGAATTCAATAGAAAAAACTATTTTTTCAGGTTTTGGTGGTGATGAAATTTTTGGTGGTGATATAAAATATAATAGTAGTATTATAATTGATGATTATTCTAATTATGTTTCTAAAAATTCTAATTTGAGATTTGAAAATGGTTATGAAAAATTTAATTCTTTTATTGAATTTTATAAAAATGATTTAGATTTTGGTTTGAAAGATAATAATATTGATTTTTTAAGTTCTATGATTAATTTTAATTTAACAAAATGGCAAGGTGATTATGAAAATTATACTTTAAATAATATTTTTAATAGTTTGAATAAAAATCATATTGCTCCTATGCTTATTCCTTCATTTGTAAAAAAAATAAACAATGTTAAAAATAAATATAAAATAAATGGGTCAATTACAAGATATATTTATAGAAAATGGATTGAAAAACACACAAATTCAGATTTTGCATATAGACAAAGTCAAGGTTTTTCTGTTCCTCTTAATAAAATGTTTAATAATGAACTTAAAGATTATATGGAAGAAAAAATTTATAATTTTACTAAGAGAAAAGAGTTTAATTGTTTTTTTAGTAAAAATGAGATTTATGATAATATAAAAAGGCTTAATAATGGTGAAAATAAATATAATAGTATTTTAATTATTATTATACTGGAGATTTTTTTAACTGAATATGAAAAAAATAAAGGTTCTCTTTATATATCCTGAAAGTGGATATAATACTTATAATAATATAAGTTTTAAAAATGGTAGATATTATCATGGTATTGGTATTTTATCTGCTGTAATTAAAAAAATGGGTTGTATAACTTCTCTTCATCATATTTTAAATGAATTTAATGCTGAAAAGCTTAATAAGAAAATAATTGATTTTAATCCTGATTTAATTTGTACTTCATCTACAACTCATATGATGATGGATGTATTAAAAATCGGTATTTTTCTTGATGAATATTATAAAAATATTCCATCTATTATTGGTGGTATAATTGTTTCTATGGATAATGAACTTATTCATAATATAAGAGGGTTTCATGCTGCTGTAATTGGCGATGGTGAAATTGCTTTAGGTGAAATTGTTGAGAGAATGTCTGAGGGTTTGAAATTAAATGAACTTTTTTCTGGCATTTCAAATATAATTATTAAAAACATTAGTAATGCGAGTATTAAAGTTAAATGTATGGATATTAACACTATTCCATTTGGTGATAGAGATATTTTTAAATTTGAAAATCTTGATGATTATAGTTGGTTTAAAAGACTTCCTATGATGAGTTCAAGAGGTTGTCCTTTTAATTGTCTGTTTTGTGCAAATAGTGTTTTATCAAAGTATTATGACAAAAATTCTTATGTGAGATTTAGAAGTGCTGATAATATTTGTTGTGAAATTGAAGAAAATTTAAAAAAATATCCTTATATTAATCATATTCAGTTTCAAAGTGATATTTTTTTTAAAGATATTAATTGGCTTAAAGAGTTTAAAACAGAGTATAAAGAAAGGATAAATCTGCCATTTCATTGTCTTTTGCGTATTGAACAGGTTAATGAAGAAGTTATAAGTTTACTTAAAGATTCAGGTTGTGAACTTATTCTTATGGGTGTTGAAACTGGTGATGAAATTTTAAGAAAAAAAGCTGGTAAAAATTTCAAACAGAATAGTATATTACAAGCTTTTAATTTAATTAAAAAATATAATATTAAAACAGGTAGCTTTAATATTATGGGTCTTCCTAATGAAACTGTTTCTGGTTTAATAAAACTTTTTAAGATTAATGCCCAAATTTCTCCAGATTTGGCCCAGATATCTATTTATTATCCATATAAAAATACTCCATTTTATAAAGAAGTTGAAAAATTTTTAATTGATAAAAATCAAGTTTACAAAACTTATTTTGAAAAATCTCTTTTAGAAGAAAAATATCTTGTTAATGGTTTTTATTATTATTATAACAATTTTTTATCATTTGTTACTCTTTATAAAAACACAAATGGTTTTTTTAAAAGAAAAATCTTAGATTTTAGGGTTAAACATAGGTTGATTTCAGAAGGAAAACTTAAAAATGTTAAAAATAGTACTTTTAGGATAATTTTTTGATTGATTAATAAAATAATTTGATTTAAAATAAATAGTAATAAAAATTGAAGGTAAATTATGAATATTGAAATATCAAAATACTCAAATATATGTGTTGTTAAAGTTATTGGTAATATTAAATATGATGATATAGATGATTTTGATTCTTCAATTAATCAGGAAATAAAAAAAGGGACAAGAGATTTTATTTTTGATATGAAAGAGCTTCCATATATTAACAGTGCGGTAATTGGTGAGTTTGTAAGGCTTATAAGAGAAATACATGATTTGCATGGCAAGGTGTTTTTTTGTGGAGTAAGACCATATTTGCAAAATATTCTTGAAATTACAGGTCTTGTAAATTTATTTCAGATTTTTCCTGATTTACCAAGAGCATTAGAGTATATACAGCTTAATAAATAGAAGAAACTCCGAGAAAGACTGATAAAGACCGGGATATGGGGTTTGGGAAAGACTTTGAATAAGGTAATCCTATAATTTTTTTAATTGAATCCTCTGAATAATTATACTAAATTTTTGATTATTTTTTTTTTGTTATTGTAATGAAAAAAATAAAAACAGATCCCGGCTCAGAATCATGCCGGGATGACAGAGTTAATGAAACAATTAATAATTAATAATTAATAATTAAAAATTGATAATATAAAGCAAGGAGAAATTTTTTGAATAATGAAATCAAAGAAAATTAATTAAGAGGAACTATGGAGACTGTTACGAAGTATGCAATATACGGATGTATTGCAAAGGCGAACATCGTAAGAGGGAATTTTACATGGAAGTTAAATTTCATGTGGTCCGATAAATTAATATTTCTTTGATGAAATAATAGGTAATTATAAAGCTAAAGAAGATCCCGGCTCAGAATCATGCCGGGATGACATTATATTAATTTTTGTTTATTTAATCAGAAGACTCAATTAAGAATATGTTTCTACTTATTAAGTTAGCATGGTATTTAACATTTTTATAATCAAAAATGTAGTTTTTACCGATAATTTGTTTATGAGAGAAAGTCTGTTTATAAAAGAAGAAATTCAAAAACTTAATAAAACTATTTCTTTATTAGAAGAAAAAGTTTTAATGCTTGAAAAAGAAAACTTAATTTTAAAAAATAGAACCTTTAACAATAGAGAAAATTTATTTGTAAGGTTTTTTAATAAAATATTTAACAGAAAATCAAAAGTCAATTATAACAATCAAGAAAAAACAAATGTTATACATGAAAACCTTAGAAAATTTGGTTGAGTTTTGCTAAAAAATTCAATTCCTGTTATAATAACTTTCCAAAGGATTAAATGATAACCTTTTAATTGTTCAGGAGGATAGAATGGGACTTTCAGCAGTGTTGAATGACAAAGTTATAATAATGGATCTTAAATCAAAGACTAAACCTGAAATTATAAATGAGTTAGTAGAAGTTCTATATACTAGTGGTAAGATTAAAAACAAAGAATTGTTTGTTAAATCAGTGCTTGACCGTGAAAAACTTGGAAGTACAGGTATTGGAAAAGGTATTGCTATTCCTCACGGAAAAGTGGAAGGTATTGAAGGTGTTGTTGTTGCAATGGGATTATCAAAAAAAGGTATTGAGTTTGATGCTCTTGATGATAAACCAGTTCATTCGGTATTTCTTATTGCTGCAAATCCAGATAATTCTTCTCATTATCTTAAAACACTTGCAAAATTATCAAGAATTGTAAGGTTTCCTGATTTTAGAACAAAATTAATGGATGCTACAAAACCATCAGAAGTAATTGATGTTATTTTGAATTTTGAGGAAAATTAACAGTCATGTCAAAAGTCTTCATTGATTCTGAAGATTTTTTATTAAAAGATAAAATTTCAACCCTCTTATTGAAAGAGGGTTTTGATATATGTAAGAAGTTTGATAATAATATTGATTATTATATAGTGGATTTTAATTCATCAAAGTATCTTTCTTTAATACCAGTTGAAAGAATAATGGTTATAATCGCTGATATTGAAGATAAAAATAAATTATCTGATTATTCTTCAAAACTTATTTTTTATAAACCTCTGATTGAATTTGAATATAGTAAAATTGTAGATTTTATAACAGGTTTCAAAACAAATAAAACAGATATTTTATCAGCAGTTTACATTACTTCAAAGCAGCTTGAAAAAATTAATAATGATTTTAGAGAAAGAATAGATCAATTATCTGAAAATATTAGTAATTCTTACATTCTTGATTCTCAGTTTTTTCTTGATGAACTTATTAGAATAATAATTGATTATATTTCAGATTATGTTGGTGCTGAAAATGTTTCTGTGCTTTTTTTAGATAATAGAAAAAAACAGGATATTCTTTATAATATTGAGATAAGAGAAGAAAAATTTTTTAAAAAAACATATCTTGTTGAAAGAGGAAATGTTACTCAGAGCATGATAAAACTCAATGAATCGGTTTTAGTTGATAATATTTTGGAAACTAAATTCAATGAGTTTATGAATAATTTGAAAATTTATAATACTAAAAGTTTTATAGCTGTTCCTGTTAAATTTAAAAAAAATCCTGTTGCTATAATATATGTTACAGACAAGAAAAAAGGTAATTTTTCTGCAAAAGATCTTAAATCAGTTGAAACTATATCTAAATCTCTTGAAAGATTTTTTAATGAAAAAATACATAGATTCAAAGAACTTTTAAATGTTGGTATAAAAAAAGAAAAAAGCAGACTTGAAAACTCAGCTCTTGTGAGTGATCTTACTAGAACAATTACTTTGCTTAAAAAAACTCAAGAAGAGCTTAAAATAAAATCTAATGAACTTAATGTTTTATATAATATTAATAGTTTTGTAAAAAATACTATTGTAATTGAAGAATTACTTAAAATGATTGTTGATACAATTATTTATTCTATGAAAGTCAAAAGAGCTTCTGTTCTTCTTATTTCTAACAGCACTGAAGATATTCTTGTTTCAGGTGTAATTGGTAAAAAAGGTTCGAGAGTTGAAAATCTTAAAATAGAAAACAGAGGAAAAGTAAGCAGTAAAATTATAGAAAAAGGTAATTCAATTATAATCGCAGCTAATCAGTTTAATGATGATTATAAAGATAATTTTTGTAAAAATTATGAAACCACATCTTTTGTAGCTGTTCCGGTAAAAATAAGAAATGAAGTTGTTGCTATAATTAATGTTACAGATAGAAATGATGGGAATGATTTTAATGATGATGATAAAAAAGTTCTTGAAATCCTTGCAAATCAGACTGCTGTGACTATTGATAATTTTCGTCTTTCTTCTCAGCTAATTGAAAAAGAAAAAATCACACATGAGTTAAATATTGCACGTGATATTCAAATGAAACTTATACCTACTGAAAAATATCAGGATAAATACATTGAAGTTAATTTCAAATGTATACCTGCAAAAGAAGTTGGCGGAGATTATGTTGATCTTATTCATATTGATGAAAACAATAAGGGGATTGTAATTGGAGATGTATCGGGAAAAGGTGTTCCTGCAGCACTTTTGATGGTAATGTTAAGAACTCTTTTAAGATCGTTTGCTTATAGAGAATTATCTCCTGCTATATTAATGGAAAAAGTTAATAATCTTATTATTGAAGATATTGATCCTAAAGTTTTTGCAACTCTTTTTTATGGAATTTATGATGAAAAGAATAAAGTTTTAAGATTTTGCAATGCAGGTCATAATTATCCTATAATAGTTAGAAATGGTAAGATTATTAAAGAACTTGCTACAAATGATGTTGTGCTTGGGTTTTTCCCGAATTATCAATATCATGAAGATTCTATAAGAGTTGAAAAAGATGATATAATTTATTTATATACAGATGGAGCTATAGAAGCTCAAAATGAACATGGTAAAATTTTTTCTACAGAACAATTTTATGATATTATTTTAAATGATAAATACTCAGATAAATTTGAAAAAGTTATAGAAACTATTAGAGAATACAGTGGAAAAGCAAGTTTTTCAGATGATCTTACATTATGTTCTATAAGGA
Organism: Candidatus Muiribacterium halophilum; assembly: GCA_023228995.1. GTDB lineage: Bacteria > Muiribacteriota > Muiribacteriia > Muiribacteriales > Muiribacteriaceae > JALOAD01. Next base: position 33,465 of record JALOAD010000031.1, read on the forward strand.
TATTGAAATGATTTTTTACAAACTGCATGCTTTGTCTAATGATTTTATATTTTTTTATAAAAATGACCAAAATAATGTTGATATCAAAGGTGTTTGTGATAGAAATACTGGTATTGGTGCTGATGGAGTAGTTTTTTTTGAAGATAAATCAGATATAATGGAAATTAGTCTTTATAATAAAGATGGAAGTTTGTCTAAAAATCCAGGTAATGCTTTTTTTTGTGCTGCAAAACTCTTAAGTGTTATTGATAAAGATAAAATCCATGGAAAAATAATTTCTGGTAAATTAATATTTGAATATAAAAAAAATAATTCAGGTATTAAAGCATTTTTTAAAGAAATGCCTAAAAAAACTTTAAAAGACGGGTATTTTGAAGTTATAATCGGGAATTTACATAAAGTATATATAAGAGATGAAATATCACATGATGAAATGCTTGAAATAGCCAAAAATTCAAAAGATTATAATATTGAATTTATAAAAAAAGAAGAAAATAGCTTTATAGTAAAAGTATTTGAAACTGGAGTTGGCTTTACTTCTGGAGCATCATCCGCAGCTTTGGCTATTTTTAGTTGTATAGCTGAAGAATATATTGATAAAGAAGTTGATATTGTTTTTGATGGTGGTGTGGTGAAAGCTGTTTTGAAAAATAATATTATAAATCTTACATGTTTTCCTCATTTTGTTTTTAGTGGAAATATTGATAGGTGATTGGTATTTGACTTTATTTATATTTTGTGTAAAATAAAGTTCAAGTAGAAACTGCCTGTTTCTCACCTTGAAATCCTAATGAGATTCAATGGTAATATATAAAATTGTATATTTTTACATATAAAGCGGGCAGCTGATGCTCGCTTTTTTTATTATATTTCGGAGGTGAATTGTATTAAAACTGTAAATTATCGAGTGAATGATAAGATTACTTCACCTGAAGTAAGACTTATTGGTAGTGATGGAACGCAACATGGTGTTGTTAGTATTGAAAAGGCTGTTGTGATAGCTGAAGATGAAGGGCTTGATCTTGTAGAGATTGCTCCTATGGCGAAACCGCCAGTATGCAAAATTATCGATTATTCAAAGTTTAAATATGAAATCGTTAAAAAGGCTAAGGATGCAAAGAAAAAGCAGAAAGTCGTTAATGTCAAAGAAATTAGATTGAGACCTAATATTGAAGAACATGATCTTGAAATAAAAATCAACAGAGCTAAAAAGTTTCTTGAGAAAGGTGATAAGGTTCGATTCAATTTAAGGTTTAAAGGTAGACAGAATGCTTACAAGGGTCAGGGAGTAGAACTACTTGATAAGATTGCAGGATTACTCGAGGATTCTGGAAAGATTGATAAAAACATAAATGAGAATAAAAGACTTTATTTATTGGAAATTACACCAGTTAATGACAATAATTAAAATAGGAGGAAATATACATGCCTAAATTAAAATCAAGAAGAGCTGCTTGTAAGAGATTTAAAGTGACTGGTTCAGGAAAAATCATGAGAATGAAAGAAGGTGCTAGTCATATTCTTACAAAAAAAGGTAAAAAGAGAAAAAGAAATTTAAGAAAAGCTGTTGTTGTAACTTCAAAGAGCGTTGAAAAAAACTTAAAGAGAATGTTACTTGCTGAATAAGGAGGAGTAAAATGCCAAGAGTTAAAAGAGCTATGATTTCAAGAAATAGAAAGAAAAAACTTTTCAAAAGAGCAAAAGGTTTTAGAATGGCAAGAAAAAACGTTCTAAAAGTTGCTCATGAAGCTGTAATGAAAGCTTTGAATTATGCTTATAGAGATAGAAGAGCTAAAAAAAGAGATTTTAGAAGACTTTGGATTACAAGAATAAACACTGCTGCAAGAAATTCAGGAATGTCTTATTCAAAGTTGATTAATGGACTAAAAAAAGCTAATATAGATATTAACAGAAAAATGTTAGCTGATTTAGCAGTAAATGATCCTAAGACTTTTGAAAACATTGTTAATACAGCTAAGAACGCATAATTAAATTATTACCTAAGGGAGGTAAAATGAACGAACAGAAAGTATATTTCTTTGGTGCCGGAATGTCAGATGGAAACGGTACAATGAAAGGCCTGCTTGGCGGAAAAGGAGCTAACCTTGCTGAGATGGCGAATGCTGGACTGCCAGTTCCTCCAGGATTTACAATTACAACTGCTTGTTGTAATTATTATTCTAAACACAAAAAATTACCAGAAGGCCTTGAAAGAGAGATTGATGAAAATCTTAAAAAACTTGAAAATTCTCAAGGTAAAAAACTTGGTGATGCTAATGACCCTCTGCTTGTATCAGTAAGATCAGGTGCTAAATTTTCAATGCCTGGTATGATGGATACAGTTCTTAATTTGGGTCTTAGTGATATAAATGTTGAAGGTTTTGCTAAAAAGACAGATAACCCTAAATTTGCCTATGATTGTTACAGAAGATTTATACAAATGTATGGAGATGTTATTGATGAAATACCTCATTCAAAATTTGAAGAAGTTTTAGATGAAGTAAAAGATAAATTTAAAGCTAAAAGTGATCAGGATCTTACTTTAGAAGGTCTCAAAGCAGTTGTTGCTGGTTATAAAAAACTTTATATAAAAGAAAAAGGAAAAGAATTTCCTACTGATCCTAAAGAACAGCTTTATGGAGCTATAATAGCTGTTTTTAGCTCATGGGATAATAACAGAGCAGTAACTTATAGAAGACTTAACAAAATACCTGATGATCTTGGTACTGCTGTTAATATACAGACAATGGTGTATGGAAATAAAGGAGAAACTTCCGGTACTGGTGTTTCTTTTACAAGAAACCCTTCAAATGGAGATAAAGAACATTATGGAGAATTCCTTATGAATGCACAGGGCGAAGATGTTGTTGCAGGTATAAGAACTCCTAAAAAAATAGATGATCTTCAGCCTATTCTTCCTAAAGTTTATACAGAACTTATTGAAGTTTATGATAAACTTGAAAATCATTTCAGAGATATGCAGGATTTTGAATTTACTATTGAAGAAGAAAAATTTTATTTACTTCAAACTAGAAATGGTAAGAGAACTGGAATGGCAGCAGTTAAAATCGCTGTAGATATGGTTAATGAAGGAATGATAACAATTGAGGAAGCTATTGAAAGAGTTGATCCAGAATCTCTTAATCAATTACTTCATCCTATGATTGATCCTAAAGAAAAAGTTGATGTTATAGCTAAGGGTCTTCCAGCATCTCCAGGTGCTGCAACAGGTACTATTATATTTAATTCAAAAGAAGCTGCTGAAAGAGCTAAAGCAGGTGAAGCTGTTATGCTCGTGAGACCTGAAACAACTCCTGAAGATATTGAAGGGATGCATTCAGCTAAAGGTATTCTTACTAGTCGTGGTGGAATGACATCACATGCAGCTGTTGTTGCAAGAGGAATGGGTAGAGCTTGTGTTGCTGGCTGTGAATCAATTAAAATAGATGAAAGAGCTGGTACGCTTACAACAGCTAATGGTGTTACTCTTAAAAAAGGCGAATGGATTACAATAAATGGTACAACTGGTGAAGTTATAAATGGTAAAGTAAAGACAGTAGATCCTGAACTTAGTGGAGAATTTGATATTCTTCTTAAGTGGGCTAATGAAAATAAAAGACTTGGTGTTTGGGCAAATGCTGATAATCCAATAGATGCAGCAGAAGCTATTAAATTTGGTGCAGAAGGTATTGGTCTTTGTAGAACTGAACATATGTTTTTTGATGAAAAAAGAATTCCTATTGTTAGAGAAATGATTCTTTCAGATTCAGAAGAAACAAGAAAAAATGCAGTTGATAGACTTTTTCCTTTTCAGAAAGATGATTTTTATGGAATATTAAAAGCTATGAACGGTCTTCCTGTTACTGTAAGACTTCTTGACCCTCCATTACATGAATTTCTTCCAGATCAAAAAGAACTTATGGTTGAAATTGCAAAAATGGAAACAAAAGGTGAAAGTGGTGCAAAACTTGAAGAAAAAAGAGAACTTCTAAAAAAAGTTGCTTCTCTAGCTGAATTTAATCCAATGCTTGGACATAGAGGTTGTAGATTAGGAGTTACTTTCCCTGTTATTTATGATATGCAGGTAAAAGCAATAATTGAAGCTGCATGTCAGCTAAAAAAAGAAGGATTTGATCCTAAACCTGAAATAATGATACCTCTTGTTGGACATGTTAATGAATTAAAAATATTAGCTGATATGTCAAGAAAAACAGCTGATAGTATTATTAAAAAACATGGTGTTAACTTGCATTATATGGTTGGTACTATGATAGAAATTCCAAGAGCTTGTCTTACAGCTGATGAAATTGCTGAACATTCTGAATTTTTCTCATTTGGTACAAATGACCTTACTCAGATGACTTTTGGTTATTCACGAGATGATGCAGAAGGTAAATTTCTATCTGATTATTTAGATAAAAAAGTTCTTCCAAGAAATCCATTTCAGACAATAGATGTAGATGGTGTTGGAAAACTTATGAGATTTGCTGTTGAATCAGGAAAAAGAGCTAAGAAAAATCTTGTGCTTGGAATATGTGGTGAACATGGTGGAGACCCAGAATCAATTGAATTCTGTAATGAAATTGGTCTTACTTATGTAAGTTGTTCTCCTTTTAGAGTTCCTATAGCAAGATTAGCTGCTGCTCAATCAAATCTTAGAGCTAAAAAAAATAATGTTAAACTTAAAGAAAAAAACGCTTAATTTTTAGTTAAAATAAAAAAGCTCTCTTAATTGAGGGCTTTTTTTTTGAGAAAAAATAAACCCTCAAAATAAACTAGGTATGTGGTAGCTACAAATTATGTTTAAAATTTTGTATAATAATTGCCTTTTTTATTTTATTTGTAAAATGACATAAATATATGTTATAATATAACAATGTCAAAACTTGGGAGGGTTATATGAAAGATGATGTTAAAGTTTTAAAAGACAAAGTTGAAAAACTTGACAAAACTGTCAGAGTTCTGATAAATGCGTTATCAAAAGCTGGAATTATTGAATTTGTTGATTCAAGTAAAAAACATAAAAAAATTTTAAAAGTGAATCAGGCTGAAGAACTTCTTAACGAAGCCTGAACAGGAGAATGTATGATTCAAAAAGAAATGCCAATAATTGAAGTTGCACAGAAACATCCAGAAGTACTTCCTGTATTTCAAAAATATGGTTTAGGTTGTCTTGGTTGTATAGCTGCTCAGTTTGAAACTTTAGAACAAGGTCTTAATGCACATGGAATTGATGTTAATAAATTTTTAGAAGATGCTAATAAAGCTTTAAAAAATTAACAAATTTTTAAAAAACTAATTATTACAAAAAGGTCTGTTAAAATCTCAGGCCTTTTTTAATCTTATTTCAATTAAAATCCGATAAATCTAATATGAAAAAATTATTTTTTCTTTATATATTTTATTTTATATATATTATTTCTACTTTTGGTGCTGAAACGATAAACTTTAAAGTGTGGAAGGCTAATGATGAGATTTATAGAGTAACCCTAGATTTTTCATCTGAACCTGAAATATCAGAGTTAAAAAGTGGTAATAAAAATTTATTAATTATTAATTTCAAAGATTCAATCTTTAGAAAAAATTCCGAATTATACAGAATTAAAGATAAAGAAATTGATTATATAAAAATAGCTCAGTTTGATAAAAACAATATAAGATTAGTTGCAAAGACAATGAAAGAATATAAGACAAAATTTTTTACACTGAAAAAAAACAGTGATTTTCCTTATAGAGTAATAGTTGATTTTTATAGAAAAGAAGTGTCAGAAGAAAAATTTACATCTCCTGTATTACCAACTGTTGTAATTGATGCAGGGCATGG
>JALOAD010000005.1 GCA_023228995.1 Candidatus Muiribacterium halophilum
CTGAGGCATTGGACCATCTGCTGCTGATACAACAAGAATAGCTCCATCCATCTGAGCTGCTCCAGTTATCATATTTTTAATATAGTCAGCATGTCCAGGACAGTCAACATGAGCATAATGTCTGTTTACTGTCTGATATTCAACATGAGAAGTATTAATAGTTATACCTCTTGCTTTTTCTTCGGGTGCATTATCAATTTCATCATAAGCTTTAATCTCACACCAGCCTTTTTTAGCCATAGCCATTGTAATAGCTGCTGTTAATGTTGTTTTACCATGATCAACGTGACCAATAGTACCAATATTTACATGCGGTTTACTTCTATCAAATTTTTCCTTAGCCATTTTTTCCCCCTTGGCTTCTATTTATATTTCTTTTCAAATCAGACCTTTTTCAACAGACACGGTTCCGGGCGTATCTATTTTTTTACATATCCACTTAGTGTGAAGATTTTACCAGTACCCTTCCTAAATTGCAAATTATTTTTTTGATTTTTTTTTATTTTATACCTGAAACTATTTTTGAAAATTAAAATAATTAAAAATATATGATATAAACTGACTTTTAGAAAAAAGAATAAAGCAAGAACCTAATATGTAAAACAAAAAGGTGACCGGTAGTTAAAAATTTAAGTAGCAACAAAAAACTCATTTGTAGTGTTTAAAGCGTTTAACCATTTCGCTATTTCACTACTTCGCTACTTCACTATTTTGCAAACAATATCACTTAAACTAATAACATATCCCTTTTATTCTATTTATTATTTCAGTTTGAAGTTTTTCCGGCATTTTGTCAAATCTATCTGTTTGCATTGTATACGAAGCTCTTCCTTGAGAAGAAGATCTAAGATCAGTTGCATAACCAAACATTTCACCAAGAGGAGCATGAGCATGTATTATTTGAAAATTATTTTCTCTTGCCATGCCTTCGATTTTTGCTCTTCTAGAATTAAGATCAGAAATAACATCACCTGTGTATTCATCAGGAGTTAAAACTTCTAATTTCATAACAGGTTCAAGCAGTGAAAACTCAGCTTTTTGACCAAGTTCTCTATAAGCTTGTGCTCCAGCCATTTTAAATGAAACATCATTTGATGAAATCTCATCAAATTTCGCATCTAAAAGAACAGCTTTGTAATCGACACTCTCAAAACCTGCAAGAGGTCCATTTAACGAAGCATCTCTGATACCTTCCTCAACTGCATTTACATATTCTTTTGGAAGTCTGCTTAGAGCAACTTTGTTTTCAAATACAATCCCTGAACCTGTATTACCAGGTATAAACTCGATTTTAACATAAGCAAACAGAGATTTCCCAGAAAAATCACGATTGTATTCTACTACAACAATTCCAGGTTCTGATAAAGTCTCTTTATAAGTAACTCTTGGTTTACCAATATTAGCTTCAACTTTGAATTCTCTCAAAAGTCTATCTACTATTATTTCCAGATGCAATTCACCCATACCTTTTATAAGTAATTGACCAGTATTTTCATCGCATTTCACTTTAAAAGTTGGGTCTTCGTCCTGAAGTTTATCTAGTGATTCAAGCATTTTTTTAGTATCGGCTTGAGTTTTAGGTTCAAGTACAATTGATATGACTGTTTCTGGAAAATCCATTTTTTCCAGCACAATTTGACGGGATTTTTCGCAAATTGTATCACCTGTAAAAGTATCTTTTAGTCCGACCACAGCAACAATTTCACCCGGACCACTCTCTTTTAGTTCTTCTCTAGATTCTGCATGCATACGCATTATTTTGGAAATTCTTTCATTAGTATTTCTTGTAGGATTAAAAACATTAGCTCCAACTTTAAGTTTACCAGAATAAATTCTAACATAAGTTAATCTTCCAATAAAAGAATCTGAAACAACTTTAAAAGCAAGTGCAGTCAAAGGTTCTGAAAAACTACATTTTCTTTCTTCCACTTCTTCTTTTCCAGGTTTTTTACCCTTTACTGGCAAAACTTCCAAAGGAGATGGCAGATAATCCACAATTCCATCAAGAAGCATCTGTATTCCTCGATTTTTAAGCGAAGTACCACATAAAACAGGATGAATATCCGCTGCAACAGTAGCTTTTCTTATAAGAGAAATAATCTCTTCTTCAGTAAGCTCCTCTCCCTCAAGATATTTTTCCATAAGCTCTTCATCATATTCAGCAACTGAATCAATAAGTTTTTCTCTGTATTCAAAGGCCTGATCATATATAGACGACGGTATATCCAAATAGTCAAATTTCTCACCCAAATCATCAAAATACACAATATGTTTCATTTTAATTAGGTCGATGATTCCGGAAAAATCATCATCCTGAAAATAAGGGATATGTAAAAGAACAGGGTTCGCACCCAATTTTTCTTCCATTGCTTTTACAGCTTTGAAAAAATCTGCTCCGGTTCTATCCATTTTATTAATAAATGAAATTCTCGGAACATTATATCTATCCGCCTGACGCCAAACTGTTTCAGATTGTGGCTGCACACCGCCGACAGCACAGAAAACCGCTACAGCTCCGTCTAGTACACGCAGTGATCTTTCTACTTCAATAGTAAAATCTACATGACCCGGAGTATCAATAATATTAATTTGCGTGTCTTTCCAAAAACAGGTAGTAGCAGCAGAGGAAATTGTAATCCCTCTCTCCTGTTCTTGTACCATCCAGTCCATTGTAGCAGTACCTTCATGGACTTCTCCGATTTTATGCACTTTCCCCGTATAATAGAGAATTCGTTCTGTAGTAGTGGTTTTTCCAGCATCAATATGTGCCATTATACCAATATTTCTAATTTTTTTTAACGAATTCTCTGCCATTAATACAAACCTCTTAAAATTTTCCAAAATGAGCAAAAGCTTTGTTAGCTTCAGCCATTCTATGAGTATCTTCTCTTTTTTTGAAAGCAGCACCTTCGCCCTTAGCTGCATCCATCATTTCTTCAGCAAGTCTTTGGGACATAGGTTTGCCTGATTTCTTTTTAGAGTAAGAGATAAGCCATTTAATAGCAGTATCTTCTCTTTTTTCTGGTGAAAGTTCGATAGGAACCTGATAAGTAGCTCCACCGATTCTTTTTGATTTAACCATAACTAATGGACCAACATTATCCATAGCTTTAGTAAAAACTTCCATTGGTTCTTCGCCAGTTTTTGCTTTAATCTGTTCCATAGCACCATAGAAAATCTTTTCAGCTACGGATTTTTTTCCACTTCTCATAATATTGTTTACAAATCTAGTTACAATCTTATTTCCATAAAGAAGATCTGGTTCGTAAACTTTTTTTTCCGCTCTTTTCCTTCGTGGCATTAATTCCTCCTAAGCCCTTATTTTTTTGGAGCTTTTGTTCCATATTTTGATCTTGATTTTTTTCTGTCGTTAACACCAGCTGTATCCAATGCACCTCTAACGATGTGATATCTCACACCAGGAAGATCTTTAACTCTACCGCCTCTAATAAGAACGATTGAGTTTTCCTGTAAATTGTGTCCTATACCAGGAATATAAGCTGATACTTCGTGACCGCTTGTAAGTCTTACTCTTGCAACTTTTCTCAATGCAGAGTTAGGTTTTTTTGGTGTAGCAGTATAAACTCTAGTACAAACTCCTCTTCTTGCAGGACAAGATTTAAGAGCAGGAGAGCTGTTCTTTTTCTTTATACTTTCTCTACCGTGCCTGATTAACTGATTAATTGTAGGCATACATTTCCTCCTGTTTTTTTTGGTAAAAACCATATATATACAAATAATACGTATATGCAATATACGCTTAAAAGTGTCATGATTTTACCAGTAACCCACATTATTGTCAAATATTTCTTAACAAATTTATACCAGATAACAGATTGATAGTAATTTTGCTGAAGAGTGAGTGGTGAAAGCTGTGAGAAGTGAGTTGTGCGGGAATCCATTTAATAAAACAGTTTCTCATTTATGATAATTTCATTTCCAGTTTGTGTTTTATTTTCTGCCATTGGGGGATGAGTGTTGTTAATAGTTTGTAGAATTCTTTGCTGTGATTTGGGTGTATGAGATGGCACATTTCATGTGTTATTACATATTCTATACATTCTTTTGGTGCTTTTATGAGCTCAGGGTTGAGTAGTATTATATAGGTTTTTGTAAGGCTTCCCCATCTTTTTGGCATTTTCCGTATTTTGTATTGTGGTTTTTCTATATTATATTTTTTTAGTTTACTATAGATTTTTTCTATTAATGGTTTGAAATGCTGATATGCTTTTTCTCTGTACCATTGTGTAAATATTTTCTTTACTTTTTCATTTGTGTTTTCTTTTGTATTTATTATGAAATATCCTTTCTGAAGTTTTATACTGTTTTTTTCAGACTGTTTTATTTTCAGTCTGTATTGTTTTCCTAAATAAAGATGAGTTTCTCCTGATAAATAATATCTTTTGGTCTCTCCAGGATTGAATTGTGTGAAATAATTTATCTGTTTTATTATCCATCTTGCTTTTTTAAGTATTTTCTTTTGTATCTGATATTCTTCCGCTTCCAATGGGACTTTCACTTCTATTGTTTTATCTGTCTTTACTGTTATTGCTATTGTTTTTCTCTTCATGAATACAACATTATATTCCAGATTTCTGTTTCCATATTTTATTATCTGTCTTTCAATTGAATTTATCATTAATTGCTGTACCTGTGTCTTGCAAGTTTCATTGTTTCTTCAATTATACTGTCCATTATATCTGTCTTGAGATCTATTCTGTGTTTTTCTTTTATCTCATCATAGAGATAATCATCTATTTCATTCATGACCTGTTTCTGTGCATCATTGTCCTGCCAGAAATGTACTTTTTGATTATCCTTTATTATTCTGTTAATTGATATAGCTGCTTCACTGCATATTTTTTCCAGTGTCTGACCGTGGTATATGTATTTCTGAAAATGCGGGAATAATATTCCATAGAATGCCATTGAATCTTCGCTGTCTTTAAGTTGATCAGGAACATCATCATGTATTTTGTTAACTACCTTATTTCTGATCTCTCCTACTTTTTCAAGATATTCAAGATCAGATATTCTCTGCTGTCTAAAATCATCTATGACTTTCTGAATAAGTTCTGAGAATTTTGCATAAAATGCAGGGTCTTCATCCCATTTTTCAGTTATTGTCTTATCTGTTGCATGTGCGATAGAGTCCGCTCTTGAAGCTGCGGATTTATCTTTACCATATATTCCTCTTCCATCTTTTACTGCATCAAATTCAGTATTATCAAAGATATTCACAGGTTTATTAAGGATTTTCACTTCATCTGCCTGAATATGTGTATCAAGAAGTTTTTTTATCTTATATTCATATTCTTTGAAATCAACCGCTTCAGCATATCTCCGTTTAACCGATTCTCTCAATGAACAGAATCTTTTTAAATCCAGTTTATAATTGTTTAATTCTCTATCAGAGATCTCATTAAGAAAGTTTTCTGATGAAAGTGCTATACTGAGAACTTTTGTATAATCTGAAAGTTTAGCATAGAAATCTTCTCTTTTTTCATTATCACCAAGAAGAAGTTCATATTCTTCCTCATCTTTTGAATTTTTAACAGTTTTGAAAATATCAAGTAATTCCGAATGTTTCTGCGGCAATCTGTCAATCTCGGTATGTATTGAATATAATGTTCCTTCAATATCATTCTGATCATAATTTTCAAACACATCATACATTGTAAGAGCTTTATCAAGTTCTCCGAGAATACTTACATAATCGACAATAAACCCGTATTCTTTTCCTTCATAAAGTCTGTTCACTCTTGCAATAGCCTGTAGAAGATTATGTTCTCTCAGCGTTCTACATATATAAAGCACAGTGTTTCTTGGTGCATCAAACCCAGTGAGAAGTTTATCTACTACAATAATTATCTCAGGTTCATCACCGTTTTTGAACTGATTGATTATCTGTTTATTATATTCTGTCTCATCCCCAAATCTTCTCATCATCTTCTGCCAAAATTTAACAACATCATCATTACTTTCAGCATCAACCTCGTCATAACCTTCTCTCATATCAGGAGAAGAAATCACAACATCAGAAGTCACCATTCCAATCTCATTAAGAAATCTGTTATATAAAATCGCAGTTACCTTATTAGGAGCAACAAGCTGAGCTTTAAAACCTGTTCCCTGCCAGTTAAGTCTGAAATGTTCACTAATATCAAAAGCTCTCATGTAGACAACCTGTTCAGTCTTATTAAGCATTTCAGCTCTGGCATATTTTTTTTTGAGATCAGCTTTCTGTTCATCAGATAGACCCTGTGTATGCCTTTCAAACCACATATCAACAGCTTTATTATTCTGAGTCATCTCAACATGTCTTCCCTCATAAAGCAGAGGCACAACAGCTTTATCTGAAACTGCCTGTTTAATTGAATAATGAGGCTCTATAATATTACCGAACTTATGAAAATTATTCTTGTCAGCTTTAAGAAGAGGAGTTCCAGTAAAACCTAAATAACATGCATTAGGAAAAATCTGCCTCATCCTTGCTGAAAATGTACCAAAATTTGTTCTATGACTTTCATCGACAAGAACAAAGATATCTTTTGAATTATCTGAATATTTATCAATAGAATACGCTTTCTCGAATTTATGAATAAGAGTTGTTATAATACCAGCCCTGCACTCTGAGACAAGCTCAAGAAGATTTCTCCCGGAAGTAGCTCTTCTTGCCTCAAGACCACAGGCAGTAAAAGTATTACCAAGCTGACGATCAAGATCATCTCTGTCAGTCACAAGTACAATCCTGGGATCTCTTATTTCAGGATCAAACACCAGATTTCTTGTAAGCATTACCATAGTAAGAGATTTACCCGACCCCTGAGTATGCCAGATAATACCACCCTTTCTATTACCATCATTATTATACTGTTTAACTCTCTCAAGAGTTGACTTTATTACAAAATACTGCTGATAACGGGCAATCTTCTTTATACCACTATCATAGACAGTATATTTATAAGCAAGCTCAACAAGCCTTTCAGGACGACACAGGCAGAAAACAGCCTTATCCTGTTCAGTAACAAGACGATTTTCAACAATATCCGATTTTTTCATTTCAATAGTACCGCAAATACTATCAATAACACTACTATCAACCGGAGAATTCACAAGATTATTCAGAATCTCATAATCACTACTATTATCATCAATCTCTTTCCATACACTCCAGAACTTTGAATTAGTACCAACAGTAGCATAAAGAGCTTTGTTCTTATTCACAGACATAACAAGCTGGACATAAGTAAAAAGCTTTGGAATATAATCCTCACCCTGATTTCTTATATTCTGGGAAACACCATCCTCAACATCCATCCCAGGAGATTTACACTCAATAACACAGAAAGGAATACCATTAACAAAAAGAACAATATCAGGACGAGCAGTATCATTACTCTTAGATCTTTCAACAACAAATTCAGCAGCAACATGAAAACAGTTCCTCTCAGGATTCTTCCAGTCAATATAATTAAAATTAAAACTCTTTGAATCACCCTCGACAATCTGCTGAAGAGAAGTACCAAGAGTAAGCAGATCATAAATATACTCATTAGTCTTAACAAGACCATTATATCGCACATTCTTTATCTTCTGAATAGCAGACTGAATATTCTCCTCACTGAAAAGATAATCCCTGCCTTTATAAGTAATATTATTGATCTTCTTCAACTGATTACTCAGAATATTCTCCAGAATAACATTAGAATATCTATTTTGTCTCTCCTTCATAATTTCACTTGAAGATAAAAACTCAAAACCAAGACTAACCAGAAGTTTCAAAACAGGAAACTGAGAAATATGCTTCTCATTTATCTTAAAATCATTCATCCGCCCCTCCAGGAATCTTACCTTTCCGCAAACTCTTCAAATCATTTTCAAGTTCTTTCAAACTCTCTTTATACTGAATTTTTCTCTGACTATCTTTATACTTATCATACTCCCCGGAAGATTTCTCTAAAGCCAGTTTATGACTTATCTTACCCGCATGGTCAAGCAATTCTCTTCCATTAAGCTGAATAATAGAATCCAATCTATCAATCCAGTCTTTCATATACATAGGAGTATGCTGTTGAGCCATAGTCTCAGCAAAAGCAAGATACTGCTCAACAAGCAGACCAAGCAGTTTAATCTCATTTTCATCAAGATAATTCTTGGCAACACACACATCACTCTTTCTCACAGAAACACCTTTTTTATCAAAAGACTGCATACCCAGAAGAGGTAAATTTGCATCAACCCTGTTATAAATCAATTCAGCCGCAGTCTGCTCACTAATAGCCCACAACAATTTATTCTGAACAATCTTAAAAAACTCAATAGTTTTTTCATCTTTAGCATCGTAATCGATACTAGTCTTATAAATATCCTTAATTTTCTGGTAAAAGAATCTTTCAGATAAACGTATCTCACGAATACGCTCCTGCAATTCAGTGAAATAATTCATTGAATTACCGGATTTAAATCTATCATCATTTAAGGTAAAACCCTTTACAATATACTCTCTCAATCTCTGAGTAGCCCAGATACGAAACTTAGTGCCCTGATGAGATTTAACACGATAACCAACAGAAATAATCACATCAAGGTTGTAGAACTCAATATTTCTTTTTACTTCTCTATTCCCCTCTTGACGAACTGTCAAGTATTTCTTAACAGTTGAATCAAAATCTAATTCACCTTCTTCAAAGATATTTTTAATATGCAAACTAATATTCTGTTTAGAAGTCTGGAACAACTCAACCATATGAGCTTGAGTCAGCCAAACTGTATCATCTTCAAGACGAACATCAATTTTTATCTGTCCATCAGCAGATTCATAAATAAGCAATTCAGAGTTGTTCAAAATAAGCTCCTAAAATTTATTCTGGTATTTCGGAAAAATATTTATTTTTAAATTCTTGTTTCAATTCCTCATTTGAATTTATATGTTTAATTATTGTTTCAGGATAATTCTTTATTGTTTTTGAAATTTCCTTAGATATTAAACTCGGCAGTCCTTTATTATTATAAATCTTTAAGGCTTCTTCATAGTTTTCATTTTTAATTACATTATCAAAATCTTCACTTCTGTCCTCAAATAATTTTTCAAAATCTATTCTTTCAACTATTTCATTAAAGGCATTTTTAATTCCTTCCAAAGAGTCATGTTTTTTATCTATTAAATGAGATTTTATATTACTATTAACATATTCTCTGACATAAATTGTTGCTTGTTTTTCTCTATCACTTTCTAAATTTTTAAATATTTTGCTTTTTACTAGTTCTACAAAATCATCTTCTTCACGAAAGTGTTCTTTTGCAGATTCTAATAAAATATTATCACATAATAGATTTTCTACTTCCTGAACTTGAATAGTAAATATGTTGTCTTTTTTCCATTTATCTATTTGACTTTCAAGATGAAAATCACCATCAATTATTCCAACAGCACTATTACCAATTAATTTTTTATTTTTATTAAATGCTTTTGTATAGTTTATAACCTCTAAATGACCTCCAACAGGTTGAATGAAATAATCCGGAAACAAAGCACTATATAATTTATAATCCAAACTACCTTTTGTTCCCTCACAAAATAAAATCTTCTTTCTGCTACCCAGAAGTTCCATCAATAATTCCTCTGGAAGCTCTTCAGTTTCAGGAATTACCTGAATATTCCATTTATTAGGAGGAGTGAACTCTTTATTCCATAATTTAACGACATTTTTTCTAGAACTCGCAAAATCCAAATTATGAGTCAGGTATATAAATTGACAGTCAGATCTGATATTCTCTAATTTGTCCCATAAGTCATTTACAATAGCAAGGTTCAAATGATTCTCAGGTTCATCAACAATTATGTAGGAGTTTTCTTTTGCTAAAATTATATGTGCTATATAATAAAAAATCGCCTTTTCTCCATCACTAAGATTTTTGAAATCATAATATTTGTCATTATAGTTTATGATTATTTTATTTTTATCAAAAATCATATTTCTATGTTTAATAATAGAATTCCATTTATCTAAAATCATATCATTTTTATTTTTATCAGGTTTTAAGATTTCTTTACGAGAAATCATTGCATTATCATAATATTGATACCTATGCTTAACATCAATTTCAATCATAGTTTTTATAATCAAATCTATATCATTAATATAATTATTTAAATCAATTCTTTCTTCTTTAAATAATTTGTCTTGATTCTGACGATTTTGTAATTGTGTTCCATAATTACTTTTTAATGGTATTGAATCATAATTTCCACCATAAGAAAATAATTTCTGAGCTGGAATAACTGTTACATTCCCGAGTTTCATAGTTCTTTTTACTTCACGAGAAAAAGTGCTTTTTCCTGATCCATTTGGACCTATAATCACAAAATTTTTATTAATATACCTAAAAAAAGAAAAGTTTATTAAATAAACCAAACTATTTTCAAAATATTTTTTAATTTCCAAAAGTTGAGAATAATAATTATGAACATAACTAGTCATAAACTTACTTTTATCTTTTTGTAAGTTTGAAACAATTTCTTTTTCATTTTTCATATTAAAATAATTTTTTATAGTAGATATAACGCTCTTATAATGATCAGCCGTTGAAAATTGTTCTACCAATAATTCCAAAAAATTTATAGACAAATTATCCAATCGATCAACTTCAATATTGATAAGAAAATCATTGAAAATTTTTAATATTTCTTCAATATGAAAATCGTCTATAACAGAAGAAAACAAAACATTAATGTCTTCAATAAATGGACTATCTAAATCTATAATTAACTTAATCTCGTCTTTTTTTTCTTTAATTTCCAGATTAAAAAAATCTTTAATTTCATGAATATTTTCAATGTATTCTTCCAAAATACCTTTAAGTTTTAAAGCTAATTCTTTTTTCTTTTCATCTTCCATTATAATTAAACCCTCCAGTAAATTTATGGAAATCTATGTTTATTTTTTATACTTATCAATGATTTCTGACTTTATTCTCCATGTTCCAGTTAATAACTTCTGCATTAATCCTTTTTTCTGTAATTTATATTTTTCAGTTATTTGCGTTAGTAATTCTATCTCTCTTTGTGCTGATGTTAATATATCAATAATTCTTAGTTTTTCTTTTTCTGTAGTCCAAAAAACCACTAAATTTCTCATATCTTTTGAGTATATGTGAGGCTGTGCACCACCAGATTGTAATTTATATATCTTATGCTGTATTCTTTTTAATACATAATATAAAAATTTTGTATTTCCTTTTTTTAAATAGAAAACATTGCAATCAGAAGCCCAGATAGGATAATTATGATACCATATAAATCCAGCATAAGCTCCGGATGAACTTACTGTGACTGTTGGGAAATTATGTGTTGGAACATTTGTATAATAAGCATAAGATTGCCCCCCCGCAACAACCGGAATATGACCATTAATTTTTGTTTTTTTTGTCAAAGCTCTACCTTTTTCAACTTTTATTTCTTCGTTAAAAAGGGAACCTAATTTGACTTTTTTCCATGCTTCTGGATTTCTTTTTACTGCTTTTTCAGATATTAATTCATTTAATAACCATTTGAATTTTTTTTCTTTTAATTTTATGAGTTTTTCAGTTTTTTCTATTGCTTCATCCCATGATGAAAGCAAATCTGCAATAGCTTTCTGCTCTTCAATAGGAGGAATAAGAATCTCAAAATTTTCAAAGTCAGATTTAACAAATCCTTTTATTGAAGTACCTTGATTAAAAGTTATCAATTCATTAATTTTAAATTTTAGAAAATATGCAATATATATATTAAAAATTTTTTCAGATTTAATTGTTAAATTTTGAAAATCCTGGCTCGTACATATATCAAATGGAGTAATTACTATTTTGCCAACACCAACTCTACTAACAACAAGTAAGCTATTTTTTCTTATTATTTTTGTTGAAGATTTCAAAACTGCTGTTTCTGTAATATAATTCCTAACTGAAATATTGTGTATATTATCTTCGGATATATCTGAGCTGGAAACCCAAGGAATACTTCCTTTCCAAAAACTTATATTTTTTTTTGATGGAGTTCCACCTGCTTGAATTACTCCTAATTCACCAATTCTTAACTTTTTCCAGTTTTCTGGTAATTTCATTTTTGCCTCTTTATATTGTTATTAACTCTATTCTTATTATAAATCTTTTACAAAATATAGTTATATCTTTTAAAGCTGGATTCCCGAGTTCTCGGGAATGACATTAAATAAAAGCATAAATATAAATTCAAAATTTCTATTATTTCGCATTTTTCCCTTTTATTTCCCAATATCCTGTTTTATTTGAGCCTATTCTTTTTAATATTCCCATATCCTTTAATTTCTGCAATCCTCTTGTTACAGTTGCTCTACTTACATTCATTAACTCTGATAATTCCTCTTTTTTTGCATAAGGATTTTTTACTAGTTCAGATAGTAATTCTTCCAGAAAATCATTTATCGGCTCACTTATCGGCTCACTTATCGGCTCATTTTCTGTTCTCGGGATTATTATTGTAAAGAAATCCTCAAATTCAAACTCTGGTTTAATATTTTTTTCTTTCAATATTAGGAAAATTCTTTTTCATCAATAATCATCGTTTTTCCTTGATAACTCTCTTTTACTCCACTTATATTCTATTGTAAAATGCGTTCTGCTTAATTGTGACACCAATTGTGACACAATTTTTTTAAAAAACATTTTATCTGATATCTATTTCCTTCAGTTTTTCTGCCATTTTTTTTCTGACTTCTTCAAGTTCCTTTTCAAGTATATCTATTTCCTGCTGCACCTGAAATATATCTATTTCTTCCTCTTCTTCAAATGTGTCAACATATCTTGGAATATTAAGATTGAAGTCATTTTCTTCTATCTCTTTTATATCTGCTATGTGTGAGTATTTCTCAATCTCTTTTCTTTTTCTGTAAGTATCAAGAATCTTTTCTATATGTTCATCTGATAATGTATTCTGATTCTTTCCTGAAACGAAATCCTTACTTGCATCTATGAACACTACATCTCTGCAATCTTCTTTTTCTCCACCTTTTTCTCTTGCTTTATCAAATATTAGTATAGCTACGGGAATATTGGTTGTCGGAAAAAGATTTCCGGGAAGTCCTATTACTGCATCTAACAGATTTTCTTCTATTAATGCCTGTCTTATTCTTCCCTCTGATGCTCCTCTGAATAATACTCCATGAGGAACTACAACCGAGACTCTGCCTTTTCTGTCAAAAGCTGTTTCTATCATGTGAGTTATAAATGCCCAGTCACCTTTACTTTTTGGTGGTACTCCACGCCAGAATCTATTGAACTGATCACTTTCAGCATCTTCAGCTCCCCATTTGTCCAGAGAAAATGGAGGATTAGCTACTACAACATCAAATTTCATCAGTTTGTCATTCTCAATAAGTAATGGGCTGTTTAAAGTGTCACACCATTCTATTCTTGCACTATCAAAGCTATGCAGAAACATATTCATTCTGCATAAAGCCCAGGTGCTTCCATTAGATTCCTGACCGAAAAGAGCAAAGTCTTTACTTCCAACTGCTTTCCCAGCTTCTATAAGCAATCCACCTGAACCGCATGCAGGGTCACATATTTTTGCACCAGTACCAGGATTCGCAAGTTTTGCCACTAGTTCAGTAACTTTTGAAGGTGTGAAGAATTCACCTGCTTTCTTACCTGAATCTGAAGCAAATCTTTCAATAAGATATATGTATGTATTCCCTATGACATCTTCTGAGACAAGACTTGGTTTCATATTAAGTAGAGGTTTATTGAAGTCTTCAAGAAGCTGTTTAAGTCTTCTGTTTCTATCCTTTGTCTTTCCAAGATTAGCTTCACTGTTAAAATCTATGTTTCTAAAAACTCCATCAAGTTTCAGCTTATTACTTTCTTCAATATTATCAAGTACAATGTTTATAAGTTCACCAATGTTAGCAGCATTTCTTCTATCATAGAGACTGTAAAAATTTGCCGGAAATTCATCAATTACAATCTCTTTTTTTGTTTCAGGATTTTTTTCTGTAAGTTTTACTATAGGTAATGTAAATCTTTCTCTTTCAAGTTTTCTTAAAATCCTTTCTTCATTATCTCCATATTGCTCTTTAAGACTTTCATAATGATCAATCCATACGTCTGATATATATTTAAGAAACAGCATAACAAGTATGTAATCCTTGTATTGAGCAGGATCAACAACTCCTCTGAATGTATCACAAGCTGACCATGCTGCATTATTTATATCTTTCTGATCGATTTTATCTGCCATTGTTTTCTCCTTTGAGACTATGAGTATCTGATATATAATTATTTAAAATATGTTTATACAATCTTTCTTTCTTATCAATCAGTTCTTTCATTAAAATCTGTTCTTGTCTTATAAGTTTGTCTATTTGAATAATACTCTTCTGTTTTTCAATAGAAGGAATTATTATTTCTATTTCTTCAACTGCATTTTTTGTTATCATTCCAGACAAACTTGAATTCTTTACTCTGCTCATAATATAAGCCTGGGTTTTATTTAAACTTATGTAGGAGTTTATATATTCCGGTAATATTTTTTCAGGTTCAGTAATTCTTATCTTCAATAGCGGACCTGATAAAGTTACAATATTTTCAGGTTCAGTTTCAAGGATAGCAGAATTGAAAATCTGACCTCTTGTCCTGAACACTAAATCACCTTTCCTTAAAATATGATGTTTTTTAAAACCCTCATCCTCAACTATTATAGCATTATTTAAATCAATTGTGTTATTTTCAGTCAAATCTTTCATTTGAACCACTGAAACAGTTCCATCAGAACTAGGTTCAATTTTTTTTCTGAAAGCGTATCCATTAGTTATTTCAGCAATTTCTTTTAATTTAATAATCATAAATCCTCTTGAATTTTTTACAGTAACTTTATTACTGTAATTATAAACTTAAAAAACATTAGTCGTCAAGTGTTTTTTTTAAATATAATTATAAAATCAAAGTTTTTCCATTAGTGTCCAAGAAAATTTTTGAAAATATTATGAAAACCATTATTGACAATAATTAAACAGAATATCTTAAAATTTCCAGACATGATTTATAAGAACAAATTGAGATAAAAATATTATTTTGTGTTTGTGAAATTTATCACATTGTCAAATTACGTGATACGACCCCAAACTTAATATTTTTTTGTTTTTGCTTTTATGGTGATTTTGCCGGGAATTATGTCAATCTCTGCACTTTGGGGGTCAATATTTGCAGGAAGTGTCTTTTTTATGCTTTTTTCATAAGTAGTTAATTGCGAACTTTTCCTTCTTGATGAGCTCTGGGCCTGAATCTGATATTTATATATAAGTTCTATACTGTTTTCGGTAAGATCTATACTGATATTACTTTTATCAATGTTTTTTTCTTTTATATACAAAAATAGATTATCACCAGTTAATGCATGGTTGATCTGAGGTTCAAACTTAATATCCGGCATATTACTTCTGTCTATACTAATATTTGGCGAAACAGATTGTTTTCTAACATCAAAAACAGGATTTCCCATATTTTTATGAAAATTAGTATAATCATTATATAGAGAATATGCCCCGTAAATAGCAAGAATTACAACAAATAAATTAAATAAATATTTTAACAGTCTCATAAAACTCCTTTTTAAAACAAAAAACTTGCGAATTAGCGAAATAGTGAATCAAAATGTTCATTCAACATTTTTTAGTGAAATAGATTTAAAGCTTTTTCCACTTCACCATCTCACCACTTACTATTTCACAGATTTCTTCTTAATTATTAATTGCTCTTTTAGTTACTGCTATTCCATCTCCATTATCAAAATAAAAATCAGTATGAAAATTCTTATTTTTTTTTAGAAAATCTATGTATTCATCAATTTTATTAGTTATTCTTTTATATTTATACTCAAGATTTTCATTATCTTCAAGATGATTTTTAAAATTAAGATTATCTGAAACAAATAAAGTATTTTTATGTGAAAATTTTTGAGAATACTCAAAAAAATCTTTATACATCCTTTTAGTACCATCTATAAAAATAAGATCTACAACTATATTTTCATTAAATTCAAAAAAATTAATTGGGAAAAAATTAATTTTATTAAAATATTTAACATTTTGTTCACACAAAGTTATTCTAAATGGATCCATTTCACAGGTATAAACATTTTGTACACAAGGTATTTGAGCAAAATAAATTGAAGAAAAACCATTGCCGGTACCAATTTCCAAAATACTTTTTATTTTTTTATCTATAATAAGAGTTTGAAGAAATTCAACAGTTTCAATCCTAGCTCTTGGAATTTTATAAACATCAGCTTCAATCATAACTTTTTTTAAAAATAAAATCATAAAAATCAAATACTCCTAAATAACATTTCCCAGTCATGCTATGACGATTCACAATGTGACTTGTCAGCGTTTTTGAGCTTTGCTCAAGTTTTAAACCTAGTTTTACTTGTAAAACTATATCGTGAGCACAGCGAACTATCTTGTTTTAGAATATCGTGCATTTATGCACTATCCCTAATAGCCCTACTAACCCAACAATCAATTTATATGTGCTCTAGTTATACCGAATTTTCTCCAAAGAAAATCATTAGTTTTTCTCTGAATATTAGAAATCTGTTCGTTAAATTGCTCAAATCCAATATTGGGAAGAGTAAAATATCCATCTTTGTTAACAATAAGTTTTGATTTTTCTCTAGAATTTTTTTCATCAAGTTTTAATGTAAAATTAATCATATTAAAAAACTCAACATTAAACCAACCTTTAAAATATAAATCAAGTTCAGAGTAAAAATCACTAGCAATTTCAATGAATTTCATCATTTCATTATCAAACCATTCAGCATTAAGTTTATCTCTAAAAGGAATATATATAAAATACTCAATATAACCAGTGCTTTGAATAAGTAATTGTCTGTATTCTGTTTCATTTGAACCGTCTGATGCTATAAAACCATCAAAAGTTGGTATAAATCTTGATTTAATAAGATTTTTACGAATAAAAAAATCAACAGCTTTTTCAGTTTTTGAACTAAAAATATCAAATCTTTCCTTTTCTAGGAAATTTGGAACTATTGAAAAATTAATTGCTGAATTATTCTTAACAAGTTTTTGCAATTCTTTATTTCTTTTTGATAAAAACTCTCGAATTTTTTCAGAATTTTTTTCTCTACCTTTAATCGCATCTTCAATCTGATGAATAGTCATAGGATTTTTACCTCTTTCATATCGAATATAGCATCGATAATCTTGTAAAACCATATGAGGTTTATCAAATGAATCTGGTATGTAAATAATAATAATACTCTTTTTTTCATTAATACGAACAGGATGTATTTTCATACCTGATATAAGTGGCTGAATATTAGCCTGACATACTTGTCTAATTCTTAAAATATTTTTATCAACTTCCTCAACACCAATTATTTTCTTTGGATTACCATCATTATCCTCTTCAATACCAATAAGTATAAATCCACCATAAGCATTAGCAAAACTAGTTACATCTTTTGTAATTTCTTTATTAGAACTTTCAAGAGTTCCCCACATTTCTCTCTTATAATCAAGATAGAGAGATTCACTTACCCTGTTTTCAATCATACTTTCCATATCATTAAAATCAAGTTCTTCAAGATATTCTTTTCCAAAAAATTCGTAAATATTCATATTAGCTATTATATAGTAAAATCAAAAAATTGTGAAGCAGTGGTTAAATAAATAAAACTTGAAAAAAATATATATAAATCGTATCATCATAAATTGAAGTTTAAATATTACATTATTGGAATATGAAAATGGAGATTTTATGAAACTTATACAAATTAACCAAGATTTATGTATTAAATGCGGAATATGCGTAAAAGCCTGTGTATCAAGAATATTTCATCAGAGAAAACCAGGTACAAATATTAAAGCTATTAACACTCGAGCATGTATAGATTGTGGACATTGCGTTGCAGTATGCCCTCAATCAGCCATTTCTCATAATAGAATCGATGGTGAATTTAGAAAAATTGAAAATTATAAATACGATGAAAAATTAATAGAAGAATTTTTATCATCCAAAAGATCAGTTAGAAATTTCACAAATCAACCAATTGACAAAGAAACAATACAAAAAATACTACATGCTTCATTTTATGCACCAAGTGCAACTAACAAAAGAGCAAGAAATTTTATTGTAATGACAGATCCTGATAAAATCCGCGAAATAGAAGAAAAAATAATACATTATTTTGAATTTGTATTAAAATTCGCTCATCCTTTAGTAATAGGCACTCTTTCCTTCTTTTCTAAAACAGTGCGAAAATTATCAAAAACATATATACCAGCAATGAAAGGTATGGTTTGGAGTTTTAGAAATAAAGGCGAAAGCCCTATATTCAAAGGGGCTCCATGCGTAATATTCGCTTATGGACCTGCTAATAATCAAATGTCAAAAGATGATTCTGTAGCTTGTCAGCATTATTCAATGTTAAAAGCCCATTCATTAGGAATTGGAAGCTGTGTTATAGGATTTGCTGATCTTACACAAAAAAAATTCATAGATCTTCTTCCAATAGATAAAGAACAAAAATTATATGCTATAACTACTTTTGGTTATCCACAATTTAATTATAAAATGACAACTCCAAAAAAATCAGCTGAAGTTCAGTGGATTGAAGAAATTATAATGCCGGAAACACCAGTTTATGAAGCAGATAAAGATATAGAATAAAAATTAAACCTGTGAAATAGCGAATAAAAATGTTTAGTGAAAATTTTTTGCGTGGAGTAGGTTTAGGACTTTTACTATCTCACCATTTCACTACTCACTCCTTCGCCCGTTTTATTCTATACTAACTAACTAAGCTCTCCTACTAAATCTCTGTCAAAATATTCTTTTATCTTTGATATTTCTTTTGTTTTGCCAAGAGCCCACATAAGTTTGACCGTAGCAGCTTCAGGAGTCATATCATAAGCTGATATCACTCTAAAACTCGATAATTTTTTTCCAACTTTATATAGTTCAAGCTCAATTTTTCCAACCATACATTGAGTAGTAACAACAACTGGAATATTATTTTCAGAAAATTCCTTTATTACATCAAAAAATCTTGTAGGAATATTTCCTGCACCAAAACCTTGCAAAATAATACCACTTTTATTTTTACACATATCTCTCAAAACTTCTGGTTTTAATCCAGGTATCATTTTTACAAAGATAATATTTTCATCAAAATTATCTTCATATTTTATACGAGTCTGTTTTCTTCTTCCCTTAGCATTGTCAGAAATTTTAAAAGAAAGTCCAATAGAACCAAGTGGTTCTGAATTAATTGACTCAAAAGCTTTAAGATCAAAAGCAGAAACTTTTCTAGCACGAGTTGCTCTTATAATCTTTTCTCCAAAAAGTATTACAACTTCAGCAATATCATAATCTGAAGCAAGAAGTAGCGAATTTATAATATTATTTGTTCCATCTGTATAAACATTTGATAATGGTAATTGAGCTCCTGTAAAAACAACTGGTTTTGCAATATTTCTAAGAATAAACGATACTGCGGAAGCACTAAACGCCATAGTATCAGTTCCATGACTTACAACAAATCCATCATAAGATTCATAATTTTCATAAATACATAAAGCAATTTTTTTCCAACATTCTATAGTAACATCAGTGCTATCAATATTATAAAGTGATTCAACATCAACAGAAATCCTATCTTTGATATTATTTAAAATAGATTTAAGTTCATTTGGCATACCTTCCTGAACATCAAGGGAATTATCTGCTCTTTTATGCATTGTTATAGTACCACCTGTAAGAATAAGCAGAACTTTTTTTTTCATATAACCTCCCTTGAACTTAAAACAAAAGATAATTTATTAAATACTACAACACATGTAGAGAATAGACAAGAGGATTATAAAAACATTTAAAAATTAAACCTGCGAAATGGCGAATCAAAATGTTCAGTGAACATTTTTGTGTGAAGTAGTGAATAAAAATTAACGGTTGCTAAAGCAACCAAGGCTGTTGAAAAACTACAAAAATCAAAGATTGATACAAAATAGGGTCTGTGCCGAACTCTAAATTTAGCTTACATAGGTCGGCCTGACCATGCTGTTTATTTTTAAAGTTAAGTTTAAAAAAAGAAAACATGACTTTTTCAACAGCCTTAACCTAATTAGTCCTTGTTTTTTTCTAATTAGTCTGTTTACAGACGCTAATTTCTTCTTACTATCTTCAATCAAATATATAAATCACAAATTTTTTATTAACTTTAAAAGTTTTAACATTAAAATTTTCATCCATATAATTATGAAATTCAATTGTTTTAATATTTTCATTTGAATTATCACCAAGATTTCTTAACAATAAAATCGAATTTTCTTTTGGATAAAACCCTGTATTTTCTTTTAAAAAATAAATTCTAGCTTTACAATTTTTTAAATAATATGGAATATTATTAAGGTAATATTGAGGAAAAAAATATATATTTTGAGGAGTTTCCTCTTTGATAATTCTTTTCAAATCTTTAATCTCAGAATATTCATAATCTTTAAATTGAATAATAAGTGAAAAAGTAAATAAAAAAACTATAATTAAATAAAACCATTTTTTATCATAAATTTTAATAATACAAAATATAAATAAAGGAAATAAATAAGAAATATGATTCCATTCAATAATTCCTTGCTTAAATAATATTTGATAAATAAACCCAATTCCAAACAATAAGAGAAATGATATAAAATAAACAGATACAATCTCGTTTTTTTGTTTTAAATCTTTTGCGATAATTTTAATAGAAAAAATTCCAATTAAAACAATAATCAAAAATTCAATTAATAAAATAGATTCATCTAAATAAAATACTTCGCCAGTGTATTTGTGAAACATTTCACGAAAAAAACCCAATCCATAAGGATTTATCCATGATATATTGCTATGAGAATCTTTTTTTAAAAAAAAATATAGCGGAGATGTTTTTGCTAAAAATAAATATGGTAAAAATATAAAAACTGAAATTAAAGAGTAAATCAATTTTTCTCTATGCCTATAAAAAACAATTATAATCTGAGGTAAAACAAGAAATATTGCAAAAAAATGATAATAAAACAAAATAACACTTGATATAATATATAAAATTTTTCTTTTACCATTTAAAAAATCATAAAAAAGAATAATATTAAGCATTGAAAAAAACAAAAATGAATTATAAACTCTTTTTACATCAAAAACCTCATAAGGACTTAAAGAAAACAAAAGCATAAAACCTAAAGAGTAAAATCTATTAAATCCCAGCCTTTTAGCGAGTAAATAACTCAAAAAACAATTAAGAATTGAAAAAAGAAAAAGTACAAGTTTATAAGTAATATCAGTTTTTCCAAAAATATTCATGAAAAACCGCATTATTAAATGAAATAATGGCGGATGAGGATCATTATTAGAAATCCATTTAATAAGTTCTAATGAATTATTACATTCAAGATTCCATTTAACAGAATTAATCTCATCCCAATCTAAATAATCATTTAAGGAAATGTTTAATGCTAAAAGTCGAATGAGAATAGCAATTGAAAATATAATCCAGAAAAGTTTATTTTTCAAAAGAAGCTCCGAAATGATAATTTAATGAAATAATAATTTCATTACAATTTTATTATAATCTTGTTTTCTCTTTCGTATTTTTTAACTTTTTCATAGATTTCATCAACAAAACCGTAAGAACTAATGATTATCGCTTCAAAATCAATACTATTAAGCATAGCTGGAGATACAACAAGAACACCATTTACAGTTTTACCTTGTTTGTTTTTTTCCTGATCAATAACAGCTACAACCCTTAATCCAATTTCCAAAGCAACAGTCATAGCAATTTCAGCAGTTTCTCCAGCACCATAAAAAATAACTTTTGAAATATTTCTTTTAATCAAAGACTCAAATTTATGAACAAATTCTTTTTTTGCATCTTTATATAGTCTAACAGTTTCAATCATATAAGAATTCAATAAAAAACGAAGTCTTTCATAACCTTTAACAGTAAGAAGATATTCAGTATTTCTATTTGTATCACCTTCTATAAGGATAATTTCTTCATCAGCAAATCTTGATATATATTTATTAATCATAGCAACAGAAATACCAAGATATTTAGCAATTGTGGATTGACTAATAGAAGTTTTCTTTTCAAATTGAGAAAGAATCATAAGCTCTCTCATTTCAGGAGATGGCTTCAAAAATTTCAAATCTTCATCTTTATAGAACATGGAAACATTTTACAATAAATCAATAAAAAACACAATTTTTTTAAAAGAGAAACTCAGAGATGTCTTAAAAAAAATCAGGATTATTAAGAAAATCTTTTGTTATTTTAACATGTTCTACATCTTCGTATAAAGTTTCTCTAATGCAAGAATGATCAATATAAAAAATCTGAGCTCCCGGAATCGCCATAAGAATCGGAGAATGAGTCGCTATAAAAAACTGACAATTCTTAGATTTCATTTCATTTATAATAGAAATTAAAGTCATTTGTCTTAAAGGTGATAAAGGAGCTTCAGGTTCATCTAATATATATATTCCATTTGATACTAACCTTGAACTTAAAAATTTCAAAAAACTTTCCCCATGAGAATTTTTATCAAGATCATCTCCATATTTTCTTTTTAAACCCTCAATCTGACCTTCTATAAACTCTATTGATTTTTTCTGTTTTGACGCATTTCCCAGTTTGAGGATTAATTGAAAAGATTATACCGTTTATCATTGGCTCGTTTGCAGATACTTCAAATCTTTTTGGCATTGAATCTAAAAATTTTTGTAATATTATTTTTTTATCAGTTCCAATAACACTATCTCTATCACCACACATGCCAATATCAGTTATATAACCAGTTCCACCTTCAAGAATATAATCATCATTTGTCTGAACATGTGTATGAGTTCCAAATATTGCAGATACTTGACCATCAACATGAAATCCCATTGCTTTTTTTTCTGAAGTAGCTTCTGCATGAAAATCAATTAATATAATTTTAATACCTTTATTTTTCAAATCTTCTAAAACCGGTGTTATATGCTCAAACGGAGATGGAACTCTTGGCATATATACTCTGCCAAGAAGTGATATTACAGCAAAATCAACATAAAGATTCTGATATATTCTTACACCTTTTCCTGGAGCTGTTTTATAAGGATAATTAAGTGGTCTAATTAGCTTTTTTTCTTCAATAATGTCATATATACCTTTTTTATCCCAAAGATGATTACCCAAAGTTACAATATCAACTCCAGCATTTAAAAGTTGATTATATGTTTTTTCATTAATTCCAAGTCCGCCAGCCGAATTTTCACCATTAGCAATTATAATATCGATTTTTTTTTCATTTCTAAGACTAAGAAGTTCTTTATTAAGAAGTTTTCTGCCTGTTCTTCCAATTACATCTCCAAGACAGAGAAAATTCAATGTTTTCATGTATAAATTCCTTTAAGTATATATGTACAAAAACGGTATGAAAGATTGTGAGTATAAAAAAATAAAACAATACCGCAATTATACTTCTTCTATACGGTCTTTATAATTCCTCTATATCTTAACTTGTTAACAATTTAGCAGAATTATTAAAATGTTACAATATGTAACTTTCTTTATTAATAAAAAAGTGGTTTAATATTATAAGAGTATTTATTTATAAATAAATGGAGGGTTTAATGAAAAAAACAAAAATATTTATGCTTTTATCTATTTTCATCCTAGCTTTTTTGGTTTCAGGTTGCGATATTAAAGAAGTTATCGCTGAATTAGATAAAGATCCACAAAAGGTAATTAACAGAATAGAACAAAACAGTGAAAGACTTCCATCTGAAAGTTACAAAAAAGACTGGACAATAATGATATATGGTTCTTGTGATATTGAACCACAACTTGAAAAAGCTCTTTTACAAGAACTTGTTGAAATGGTTAATATTGGTAATGCAAATGATAAAATACATCTTGTCGCACAAATTGATTTTAGAAATGCAAAGTATATCAAATCAAAAAGATATTTTATCAAAAAAAATGAACTTCATGTAAGAGGTGAATTTTCTAATTTCAACATGGGCGACCCAAAAACTTTTGAAGATTTTTTAAAATGGGGTATGTCTTATAAATCTGAAAAAACAATGCTTTATGTACTCGGTCATGGAACAGGTTGGATTTCTCTGGCTGGTCCAGGTGCTATAACAGATGGACTTAGAAATATTGCTGCAACAAGAGATCCTGCTTTTAGCGATGTTAATACTTCAAAACTTTTAAAAACAAAAGATCTTTATCCAACAGAAATGTATCCAAGCACAAGATCTTTTGCTTATGATCATACTCAAGATGATTCGCTTACATTAAAAGAAGCATCATCAGTGTTTGATAGAGTTCTTAGAGGTAAAAGAATTGATGTTTTAGCTTTTAGAAGCTGTCTTATGAATCAACTTGAAACAGCTTATGAGTTTTCAAAACACTTTGATTATTTTGTAACAACTCAAACTTCACAACTTGGTGTTGCACAGGGTATTATGACTTCAATTCTCGGTGTTAACAATATTGGACTTGATGCAACTGTTCTTAGAGCTGTTAAAGATTCAGACACTCCTATATCTTCAAGAGAAATGGCAAAAAATATGTTTACTTCTGTAAAAAACACTAATGTAAAGATAATTGAAAGTGTTGGAGAAGGTTTTGCTTTTTCTGCTCAATGTCTTGACTTGAGAATGCTTAGAAGAGCTGTTGAACCTATGAAAGAATTTACTTATATAATAAATCGTAATCTTGCTAATCCTAGAACTGGTAGTTCCTTTAGAAATATGCTTTTTTCTGCAAGAGCTCAATCTGTAAAATTCGGTGGTCTTTTTGCTGGAATGTATAATGAACAGAATGAAGAAGAAGATTATGAATATATGGATTTAGGCATGTTTATGAGAAATATTAGTTTATACAATGATAATAATATAAACGGTGCTACAATGGAAACTCTTAAAGAATTATCACAAAATGTTAGAGCAACGCTTGATAGAGCTTGTGTTGATAAATATACAAGTGGATATGATTTTGGTGGAATTACTTCAGGTGGTGTAACTTCAATATTTATGTTTCCTGAAAGTGAAAAACTTGAAAAAGTGTATTCACAACTTATATCTTCAAAATATGCTGAACTTGACTTTTCAATTGAAACAGGTTGGGATAAAGTTTTGAATCGTCTTTATTCTTCACAAAGAAAAGATGGTTATATCAATTATTAAAAATTTTTATTACACTATAGAGCCCTGAAAAGGGCTCTTTTTTTTATCAATCAATAAATAATACTTTTTAGATATTTTATAGGATTTACAGAAGTATCATATAGTTTCATGCCAAAATGAAGGTGATAACCAGTACTATAACCAGTTTTACCAACTTTAGCAATAGTCTCTCCTCTGTGAACAATCTGATCTTTATCAACATTTATAGAATCACAATGAGCATAAAAAGTTGTAAATCCATCAAGATGTTCAATAATTACAGTTTTCCCAGCAATATTTCTGTAACCAGCGAAAGTTACAACTCCAGATTCAACAGCTTTAATAGGAGTATATTTATCTGCTATAATGTCAATTCCATCATGAAAATCTGCTTTACCGCTTATAGGATGTTTTCTATAACCATAAGATGAAGAAATAATCCCATTTACAGGCCATATAAAATTCTTATTAAAATCAGGTAATTCTATTTTACCTGTGTAAATCGGAATATTAATAACTTGATTTTTATATAAAATCTCAGTTTGAAGAACATTAACTTTTAATATTTCAGCAGCACTGACTTTAAATTTCCTAGAAATCGTCCACAAACTATCTCCAGCTTTAACTTTATACTCTTCAATATTTATACCTTTTTGGAAACTAACAATTTCTCTTGGTATTAATATATTATTAATTTCATCAGCCAGAAGCGATTTAAGCTTCTCATTGCCTGCAATTTGAATGTTATTTTTTAGAAATAACTCACTTTTTTTTATACTAGAAATAGAAAAATCCCGGCTAAAAACTCTTATTGACAACCGGGATGTATCTAATGAAATTAAAGCAATACTAAACAATTGTCCCAAAAATACAATCCCGATTATAGGTATTAAATTATCCCATGTAAACGGGTGTTTTTTCATTTTTAATCCATTTCTTCATACTTATTTATTGAAAGAAGAAATTCAATATTATCTTTTGTATTATGAAGTTTTTTATTTAAAAGTTCCATAGCTTCCGCTGGACTTAACGGTTCAAGAACTTTTCTTAAAGTCCAAATTCTAGTCAAAACTTCTTTTTCAAGTAAAAGTTCTTCTTTTCGTGTTCCAGATCTTTTAATATCAATCGCTGGGAATATTCTCTTATCAAAAAGTTTTCTATCAAGAACAAGCTCACAGTTTCCAGTTCCTTTAAATTCTTCAAAAATAACATCATCCATTTTTGAACCTGTATCAACAAGAGCAGTCGCCAAAATCGTAAGCGAACCACCGTTTTCAATATTTCTTGCAGCACCAAAAAATCTTTTAGGTTTGTATAAGGCAGAAGGATTTACACCACCAGAAAGAGTTTGTCCAGTCGTTGGAAGTGCAAGGTTGTATGCACGAGCAAGTCTTGTAATACTATCAAGTAAAACAACAACATCTTTGCCCTGCTCAACAAGTCGTTTAGCTCTTTCAAGTACAATTTCTGAAACTTGAATATGTTTAGTAATCGGTTCATCAAATGTAGAAGCAACAACTTCAGCTTTTGTTGATCTCTGAATATCAGTAACTTCTTCAGGTCTTTCATCAATTAAAAGAATTATCAAAGTAGCTTCAGGAAAATTCTTACTTATTGAATTAGCAATTTGTTTCAAAAGAGTAGTTTTTCCAGCTTTTGGTGGAGCAACAATAAGTCCACGCTGACCTTTTCCAATCGGAGCTACAATATCAATAACTCTTGGTGAAAGTGGACCGCCTTTGTATTCTAGCGGAATCATTTCATCAGGGAAAATCGGAATAAGCTTGTCAAAAACAACTCTTTTTCTGTTTTCTTCAACAGTTAGATAATTTACAGTCTCAATTTTTATAAGTGCTCTATATTTATCAGGATCATCAGGCAATCTCACCTGACCAATAATATCATCACCTGTCTGAAGATTAAATCTTCTTATCTGAACTGGTGAAACATATACATCTTCCTTACTCTGAGTAAATGTGTTAGACCTTAAAAATCCATAACCATCAGGTAATATTTCTAAAACTCCCCTAGCCATTGGAATTTCTTCGTTTTCTGCAAGGGTCATAAGAATAGCACATAAATATTCACTATCATCCTTACCTTCTTTTTTCAATTTCAACTTTCTGCCTAGGACAGCTAAGTCCTTTTTAGGCGTTTCCTTTAATTCTGCATAACTTTTCATATTTTTGTTGAATCTCCTTGATACTTAATTATTTTGAAAATCTGAATCGTTTGAAAATATAAATAAACTTGGTTATAAATACGATTTTTACATAAATCACTTTACAATATAAGTAAAATACATACCCAAAGCATATATAATAAGTATAAAAATTGATGGACCACTTAATTTATTAAATAAAAACTTACTTTTACCTGATTTTTTGATAATACCATAAAGGCAAACACCAGCAATTAAAATACTAAATAAACCTGTAACAATAGAACTTTTCAATTCTTGTAAATAAAGAATTTGTCTTTTTGAAAAAATATCAGCAAAAAATACTATAAGAACATTAAAAACATTACTACCAAGAACATTACCAACAGCCATTTCTATAGCACCAATTCTCACAGCTGAAATACTAACAGTAGCCTCAGGTAATGAAGTTACAAATGCAAGAAACATAGAACCAGCAAAAGTTTTACCAAGATTATAAGTAATTGCAATGCTATCAACACTTTTAGTTAAAAAGAACCCAGCAAACACAATAACAAGTGCAGATAAAGTAAATTTAGCATAAACAGGAAGAAGTTTTTCTCCACTCTTAACTTTTTCGACCGGAACATCTTCTGAAGACTGTTTAAAAGTCATTAATATAAACAAATAAAAGAACAGTATAAAAATTGATTCAATATTAATTGGAAGTTGTTTAAAAAATCCAATTCCAAAATTTATATATAAAATAACCGGAATTATAGCCAAAAGTGAAATTATTATAATATATGCAATCGAAACAAGGTTTTCTCTGCCAGCTTTAACAAAAACACCATTTTTTGAAAGATAATCCACAATCACAAGAATTGTAATGTTAAAAAGATTACTACCAAAAATATTACCAAAAGCAAGTTCAGGAGCATTTTGAAAAACCACAGCCGATATTGATGTTATAAGTTCAGGAAGAGATGTTGCAAGTGCTAAAAGAAAAAAACCAATAAATCCACCACTTATTCCACTCTTTTCACTAATCTCATCACCATATTTTGTTAAATAGAAACCAGCACATATTACACTAATTGAAGATAGTATAAATTCATACCACATAAAACCTCTCTGATAACGAAGGGAAAACTACAACTTCTTAGAAAGTTCCTTGAACATTATTTCAGCTAGTCCCATTTTCCCGCTTTTTGATATTTCGTTAGAGTATTCTTCATCTAACATAGACTGGAAAATTTCTTCTCCTCTTCCACCACTTATAAAGCCTGTCTTTTGAACAGTACTTCGCATGGACTTCATCAACTGATTAACAAAAATAGATTCAAAATCCTGACAGGATTTTTTTAATTTTTCATCACTATTATCTCTAGTAAACCTATCTTTAAGATTATCCATTTTTGTGATATCGTTGTTT
This sequence comes from Candidatus Muiribacterium halophilum, assembly GCA_023228995.1. Taxonomy (GTDB): domain Bacteria; phylum Muiribacteriota; class Muiribacteriia; order Muiribacteriales; family Muiribacteriaceae; genus JALOAD01. Next base: position 28,815 of record JALOAD010000005.1, read on the forward strand.
TGAAGGCTGGAAAAGTCAATATTCATAAGTCCCTCTCATAAATTATTATTCTATATTCCAATATCGGAATTTAACAATAAAAACTTTAGGAATTTATGATTTCTTAACCAGTTTCATTAATATTGTATTAATAAATAGAAAAAGTCAATTTTTTTTAATACCACAGACCATAAAAGCAGATATTGTCTAAGTAAAAGATATTGTCTAAAAAAAGCAAGAAAGCTCTTAAAAACCATGTATAACTTGTTTAGAATTTTTTGCTTTTATAAGTTGTGCTGTTTAATCAGAGGACTCAATTGCTTTTCTAATCAATCTACAAAAAGTAATTCTGAATATTTTGGTAATGTCCACAATTTATCTGATATATTTTTTTCAATATCATCACAAACTTCCCTTAGATTATTTATATTTTCATTTAAGTTTTGAGAACATATACAAGCACAGTTTTCTATATTAGTTTCACATTCACTTTCTCTTATCACTTCATCAATTTTTGATATATTTAACAATATTTTATCAACTTTTTTTATTAAATTTGTACTTTCTAAATTTAAAAATTCAATATTTTGATTTTGACATAATTCTTTTATTAATTTTAAGTTTTCTAATATTAATTTTTGATGTTCTAATAATGCTGGTAAAACAATTGTTTGTGCCATATCTCTTATAAGTCTTGCTTCTATAAGCATTTCTTTGCAATATCTTTCAATTTCAACTTCATATCTTGCATGTAATTCTTCTTTGCTGAAAACATTGTTTTTGGTTAAAAGTTCGATTTTTTTATCATCTGTGAATCTTTTTAATGCTTCATCTGATTTTTTTAAATTATATAATCCTCGTTTTTCTGCTTCAATTCTCCATTCTTCTGAATAATTATCACCTTCAAAGAGTATATCTGATGCTTGTTTTAAAACTTTTCTTACTACATTATAAATGCTTTTTAAAATATCGTTATCAGAATCTTTCATTTCTTCAATTAGAATATTACGCATATAATCAAGTGAATCTGCTGTAATTACATTTAATATAGTTATTGGAATTGATATTGATTGCTTTGAGCCTACCGCTCGAAATTCAAATTTATTTCCGGTAAATGCAAATGGTGATGTTCTATTACGGTCTGTTGTATCTTTTGTTATTTTTGGTATTTTTGATATTCCTGTATTTATAAGTTCTTTTACATTTACTTCATTGAATTCATTGTTAATTATTTTTTGTATTACATCTGTTAGATGTTTACCTACAAAAACAGACATTATTGCTGGCGGTGCTTCGTGTCCACCTAATCTATGATCATTTGAACATGATGCAACTGATGCTCTTAATAAATCATTATGTTCATAAACTCCTCTAAGCACTGCTGTTAGAAAAAATAAAAATATCATGTTTTCATGTGGATTATCTCCTGGATCTAACATATTAAGCGAGTCGGCAGAAATATTCCAATTAACATGCTTTCCACTTCCATTTATTCCTGCAAATGGTTTTTCATGTAAAGATACAAATAAATTATGATCTTTTGCTTTTTTCCTTAATACTTCCATTAAAAGCTGATTATGGTCGCATGCTAAATTGACATCTTCAAATATTGGTGCAAATTCAAATTGATGCGGTGCAACTTCATTATGTCTTGTATGTAATGGAATGCCAAGTTTATATAATTCATGCTCAACATCACGCATATATTCGATAAATCTTTCTTTTATAGAACCAAAATATTGATCATCCATTTCTTGACCTTTTGCTGGTTTTGCTCCAATAAGTGTTCTGCCACATATTGTAAGATCAGGTCTTAAAGACGCAAGCAAACTATCTACAAGAAAAAACTCTTGTTCAACTCCTGCATAAGAAAGAACTTTTTTAGGTTCAATTCCAAATACATCTAAAAATTTTCTTACTGAATTTTCAATTACATCAACTGATTTTAACAGTGGAGATTTCTGATCTAGGGAATAACCATTATATGATATAAATATCGATGGAATGCACAAAGTTTTACCAGATTTATCCTCAATTAAAAATGCTGGACTTGTTGGATCCCAAGCTGTATAACCTCTTGCTTCAAAAGTAGCTCTTAATCCTCCGCTTGGAAAACTTGAAGCATCTGGTTCTTGTCGAACAAGTTCTTTTCCTGAAAATCTTTCAACCATTTTTCTATTTTCATCATAAGTTAGGAATGAATCGTGTTTTTCTGCTGTTGAACCGGTAAGTGGTAAAAACCAATGTGCAAAATGTGTTGCTCCGTTTTCCAGCGCCCATTCTTTCATACCATGCGCTACTTCATTAGCTACATCAACAGTAAGATTTTCCTTGCCTTCCATTACTTTTTTCATTTTACTATACATACTTTTAGAGAGTTTTGATTTCATCACTTCTTCATTAAAAGTGTTTATACCAAACCATTTTGATACATTTCCCATATTTTCTATCTTTTTTTTGTTATTTGTATAAATAATTGTCTGAATAGTCTTTTTTCTCATTCACCCTCCAGCCTTTGTGTAGTAATTTTAATAATTGAACCAATTATACTAAATTTTTGAAAAATTTGGGAATAAAAAATGTTAAATGAACATTTTTTAATAGCGAATGTGGAATTTTCAATTAGCAACTTGTTCCACTAATTACTTCTTGCTTTTACTAATCACTAATTGTTTTCAACAATTACAACTTTATCTTTATTAACCCAACCTGATACCCCAGAAGAATCCTTAACTTTTAAATAATTAGTCCCATACTCTTCAATATAAAGAATTGTATTTACAGAAAACTGTGCTATACCCTTACCTTTATCACTAGGAGAACTATAACCTTTGATATCAGAATTACTTATTGCTATGTTTAGATTTGAATGTATTATTAATATAGAAAAACAGTAAATTATCAATGTAAATGCAATAATATTTCCAATATAAAGTAAAACTTTTTTATTTTGCAACATATAATTTTTAAAATATAAAGAAACAATAACATTCAAAATACTCAAATATAATAAAATAAATAAAATATCCATATTGAATGGAAATAAATAGGAAATAATTGGATTAAATGTATTATCTATAAATTTGATATTTTTTAAATTATCTTTCATTCCAGGGTTTTTATAAAAAGCATTAATATAGTTTTTTAATGCTTTAGTAGTATTTCCAAGTCGAAAATGTGCATTGCCAATATTATAGTAAATGTTATCTGTTTTTATATTAACTTTTTCAAATTCAATTATTGAATTTTCATAATCAGCATTTTTATAAAAATCAATTCCTTTATCAAAATCACAAAATGAAAAAACAGATAATATTATTATAAAAAATATACTTATTGTTTTTTTCATATTTTATCTCCTTTCTTGCCTGCATAATAATATAGAAGTTCTTTTGCTTCATTGAATAATAAAATTATATCTTGTTTTGCTTTTCCTGAATAAGCAGCAAAATTTATCTCTTCATTTAATTTCAAAAGTCTTTTATTATTATCATCATCTGGAAAAATCTTTTCAATCTTTTCAATTATCAACAATGGAGCATTCTCGTTTTTGATTTTTAATACAGAACATAATGTTTTCCAGTAAATATTATTAAATACAAATAAAAAATCACCTTTATCCAAAGAATTTTTGAGTGAATTAATTGTATTTGTAACAACTCTCTTTTTATTACCCATTTTAGAAAAAATCAATTTAAACATAAATTTAATTAAAATCAAAAAAATTACAATGTAATTAATAAGTAATAAGAACTTCCTTATATAATGTGAATTATAAGAGAAATTATTTTTCATGCTAATATATTCAATATCTTTGCCAGTTGCAGAATTTTTATAATGAATAATATCACCTTCTGAATTTGTATAATCTTCAGTACTTACAATTACACCTTTATAATCATCATTTTTTTGTATATTGATTTTTATTTTATCAGTTTTTTTGGTTATATACTCAGATTTTTCAATATCAAAATAAGTAATACTTCCTTCTGGAATTAAAATATCTCCATATTGTTCAGGAATTAATATATAACTAAATATTTTTTCACCTGAATTTTTATTTTCACTATCACTAAACTCTTCTCCCGAATAACTTACGCTAAAGTTATCATTTGAATGTATTATTGGTCTTTTTATTTTAGATAAATTACCTTTACCATATATAATGTATTTTACCTGAAAAGGTTCTCCCTGCTTTCTTTTCCCTTCTTCCAATTTAGCTATAATATTAAATTCACCAACTCCATCGCTAAAATTTGAAGGTGTTTTTGGAAGCTGTTTTACCTTAAATGAAATATTATCAGGGCTTATTGTCTTAGTTTGCCAGCTTGATGAAAATGCTGAGAAAAAATCATCTGTAAAACTATCTTCAAAAAAAGAATTATCAAAACTACTTCTTCTTTTAGTAGAGCTAGCTACATCAACACTTATTAATAGATCATCTATGTTATAATCTCCAGTTTTGAGCGGGAAAAAAGTTTTATCAATTTGTAAAACTGTGTATCTTTTACCATTTATTATTTTTTCACCTTGTTTATCATTACTTTTACCTGTTACAAAATCTTTGAATAGTTCAGATTCAGTCATTCTAAAATTTCTAACTCTATTTAAGGAAGTTGCAAATAAAATTGTATATTTAATTTCCTCACCAATAAAATATTCTTTTTTATCAGTTTCTTGCATTACAATAAAATCACTATCACTTGACGGACTTTTGGCTCTATCCACGCATTTTAATACAAGTTTTTTAGTAGAATATTTTTTACCATCAACTTCAATAGTTGCTGGTCCTATTATTATTTCACCTGTAGAAGTGCTAACAGCCTGATATACAAATTGATAATTAACTGATGATTTAAAATTAACTATTGTAGTATTATAACTTGTTCCTTGACTCAAAACTCTTACATTTGTCAGCTCTTCAAAAACAGGTTTTACACTACTTCTACCATGATCTTCTATATTTACAGTAAATCTAAAATTTTCACCTTTAAAAACTTCCGTTTTATCTGCAAACAAAGTAACTTCCAAAGAAAATACATTAATACAAAATAATAAAATAAATGTAAGAAATAAATATTTACCAATCTTTTTCATTATGTTCCTCTTTATAATCAAGTTCTTTTAAAATATATTGTTTTATAGCTTCTTTTTCTTGATCATTTCCAAGTTGAATAACTTCATTTACACTATGATTTTCTTTTGGTTCATCTTTACTTTCATCACCTTGTTGTGATTGATTTTCTTCATCTTTCGGCTCTTCTGAACCTTCTTGATTTTGCTCGTATTTTTCTTCTTCATCTTTATTTTTTTCTTCATTTGAGTTTTTTTGAGAATTTTCTTTGTTTTCGTCTTTTTGATCTTTATGTTTATTTTCGTCATTTTCCCCATTCTCATTTTGAGACTGTGGATTTTTCAACATTTTTACAGCATAATTCATATTTTTTAAAAGATCATCGTTATTAGGGTTTATTTTATAACTTTCTATATAACTATTTAATGCTTTTTTAAAATCACTTTTTGATAAATAAGAATTACCAAGATTATAATATATCTTTGATTTTGCATTATTATCATAAACAGGATTCTTAAGAGCATCTTCAAAATCTATTATAGCATTATCAGGTTTGCCAGCCATGATATTATAAATACCTCGGTTATATCGCAATATATCAGAATCAACAAGATTTTGTTTTTCTGCTGTTATTATAGCATTATCGATTTTTGATAAAGCTTGATTGAAATCTTTATTTTTTAAGCTATTAAGTGAATCTTTAAATTCTGAATAGTGTTTTTTAAGTAATGGATTTGGAAATATTGATATATTTAAGATTAATATTAATGTCATTAGTAATACTACTTTTTTCATAAATCCTCCGAATAATTATAATATATTTTATAGATATTATATGCAAATATTATTCCAATGAAAACCTTTGGGGTCGGTCCCTAAAATGTTTTCAAAAGAAATATTTTTAATATATACTTATAACACTTAATTGGAAATTATTTTTTAAAAACCTTTGATATAATCGGTTTTTTTTGTATAAATATAATTTCACAATGTATAATATTGTGAAGCAAACATTTTAAAAAAAATTTAAAACTATCTTCTAATTTAAGTATTATCAAATTTTTATTCTTTAACAAAAAAATCTGTAAACACTTAGGGTTCCAAGAATCTTGTAAACCTGTTCGGGACCGACCCCAAGGGTTTTCAAAAAACAGTTTGAATTATATTATTATTTGTTGTAATATTTATATATAAGTTTTAATTACAATTGTGTAATTATAATAAAAAATGGAGGTGTTAATGATTAATGTTGGAGATAAACTACCTGATTTTAAATTAACTGATCATAAAGGAAATGTTGTTGATTCTAAATCTTTGGCTGGCAAAGGGATTATTTTTGGTTTTCATCCTCTTGCTTACACTGGTGTATGTGAAAAACAGATGAAACAGCTTGAAGAAAATTACGATTATTTTAAAAATCTTGGTTATGAGGTTTTTGGTGTTAGTATTGATACTAGTTTTTCTAAAAACTCTTGGGCTAAACAAATTGATATTAACAATGTAAAAATGTTGGCTGATTTTTGGCCTCATGGTGGTTTTGCAATTAAGCTTGGAATTTTTAGAGGTAATGAAGGTTTTTCTGAAAGAGCTTGTCTTATTATTAATAAACAAGGAATTGTTAAATGGACTAAAATCTATGATATTCCTGAACTTCCTAGTATTGACGAAATTAAAGAACAGGCTAAAAAAGCAACTCTATGACCTATAATAAGTTTGAAGTTGAAAGAATAAAAAACATATATAATAATATTAAACCTGATATAATAAATAGAATTTCTGAATTTGAAAATATTTTTAAATTAGGTTCTGAGGAAGATATTATTACTGAACTTATATTCTGTGTTTTTACTCCTCAAAGTAAAGCAAGGAAGTGTTGGGAAGCTGTTTGTGACTTGAAAAATAATAATGTTCTTTTCACTGGTAAACCTCAAGATATTCTTCCTTATATTAATAGTGTTAGATTTAAAAACAGAAAATCTGAATATGCTTATATTGCTCGGAGTTTTTTTACTGATAATAATGGTTTGTTTAATATTAAAAAAACTTTGCTTGGTTTTGATGATAAAAGAGAATTAAGAAACTATCTTGCAGAAAATATTAAAGGTTATGGTTATAAGGAAGCTAGTCATTTTTTGAGAAATATAGGTTTTGGAAAAAACCTTGCAATTCTTGATAGACATATATTAAAAAACCTTGTTAAACTTAATATTATTGATGAAATTCCAAAGTCTATTAGCAAAAAAAAATATAGTGAAATTGAATTAAAAATTGAAAAATTTTGCAATAAAATTAATATAAGAATGGATTATTTGGATTTAGTACTTTGGTATAGCGAAGCAGGGGAAATTTTTAAATAAAACAATTAAAGCAACTTCGTGACATCGTAACAAAGTTGCTAATTAGAAACACAATATAAAACAATTAGCGAATGTTAAACAAAATGTTCGCCGAACATTTTGACATTCTAAATAGTGATAAAATCACGTTAATTATGGCGAAATCATAAAATGACGAGCCATGCTAATTTCTTTGTTATAGTTTTTTCTTGTTTGACTTTCAAATAATATTTATGTATTATTATAATATTGTAATGATTACATTGTTGATATAAGTAAGATAAGAGGTATAAATGATTAATATTAAAAAAATACTTGAAGAAAAAGGTGTTAAACCTTCACATCAGAGAATAACTATAATGAAGTTTATGCTTGAAAATAAAATTCACCCTACTGTTGAAGTTATTTATGAAAATATTATTAAAGAACTTCCAACTCTTTCAAGAACTACTGTTTATAATACTTTAAAACTATTTGAATTAAATGGTCTTGTACAGCCTATAAACACTGGGGATTCTGAATTACATTATGATATTACATTAGACCTTCATGCTCATTTTAAATGTATTGAGTGTAATGATATTTTTGATATTGATATTGTAAATAATGATTTTTTAGACAAAGTTAAAGATGATGGATTTAATATTTTAGATACACAAATATATTTTAGAGGAATATGTCCTAAATGCAAGGAGAAAAAATGAATTTCGAAGCTCTTCATAAATTAAATTATGGTTTGTATATTGTAAGCTCAGGCAAAGATAATAATTATAATGGTTGTATTGTAAACACTGTTTTTCAAATTACATCTGATCCGGCTACAATTGCGGTTTCTGTTAATAAAAAAAATTTAACTAATAAATTCATGGTTGATTCAGGTAAATTTACTGTTTCTATACTTACTGAATCTGCTCCAATGACTTTTATTGGTCCTTTTGGATTTAGATGCGGAAGCGAAATTGATAAATTTGAAAATGTTAAATACAATAAAGGTAAAAATAGTATTCCTTATTTAACTGAACATGTTTGCGGTTTTATTGAAGCTGATATTGTTAATAGTGTTGATGTTGGAACTCATACTCTTTTTATCGGTCAAATTACTAATATGGATGTTATTTCAGTAGATAAACCAATGACTTATGCTTATTATCACGAAGTCAAAAAAGGTAAAACTCCTGAAAAAGCAGCTACATTTATAAAGGGTGAAAAGTAAAAAAAATGGAGGATTTGTTATGACTAAGATCAATGAAATTTACAAATGTGAAAAATGTGGAAATATCGTAGAAATGGTTCATGGCGGACCTGGTGAACTAGTTTGTTGTGAAGTTCCTATGATTAAAATGGAAGAAAAAACAGCTGAAATGAAACTTGAAAAACATGTTCCTATGATTACAGTAAAAGACAATCAAGTAACTGTATTTGTTGGTAGCACTGAACATCCTATGCTTGATAATCATTATATAGAATGGATTGAAATTCTTGCTGATAATAAAGTTTATAGAAAACACCTTAAACCTGGTGAAAAACCTGAAGCTGTTTTTAATATTAAAGCTTCTAAAATAACTGCAAGAGAATATTGTAATATTCACGGACTTTGGGTATCGGAGGCTTAATATGTTAAGTAAAAAAATGGAAAAAGCAATTAATGATCAAATAAATGCAGAACTTTTCTCTGCTTATCTTTATCTTTCAATGTCAGCTTATTTTGCTCAAAAAGGTCTTCCAGGATTTGCAAGTTGGATGCATGTGCAGTATCAAGAAGAAACTTTTCATGCTGAAAAATTTTTTAATCATATATTAGAAAGAGGTGGAAGTATTGAACTTCAACCGATTGAAAAACCTGTTAATACATGGAAAGATACAATGCATGTATTTACGGAAACTTTAAAGCATGAGGAATATGTGACAAAAAGAATAAATGATCTTGTTGATCTTGCTATTAAAGAAAAAGATCATGCTTCTAATAGTTTTTTACAGTGGTATGTTAATGAACAGGTTGAAGAAGAAGATTCAGTAAATGATATTATCAACAAACTTAATCTGATTGGAAATCAAGCTGGAAATCTTTTTATGCTAGATAAAGAAATGGGTAATAGAGTTTTTACTCCACCAACAGCAGTATAAAAATTCTGGAGGATTAATGAAGTATAATGCTTATGAAATAATTGAAATGGCTAAAAAAATGGAAAGAAATGCAGCTTTGTTTTATGAAAAAGCTTCACAACAAGTTGAAAATCAAAAAGTTAAAAATTTACTTTCTGACTTAGCTAAAATGGAAAAAGTTCATGAAGTTGTTTTTGATGATTTAAAAAATCTTTTTAGCGATGCTGAATGGGCAAATATGAATATAAGTTCAGATAATGAAATGCTTCGTTATCTTGAATCAATGGCTGATGTTATAGTATTTAATTGGAAAATGGATGAAAAAGAAATAGGAAATATGTCAGATATTGATTATGTTTTTCGTTTTGCAATAGGTAAAGAAAAAGAAAGCGTTCTTTATTATATGGGTATTAAACAGCTTGTACCAGAAACTTTAGGTAAAGATAAGATTGAAGAAATAATTAAAGAAGAAATGAAACATGTTGCTATATTAAGTGATGTATGGAAACAGTATTCAAAAAAAAGCAATTAATAAAAAAAGCGGAGGATTTTAAAATGGAAAAATATGTATGCACAGTTTGTGGTTACATTTATGACCCAGCAGTAGGAGATCCTGATAATGGTGTTACTGCTAACACTAAGTGGGAAGATGTTCCAGCTGAATGGGTTTGTCCTGTTTGTGGAGTTGGTAAAGATCTTTTTGAAAAAGAATAAGGAGAAAAATTATGGAAAAAAATGTTATTTTAATATTAATTGATTCAAGAAAAGATTCAGCTGTTAAAGTACAAAAAATATTAACTGAATGGGGTTGTCTTGTAAAAACAAGATTAGGTCTTCATGAAGGCGTTTTATCAAATTGTTCTGATCATGGTCTATTGTTTCTTGAAATGGTTGGTGAAAAAGAAAAGCACGAACAGATTAAAAACTTGTTGGACAATCTTCCTGGAGTAAATGCAAAACTAGTTTCATTAGAAGTTTAATTAAGTCATAGTATTATAAAATAATAACGGAGGATTTAGTTTAATGAAAAGTGTTAAAGGAACAAATACAGAAAAAAATCTGCTTAAAGCATTTGCAGGTGAATCTCAGGCAAGAAACAGATATACTTATTTTGCAAGTGTTGCAAGAAAAGAAGGTTTTAGACAAATAGAAGGAATTTTTTTAGAAACAGCTGATAATGAAAAAGAACATGCAAAAAGATTTTTTAAATATTTAGAAGATGGTGAAAATCTTGAAATAACTGCAATGTATCCAGCTGGTAAAATTGGCAGCACTGTTGAAAATCTTAAAGCTGCAGCTTGTGGCGAAAACGAAGAATGGACTGAACTTTATCCAGCATTTGCACAGGAAGCTGAAAAAGAAGGTTTTCCTGAAATAGCTCAGTGTTTTAAATCAATTGCGAAAGTTGAAAAACATCATGAAGAAAGATATACAAAACTAGCTGCAAATATCGAAAATGGTTCTGTTTATAAAAAAGATCAAAAGGTTTTATGGAAATGCAGAAATTGTGGTTATGTCCATGAAGGCGTTACAGCTATTGAAAAATGCCCAGCTTGTATACATCCACAAGAACATTTTGAAATGCTTTGCGATAATTTTTAATTTTTAACAATTACAAAAAGAGCTCCTAGGAGCTCTTTTTTTTTATTCTATTATATCTATTTAATTCCAAACAGTTTTTTAAATTTTCTAAAAAGTGTCTGCTTCATTATTTCTTGTTTTTCAGTGTTTCCAATGTTTTTATCACTTTTAATTCTTTCATCAAATATTTTTTCAACCTGACTAATTATAATAGGTTCTTTTTCACATATAACAGAAAAACCTTCTCTATCTATTTCAAGAAGTACAGCTGAATTTTCGACCCTTACAGTTGCATTTCTCTTCTCATCAGTAAGAAGTCCAAATTCTCCAAAAAATTCTCCCTTATGAAGTTGGGCAATTTTACTTGAATTTTTAAATATTGAAACTTCCCCTTCTATTATAAAAAACATAGTTCTGCCAATATCTCCTTCTTTGCATATAACAGCACCTTTATAAAAAGTATCTATATGAGAAAACTCTATTAATAAATATAAATTGTCAATACTTGTTCCATCGAAAAGTTCAACTTGTTTAATAAGCTCAACAGCTTTTTTATACTCTTCATTTTTTTTAGAATTATCTTTTTCAACATCTTTGTTAATAACTGTCCGTATCGGAAAAGGTATTTCAATATCAAATTTTTTAAATTGATACCATATAGCAGAATAAACCTGATCAATTATATTTCTACCAACTGCAAATTCTGGAACTGTAAAAGTTATTAAATAAACTATAGATGAATCTCCATAATGCTTTAATCTAACAGAAGGAGGTGGATTTTTTAATACAGAATTATTTTTAGCAAGAACTTCATTTATTGCTTTTTTTACTTTAAGAGGTGGTATTGCATAACTAACACCAATATCAATATATTTTGTTACTGATCTAACAGGTTTACTCATATTTACAACACTATTGCCTGATATTTTAGAATTTGGAATATGAACAAAATAATTATCAAATGTCATTACTTTAACATATCTCCAATTTATCTCATAAACCTGTCCTACTCTACCATCTATTTCAAGCCAATCACCAATATTAAAAGGTTTTTCAACATTTATTATTATACCAGATATTATATTTCCTATTGTATCCTGAAGAGCAAGACCTAATACAGCAGTAAGAATCGCTGAATGTGTGAGAAGTCCCATTAGATTAAATTCAAATACATATTTAAGAAAAATAACCATGAAAATAACTGAAAATACAATTCTAACCAAATCTCTTATAAATCTATTTGCTTCTATATTTTTTGATTTTTTAAAATAATTAGATAAAAGTTCATCCTGAATCCTATATATAATCATTCCATAAACAAGTATCTGAACACCAACAAAAACCTTAAATACATTATTATCATTTATAAAATGTATTTTAAGATAATGACATAAAGTTATTATAAGTACAAAACTAAAAAAATCTAAAATATGTTTAATATAAAAATTTTTTATTATTAAAAATCTAAAAATCTGCAATACAATAAGAAGTATAGGAATTGTAAAATAAATATTGAAAATAAGTTTTTCTGACATAGGGTTAAATCCTTTGGTTTTTTTATTTAATTACATGCAATCCAAGTTTTTCGTCAAATCTTCTTTCAAGAGTTTCATTAAATACTCTAAGATAAACTTCCAGAGTAACAGATACTTCTGCTTCCGTAACATGCCCACCAATAACTTTCATGTTTTTGTCAGAAAGCATAGCATGCATATGTACAAAAGGCAATTTTTCTTTTAATGTAACATTACCATTTATATTAAGAACTTCAAGTGCTTCATTAAAATCATTTATAGTATATCGTCTTGTAACAGTATTATAATGACCAATTGAGGCAAAATTAAAAGCTCCTATTCCAGAAAAAACTCCAGAATTAATATTTTTTTGAATACAGAAATTTGTAAAATTCTCAATAACCTTGTCACCAGGTTCAAAAACAAGATAATAACCACCAGTAAATTCTTTAGCCCTCATAAAAACCTCCATTAAAAATGTTAACTGAACATTTTTGTGCGAAATAGCGAATTAGCGAGATTGCGAAATGGATTTAAAAAAATTTCCTTTTCTATTATTCCATCTCTTCCCACTTCACCATTTTACTCTTTCACCACTTCACACATTTTCAACTGCTTCTCTAATTATTAATTAATTTTATGTATTTTCTTCCATATTTTGAAAAAGCTATTTATCATACTACGATTTATATAAATATGAATAGAAACTCTAACAAATTCAGTATTAGGAATTGTACGAATGATTATACCATGTCTATAAAATTTATCTACTATTTGCTCATTAGTATATTTAGAAGATTTAAAAGCCAATAAAAAGGAATCTGTATTTTTTATTTCAATATTATTTTCTTTTGCCATTTTTAAAAAATATTCTTTATTAGAATTATTCTGTTTTAAAGCATTGTCAAAACCTATTTTCTTTTTAATAAATTTATAAGTCTGTACAAAACCTATTTCGCCATTAAAATTATTAGCATGATTAGACATATCACTAATATTACCTGTAAAACTTATATTATCAGGAGTTTCAAAAGTTTTTGTCGCAAAATAATTAAGACAAACAGGAGAACATTTTTGCAATGCATTTTGAGATGGAATTATAAAAGCCAAACCTCTTGGACTTAAAAACCATTTATGAGTAGTCCAAACATACATATCAGAACAATTAACAACACTTTTAAGATTCCAAGTTATATTTCCAATAGATTGAGCTCCATCAACAATAAAAAATACATCTTTTTCTTTACATAAAGAATAAAGTCCTTTTATATCATTAACTTTACCATCAATATAACTTACATGAGAAACTGCAAAAGCATGTATTTTTTGCTCTGTTATTATTTTTTGAGCATGTTCTATACTATCAGCCCAAATTATTTCACATTCATATTTTTTAACACAACAAATTGCTGCAAGCACAACAGTTTTAAACTCATTTTTTAAAAGAAGTATTTTATCATTTTTTTTAAATGGAAACATATTAAAACTAAAATTAAGACCTTCTGAAATTGAAGCAACTTTTATTGTATCATTATAATTAACACCCATTTCCTCGATAATAAGTTTTAATTTTTCATTATAAAGATTTATAAATTTGAAATAATCAGGATGAGAACCACCATATTTAAAAACTCTATTTAAATGTCTATGTAAAACCTTATAAGTATTTCTTGGAAAAAGTCCCTCTGAACCTGTATTAAAATAAAGACTTTTTTTTAAAGCTGGAAAACTGTCTTTTAAAGCTTTGGTATTAAAATCCATTAAATTTCACCTCTTATCTTTGCAATAATATCTGAGGTTGAATAGCCTTCAAGAAAAGGAATAACTTCAACTCTTCCACCATATTTTTCAACAATATCCCTACCAACAATGTTTTTTGGAGTATAATCTCCACCTTTTACAAGAATATGCGGAAAAACTGCATCTATAAGTTCATACGGAGTATCTTCATCAAATAAAATAACCTCATCAACTCCTTTAATTCCTTCAAGCACAAGTTTTCTTGCAATCTCATTATTTATAGGTCTATTCTTTCCTTTAAGTTTTTTAACCGAAGTATCTGAGTTAAGACCTATTACAAAATAATCTCCTAAATCAGAAGCTTTTCTAAGATAATCAACATGACCTGCATGTAATATATCAAAGCATCCATTGGTAAAAACTATTTTTTTACCACTATTTCTAATTTTTTCCATTTTTTCAGCAATTTCAAAATATTCCATAAAAACTCCCAGTTAAACGAAATGTTCAGTGAACATTTTGTTTAATTAACATAGCATAGCCATAATTAACATGATTTCATTATAATATAATGAAATCCCTAATTGAATCCTCTGAATAATTATACTAAATTTTTGATTATTTTGTGAGGAAAGTTTTTTTATTATTATTTTTTGAAATCTTTTGTCCTTTTTGTCTATTTTTTTATATTTTTCTTTTCATATCTTCAAATAGCTTTTTCATAAGTACTTTTTCTATCAATTTATTTCTAAATTTACATATTGTAGTTTCGTCAGGTATAACTTCTTCACTTTTTATATCCAAAAACAATCTAAAACTTATCCTATCGTTAATTTGTTCTTCAGCTTGCGGATCAGATAATCCGTACCAAGCTTGTAAAAACATAGCTCCTATAAGTGTTAAGGTATTATTGCTTTTTATTTTTTTAACAAGAAGATTTTAATTGTATAAATATATCAAAGAAATATAATTTTCGTAATATAATGTTCGCTGAACATTAATACTTTCGAAAAATCACCTCCATGTAATTTTTCTCTCTACCCATTTCGTCTTTTAAATACATCCTGTATTTAATGCTTCGCAACAGCCTCATGAGTTACTCTATAAATTATTTTCTTTGATTTCATTATACTAAAGATTTTGATTTTAAAAGAGGATTAAAAAAATATGTCTGACAGCAATTACGAGAACTCGATATAAGTTTTTCAATATATAAACAACAAAGATATTATGAAAATAAAAAGTTAAATGAAATATAAAACTTTGAAACATTTGAAAAACTTATAAAAATACATGGATGTATTTTAGAGTTTGAAGTGTAATAAAAAAAATTATAGGATTTAATTTTTTTTAGGATTTAATTTTTTTTAAGTTTTAATGTTCAGTGAACATTTTTCAACATCGAATTAAAAGTAAAATCTGTTAATGATATGCTTTTGATTTTAAAAGAAAATTGATAATATAAAAAAATCAAAAACAGATCCCGGCTCAGAATCATACCGGGATGACAAAAATTCAGAATCATGCAGGGATGACATTTTTTTATATGAAACTTCCTTTGGCATGACATTATATTAATTTTTGTTTATTTAATCAGAAAACTCAATTAGATGTGAAGCATCGCTAATTGTCTTTTTTGTAGACACTAATTGCTTTTTATTTTTTCATTAAACAATTTTTCTTCTACTATCTGACAAATATAATGAATTACCATTATATGCATTTCCTGAATTTCAGGAGTTTGAGAAGAAGGCATAATAAGACATTTATGTGCAATATCCTTTATTATTCCACCATCTTTTCCAAGTAAACCAACAGAATAAGCATTTGATTTTTTTGCATAATCAAGTGCAATACTAACATTTTGTGAATTTCCACTTGTAGATATACCAATAACAACATCATTTTTACAAACCATACCTTCAAGAGGTTTTCTAAAAATCTCATTATAACCAAAATCATTTGATACAGCAGTCATTGTAGAAACATTTGCATTTAAACAAACAGCATTAAGACTTTTTCTATTTAAAAAAAATCTTCCCTGTAATTCAGCACAAAAATGAAGTGCATCTGATGCAGAACCACCATTTCCAAAAACAATAACCTTACCATTATTATTATAGCATTTTATAATGTTTTCTATAACAACATTTATATCATCTTCAAGAAAAATCAGTTTATCCAAAACTTTGACAAGATTTTGTATTTTATTAGAAAAACTCATTTTTCCTCCAATATTTCAGTTAAATATTTTTTTATTTGAATAATATTAGTGACAGCAGTACCGACTTCACCAACAACTATTCCAGCAGCAGTATTTGCAACAATAGTGCATTCTCTTAAACTACCGCCAGCAAGTAATGACATCATAAATGCAGCAATTGTAGTATCACCAGCACCTGTTACATCATAAACTTTTTTTGCAACAGTTGGAACTGTAAAATCTTTATCATCACTAAATATAGTTATACCCTCAGAACCTCTTGTAATAATTAAAGCTTTACATTCTAATTCTTTTTGAAGTCTATAACCTATATCAAAAAGCTGTTTTTCAGTTTCAATTTCCAAACCTGCCAAAATTCCAGCTTCTCTAATATTAGGTTTTATATAATCAATACCTTTAATAAGATTAATATTATTAACTTTAGGATCACAAGCTGTAGGAATTTTTTTATCTTTAAATATATTTATAAGCTTTCTAACAACGCTCTCTTCCATAACACCCTTAGCATAATCAGAAAATATAACTCCATCAAATTTATCAATGTTTTTTTGTATATTATCAATTATTTTTGAACAAATATCCTTATTTATAAAATTTCTTTTTTCATTATCAATTCTAGCAATTTGCTGATTATGAGCTAAAATCCTTGTTTTTACCGTAGTAGGTCTGGAATTATCTTTTATAACCATATCTGAATTTATATTGAGATTATCAGCTTCTTCAACAAATAATCTGCCAAAACCATCATTTCCAGTAACGCCACATAAATATGCTTTACCACCTAATGCAACAATATTATTAGCAACATTAGAAGCACCACCAAGTTTATATAACTTACTTTTAACTTCCGCAACAGGAACTGGAGCTTCTGGTGAAATCCTTTTTACATCGGTAAAAATAAATTCATCAATCATAAGATCGCCAAAAACTAATATTGTTTTATTACAAAAATTTTCAAGAATTTTTTCTATTTTATTAAAATCAACCGATTTCATAAAAACTCCTTTCTTTTAAATCTTTAAAAACCTGCGAATAGTGAATACAGTTAGCACAGCTAAAGCTGTTAGTGCGTTAAAAACAAAATCAGATCCCGGCTCAAAATCATACCGGGATGACAGCTTAAGTAAATGTGACTGCAATTTATTCTGCGAAAAATTGCTTGTGACAAGAGTTTTCGACTCTCCGGTAACATAGTGACTTTGTTTTTTTTGTCACCAATGTCATCCCATGACATGTCACGCTTCATCTGTCAGAGCTTTACTATTAACAAAAATGTTCACCGAACATTTTTGACCCTCAACTCTTTAACCCTTTAACTTTTTAACCCTCTTTCTACTTCTCTAGCAAATTCCAGCATATTTTCAAAACTCAAATCAGCTTTACATTTATTAATTTCAGTTTTTCCATAACCTGACATTAAAAGAACACTTTTAATGTTTTTCCTCTGTCCACAGATTATATCAGAACATTTATCACCAACAAAATAAGAATTATCAATATCTATATCAAAATCCTCAATTGCCTTTTCAAGCAAACCTGTTTCAGGTTTTCTACAATTACATTTACCACTAAAATCAGGATGATGGGGACAAATATAATACTTTTTAATTTCAACATTAAATTTCGCTAGTATATCAGACAATCTTTGATTAACTTTATTGCAATCATCAATACTATAATAATTTCTTGCAATTCCAGATTGATTAGTAATTACAACAAATTCAAAACCAAGATTTTTTAAAATAATAAGACCTTGTTTTACACCATCAATAAGACAAACTTCATCTGGATTTGAAAGATAATTTTTTTCAACAATCAATGTTCCATCTCTATCAAAAATAACATATTTCATATATTAAAACCTTTACTTGAAATATACATTTCTCTAATTTTTTCCTCTAATAACAAAGCAATTTTAGCAGCTGATTCTTTTTTGTTATTATCATCCCACATGCTTTGTTCTATTTTAATAACTTTACCAAATACAACATCAACCTTACAAGGTCTTGGAATAAATTCACCTCTATGAAGAAGATCAATACTACCATTTAAAATTACAGGTAAAAAAACCGGACAATCAGCATTTTTCCATATATATGAAACTCCTGATTTAAAATTACCAATTTCACCAGTTTTTGATCTTGTGCCCTCAGGAAAAATACAAATAGCATTATCTGATTGGAGTAGTTCCTTAGCTTTATCCATAGCAATTCTGTCAACAGTACCTCTTTTGACAGGGAAATTACCAACTCTTTTCATAATCCAACTAAATACAGGTATATTAAATAATTCCTTTTTAGTCATAAATGGTAAAGGCCTTGGAAATGAATTAAACAATATCATAGGATCAAGATTACTCTGATGATTAGAAACAACTATTACAGGTCCAAAATCAGGAATATTATCAATTCCTTTTATTTTAATATCAATATAAAACACTTTAAACATAAAATTTAAAGCAAATCTTGCAAGTTTAATATCAAAAAGATTCATCACACTCCATTACTCACTTTTTTTTATTCTCCCAACAATATCTTCAACAACTTCTTCAACCGACATTGACGTTGTATCAATTTCATCAGCATCAGCAGCTTTTTTTAATGGAGCAATTTTTCTTGTAGAATCATAATGATCTCTATTTTGTATATCAAGTCTTATTTCTTCAAAAGTAAATTCTTCCCCTTTTTCAAGAAGTTCAAGTCTTCGTCTTTTAGCTCTTTCATCAACAGAAGCATTTAAATAAAATTTATGCTCTGCATTAGGAAGAACAATTGTACCAATATCTCTACCTTCCATAATAATATTATATTCACTGCTTAATCTTCTAAATATTTTATTAACTTTATCCCTAACACATCCAATAGCCGAAACAGGCGATACAGCTTTTGTTATTTCTCTTGTTCTTATTTTATCACTTACATCTTTACCATTTAATAAAATTTTAAATACACCATCTCCTGGTATTACTTCAAGTAAATCACAATTTATAGCATTTAAAACTTTAATTTCATCATTAAAGTCAATTCCCTGCTCTATAAGATAATATGTAATTGTTCTGTAAAATGCTCCACTATCAACATGAAACAAACCTAGTCTGCGGGAAACAAGCTCTGTTATTGTGGATTTTCCTGAACCAGCTGGACCATCAATTGCTATACTTGAATTCATAACCAAACTCCATAAATTTTTTTAAAAAACTAGGGAACGAAACATTTATACCAGAAATACTATCTAATTTCAATTTTCTTTGTGTAAGAATACATAATATTACTGCTGTCATAATTATTCTATGATCGTTTTCTGCATTAATAAAATCAGTTTTTTCAATTATATTTTTAGTTAAATAAATAGTATTATTTTTTTCATAAACTTCCACACCAAAAAAAGCACCTAATTCAATAATCTTATTTATTCTATCACATTCTTTAAATCTAAGTTCTTCAACACCATGTATTTCAGAATTTCCACTAGCAAAAAACATAGCTATTGAAAGAATAGGGATTTCATCAATAAAAAAAGGAATTTTTTCTTTTTCATTGATTTTAATACCATTAAGAATAGATGTTTTAACAATTATATCAGCAACAATTTCACCATCAATTTGTTTTTCATTTAAAATAGTAATATTTCCATTCATTTTTTTTAATATATCAAGAAGATAAGCTCTTGTAGGATTTATATTTATACTTTTCAATGTTAAATTACAATCTTTACAAATTAAAGCAAAAACAATAAAAAAAGCAGCAGATGAAAAATCAGATGGGATTGTAAAATCTTTCATTTTAGGAATACCACTATTATCTGTTATTTTTATTATTTCATTATAATGTTGGGAACTTTCAACTATTAATTCACAATTCATAGCTTTTAACATTATTTCAGTATGATCTCTACTTTTTCTTTTACTTTTATAACAAGAATTATTACCTTTTCCCAAAAGATTTGCAATTATCCACGCTGTTTTCTGTTGAGCTGAACCAATTTCAGATTCCATATCAATTTTATTAAGAGAAGATTTAGATATAAAAACAGGTAATTTACCATTATTATCATAAATATTACAATTCATATCTTTTAAAAACCCAGTAATTCTATTCATCGGTCTTTTAAGAAGCGAATAATCTCCTGTAACAACTCCTCTAAGACCTAAACCTGCAAGAATTGAAATACAAAGCCTTGCTGTAGTACCAGAATTTAGGCAATCTATCTCTTTATTAGCATTTTGAAGATTGTTTTTAATAATATAAACAATTTTTTTATCTTTATCACATTCAACTACAATACCAATACTTCTTGCAAAATTAATGCTAGCCATTGTATCATCTGAAAATAGAAAATTCTCAATCTTAGCTTTATTACCATTTGCAATTATATTTAAGAGTACAGCACGATGAGAAATAGATTTATCCGGCGGAATTGTAATTTGTGTATTTATATTATTTGGATATTTCTTTACTTCAAAAATCATTTTAACCTAAAATAAAGACAACAGAAATAACAAGAATAATAAGAAGAATAATTTTTTTAAGATAATAAGATTCATTAGAAATCATAAAACCCCCTCACTTAGCACTATAATTAAATTAACATTTTTATTTTTTTATATTTTACCATAATTAAAATTATTTAAAAACTGGTAATAGGTTTAAAACTAAAACTTATTCGGCGGAATTTCAGAACCACAAAATTTACAATTAACACTTTTATTTTTATTGCCTGAATTAACCTTTTGTTTTTTACCACAATCAGGACATTTCCTTTTAGTAGCAACAAGAGATTCAATAAGCTGAGCAAAAAAAATAAAAATATGCAATTTAATACCACCTTTATTCTACCTTATTAACACCATATACTTTGTTTACATCCTGAATAAAAATAATACCTTTTCCAGGTTCATCAATTTCAAGGCCTTTTCTAATTTCATTAACAATATTTTCAGTAACAATTTTACCTGCCAAAATAAGAACAATGTCTTTTTCAGGCTCAATAGGAAAACTAAATAACATACTAGTATCATTTACTCCCGAACCTCTTGCATTTATAACTGTTCCACCTCTTGCACCGGATTTTGTAGCTATTTCCATTACAGCATTGCCTTTTCCCTTATCAACTATTATAAAAATTGAATTAAACATAACTGGTTTTTCCTCTCTCTGAGTTTTATTAATAGAAATATCTTCTTGGCTTGCAGACCCGAAAAATCCCGTTACAGGAATTGTAAAAGCAATACCACTATATGATTTTCCGAAATTAAACTTTTTTTGAATTTGTTCCATTGCAACATCAACAGTATCAAAAGGAGCAATCATAAGAACAATTTCTTTTCTAACTTCATTTAAATCAAGCCATTCAAGTAATTTATTTTTAACAGTACCTTTACCAAGCAAAATAGTACCACCAGAAATCCCAGATTTTTTAGCTATCTGAATAATTTCACTACCTTTGCCGAAATTAACTATTATAACAATCATTTCATATAAGTTTACATTAAAACCGTTTTTCAAAATATCCCCCTATTTTAATCAACTAGTTTTTGCCTTATATACAAGACCTAATATTTGAAGTGCTATTATAGGAGTCATAGCTACCATTGAAATCATACCAAATCCATCAAGTACAACATCAGCACCTTCAGTAGCTTTTGCAACTCCCTGAACAAATGCCAAAATAAATGTAGCAGTCATTGGTCCAGAAGCCACACCACCAGCATCAAAAGACATTCCGATAAAAAATTTTGGAACTTTATAAGATAAAATCAAAGAAAATATATATCCAGGCAATAAAAAATGCCAAAACTGCACAGAAGGAACAACAACTCTAACAATAGAAATAGCAACAGCAACACCAATTCCAATAGCTAAACTTAATAAAATAGGATTTTTCCTAATAGCACCGCTCGTAACATTTTCAACCTGTTTTGTTAAAAAATGCACAGCAGGTTCTGCAAGTACAGATACAAATCCAAGAGTAAAAGCAATAAATATAGTTAAATAAATACTACCTTTAGAAGCAATGCTAAAACCTATAATACTTCCAACTTCCATAAAACCCTGATTAACACCAAGCATAAAAAGCACAAGACCAATAAAAGCATAAATCATACCTTTTATAATTTTTAAAAAAGGTTTTCTTTCAAGATTAAGATATATTTTTTGAAAAAAAAGAAAAGTTATAAGCAGTGGCAACAATGCATATACAACATCAAGTGATACAGAAGGAATTTTACTATAAAAAGCTGATAAAATTGAATTAGAAGAAACAGTGTTTTCAATAGAATCACTTGAAATACCCGCAGTATTACTCATCATACTCATTATCATAACTGCAAGAATTGGTCCAATAGAAGTAATTCCAATAAGACCAAAACTGTCTTCTTTAGATTCAAGTGTGTTTTTTTTAAGACCAGATATACCAACAGATAAAGCTAAAATAAATGGAACAGCCATAGCTCCTGTTGTAGCTCCTGCCATATCAAAAGAAATTACAAGAAATTCAGGAGGAGTAAAAATTCCAAAAATAAGAACTATAAAATAAAACAATGAAAGAATTAATTTTAAAGAAAAACCATATAATATTCTAACAAGACCAAAAGTAAGCATAATAGCAAGACCGATTGAAACTGAAACAACAATACTTCTTTGAGTAATAGCACCCAAAGAAACAACTTCAAGATTCTCAGCCACAATATTTAAAGACGGTTCAGCCATAGAAATGAAAAAACCTACAATAAGACCTGCAATTATAATTATTACTATTTTATTAGTTTTAGCAAGAGCAACCCCAATAAGCTGTCCAATCGGTGTAATACCAATATCAACTCCAAAAAGAAATATAGAAAGTCCAATAATAATTAAAAAAGTACCAATTATAAATTTCATTAAATCTGGAAAATCAACAGAAACTATTGTAAAGTTAAGAATAATAACAATAAAAAAAATAGGTAATACCGAATGCATTACTTCTTTTAATTTACTTAAAAGAATATTCACTTTTAAATTCTCCTTAACACAATAATAAAGTTACAGAATGTATAAAAATTTGTATTAATAAAATTATCATAATAATAATATCAGCAACAAATTTATTGTCAAATAATTGAATCCACTTATTAAATCAAAAAAAATCAATATATTGTCATGCTAAAGAAACTTTCATATAAAAAAATGTCATCCCGGCATAACTTTGTTTTTGTCCCTAATGTCACAAAGTGACATGTCACGCTTTATCTGTCACAGCTTCACTGTTCTTTCTTTTAATTCGATATTGGAAATTAAAAATCTGTCATCCCGGTACTATTCTGAGCCGGGATTGTTAGTTCTCTTTTTATTTTTTTATATTATCAATTTAATAAAAAGCTTCAAAAATAGATTTATCTTTCCTAATTGAATCCTCTGAATAAATACATAATTTAGAGCTTTAATAGAAATATAAAAAGACAAGGCATTTTGAAGCAGGCTTACATTTGTAAGCCAATGAGAATAACGAAGTGTTTTTTTATTGCTATAAAGCCTGTAAGGAAGCAAAATACAACAATTAATTAATAGAAAATATATAAAAAAATGTCATCCCGGTATGCTCTTGAGCCGGGATCTTCTTTAGCTTTATAATTACCTATTATTTCATCAAAGAAATATTAATTTATCGGACCACATGAAATTTAACTTTCATGTAAAATTCCCTCTTACGATGTTCGCCTTTGCAATACATCCGTATATTGCATACTTCGTAACAGTCTCCATAGTTCCTCTTAATTAATTTTCTTTGATTTCATTATTCAAAAGATTCCTCCTTACTTTATATTAACAATTTTTAATTTTTAATTATTAATTATTAATTGCTTCATTAACTCTGTCATCCCGGTATGATTCTG
The DNA here is from genome assembly GCA_023228995.1 of Candidatus Muiribacterium halophilum. Lineage (GTDB taxonomy): Bacteria > Muiribacteriota > Muiribacteriia > Muiribacteriales > Muiribacteriaceae > JALOAD01. The sequence goes on from JALOAD010000005.1 coordinate 53,236, forward strand.
AGCCGGGATCTCGCTTTTGATATTTTTATCATTACAATAACGCAAAAAAATAATCATTCGGTATTTTAGAGGCTGTTGAAAAAGTTATGTTTTTTTTTTTCAAACTTAACTATAAAAACAAACAGCATGGTCAGGCCGACCTATGTAAGCTAAAATTTGAGATCGGCACAGACCCTATTCTGCATCAATGTTTCTTCTTTTTAGTTTTTCAACATCCTCTTTTACCTTCGTTCACTTATAATACATCCGTATATTATATGCTTCGCAACATTCACTCAAGTTACCGAGTAGATTTTTTTTTTTGCTTTTGTTTATAGAAAATCCATTGACTTGGGTTGTATACAACAGATGGATTGTTTGAAAGTATTCCTGCTTCATTGTATTTATCTTTTTGTAAAAATCTACCTGTTTTTGCATCATAATATCTTGAACGGTAATAATACAATCCTGAAATCTCGTCATATTCTCTACTTGTGAATCCAAAACCATTCTCTGGTTCTATCATCTCTTCTCCAAAAGCTCTGTATCTTCTATAATCTGTCATAATCCCATCTTTATCAAAGATTGCTTTTATATTCCCAAGATAATCCCTGATATAGTATTCTTCATTTCCATCACTTTCTATTTTACCATATATCTCATCCACTTTATTTCCACTTATTATCTTTTCAAGTTTTTCTTCTGTTTTCACCTCAAAAAGATTTGCTCCAGCATATATGTATCTTTCTTCTAGCTCTTTTTCTTCTGTTCTGTATCTTCCTGTCAATCTTCTTCCCAACGGTGAATAATTATATTCTGATATTCCTTTCTCTGTCTTAGCTTTACTTAATCTTCCAAAATCATCATATTCATATTCAGCATTTTCCTTTCCAAATCTCATTACTATATTTCCTTCTTCATCATATACTATTTCTGTCTTTCCTGATGGATTTCCAAGATCATCCAGTGTTGTTATCTTTACTAATCTTGATTTATCGTAGCTGAATCTTATTTTTCCATAAGCTCTGCTTTTTAATTCTATTCTGTTTCCATTATCATCATATTTGAATTCTTCTATTTCTCCATCTGAATAATATGCTTTCACAAGCTTCCCTGCACTGTCATATTTATATTCTGTAACTTCAACACCAGATTCTTTTCCTTCTCTTACAAATTCCTTTCTTTCTATCAGGTGATTGTTATTGTTATATACATAACTGCATGTATATATTGTTTCTCCACTTTTTTCTATTTTTTCCTCTTTCACCATCCCATTGCTATAATATTCCATATTCTTTATTACTTCTCCGGGATATTTTATCTGTTTTACTCTTTTCGCTTTGTCATAAGCAAACAATATTCTTTTACTACCCCTTATTATTTCTGATATATTTCCATCTCTGTTGTATATGTATTTTTGTTCATCATTATTGTTTTTAATACTTTCAAGTTTTCCTGATCTTGTGTAAGCATATTTTAATGCTTCTCCATTTTCTGTTTCCTGTTCTAGTCTTTCTGCGTTATATTTATAATCTGCCACATAATTACCACTATCTCCTGTTATGTTCAATATCTTCCCTGAATTGTCATATTCAATATAATATTTTTTTCAAGAGACTCTATTGTTTTCAGGTTATTTCTAAAGTCATAGGTGAATTGTTCTTCTCTTCTGAAACCTGATTCTCCTGGTAAAATTCTTTTTAACATATTTCCATTATCATCAAATACATAATCTGTGGTTTTTCCATCTTCTGTTATTATCTTTCTTATTCTTCCCAAATCATCTCTTATTAATTCTCTTTTTTTATTATCAGGCATTATCATCTCTTTTAATTCAGATACTCTGTTGTAATTATATTTATATTCTTTTTCTGTTTCATCTATTATAGAGTTTATCAATCCCTGAGAATTATAATTATATATTTTTTTATTTCCTTCGGAGTCAACAGTCGATATTAACTCACTGTTTCCATTGTATGAATAATGTTTTGTATTTCCTTCGGGATCTTTTATAGAAACAAGTCTATTTCTGCTATCATATTCAGCCTTTACAACTTCACCATTTCCATTTTTTATTTGTATCATATTTCCTGCTCTGTCATAAGCGAATTCATATATTTTACTGCCATTCAAGTAGTAAGTGACTGGATTATGTCTTTTGTTATATGTAATACTGAAAAGTTTTCCTTCAGGATCTTTTGTAGCCATATATATACCTGATGGATAATATCTATGTTGCCATGAATTTCCGGCAGGGTCAGTTTCTTTTATCATCTGATTTTTTTTATTATATTCAAAATTCCATTCTGACCCGGTTTCATCTTTTAAATTTATTATATTTCCCTGTTTATCATAATTTAATGCTATAATACCTTTCTCGTTAATTATTTTTGAAATTCTATCACCTGGAATATATTTGTATTCGAAAACATTTTCATTTGCATTTTTGAATAATTCTATTTTCCCGGTTCCATTATATTTTAATTCAGTTATCGTAATATCATTTTTTATAACCATCTCAATCTGATCAAGATAATTGTATTTATATTTATATACATTTCCTTCACTATCTTTTATCTGAGTAATATTTCCTTTTTTATCACAATTTATATCAGATATATTATTTTCTGAATTTATTAATTTACATATATTTTCATTTTCATCATATAATATCTTTGTAACTCTATTTTCAGAATCTGTTATTTTCTCTAAATTTGCTTTTTCATTGTACTCAAATATTGTCTCTGATTCGTCAGATTCAGTTCTTTTTATCATATTTCCATTTGTGTCATAATTGAAAATAGTTTTATTTTTGTTTTCATCTATTGCTGATGTAAGCAAATTCATTTTGTTATATGAATAATATTTATAAGTTCCATCTGGATTTTTCTGACCAATCATATTTCCATTTTCGTCCCAGTAATACCTAAAAATTCTGTTTTCTGAATCTTCTAACTTGGAAATAAGCAAATTCATATTGTAACTGATTTTAAATCTTTTTCCATCAAAATCAGTAAATGCAGTTATTACACCTGTTTTGTCTTTATATTCATATTCTCTGATCTGATTAGCTTCATTTTCTTCTTGAACCAAAATATAATTATCATATTTTGTATAATATCTTTTTATTATTTGACCGTTTCTTTCAGTTATTTTCCTAACATTATCATTATCATTATCATATTCTATACTGTAAACATCACCATTTCTAAAAATCATTTTATTTATATTATTGTTTTCATCCCAATAATAACTGGATGTTTTTTTGTCTGAATATATTATTTTTGAGAGTTTTTTTGTATTATCATAGTATCTGAATTCTCTTGTTTTTATACCTCTTTCATCTATAATTGCAGATATTCTTTCCCCTCCACATGCTTCCCATTCATATTTTATAAAAAGACCCGATGGAATGATTTTTTCAGTTAATCTTCCTTCATTATCATATATATAATTTGTCACTCTTTTATTTTTATCTGTCTCGGATAATATTTGACCATTTTCATTAAATCTATACTCTTTTCCGTATTTACTCATTACATAAGGTTTATTATCTTCAAAATAAAGTTTATAAAAATGTGTTCTATCAGCACGCCATCTTCCAGTCAGATCTTTTGAAAACGGTAATTCCCAGTTTTGAGAATCTACAAAGTAATATTTACCATCTTCTTTATATAAATACATAAAATCAGCTAAATGAAGTCCTTCCCCTATTTCATAACCATCAAAATTTCTATTCTTTTTTGTTAATTTGGAATATCTTCCACTTTTCACATTGTTAAATTTTAGAGTACAATATGGTAAATCTGATGGAATTTGCGTGTTTTTTCCCAAGTCAGCTTTCTGAGGACCATTATTTAAATCTTCAATCGATAATCCCGGATTATCCATAAGTTTATTAAAATCTTCAATTGGAATAAAAGGTATTTTCAAAATATTATCTGACAGAGTTTTTGGATTTGTACTCTGCTCACTGTTTCCACTTGGATCAGACGAGGACTTTTTATCAGAATTACTTATTTTTTTTATATTATTTATTAATTCAGAATAATATTTTTGTTTTTTTGCAGAATTTGTTTGATTGAATTTAATATAATTTTCAAATTGATCTAATATATTCCAGAATTTTTCTATTTCATCAATATTTTCAGATAGAAATTTATGTAAAATATCTATGTTTTTAGCTTTTTCAAGATCTTTTATTATAAAGTTTTCTAAATTTTCAGTTTTCATAAATATATTAATCATTTCTGAATATGAATTTTTATCTCCTTCTGTTGCAATTTTTGTCTTTAATTCAGAATACTGTGTTATTTTTTCTAAAAAATCATCTTTTAATGCATTTGAGATGAATACAAAAGTCAATATTAATATTAATAAAATATATTTTTTATTCATTTTACCACCTCGCTATCTTTCAAAAATCTCAGAGCTTTTTTTACTCTGAAATCTGATGAATTTATAATTCTCTCAGCATCTTTTCTCAATTCTTTTATATTTTGTCTGATATTTGAGTTTTTTATATTAATTCTATCAATTCTGTTTAACAGATCCTGATATTTGCAGGAGTTATACAGATTAATCATTTTTCCAAGTTCTGCATATTCAATATATTCAGGGAATTTTTCTGCTATTTTTTCATATATTTGTTTTTGTTTTTCAATATCGATTTTTCCATATAAAAGAGCTTCTGCAAAACATGCAGGTATCTGCATTTCATTTTGTCTACTCATATAATATTCAAATATTTCATTTGCTTTTTCAATATTATATATAGGTTTTTTTGAAGCTGTTTGTTCATTGTTATATCTATCCATTATTAAAATTAAAGCTTTAAAAAAATCATAATTTTCATTTTTACATACTGATTTCAAATAATCCAACATTTCAGTGCTATTAACAGCATTCTGTCTTCTCAAATATTCATACAAAGAGTAAAGTTCTTTAAGTTTATTACTGTTTTCAGAATCTTCCAATCTAATAACTGTCTCCTTTATAAACTCAGCATCTAGGTCTTCTCTTATTTTTTCTGGGGTTTCGACAGACCATTGAGATTCAGGAATTATTCTTATTTCATATTTTTCCATTGGGATTCCAAATGGAACAGTTCTATGCCAATATATATAATCATCATTTTTGGTAATTGCACACAGACTGTAATTGTTATTTGCAGGTATTTTAGATACAACCCATTTCTCTTATACATATACCTCTCAGGATATTTCTATATATTTCCAGATCATAATCCTCAAACTGAATAAATCCTGCTTCCTGAAAAGCTAACTGATAATCTTGATCAAATAATTCACACAATCTTGCATATTCCTTTGCCTCATTATATTCCTCATTTCTTGCATAAGATAGATAATAATTTGCCTGATGAAAATCTTTCATCATTAAATAAGATGCTGCTGTAAGAAAATATGTCTCATCAATGAAATCAATATTATTAGTTCTTTTCAATATAATAATTTGTTTAAAATTTTCAGCAGCATTCTTAAATTTTGAAGTTTTTAAATTAAATATTCCATTAAGATATAATGCATATTGTTTAAATTCACCATTATTATATTTTAAAAAATATTTATTAATCTTTTCTAAAAAATCATTTTTTTTGTTAAGTTCAAAATCACAATAAAAATCCAAAAAATCACAATGTTCTATATACTCATCCAAATTACCAGTTTTTTCTATATATTTTTTTATATAATATTTTGCTTTTTCAAAGTCTCTGTTATAAAATATGTTTTCTAAAATTTTCTGATAAATAATATCTGCCGAAGTTCTTTTTTCAAAAAGATTACTATTTATATATAAAGGAATAGCTCTTCTCTGATTAAAATATGAGTTTGGATGGATAAATTCTGATAAAAGTTTTTTTTCTTCTGAAAACAATTCTGTTCCTATTTTATTAAAACCAAAATCAATAGTTTGTGTATATCTATTAACATCATTTCCTGTATTAATATTTTTATTGTTATTATCAAAATTTTTAACTTCTTTATTTTCAAAATCATTATTTTTAACTGCTTTTAATATTAACCTATATTTTTCATTATTTTCCTTTAAATAAAGATTATTAAAGTATTCATAAAGATATTCGTACAGATCAGAGTATTTTATGTCATTGTTAGATGTGTTTTTTAGAAATTGAGATAAATTACCATTAAGTATTTCAGAAAATTCTTTTTCAAGATTTTCACCAGTTTTTGCAAAACCACTTATTGTTATAAAAATAATCATTATCAAACAGAAAAATATATTTTTTATATTCAAATTTAACCCCCCAAAAAAATCTTTATTTATAATAATAAATAATTAAAAAATATTTTCAAACTTTTTTTTATAAATAATTAGTTTTATAACAAATTTAATTAAATAAGTATTGTTACAATTGAATATTCTGATTAAATAAACAAAAATAAAAACAAGTAAAAGAATTTAAATAATAAAATGAGTTGAAAATTTCATATAAATAAAAATTATCGCTTTTCATTTTTATAAAAGATTAAAAAAATATGTCTGTCAGCAATTACGAGAACTCGTTAGAAATTTTTCAATTAAATTAAATCATGAAGGAGTTTCTATGAACAAAAGCAAAAAAAAATCTACTCGGTAACTTGAGTGAACGTTGCGAAGCATATAATATACGGATGTATTATAAGTGAACGAAGGTAAAGAGGATGTTGAAAAACTAAAAAGAAGAAACATTGATGCAGAATAGGGTCTGTGCCGATCTCAAATTCTAGCTTACATAGGTCGGCCTGACCATGCTGTTTGTTTTTATAGTTAAGTTTGAAAAAAAAAAACATAACTTTTTCAACAGCCTCTAAAATACCGAATGATTATTTTTTTGCTTTAATGTAATGATAAAAATTGCAGCAAGTGATTTTTAGAAAGTTTTAATGTTCAGTGAATATTAATTTTGACAGTAGCTAATTGCGACTTTAGTCAGACTAGTCTCTTTTCACTTTTTTGCTCTTCTATTTATTGTTTTTTTATATTATACTTAAAAGAAAAACGAGGTTTTTATGGATAATTATATAAATTTTGTAAAACAATACCCGTTCATATCAGCAAGCATTCAATTTGCAATATTAGGAACATTAGGCGAGTGTATTGCATTATGGGTAAAAAGAAAATCATTATCAATAGGTTGGAGTTTTTGGACATTTATAGGTAAAGTTTTAGCTTGGGCATTGCTTGGAATAGTAGTGAAATTAGGATTCATTGGTATGAAAGCATTTACACTTTCAATAATAGCACAAGGTTTTATGCCTGAAATATTAAAATGCGGAATTGGTAAAGCTTTTTTAATATCATTATTCACCAATATATTCTTCGGACCACAGATGATGTTATTTCACAGAATTGAAGATAATATAATTGAAGGAAAATGGAATTTCAATAATATACAAAAAGCATGGATGACTCTTATATGGTTTTGGATTCCAGCACATACATTAACTTTTTCACTTCCAACACATTATCAAATTGGACTAGCAGCAATATGGGGATTAGTTCTTGGAATAATATTAGGGACAACAAAAAAATAACAGGTACTAAAACGGTATGTGTACCATATGAGATCAGTATATAAAGCGTACAAATACGGTATTTGTAGCGTATAATTTCAGTACATCTTCTATACCGCCTCTATACTCATATACTGTTCCTATACCGATTTTATACCGCTCCTATACTACTTTTATACTGTTTTTATTAATATTTTCTTTGCATTTTTATATGAAATTTCATCTTTTAACCATATTCTTAGAGAACCTGATTTTTCTGCCCTTGAATCTTCTATTTCTATATTTCTAATATTAATGTTTTCAAGTTTTGAAAAGATTTTAGCAAGTATTCCAGGTTCATCTGGTATATCTATTTCAATAACAAAATCACCAGATCTATTCATTCTGTGATTTATTATATTATCTCTCAAATTTTTAGCTTTTACAGAAATTTCAGAACTATTCATATTATTTATACAGCTAATAGTTTTATCCAATTCAATACTAAAATCTTTTAAAGATTTTAAAATATTATCTTTATTATTAAATGATATTATCTTCCACATATCTTCAGGAGATGAAGCAACTCTGGTTGTATCCCTCCATCCACTTCCTGTGATATTTTTTATATTTTCAAATTCACTGTTTGCCATAGAATTCACAAGTGTACATGCAACAAAATAAGGAAGATGACTTGCATAAGCTACGGCTTTATCATGCTCTTCATCACTCATAATGTATATATTCTGATTAATAGATTTAAGAAAATCTTCTAATTTTTTAAAACTCTCCTGCTGATTTTTTTTTGGACATAAAATATAAAGTGAATTATCAAAAATATCAGCATTAGCAGATTTAGCACCCTTTCTTTCAGAACCAGTCATAGGATGACCACCAACAAAATTATTATAATTAGATAAATTTTTACATATATCAGATTTAACAGAAGAAATATCAGTAACAACAGAGTTTTTAAATTTTTCAAGAAGATAAACTGCAATATCATTAACAGTATTTAATGGAGAACAAATAAAAAAAATATCACATTCAGGTATTTTTGAAATATCAGAATAAATGCCTGTAAAAACCTTATATTCACTGGCATTATTTAATTCATTTAAATTAGGTTCAACACCAAAAAGCTCAGTATCAGAATGTTTTTTTTTAATAGCAAGAGCCAAAGACATACCCATTAAACCAGTCGCAATAATACCAATATGCATATTTAAATCCTATTAAAACAGTTAGCACAGCTAAAGCTGTAATTAGTATGACTTCGTTACAATGTGACTCTGTCACAGCTTTACTATTAACAAAATGTTCAATATTCAATGTCGAATGTCGAATTAAAAACAAAAACACTAAACCTCAAAAAAAACATTTGCTATAAATCTACTCAATCTCGCTTCGCTCTAACCGTGCCAATCCGTGTAATCCGTGGTAAAATTTCTTTTGATTTTTGTCACTAATGTCATACTATGACATGTCACGCTTCACCGCTTCTATAATTATTAATTTTTAATTCTTAATTCTTAATTGATGCTCTCCAAGCATCCTACCCTTTTGTCTGATTCGCTACTTCTGCTTCAAGTTCTTTTAATTTATCATCATCAGCAAGATAGTATTTTTTAATAGGTTTAAGATTTTCATCAAGTTCATAAACAAGAGGAATTCCAGTAGGAATATTAAGCTTTAAAATTTCAGCTTCACTCATATTATCAAGATGTTTTACAATAGCTCTAAGACTATTACCATGAGCTGCAATAAGAATATTCTCACCCTTTTTAATATCAGGAACAATATTTTCATTCCAAAATGGTAGAACTCTATCAAGAGTAAGTTTCAAACTCTCAGTTAAAGGAGCCTGACCTTCTTTTAAATTTTTATATCTAGGATCTTTTGCAGGATTTCTTTCATCATCAGCTTCTAATGCAGGAGGAGTAATATCATAAGATCTTCTCCAAATTAAAACCTGATCTTCACCATATTTTTTAGCAGTATCAGCTTTATTTAAACCTTGTAAAGCACCATAATGTCTTTCATTAAGTTCCCATGCTCTAATAACAGGAACCCAAAGAAGATCCATTTCTTCCATAGCAATAGACTGTGTTCTTATAGCTCTTTTAAGAACCGAAGTATAAATTTTATCAAAAGTAATATTGTTTTTTTTCAAAACTTTACCAGCTTCTATAGCTTCATTAACACCTCTATCAGTTAAATCAACATCAGTCCAACCAGTAAACTGATTTGAAAGATTCCATTTGCTTTGACCATGTCTAAGTAATACTAATTTATACATAAAACCTCCAATTTGAAGTTAAAATTACATAAAAATGTTACATTATTTTTAAAAAAATCACAAATCAAGAACTTTATTTAAACTTCCCATAGATTTCAAATACTTGTATTTATCAACATAAAGATCATAAAGTGCTGAACTATATTCCATTTCTGACTTAGTATATTCAAGCTGAGCATCAAGAAAATCTGTATTTTTAACAATACCTTCTTTAAACTGTTCTTTAAGAATTTCAAGATTTCTCTTACTATTAGCAACTTGAATTTCACTCACATTTTTTAATGCTTCAGATTTTTCAACATTATATTTTGAACAATTAATCTCTAAAATCAAACTTTTTGATACATCTTCAAGCTCAAAATCATTAGCTTTTTTTGAATATTCTTCAGCTTGTTTTCCAGCCCATGATTTACCAAAATCATAAAACTTCCATTCAGCAACAATTGAAGTAGAATATCCAGAATCATTATCATTAAAATCATGACCACTATAATTTTCATAAGTAAAATAAACTGATGGTTTCCATTCACCTTCAGCAACTTTTATTTTAATATCACCAATACGATTATTCAAAACCATAATTTCATACTCAGGTCTAAATTTTAAATATTCAGCAGCAATCTCATGTTTTTTCAAAGTAATATCCTGTTCTTTTGCATTAAATTCAGGATTTATACCAGTATTTTTAATTATTCTTTCCTTTATAAGAGCAATATTATTTTTCAACTCAATAATCTGTTTATCAACATCAGAAATTCTAACTTTTATTTTAAGAAGATCAGAATCAAGAGCTAAACCATTTTTAAAATAAGATTCAACATCTTTAAGATGAACATTAAGAATTTCTCTTGCATCTTCTGAAACTTCAAGCATTTTTAACAATTTCATAACTGCAAAATAATCTTCAATAACTTGAAAAACACTATTTTCTTTAATTAATCGATAATTAAGTTTAGCAATTTCCAAAGCAATACCATTAATCTTTCTTGCATACTCAAGTTTACCACCAACATAAAGAGGAGAAGACATAATAAACTTATCAACATCAAACTTTTTATCCATAAGTGAAGGGGTAGGAATAGCTTCATCAACATCTTTTCTGATTTTTTGAATTTTCATTGATGGAGCTTTTTCAAGACTAGCTTTTTTATACAACTTTTCAGCTTTTTTCATTTCAAAATAAGCTTTTTTAACATTAAGGTTATTTTGTGTTGTAGCTTTAATAACTTTTTCAAAATCCTCACCATAAACACCAATTACAGCAAACAAACTTAAAATCAAAAAAAATTTTTTCATTTTTTAGCTCCTATAATATTTTTAATAATTTTTTTAAGCTTAATAACAGAGTATCTTTTATTATTTCTATCACCAAAAAAAACAAGTTCAGTAACCATTCCCCAAAATATAATATGCAAAAAGTCAATATCATCCTCACTAATTTGACCATTATCAACAAATTTAGATATTCCTCTATTTTTACATAAAAGAATATTATGATGCATATTATAAAAATCTTTAGAATCCTTGTTATCAAGATAAATTATAGAATTAATAACTCTTAATTCATCAATATTAATACTAAAATAATCAAATACCATATTAAGACAATTAAACAAAAAATCTTCAAAAACATCATATTTTTCTAATAAATCATTAACATTTGCAGAAAAATACTCTTCATGTTTTTTTAAAATAGCTTCTAAAATAGCTTCCTTACTATCAAAATAATTGTAAATAGTACCTTTTGCAACATTAACTTTTTTTGAAATATCATCAACCGAAGTACAACCATAGCCAAATTCAGCAAAAAGTTTGATAGAGCCCTTTAATATAAGATTTTTTTTATTTTTTTTATTCATATACCCTTCTTTTTTTGACTGACCAGTCAGTCAAATCCATAAATAACTCTATCAAAATCTAAAATAAAAATCAAATATAAAGTTAAAAATATAAATTCTTAGGAATGTTTTTAAAATCAAATTGTATGATATTTCTCAATAAATTGACTTGCGGAGAACATAAAAACATAGTTTTTCTTTAATATACAATTTCACATTAATAAAAAAAGTATTTGTTTTTATTAACACTATGCAAGCTTATCGTAAAATCACACAAATGTAATATAGACAATTTATTCAACCAAAACTTCCGACTTATATTCAGCAATTTTCTCAAACAATTTGAGTTGTTCAATTCGTTCTTGTTCATATTCAATTGGTTCTGCATTATAATTAGTTATCAATGCCTCAACCATTGGATTTCTATTCGACACTCTCCCACCAACATGATAAAAATGATTTCTTGTAAGAATTGGAAACTTAGCCCACAGATTTTCGATATAATCATTTTTCCTATAATCATTATTATGCCATGTTGATAATATAAAACTGGCTTTTGTACTATTTAAAGCATGAAATAACTCATTTTCTTTTTCATCATCCCACCCATTAAAATAATCAGTGTGTCTTCCAATATATGGTGGATCACAATAGATAATATCGCCTTCTTTACCTAATGCTATAGTGTCGTTAAAATCCTGACACCTAAATTCAAAATCATTGAACTGGAGTAAAAAAAATACATACTCTAATTGATTCACAATCTTAGTAACATATGCCTGTGCAAATCGTTCTGGTTTTCTACAAAACGGAACATTGAAACCACCTTTGCGATTAAATCTAATCATTCCGTTAAAACATGATCGATTTAAAAAAAGAAAATCTAAAGGATTGTGTTCTTTGTTAAATCTTTCTCTTATTGAATAATAATGTTCTTCACCTTTAGTTAAAAGTAGTTCTCCTTCTTTCTGTAAAAATCTCTTAGCAATAGCAGGAGTCACTTTTTTATTTTGTAATGCTTTGTAAAAGTTTATAAGATGAGGATTCGTATCGCATAGAATAGTGACCTTAGGTACAATATTGAATGCTACCACCCCTGTACCCATAAATGGTTCTATCCAAGTGTTGTTAAATGGAGCTGGTATAACGCTCTTTATCCAAGGAACTAATTTAGTTTTAATACCTTGAGATTTTATTGGTGGAACATAGATTTTTTTACCCAATTTGTTACTCCTTAGACCTTTTTGGAACTATTAAATTTAAATTACCTCTTCGATAGTTAACAAATTCTTTCAATGAAGAAATAACTTTAATTTTACCATTGCCATCAGGAATTTTTATTTTTTGAAAATTAATCCAATAGTCATCAAACCATTTTTCTCCAAGTTCAGAAAACATTCCTCTACCATTGATAATATCTTCAATGTGATTTATACTACCAATGTTTGCAGTATTTCCACTTCCACTTTTATCACTTGCAATTTTCCACTTTTCAACGACAAATAATTGAAAATCCTTGACGACAGAAGAAATAGATTTAATATGCGATATATTATAACTCCGAGTTTCACTAATATCTGAGCCATCTACACGACTATATATTATTCCTAAACAAAAATGACCTGCATATTGATTGTAAGGAAACTGGATATTTTTCGTAATATTCCTATTTTGAAAATAAGCACCATGAGAACCCAAAGTAAACCCATTACACAAGTGTGGTTTTTTTTATTTCTGTAAGTAGTTTTAAAATCAACAGCAAATTTCAATTTTTCATTATCTTCTTTCACAAACGATATATCAGGATAATAGTTTTGGTGGTCTGCGAGTACCACTTTGTATCCATATTTATTTGCAAATTCTAAAATTTTTGGAAAAAGATGTATTTCAAGTATTTTAGACAAGACCTTAGTGTCACCTGAAATAGTATAAACATTTTCAAATATATCAATAAAGCCTTTTACTGTCCATTGACCGTCAGACGAACTAATATGTTTTTGGAATGTTTCAACGAATTTCTTCAGTTGTCTTTCAAACTTTTTTTTCATTTAACCAATTTCCCATTTTTATACTCCCTGTATACAACAACCATCTTAAAAGCAAGATTATTATAACAAAAATCTTCTATTCTATAAACAATAATATGATAAGCCTTGATAAAACTTGCGAATATATTATAACAATTATTTACCTTAATAAAAAATTATAAGTAATACAAAATTTAAAGTCAAGACTTTTATTGTTTATTATACCATTAACAAAACTTAATTAAGAATTTTACAACAATATCTATAAATCTCACTCAAAAAATGAATCTACCATTTCTTTAGTTTTATCATTGTAAAACCACTTGTAATTTTTTTTCATTTTTTCTATCAAATCAATATCTTCATTATCTAAAATCTTTTCAACTAATTCTAATCTACTTTTTTCAATAAAATTAATATAATCATCTATTTTCAATATTTCAGAAAGTTTTTCCTTTCCAACTATTTCTTCTAAACATAATAAAACATCTTCACTAAACATAAATTCTTTATTAAATTTTTTCTTAAGCTCTGTAAAAAACTTTTGAAAAAACTTATTTTGATAACCTGAATCAAGCTTAGTAAAAAAAAGTCTAGCTTCTGTATAAAAAACTTTTTCTGATAAATAATCGTTATATATTTTTTTCACCTTATCATTTTCATTCTTTCCAAAATTTAAAACATAATATCTTGATAATATGTTTTAAAAATCAGTATTATTCTTTAAAATAAAAAAATAAAATAATTTTATATGGATTTACAAGTTAGCACTTCGCTTCGCTCTATCCGTGTAAATCCGTGTAATCCGTGGTAAATATGGGTTTGATTTTTTTAAATCAGATCCCGGCTCAAAATCATACCGGGATGACATGTCACGCTACATCTGTCACAGCTTTTTGTACTTTTATTTTAACTTCTCACTAGGATTATTTATAATCCGCTTACATAAATTTCTTTGAAATTTATCACTCCCTTTTCTTCCAGTAATTAATAAAAAAAGTTTCAAACAGCAAAAATAAAAATGCTGGAATTAAAAAATACCTGTATTTTTCAAGCTTTCTCTCACGCTTTTCAGTAGCAATAACACTCTTATCAAAAGCCTGAATATCATTAAAAACTGTGTTTATCTCAGCAAAGTCGTATCCAATCTTTATATATTTACCAGAATTTAATCTAGCAATGTTTTTAAGACTTTCTTCCTCTAATTTAGAAATAACAATATTCCCACGATATTTTTTAACTCCATCTCTTCTACCCTTATCATCAAAATCGGGAACAGGACCACCTTTCTCTGTACCAACACCTAAAGTATAAACTGTATAATCAGATAATCTCAAAAACGAATCTGGAGTCTTTTCAAGATCTTCTCCATCTGAGTAAACAATCATAAGCTTCTGTAAAGCCTGAGATCTATCAGCCATATCTCTCACTCTATTAAATAAATTAGCATAATTAGTACCTTGAATTGGAAAATCACTCGGATCCATATTATCTAGTGCTAAAGATACTGTATAATAATCTGTAGTAAATGGAACCATTATAAAAGAATCCCCAGCAAAAAGAACAAGCGAAACTCTATCTCCTGTGAGTCTTGAGAGTAAATTTCTAATGCTTTCTTTAGTTCTAATATATCGTGAAGGTTTAAGATCTTCAGCATTCATACTTTTAGAAACATCAACAGCAATGATAATATCAATACCTTCTCTATTAATATTTATAGACTCACTTCCCCATTTAGGTCTTGCGAGAGTAAAAGTAATAAGTAATATTACAAAAACAAGTAAAAAACTTCTAACAAAAAAATTACCCTTAACATTAAAATTTGAATTTTTAAGAAAATTTTCATAAGTAAAATATTTTAATACAAATTTTTTCCTAAAATTATAAGCTAATACAATCATTATCACAATTAAAGGAATTAAAAATAACAGAAGAAAATTAATCGGTTCATAAAATAAACTTAAAAACATTTTATCTCCTTTTTATGGCAATCTTTTAAATAAAATATCAAATAGTAATATTTCAGAAAAAAGCAATATTAAAGCAATATATAATAAATGAGGAAAATACTCTTTAACCTGTGCAAATACCTGAGATTCAATTTTAGTCTTTTCTAATTCAGATATGTCATTATAAATATCCTCCAGAGAATCCATATCCTGAGCTCTATAATATTTACCACCAGTTAATGATGATATTTTTTTAAGAAGTTCTTCATCAATATGAGTATCAATATAAGTTGGAACAGTAAAACCCTGATTATTTTTAACTTTTATAACAGATCTACCTTCTTTTCCAACACCTACTGTATATATTTTAATACCATTTTCATGAGCAGTCTTTGCAGCAGTTTCAGGATGAATTTCACCAGCATTATTAACACCATCAGTAAGAAGAACAACAATTTTTGATTTAGAATTGCTTTTTTCAAACCTTGAAATAGCAGTTGCAAGAGCATTACCAATAGCAGTTCCATCTGGAAGCATATAAAAATCAACATCATTTAAAAAATCTTTTAAAACAGCATAATCCAAAGTAAAAGGAACTCTATTTATAGCAGCTCCAGCAAATACAACAAGACCAATTCTGTCGTTTTTCCTACCATCAATAAATCGATTAATAACTTTTTTACTAGCTTCAAGTCTATTTGGAGAAAAATCCTCTGCAAGCATACTTGTTGAAGTATCAACTGCAAGCATTATATCAATTCCATCACCATAAAAAATCTCTTTTTCAAGATAATGCTGAGGACCTGCAATTGCAAAAACAATCAGTATAAGACAAATACCTCTAATAATATATCTACAATACTTGAGAATATTACCTTTTTTATAATCACCACTACCAGGAATATAAATATTATTTTCCAAAAATCGGATTTTGAGAAAAATAACTATTATCACAGGAATAAGCAATAATAGATACAAACTATTCTCAATTCTCATCGTTTTCTACCTCTCTTGTTTTTAATACATAATCTTTAGTAAAATCAAACATTTTATTAAGTTCATCAGCTTCCATAGAATACTTTGCAAATTTAACAAGATCCATTTTTTGAAACATCTGTACTATATAATGAAAATCAGGAATATAATCTTTATTACTAAAATAAAATCTTTCAATCTCAGCAGTTGTCATCTCACCACAATAAAAGCTAAATCTACCTTCAATATAATTACGCAATATACTTGAAAGATCAAGACAATATTCTTTTTGCCTATTAGATTCAATATAATTTTTTAATTTAAGTTCTTCAAGTTCTCTCAAAGCTTTTTTATGAGGCTTTTCTTTAATTTTTTCAAGAAGACCAAGTTTAATTTTATTTTTTAATAAAAAATATAAAATAATAGCAATAATCAGAACAATTACAATAATCAATATAGTAATAGCTAAATATGAATACTTTGAATAAATATCAAAAAACGGAGCAAGAGGAGCTGGTGAAAAATTCTCACTATCACCAATAAGAGTATTAACAAATATCTCAATAGTATCGGTTTTAACAGTAAAATCCTCATTTAAATCTGTAATCAAAATATCCTGAGAATTAATAAATAAATTACCTTCTCCAATTGGAAACAAATTGTAATTAACCTTATTTTCCACTGTATCAACAGATAATAATTCAAAATCATAAAACTTAGGAGAAAACTCTTTTAATTTTTCATTATCATCAAATTCAATAGTGAATTTGATCTTTGAACCAAAGTTAATCTCTTTAGTATCAACATAATACTCTATAGAATAACTATTCAAAGTACAAATTAAAATCAATAGCAAAAGAATTACTCTTTTCATTATTTTCTCCTAAGCATCCTGTTTTTAAAAAACAATCTTAATTTTTTTATATAATCATCATGAGTAAAAATATCAACAAAATCAATACCATATTTTTTATAATTACTATTAAATTTACCCTCAGAAGAATTATACTCATTCATATACATAGCTCTATCACCATGAGCAACAGAGTAAATATCACCATTAAAACTCTGAACATCACCAAAGAAAAACTCAGGACATTCTTCCTCAATAATATCTTTAATCCTCAAACAAATAAGATCATGTTTTTTATTAAGCAATGAAAGTTTATGCCATGATTCAAATCCTAAAAAATCAGATATAAAGAAAACCACAGCTTTTCTCTTCTGAACTTTTAATATATGCTCAATAACCTCGTTATAATCTTTTTCAAACACTAAATTAGAATTAGCAATATAATCTCTAAGAATTACCAAAGAATTTTTCAAACCCTTAGCAGGCTTTACATACTTTTTAACATTATTGTCAAAAAATACAGCACCAAGTTTATCTTTATTCTTCAAAGCTGAAAATTGTAAAATAGCTGATAATTCAGTAACAATTTCCTTTTTAGAACTATATTTAGAACCAAAATCCATAGATCTTGAAATATCAAGCACAAATAAAATAGTAAGCTCTCTTTCCTCTTCAAATTTTTTAACAAAAGGAGAATTAAACTTAGCAGTAGCTTTCCAATCAATAGCTCTATAATCATCACCATGCTCATATTTTTTTAATTCAGCAAATTCAAGACCTTTACCCTTAAAAGCCGAATGATAAGCACCACCAAAAACCTCATCAACAAGACGACTAGTCTTAATCTGAAGCTTATGGACTTTTGACATAAGTTTAGCAATTTCCATAATTATGGCACCTGCACATTATCAAGCATTTTTTTAATAATATCTTCAGAACTCATATCCTCAGCCTCAGCTTCATAAGAAGGAATAACCCTATGACGCAAAACATCATAAGCAATCATTTTTATATCTTCAGGAGTAACATAACCCCGATGATTTATAAAAGCAAAAGCTTTACCAGCTTTAGTAAGATTAATCGAAGCTCTTGGAGAAGCACCATAAGAAATATAGTTTTTCCATTCAGTTAAACCATAATTTTCAGGAAATCTTGTTGAAAAAACAATATCAACAATGTAATCAAGAACTTTTTCATCAATATAAATTTTTTCAGTATATTCAGAAGCTTGTTTAAGTTGATTAACATCAGCAACTTTATTTAAAGTAACATCAGAACTAACACTCATACGCTTAATAATTTCTTTTTCTTCATCTTTAGACGGATATGAAACAAATATTTTACTTAAAAACCTATCAACCTGAGCTTCAGGAAGAGGATAAGTACCTTCTTGTTCAATAGGGTTTTGAGTTGCAAGCACAAGAAAAGGTTCAGGAAGTTTGAAAGTTTCATTACCAATAGTAATTTGTTTTTCTTGCATTGCTTCCAAAAGTGCACTCTGAACTTTAGCAGGAGCACGATTTATTTCATCTGCAAGAATTATATTTGCAAAAATCGGACCTTTTTTAACTTCAAAATCACATTTTTGCTGATTATAAATAAGAGTACCAATAAGATCAGCAGGTTGAAGATCAGGAGTAAATTGAATTCTTTTAAAAGACAAATCCATAACATCAGCTACAGTTTTAATAGTCATAGTTTTAGCTAATCCCGGAACTCCTTCAAGAAGAATATGTCCATCACATAAAAAAGCCATTAAAATTGCATCTATCATTTTCTTTTGTCCAACAATCACTTTTCCAACTTCTCTTCTAATATTATCAATAAAAAGTGATTTTTCTCTAATCTGTTCATTCATACTAACAAGATCCATTTCTCCTCCAGTTTTTAAATATTATATCAAAAATATTAACGAAAACATATTGCAAAAATTATGCCAGTGAAAATCGCAAGTGAAATGGTGAGATAGGTAACTCTAAAACAAAAATATTTTATTGCGATTTGAATATAATGCAAATTTTTTTGATGAAATTATATCTATATAATAGATATTAAATTTTAATGCCAAAGAAACTGATGAATCCTAACTGCACTTTTTTGAGGAAGTTTAAGTTGATATTTATACGCATATTTCCCTTATACCGCTCTTATACGCTTTTATACGCTTTTGTACCGCTCTTATACCACTTCCATTCTTTTTTGGTTTTTTTCCACAGTGTATGTGAGTTATTCAACAAAAAAAGAGTGCAAAAAAATTGCACTCTTTTTTATTTAAAATTTTATTAACATTATCTTAAAAACGGATAACCATTATTAGTAACTCCATCAATATTCCATATTGTAGTAAAATCCCAACCGGCATCTGTGAATGTGGATTCAGTCTTCATTTCAACAGTTGTCTTACCAGTTCCACCACCCGATGATGATGCCTGTCCTGAGGTTACTGTATCCCAGTAACTTGATGTTATTGTTGCACCTCCTACATTAGATGATATTAATCCACCTAAATTATCAGCATTACTAAGGTGACCTATTGAATAACAGTTTATTATACTTCCTTCATTATCCGCCCATTTACCAATTAATCCACCTAGTTGTGAAAAACAGTTAGAACCAGTTAAATTTCCTGTTGCATAGCAGTTTCTTACTGTTGTAGTTTCACCAGTGTTCTGGACTAAGGCTATAAGTCCTCCTCCTGATGTGGTAGTATTGACACTGACATTTCCAGTTGCATAACAGAATTCAATCAAAATATCTTTCGCGAAAGAATCTACCCAGCCTACTAATCCACCTACCAAACGATAACCGTTTACATTTGCAGTTGAATAGGAAGATGTTAAAGCTGCATCTTTGAGAATACCTATAAGCCCACCAGCTTCATAACTTCCTGTCTGGGTAACTGTTCCGGCTGAATGACAGGCTGATATATCTGCCTCACTTTTTCCTATAAATCCGCCTACTAATTTTCCTGTAATATTAATATCAGTACTTGAATTTGTAATTGTCAGTCCTGCTCCGGCTTTTCCTATTAAACCACCGGCTTCTCCGGCTCCTGATGCTGTTATTGTTCCGCTAACAGAACAATTTATGACGTCTGGTGTTTGTAATGTAACAGCTCCAATTTCTCCGGCTAATCCACCTATATACTGTTTTCCTGAAATGGACACATTTGTCAGGCTTATATTTTTTATATAATCAGATAAAAATACTTTTCCGAATAATCCTAAATATTCTCCTTCCGGATTGTTTATTGTAAGATTTGATATTGTACAATTGTTTCCGTCAAGATTTCCATAAAAATAACTTTCAGGATTTCCAATTGGTTGCCAACCGGTTCCTTCATTATAAGGTGCAATTCCAAGATCTATGTCAGCTGTGAGTTTGTAGTATTTTCCAGGTATATTTCTCATATTATCAAGCTGTGCTGCGGTTGAGATCTCATAAGGGTCTTCTGAAGTTCCAGTTCCTCCGGCAAAATCTCCTGTAAACAATGCTGTTACGATTAATGCCGAGGTAATATTGGTATCTGCCCTTGTTGGTGTTGTTAAATTATCTGACCATTTAACAAATCTGTATCCTGTGTCCGGTACTGCTGTGACAGTTGTTCCATCAGAACCATGTGTTATTGTCTGAGTAGCTGTTCCTGATATTGTTCCACCATCACCTGCTGAATAATTTAAATTATATTGTGTGTTTATTGTAAAATAAGCAGTCAGAGTAACTTCTCGTGTCGGCATTGTATAAACAAATGGATTCTGTTGTGATATTATGTCATCACCTTCTCTGAAAGCCAGAAAAACATAATTTGTAGATGGATTTGCTGTTATCTCTATTGTCTGTCCACAGGAGTATAATCCCCCTTGTGTTATTGTGCCATTTCCGTCTGTTGCAAGTGTAAGCTTATAAGTCTTGTCCGAAATAATAGTATTCTGAGTAACACTGTTAAGATAAGAAGTCGGATCTGCTCCACCGGCATTTGTTATCTCTGTTGCAGTATTAGAGATAATTGTGTTTTTATCGAAAATACTCTTGAAATTATCTGTAATATATGTTGCTATTCCTAGTTTTAGAGTGTTTATAGAGTTTTCGTCAGTATCTATATTATTTTCAATTGATGTCTTTAATTCTGATATTATACTTCCTGAAATCGATGATGTAATGGTATCAATTGTCTTATTATTGACTGATACTGCTGTTTTTACAAGATTCTGTATATCAAATTCCGGTTCTCCTGAAGGTATCAGGGTCTTTAATCTGTTATATTTTTCAACACTCAAAACTGATTTGATGTTTGAAGCTATAGGAGTTAAAATTTCTTTTAAATCATCTTTTTTATTATCATTGGTAATTGCATTACTTACAGAAGGGTTTTCCAATAATTCCAGAAGTCCATTTACAGCTATTGCTGCCTGAAGTATTCTAAGATGTTCATGATCAGGCTCTTCACTATTTTGTGGTAAATGTGCCATTGGATCTGATAATATATCAGAAGCTGTTATCTCTGTTGTAAAATTAAATACTTCATTTAAAAGTGTTGCAACTTCTTCTTTTGATAATTTGTATTTTGAGCTAAGAGTTGTTAATGGGGATAATATAACTCTACCATTTTCGTCTTTTGCTTCTGCAATACTTTCAAGTAAAGGGCCTGTATAATTTATACCATTATGTTTTCCTTTAAATTCAGCATGCATTACAATTTTTTGACCTTTAATTATTTCTGTTGAAAACTCAAATTCACCACTATCATTAGAAAGACCAGATATTATTTCATTTGTATCAATTATTCCATTTTCATTTACAGAATCTATAAAAAACTTTGCTCCTATAATATAAGGATCTACTGCAACTCCAGTTTTTGAAAGAGTTTCAGATTCTGTATTAGGAGTTGTTCCGCCACCTCCACCACAACCTATAATTAACGCTATTAACAATAAATATAATAATAATATTAAATTATTTTTTTTAATCATAATAACCTCACATATTTTTTTTTACAACAAGTTATATAATATCAGAAAAAAGTATATTTTTCAAGGTTAATCAGTGGTTATAGGAGTGTTATTACTCGGAAAATCCTGAGCAGGTTATTTTTCATTTCTTACACAAGTTACAAGCCAAAATCATTAGTGTCCAAGAAAATTTTTGAAAATATTATTTGGTATAAAATATTGAATTTAATGTTCAAATAAGTAAGAGAACAAACTATCAACTGCACCACTCAAAAAATCACATCCAATAATTTTTTTCGTTACCATTTCAGTCTAACAATACATCCTGTATTGTTTATTTCAATATGCTAGTGATTTCAAGTGTTTAGTATTATATAAATATTACAATTCAACTCTTCGTATTTATGTTAATTTTACGCAGAAACTACTGCTGCACATTTTTGTTTTTATTCCATGAATTTTCAGAATATTATTTCGCAAATTGAAATAACGACTTCATGAATTGCTGTTGATAGTTTTTCTCTTCCATGTTTTCAAATAGATGTATATAAAAAATATCAAGCAAAAGATCTTTAGAATTTTATGCTTTAGATTTTATATGAAGATTAAAAAAATATATCCTGCAACAATTACGAGAACTCGTTAGAAATTTTTCAACATGTAAACAATAAAGATATTATGAAAACTTTAAGTTTATTATAATATAAAAATATGAAACATCAGAAAAATTTCTAAAAATACATGGAGGTATTTTAGAGTGCGAAGTATAATGAAAAAAATTATTGGATTTAATTTTTTGAATGGTGTAGCAGGATAGATGTTTTTTAATCACATTTTCAGGAGGTAAAATAACGAAAGGTGCTGAAGGATAAATTTTTCTTGGACAGCAGTGTTCCAATATATTAAATAAAAGACAGATGTGTCATAAAAAGATTTATGTAAACATCTGTCTTTTATTTAATAAACCTGAGAATCCACCGGTTCAGTAAATTTTGGTAAAAAGAAAAAAATCTGAAAAAATAATAGTTTTTGATTTATCTGTGAAAATCCGTTTTATCCGTGGTGAGAAAAGAGCTTTTTGTTAGTGGTTTGTGGGGTTGTGAGATAGTGAAGAAACCGAAAAGTAAAAACTGGATTCCCATATTCATGGGAATGACAGAACTAAAAATATAATCAGATCCCGGCCCAGAAACTTCACCGGGATGACATTATATTGAATAAATTTAATATTCATAATTTTTTTGTGATTATTTATAAATTTTTTTTGGGACAGTAGTGTACTTTTCCAATAGTCAACTTTTAAGTATTTTTGAATTTCATGACAAACTTAAAAATATCCAACACTTCTATTTAAAACCGGGAAAGAGTAAATGAAATATTATTTTTTACTTTGTTGAGTTTGTTTTTTTCTGATATACTTTATAAAAAAATCGGAGGAATTCTATGATTGATTTTGATAACCTTCCAGAACCACAAACTTTTAATAATGATTCAGATGGTATTACGAAAAAAACTACACATGGTACTGGTATTGTATCTGAGTTTTTTTCTGAAAATGTTACTTATATTGAATGTGATGAAATAGATTTATCTCTTTTAATGGCAAATCTTAATAACCCTAAATTCAAAAGTAATCTTGATATGGGTATTCCTGGTATTGAAACTATTGAAAAAAATAATGAGTATATTAGAATGGAAAGATCAGCATTAATTCATAATAGAATTGTTAAGTTTGAAAAGGGTGGAGAAAAAGAAGATAGTTATAATAAACTTGTTAAAACTACATTTTTTATATTTGAAGATTTTATTGCTGCTACTGGTGATTCAAAAGCTATTAAAAATACAATGGATTTTTTATCAGACATCCTACTTTTCCAACTTACTCCAGTAATTCCAACAGAAATTGCTATGTTAAGAATTCCTGATAGATTTGAAACTATTGAAAACATTACAATTGACAGAGTTAAACACACTAATATTAAAAAAATTACAATATATGGTAGAGCTCAGGATATATCTGACCTTGATATTAAATTCCCAGGTTATGATGTTTCTTCTGTAACTGGTGTTATGAATACTAAAACTGATGAAAGAAGGATTAAAATCAGTAAAACTGGTAAAATTTCATTTTACAAACTTAAAGATAAACCTTTATATATTGAACATTTGAAATTTGGACATTCTCTTTTCTTTTCTGAATGAAAGTTTTAGTATTATCTCCTTTTATTCCTAGAGAAAATACAGGCGGGAGCGGGTTAAAGCTTCTTTTTACCCTTTCCTGCCTTAAAATTTTATATAGTAATATTACTTTGATCACTTATTATACTGATAAAAAAGATCTTTTTTATTTAAAACAATTTAGTGTTAAAAATAAAATTGTTATTAAAGCTCAAAAAAAAGATACACGGTTTTCTTTAAATAATATTCATTATATTAATAGATTTTTTTCTAAAAAAATTAAACGTTTTTTATGTGATAATCAAAATAATTATGATTTTATTTATATTGATTCTATGTTTTTTTCTTTATTTAAAAAATATATTAAAAAACCTTTTATTGTTGATTTTCATAATTTTCATACTGATTTACTATTTAATCATATAAAAAACACTATAAATCCTCTAAAAAAAGCTTTTATTTACTATCAATACTTGATTACAAAAAATTTTGAAAAAAATTTAATTGGTGATTGTAATGTTAAAAAAGTTATTACTGGGGAAATTCCTCTAAAATATCAAGGTTTTATTAAAAATTACTTTAAATTAATTCCATTTTCTATTGTAAATGATTTTAAAATAAGAAATTTACAAAAAGAAAGTAATTTTAATTTATTATTTACTGGTAATTTTAATTGGTTACCTAATATTCAGGCTTTAAAGATAATTAAAGAAATGGCTTTTTTAAATTTAAATTTAAAATTTAATATTGTTGGAAAAAACATTCCTGAAGATCTTTATCCTGATAATATTTTTATATGGAATAATCCTTCTAATACTGAGGTTTTTTTTAAAAAATTTAATGTGTTTTTTTCTCCTATTGAAAATGGTTCTGGTATTAATATTAAAATTCTTCAAGCTTTAAAACATAATAATATTGTTATTGCACATAAAAACACTCTTATTAGAATGCCGTTTCTTGAAGGATATATTTTGACTTATTCAAATAATGTTGAATTACAAGAGATTTTTGATAATTTCGATAATATTGAAAATACTAGTTTTAAAAAATTACAAACACTAATAAATTACATGGAAGATAATAAAAATCAATATATAGAGTTTATAGTAAAAAAAAATTAAAAACCTGCGAAATAGTTAATACAGTTAGCACAGCTAAAGCTGTTAGTTAGAAAACATAAAACAGATCCCGGCTCAGGAGCATAAAAAGATGACAATGCTAGAACCACACTTGGGCAATAAAAATGTTAATGTTTGTTTTTTATATGATAGCTTAATACTAATAAATTTTTGGACAAATGTTCATTAATTACATGAGTGTTTTTAGCAGATTTAATATCAATTGGTGCAAAATTCCATACTGCTGGAACTTCATTTTGCACTAAAATATGGAATAATCCTTTAACTGCCTGCATTGGAGTTGTTAGTATTGCAATGTCAACTGAGTATTCTTTTAAATAATTTGATAAATCATCACATGAT
Organism: Candidatus Muiribacterium halophilum; assembly: GCA_023228995.1. GTDB lineage: Bacteria > Muiribacteriota > Muiribacteriia > Muiribacteriales > Muiribacteriaceae > JALOAD01. Next base: position 79,278 of record JALOAD010000005.1, read on the forward strand.
TTTACATTTAATTTACCTATTTTTTCACTAATTTTTTTTGAATCACAATCAAATATTGCTTTTAACATAAAATTTAACTTTTCAAAATATATATAATTTGCAAGCGCTTTTCCAATATTTCCTGCTCCTATTATTATAAAGTTTTTAGGATTATCTGTATTTAATATTTTTTCAATGCTTTTTTTTAAATGAACTATGTCATAACCATAACCTGATTTTCCAAATCCACCAAAATGGCTTAAATCTTTTCTAAGAAGAGCTGGTGATACTAATGCAAGTTCAGCTAATTCTTTAGAATCAACTCTTTCAACTCCGTCAAGCTCAAGATAAGTCAAATATCTTAAATATCTTGAAAGTCTTTCTATGGTTTTATTTGATATATGGATTTTATCCATTTAAACTCCTTGTTTTCCAAATGGATTTAATTTTTCTCTGAATCTATCAATATTTATGTTTAATAATTCAGCAAGATTTAATGTTAAAAATACAATGTCAAAATCAAATTCTTCAAAATCATTTATTGCTCTTCTTTTTTCAATTTCAATACAGTATTTTTTTAATATATCAAAAACAATATTTTTATCATGATCAACATTTACATATATATTTACTGCATTATTCATCTTAATTATATTTATTAATTTTTCAAGCGATTTTCTATTAACTGTATTTTCTAGATTATTAACTTCTAATAATATGTTATCTGATATTGTTTTAAAAATTTCTTCTTTATATATTTTTAATCCAATTGCTTTTATCTTTGCAGATATATTTAATATTTTTTTATATATATCATTATTTTGCAAAATCATATACTCTTTTATTTTTATTAATAATTCATTCTGTAAATATACTGATGCTGGTATTTTTAAAAAATCTGGAATTTCCATTCCTGATTGACATAGATAATGTATTATATCTTCGTTTTCTATATATATATTATTGTATACTTCAAGTAATTCATTATATTTACCTAATAATAATCTGTTTTTTATATCTTCTTTTTCATCATTAAATAGAGAATTAATATTAAGTGGTTTTAGACCAAAATTTATAAGTTCATCTTCTGTAGAACAATTTTGTTTTATTTTATTAAAATCTAATTTTTCAACAGAATAATATATCTTTAATTTAGAATTTTCATAATTACAAAATACTTTGAATTCTTTTTTTACATTTTCAAAATCAACCAATAAATCAAAAATACTGCAATTTTCATTAATTTCTTCAAAACTTCCTTTTGTTATATTTATATTTGCTTTATAAAGCACAAAATCTTTTTCTTGAGAAAGTATAAAAAGACTTGCTGCATATAAAACAAAATACTCATGGCTTATCATAGAGGTTTTTGCATAATTATCCCATATCCATCTTCCGTCTGAAATATTTTGTATATTAGATTTACCTTGTGATAATATTATTTTTACACTTTTCTCAATTTCTTCGCCTTTTGTTGAATCTAGTTTTTTAATTAACTCAATTGTTTTTAAAGCATATTTCATGTTTTGCACAGGTTCAAGTCTTGATATATCTGCAAAAAACCATGCACATGATGTGAATATATATTGTGAATATTTTTGTATTTCCATTATTATTTCAAGAATATCTTTGTTTATTTCAATTGAATTTTCTTTTTTGAAATCTTCAATACTTAATTTATTGTTAATTACTTTTATATAATTATTTCTAAGATTTAAAAGTTCTTTATTTGATATTTTAATAAAATCTTCACAAAACTCATTAATTTCTGTACTAAGATAATTAAAAGCATCTCTTAATGGTGTTCTCCATTTTTGATTCCAACCATCCATTCCATCTGTTGAACAACCACAATCTCTATACCATCTACCAACTCCATGCGAACAGCTCCATGCTGTTCCATAATCGCCTTTTTTGAGTTTAACTTCATATTCAGGAGTGTTTTTTGCAACATAATATGCATAATTAACAAATTCTATATTACTTTCATGAGCTTTTTTTATCAATGCTGTCATTGCCATATTTCCAAATGGTTCATGATGTCCAAAAGTTTCTCCATCTGTTGCTACATTGACAAGATTGCTCCCTGGAGCATAACATTGTAAAATTCTTTCTCTAAAATAATCTGCATTTGTTAATAAATGTTCAAATGATATTGCTTTTGATAAATTTTTGTCAAAGAAATATATATCAAGATATTTATCTTCTATATAAACTCTATATGGTTTTCCTGTAGGAATACTTCCATCTCCTACATCTTTCCATTCTTCTTTACCTTTTTTTATGCTTTCTGCCTGAAATGGTGAACATATTGTAAACTTAATTCCTTCGTCTATTAAAAAACTAACAGTTTCCATATTTATTGCAGTTTCACCTAACCACATTCCTTCGGGAGCTCTTTTAAAATGATATTTGAAATCTTCAATTCCCCACTTTATTTGTGTGATTTTATCTTCTGTTGATGCAAGTGGCATAATTACATGATTAAAAACTTGTGCTATTGCATTTCCATGTCCTTCAAATTTTTCACATGATTTTTTATCTGCTTGTATTATTTTTTTATATGTAAATGGTAATTTTTTTTCTATCCATTTTAATAGTGTTGGTCCAAAATTAAAACTCATATATTCGTAATTATTAACTATATCTAGTATTCTCCCGAAACCATCAAGATATTTTGAAAATGCATTTGATGTATAACATTCTGCTGCGATTTTTTCATTAAAATCATGATATGGTTCTGCTCCATTTTGTCTTTCTATTTCACCTGTCCATGGGTTTTCTCTAGGTGGTTGATAAAAATGTCCATGTATAATTAGTTTTTTATTCATTCGAAACTCCTGCTATTTTATAGGGTTTGTAGCGTTAGTAACTCTTTAACCCATGCGAGATAGCGAATCAAAATGTTCAATGAACATTTTTTGGCGAATTAGCGAAGTGGATTTAGTGCTTTTCCTATTTCACCCTTTCACTATTTCACCCTATTAACTCTACTAACTCTTAACCCTTTAACCCTTTAACTGTTTTAACATAATAATCTTTTAAAATCTTTGCATCATTTTCTAATGATGGTGATTCACAAATCACTGTACCATTTACTTTGTATTTTACCATTAAATCTATTATTTTTTTATAATCAATTACACTTTCAAGTAAATTCAAGTGTTTTATTTCACCTTTTTCACCAAAATCTATTCCTGATAAATGACAATGCGCATCTTTAAAAAAATCAGGTAAATTTTTATTTAAAAAAATAAAAAGTTCTTCAAAATCTTTTTTTGAGTTATATCTTGCTAAATAATGAGAAAAATCAATACATGGAAGAGTTCTTTCTATTTTTAAACACATAAATAATAAATCTTCTTCTGATCCTATTTGGCTAGATTTTCCAGTTAACTCAGGTCTTAATATTATATGTTCCATATTATTGGAATCTAATTCTTCTCTAATTATTTTTAAATTTTTAACAGTTTTTAATAAACTTTCTTCAACTGTATTGTCTAAATAAAAACCTGCATGAAATACAACATTTTTCCCTCCAGCTATGTTTAAAACATTTGCTGAATCTATTATTCTCTTTCTGCTTGAAATTATTTTTTCTTCTTCTTTTGAATTAAGATTTATATAATATGGACAATGACAGCTTAATAATATTTTGTTTTCTTGAGATTTTTCATTAAGTATTACAGCTTTTTTATGGCTTGTTCTAACTCCGCGTACAAATTCAAGTTCCATTGCATCAAGATTGTTTTCTCTTACTGCTTCAATTCCGCATTCACTTGATTTTTTTTTTGAATTATTAGGTATGCCAGCTGTACCAAAATAAATATTATTTTGCATAATAATTTTTTACATAAGAGATTATTCCAAGGCAATATGCGTAAGATTTTATAAAATCATCTAATTTATCATTATGTTCTCCAAATTCTGCCATGTTTTCAAAATATGGATCAAAATAATTTTTTCCTGCAAGTTCACCTTTTTTGTATGAAGAATCTTCTGGAGAACCTGGAATAGTAAATGGTTGTGAATAGATTTTTTGAACAGTTTCTTTAGGATTTTTAAATTTATTAAAATAGTCTCTGGAATTTAAATATCCTTTTTTGAAATTTTTTACATATTCTTCAATATTATTTAATTTTGCTTTATTAATAATATCAGCCTTAAATCCTGACCTTGCATAATCTTCAAGAATTCTAAAATTATCAAGAGATACTTTTGAAAAAGCAGATATAAATAACTCAATATAGTATTTTGAACCTTGAAAGTTAATTATCTTTCTTTCAAATTTACCGTTAATTCGTATGTTTTCATATAATTTTTCATCATTTACAATAGTAATATCATTTTCACTTAATGTAAAAACATAAGGATAAAAATAAGTTATAAACTTTATATCTTCTTTGTCTTCAATAAATAATGGCAACGAATAAGAATTTATTGATAATATAAATATTGAGAATAATAAAAATATATTTTTTGTCATATTACTATGATATTGTTTATTAGTAAAAATTTCAAGAAAAACTATCAAATTCTTTTAAATACTGCGTAATTATTTTTTGGATTAAAAAGATAAAATCCACTTTCTTTAGCATTTATAATGTATTTCGGGTTTTTTGGATCAGGTTCTACAACTCCCCTTAATCTTGATATATTTACTCTAACCGTTATTGCATCAGTTTCTGCATCGTATTCTCTTTTCCAAATTGTTTCAAAAATATTTTTAAATGATAATTCCTTACCTGGATTGTTTATAAAATATATAAAGAGATTTGCAACTGTCCTTTTTTTTAGTACATTCAACTCTCCTTTATGTTTTTCTATAATAATGTTTTTAATAAGATCTACAAAAAGATCAAATTGCTTTAAGTTTAATACATGTTTATTGTAATCTTCTAATGTTATATTGCTATTTTGTCCATTGATAAATGCAATAAAAGGTTTTTCATCTTTTTTTTGTTCACCAAACCATTTAATAAAAAACTCTTTTTCAGTTTTATTGATTTTTTCAAGCGAGTTTTCAAAAAGCTCTTTATATTCAAAATCCTTTTTTTCTAATTTATTTTTATTTTTTAATAAAAACAAACCTTGAACTGCCCAATGATATTCCTGTATATTAATTAATGCTTCTATATGTTCTGATAATTTTATTGTATCAAAATCATTACCTTTGAAATAATCAACAACACATCTTGTAATTCCAATCATTCTTTCAAGATTTTCAACACCTTCAATATTTAATGTTAAATTATTAGCATCTAAAAGTATTTTCTCAGCAAGTGTATATTCTTTTTTTATTATATATAATCTTACAAGATTTATATATAAATCTATAAGTCCTCTTTTTTCCTGATTATTTACTGCATATTTTAATGCTGCATTAAGATATTCTTCTGCTTTATTAGTATCCCATTTTAAAAGGTATATTTCTCCAATAAAGGAATAATTATAAACTAAACCGACTGTATCATTGATTTTTTTTCTGTATTCAACTAGCTCAATTAAAAGATTTAATGCTTTTTGAGTTTCACCTGTTTCAAACAAAAGAAATGCTTGATTATGTCTAATCTTTCCTACATAAAAATTTTCATTAATCTTTTTGAAAAGCTCTATTGCTTTTTCGTAATATGAAAAAGCTCTATTAAAAAATCTATCTGCAAAATCTATATCTCCTAAACCTTTGTAAATCCTAGCTTCCATCTCAGTATCAATGTTTTCAATGTTTTCTTTTGCTTTTTCAAAATACTCAAGTGCTTTTTTGAAATCACCTGAAAACCTATAAGAATCAGCTTTTCCTATAAAACAACTTACAACTCCATTTATGTCATCTATATTTTTAAATATTTCTATACTTTTATCAAAATATTCCAGTGCTAAAGTATTTTCTGATAATAATGAATAAGCTTCTCCAAATGTCTTATATATAAGAGCTTTTAACTTTTTATCTGTAGTTATTTCAATTAATTCATCTAATGCTTCTATACATTCATCAAGTTTTCCCCATCTTAAATAAATATTAGCTTTAAAAAATCTTAATACAGGAAATGAATCACCAAATTTATCAAATACTGAATGAATTATACTGAGTAATTCAAAATTCTTACCTTGACTAAACATATTTTGTATAAATGTTTTTAAAAATTCTACTACTTTATTGTTATCAGATATTTCAAACCAATAATAAAATGCTTGCAGTTTCATATCAATATCTTCAAATTCAGCAAAATAATCTGCGAATTTATTATATAAATCTTTTTTTTCTTTATTTGAAAGTTTATTTCTTAAATATTCTCGTAATATAGAATGTAAACTATATTTTTTTTCAGAATCTATATCGATTATGTAAAGATCTACTAATTTTGTTTTAATTTCATGAAAATCATATTTATCTATAAGTTTTTCTATTGTTGTCTGAGAAACTGATATATTAAATACGCAGAATTCTTTTAAGAAACTCTTTTCTTTATTTGAAAGACTTCTAAAAAGACTATCTAAAATATATTTCTCAATTTCATCTCCAAATTCTCTACATTCATATAACATATTTTCAAAAACTAACTCTCCACTTATATAAAGACTTGAAAGCAGTTTAAGTGTAAATGGATGTCCTTGAACTGTTTTGTGAATTTTTTCTATAACTGTTTTTTTTGGAAGAGTTTTACCATGGCTTTCTAGTAATTTACTCATAAATTCAATTGTATCATCAATACTTAATCCATCTAACCTTCTTTCAAATACATCTACTCTATGTATTGGTGATAAACATACTCGTTTTCTTGTTGATATTATGAGTTTTGAATTATTAAAAAAATCTATTGCGTTTTCTATTAAATACTTGGTATTTTCATCTTCTATTATATTGAAATTATCAATACACAAAACAATATTACTGTTTTCTAAAAGACTAATTAGATTCCTTATAACTGTTTTGTTATCAGCTGATTTATCTCTTAATATTTCTTCAAACGAGCTAATTTTTCTATCTTTGAACCATTTATTGACTTCTTCTAAAAAGTTATCAAAATTCCATTCTTCTTTGCAACTTATCCAAAAAAAATCTTTATCAACAAAGTTTTCTGCTAATTTAGATATTAGTTTTAATACAAGTGAAGTTTTACCAATTCCTGTAATTCCAGCAATTACTATTATTCTTTGATTATGAAAGCATTCTTGAAGCTTTATTATTTCTCTTTCTCTTCCTGCAAAATTATTTGGATAATTCGGAATTGTAAATTTCAACATGTCTACTATTATACAAAAAAAATTAAATTTAATCTATTTTAATTATTATTTATTAGAAACATATTTTAATTATTATGGTAATATTTTAAATAATGATTAAAAATTACCGATAATTACAGTAAATGTATTTTACAGGTATTTACCTGAATAATTTTCTCGAGGTACACTAAATGAGCGATTATATAAATCAATTTTTTATCGATATTGAAAGTGATGATCCTAAAGTTAGAAAAGATGCTTTAATTAAATATAGTAAAGATATTCTTTATTCTGTTCAAGCTATTGGAGATATTATTCTTGTAGAAGAAGATGATAAAGTTAAATATTATGCTACAAGAACGCTTGAAATGCTTTATAGCAAAGTAATTGAAATTAAAGAATCTTTGAGAATGGAAGGAAACATTATATCTGATGAAAATCCTGAAGAAAAATATACTTTTGAAAACTTTTTAGATCTTATTAAAAGTGATAATGCTAAGATTAAAATTGAAAATATAAAAAAAGGTGTTTCTAAATTTAATCCAAAACTTATTCTTCCTTATCTTAAAGAAACTTTATTTTCTGAAAATGATACTTATGTAATTGCAACTCTTGTTAAAGCTATTGGTTATATTGGTTCTTTAAATGAAATTAATGTTCTTCTTAAATATCTTAAAGATAATGATCCTAGAATTAGAGCTAATACTATTGAAGGTTTGGAATTTATAAAAGAACCTGAAGTTTTTAAACATCTTGTTCCTATGCTTAAAGATAAAAACCCAAGAGTTATTGCTAATGCTGCCAAAGCTTTGCAAAAATTTGGTAAAGAAAATGTTCTTACACTTCTTGAAAAAATGCTTACTCTTCCTAAAAAAGAAATGAGAGATTCTGCTGTATTTGCTTTATCTAAGATTATTTCTGAACCATCTGCTTATATTCTTTTAAAACATTATGAATTTGAAAGTGATAGTGAATTGATTCAAAAAATTGAAAAAGCTATTGAAAACATGATACAAAAAGGTATTACTACAGTAAAAGCTGATTATGAAGAAAAGTCAAAAGTTAAAAAACTTGATAAAATTCATAAATTAAAAAACGAAGATATTCATAAAAAATCTATTGATGAAATTAATGCAGTATTTAATTCTACAGATGAAAATTCTAATATTGATAATGAAGATGATAAAGATGAAATTATTCCTGAAATCCCTATTGATAGTAATATTGAAATTATTGCAGTTGAACCTGAGTTTGAAATTATTCATGAACCTGAACCTGAACCTGAAAATGAATTTGAAATTAAACCTGAATTATCTGATTCTGAATTATCTGATATGGATGATTTAATTGAGGATGATGTTGAAGTTGAAGATTTATTAGAGCAGGAAGATGTTGCTGTAAAAGTCGATGAAACTGATAGTGATAATTCTTTTAGTATGGCAGATGATGCTGGTTTTGATGAAATATTGAATAGTATTAAAGAAGATAGAGATGTTATTACAGAAAACATTGATATTAAAGATGATAAACCTATTAAAAAACAGTCTGATTTTTCAGATTTTGACTCTGATGAAATTTTATCTTTACTTGAAAAAAAAGATTTTGGTAGTGATGCTACTGTTATAGATGAAATTCCTGAAATCGCATCTACATCTGATGATAGTTCTGATGATATTATTGAGATTGATAATGATAATTCTTCCCTGGAATCTTTTGATGACATTCTTGAACTTGTTGATGAAGTTCCTTCAGCTGAAATTGAACAGTTTAATGTTGATTTATCTGAGGATAATCCTCCCGTTGATGAAGTTCCTGAGGATAATACTCCTATGACTGATAACTCTGAAGTTGACTTATCAGATATTGAGATTTCTTCTCCTCCTGACAATAGTGTTGATGAGGTTATTGAGATTTCTTCTCCTCCTGACGATAGTGTTGATGAAGTTATTGAAATCGATAATATTGATTCTTCTCTAGAATCTTTTGATGACATTCTTGAACTTGTTGATGAAGTTCCTGAGGATAATACTCCTATGACTGATAACTCTGAAATTGACTTATCAGACATTGAGATTTCTTCTCCTCCTGACAATAGTGTTGATGAGGTTATTGAAATCGATAATATTGATTCTTCTCTAGAATCTTTTGATGACATTCTTGAACTTGTTGATGAAGTTCCTGAGGATAATACTCCTATGACTGATAACTCTGAAATTGACTTATCAGACATTGAGATTTCTTCTCCTCCTGACGATAGTGTTGATGAGGTTATTGAAATTTCTTCTGATAATATAGAAAATATTATTGAAATAGATGAAACTGAATTAGAGAGTATTGATGATTTTAAAGATCTTATTATTGATGATGATTCTAATAATGATATTATTGAACAAGCTATTGAGATTCAACCTTTAAAAAAAGAAAATGACAATAATGTAATTGAGATTAATGATATTGAAATTGATGAGGATATTTCTAGTCTTATTGTAGAGGATATTCCTACTTTTGACAATAATGTAAATCCTCCTTTGAATGTTAATGATGTTGAAATTGAAATTATTACCGATCAACATGATGAAATAATATCTGAAGAAATTAAATCAAAAAATATAGATATTGATATTGAAAAAAATGATGATACTGTTAATAATCCTGAAAACACTTCTGACAAAAAAGATCCATTTGGAGATTTTGATTTATAAAATTAAAGAAGGTTGAGGGTTAAAAAAAGTTAAGGAGTTGAGGGTTGAAAATCGGTAAAAAGCTTTTAATATTTTCCCGAATCCCAAACCCCGAATCCCGATATTCTCTAGCCTTTATTATCTAAAAATATTTTCCTATTATTAACTCGAGTTTTTCTATGTTTTCTTTGCTAATAGCTTCTCTTTTAGTCTGAACAGCTCCTTTTGCAGCCGAATGTTCTGGATATTCAACAGTGTAATCAAGTGTAGGAAGAAGTTTTTCTAATACTTTTTTTGCATTTCCTACATTTTTATTCATTGTTGCAACTACTTGCTCAACCGTAACATCTTCTTCATGCCAAACATCATAATCTGTGACAAGTGAAATGTTTGAGTAAGCTATTTCAGCTTCTCTAGCAAGTTTTGCTTCAGGTATTCCTGTCATTCCAATTATCTCAAAGCCAAAATGTCTATAAGAATGTGATTCAGCTCTAGTTGAAAAAGTTGGACCTTCTATACATACATAAGTTCCACCTTTATGAACTTTTACTCCAACTTCAATCGCTGCTTCATATACTTTTTCTGAAAGTTTGTTTGAATAAGGATCAGCAACTGCTACATGACCTACAACTCCACCTTCAAAAAAAGTTCCTGGTCTGATTCCTTTTGTTCTATCATATATCTGATTTGGAATAAGAAATTCACCTGGTTTGATTCCTTCTTTAAGTGAACCTACTGCTGTAACCGCAATTATGAATTTTACTCCTAGTTTTTTTAAAGCGTAAATATTCGCTTTATAATTTACTTCACTTGGATTAAAAGAATGCATTCTTCCATGTCTTGGAAGAAAAGCTATTTCTCTATCTCCCATTGTACCAACTATTATATTGTCTGAAGGGTCTCCATAAGGAGTTGTTACCTTTTCTTCTCTAATGTTTTTCATACCATCTAACTGATAAAGTCCACTTCCACCAATAACACCTATAACCGGCATAAATCCTCCTGATTATTATTTTTTCTGATTAATAACTTTATTTAACAGAAAGCATATTATAGCCTATCTTTAACTTACAATCAATAATTCTATTTCCTAAAATTATATTTTCAAAAAATTTAATATCTCCAACAAAAAACTCTTCTGAAATTGATTTTCTTTTTTGATCAATTACAGGAATCGTGCCTGATTTCCACCCCATAAGATAAGTATATTCTATATCAAGTTTTACAAATACTTTTTGAAGAGAAAGTTTTTCAAACCATATTGTAAACTTTGGACCAAGCATTTCTACATTATAATTTTCTTTTTCGCCTTGTTTTGTTAAATATATTAATGGATGAGTTTTATCAATTACAATTTCTTCACCTGTAAATATTTCAATTTCTTTAGAAAATTGTTCATAATCTCTTACATTCACTTCTATGAAAACTGGATGTTTTTCTCCAAGATTTGATTTTTTACCTTTTGAAATATCTCTTTTTCTAATATTAGATTCAATAAAATCAAGTCTATCCTGATTTTCATTAATAATAATCAGATTTCTAAAACTATCTGTAGAATAAGTTCCTTTCATTGATAAGTTTTTTTGAATAAATTCAACATAATCTGAAGGTTTTGACCACATTAGCTCAATTATAGCAATAGAAGTATTGTCTGAGTAAGAAAATACTATTAAGAAAATTATTAGAATACAAAAAGTTAATTTATTTTTATTTATCATTTCAAAACTTGATCAAGCTCTTTTTTAAAAAAGAGAATTTCCTTTTTTTTCTTTTCTAAGGATAAAAGGTTTTATATCGTCATTATATGTATCGGTTAAACGCATAGTATTACCACTCGATATTTCAGTAATATAAATATTTCTAGCTTTTTCAAAACCAGCTGAAAATAATATAAGATTATCATCATCAAACCATGTCATCTTTTCATAATAATCCCAACCTGAATTTCTTTTTTCGCCAAAATCTGAGAGTTTTTTTACATTTTTACCATCTGCATCCATAACATAAAGTTCAAAATATCCTTTAAGATCTGCTCCAGCAAAAAGAATTTTATCATTTTTATTTGACCAGTTTGGATAATATTCACTTAAATCTCTTGAGTTTGATATATTTGTGGTTTTTTTAGAATCTGTTTCCCATATAAAAATATCTCTCTGTGACATTCCATTGCTATTTTTTTCAGTTTTATAAGAAGAATATGCTATAGTATTTCTTGTTGGAGCCCAGTCAGGTGAATCTTCTCTTACAACAGATTTTACAACGCTTTCATGCGAAGTTCCGTCTACATTAACAATATTAATATCTAAATTTATTTCATTACCTGTCGTATATACAAATTTTCTGCCATTAGGCGAAAAATCGCAAGGAAAATCATCTACTGTATTTTGAGTTATTTTTAAAAGTTCATTACCATCTTGATTTACACCATATATCTCAAATCCTCTAGTCATCTTCATAGCTGAAAAAATGAATTTTTTAGATATAGGCGAATAAATAAAATTAAACATCCTATAACCTCGATTATCAAAAATCTGTTTTTTAGTTTTTGTATTGTCGTTATATAAAATAATTTTATCATCATTTATAAAATAATATTCTCCTAGATTTTCACCTATCCAATAATCACCAAATCCAAGTCCTGTTGCAACCGTTTGCATATTATCACCATTTAAAAGACAAGTATGTACAGAAGCTTGGTTTTTTTCAGTTGAGTAAGATAAAAAAGATATTGTAACTTTATCATCTAATAATTTTTTTAATCTTAAATTAAAGTATTTTCTAGCTTTTAAATATTTTAGAGTTTTATTTATCTTTGAATTATCTTTGTTTTTTGAAATATAAAATTCAATATATTTTTCTGCATTTTCATAATCATTTATCATTATATAAGTATTTATAAGCGATTCATAATATTTTAATTCATCAGGATTATTTTTTATTGATTTTTTAAAACTTCCAATAGCTTCAAAATATTTTTTATCCCGTAAAAAGTCCATTCCTTCAATATAAAATCTTTCTTCTTCTGAAGTGTAACTTATATCTTTATTTAAAAGTTTATTAAGTTTTTTAGATTCATCCGATACAAATGGAATTTTGTTTGTAACTAGGATTTTATCCTCAGGAAAAGGAATTATATCTTTTTTATTTAAAGGTATTCTATCTCCAAATCCATGTAAATTACAAAAAACTTTACCTTCTTTTGTAATAAACATTTCTCCGCCAAGTTTACATTCAGGTTTTTCAGCATTTGGAGATAAATAATCTTTTAATCTTTTATAAGTTTCAGCATTAACAGGTCCTTGAACTAAAAGCCCATTATCTTCAATACTAAATATAGAATATGCTTTTTCCAAATCATTTCTGCTTTTATTACATACATAAAGAAAAACATCTGTTCCTTGTGTATAAAAATAATATATTCCATATCCACCGAAAACTACAACTAATATCAATAAAAAAACCAATACAGCACTCATTCCTTTTTTCATAATAAAACTCCTAGTCTTATAAAAAAATTATTATTAACATTATCAAACCCACTAATTAAACCTCAGAGAATTCAATTCATTATATCAGAATTATCGGAAAATAAAAAACCCTTCTTAAGAAGGGTTTTTTATTGAGTTTTATTAAATATTATAATGTTTATTCTTCAGTAGTTGGAACTTCTTCAGTTTCTTCTGTTTCTTCAGTAGCTTCAACTGCTGCTCTTGGAAGAGTTATACTACATATTGTATTGTCAATATCACCAATTATTCTGATATTTTCATTTAAACCAATATCTTTTACACGAACTGATTCATGAAGTTCTAAATTAGCAACATCTATTTCTATTTTTTCAGGAATATCTTTAACTAAACATGCAACATTAAGCTCATGCATATTTCTAACCAGTATACCACCTTTTTTTTCAGCAACATCAACATTAAGGAAAATAAATGGTATTGCAATATTTACCATTTCACCTTTATGAATTTCCTGAAAATCAACATGAGTAATTATGTTTTTCCAAATTTTTTCTTGTCTTTCTTTAATAATAACAGTTTTTTCTTCACCATCTAAATTAATTGTAAGAACTGGTTTTCCTTTACTTGCTTTAATAAATTTAAAAAATTCATTTTCTTTAAATTGAATATTAATATTTTCTAATTTATTTCCATATACAACACCAGGAACATCTTTTATAGCTCTAATTTTTTTTGCGTGTTCTTTTCCGCTTTTTTCTCTTCTTTTACATTCGAGTATCATGTTAAACTCCTTTTCTATAGTAATTTAATTTCCACAAAATTGTTTTAATTTAAGTAGGATATATATTACAACAATGTATTTTATTTGTCAATTCTTAATAAACAAGCGGTTTTAACCTTAAAACATATATTTAAACTAATTACCAGTTACCGGAATTGTAAAAACAAATCTACTTCCTAGATCAGAAGTCCAGTCAACATCAATTTTTGCATTATATTCAGAAGCAATAACAGATGCAACTGCAAGTCCTAATCCATTTCCTTCAATATTATGCCAAATATCATCTTTTTCTGCAAACTCACCTTTTTTTGAATAAAATGGTAAAAAAATATTTTTTAAATCTTTTTCACTAATTCCCCTCCCATTATCTTCTACATAAATACTTATTAGATCTTTATTATATTCAAGCGATATCTTTATCTTAGGATTTTCATTTTCCATTACAGCATGTTCAGCATTCTGTAATAAAATCAAAAGAATTTTTCTTAAATCACCTGGAAACATTTTTAAAAATTTGTTTTTAACAATACATATTTCAACATCAATATTTTTATTACTATTTTTACTTTTAAATAAAATTAATATTTCTTCTACAAAACTTTTTACTTCAATTATTTCCTTAATTATATTATCTTTTTGTGAAAAACCAAGAAGAATTTTTGAATGTTCTAAACCTTTTATGGTTGCTGTTTTTATTTTTGAATAAAACTCTTTATTATTATCTTTGTTTTTTTCGAGAATTTCAGTTTTTTTAACAATTTCTTTGTATGTATTATGAAATTCATGAGCTAATGAAGATAATACTCTATTTGATAATATTTTCTTCTTTGAATTAACAAGAAGTTTTTCTTTAAAACTTATTTTATTCATATCAGTAACAACAGAAACAACAAAATTATGATTTAAAAATTCAAATAAATAACCTGATAACTCCACAGGAAAAATTGTTTTATCTTTTTTACAATGATTTATATATAAAGTCTCAAGAGGTCCTTTTTTAAATTCTGCTTTTTTTGTAAAAACAAAATCATCTTCTTTTGATTGTGATAAATCATAAATATTAATTTTTTCCAACTCTTTTTTTGAATAACCATATAATTTTCTAAAAGCCTTATTTGTCTTTATAATCTTTCCTGAATCAATTGAAAACATAACTATACATTCTTTTCTATATTCAAATATTTTCTTATATTTTTCTTCCGAAAAATTATCTGCTACATTATTAAATTCAAATTTCTTTTCATTCTCAGAAATTATAAGTGGTATTTTTTTAAATATATATGCAAACCCATAATTAAGATTACCAAATGAAAGCTTTTTTATATCAACTTTGAAATTGAAATATTTATTTTCCGAGACAAAAATATTATGTTTAATATCAGCATTATCAAAAAGTTTTCTTATATCAAAACCTTTTTTTATTTTAGAAGAAACATTATTTGTATTGAAATTTACAATTTTATAATCATTGTTACAAATAACAATCGAATCATCAATTTTTTGTGCTAATAAATTTGAATATTCAAAATCATTGTTTAAAACCTGCTTTTTCATTTTCACTGCAATATAAAGTATTATAGAAAATATTGAAGCATACAAATTTCCACTTATTGATAAATTATTATAAAATAATGAAGGTAATATTACATCAAAGTATATTATCAATATATAAGCCAAAGTTGTTGTTGAAAGTATTAATATTTCAGGAATACTATTTTTTATTTTATTTTTGAAAATATACTCTATTAAAAATACAAAACTTATTATTACAGGAATTCCACTATTTAGCATTGCTATTTTAAAAAAATCTTCTGAATATAATGCACTAATACCAAAATATTGAATTAAATATCCATCTAAAAATGCTATATTTGTAAAATTAATAATAAAAAAACCTAAACTACTTAAAAAAGTTGAAAACCAAAAAAGCAAGTTTTTTTTCATTCTCAAAAATGAATAAATAAAATTTAAAAAAAGAATTCCGACTAAAGACCAGCTTAATCTATTAAAAACAAGTATAATATCTGCAAATTTCACACTTAAAACAGAAATTCTTAAAAGTCCAAAAAATACCCAAGCTGTAATACTTACATTTAAAAAAAAATAAGCAAAATAAGAAGATGAGTTGTTTTTATTAAGAATCATCTTAAAAATTATAAACATACAAAACATAAAACTCATACTTAATAAAATTCTATAAATAAATATCATATATAAAGCGGAACCTTTATTAATATTTTTTTATTATTATAATCTTGTTTAAAAATAATTAAACCTCCAAGTTTTTTTAATATATTTTTTAAATAATCATATCTTTCATAAAATTCCTCTTTTTCTTCAAATGCAAAATTTATAAGTTCTAATTCAATTATTTTAGCAGAATTTTCATTCATGCAATTAACAATTATTTTTTTATTAGTTTTATTACCCCTATTATCAAGGACTTTATCAAAAATAGCTAATAGAATTATTGGCAAGATATTTTTTTCTATAAAAACAAAATGATTTTTATCTATATTAATTTTAATATCAATATTATTTAAATCAAACTCAATTTTAAGAATATCAAAAACTATATAAAATATTTCTTTTATATTTACAATTTCTTTGTTTATTCCGTCATTTCCAAATATAAGTCTTATAGAAGAAGTAAGCTTTACTATTTTTTCAACTAAAATATTAATATCTTTTAAAATTTCTTTTGTATATAAATTATTTGAAATTCTTGATATTATTTCAATATAACCTGATATTACAGTATTAAAATTATTATAATCATGGGATATTCCACTTGTGATCATAGAAAATTCAGATAATCTTTCGTTTTTTAATATTTCTCTTTCAATATTTAATATTCGAGATTCTTCTCTAAAAACCGCAATTATAAATTCATATTCTTCATTTACAAAAGAAAAGGATATTTCTGATAAAATTGAATTCAAATTATTATCAATAATGTAAAAACTATCAGAAAAATGATTTTTTTCTTCAATATTTTTTTTAATAATTTCATAATCAGATTTATCTTTAAGAAAATCAGCAAAATTCATATTTTGAAAATTTAAATCAGAAATACCAGCAACAACAGAAAAAGATGGATTAACATTTATAATATCTCCCGTATTTTTATCAAAAATTACAACTGGAAAATTTTCTGCTTTAAAAATAATTTCATAAATAACTTTATCTAAAATTTCTTGAATATAACTATATTCAACATTCTTATTTATCTTTGATAATTCAGGTAAACTAAATAAAATATCTCTATAAAAAGAAATATCTTTAATAATTATCATTTTTAATAATGTATTTTTATTATCATTATCTATCTCTACAATATTTAGCTTATAAAATTTTTTTGAATATTGAAATTCAGAATAATTAACCTTTAAATTAATATTAAGAAAATCAAATAAATTTTCATTTAACAAATTTTTAGGAAATATATCTTTAAAAGCTTTGTTAGCTTTTATTATAAATCCAAGTTCATCAGCAATTGCAACAGCATCCTCAACTATATCAAATATATTATAATAATATAAATCAGATTCTCTGCTTAAAAAACCGTATTTCAACATTATAATCAAAATATATAAATTATATATAAAAATATAAATCATAGTTTTATCTGAAAGGTTAATCGGATTTTTTATATAAAAAGGAATAATAGTATCTGTAAAAAGACTAATAATTACAACAAAGAATGCACCTAAAAGAAAATGACCAGATTGGATTTTTATAAAATAATCTTTTTCTGTTTTGTAATTTCTCAAAAGTATAAAAACACTATATAATATGGGTAATATAATAAGAAATATCATAAAAACTGGATAATAATTACCAAACACTATAGTAAGCTCATTGTCTTTATTATAATTCCATTGTTTTGTAACTTTATCTGAAAAAATTGAAATAAAAATAGCAATAATATATATAATATATAAAATTTTTTTTAAATAATAAGATTTTTTATTAATAATTGTATGTGAAAATTCAAAAACTGCAATACCAATAAAAAGCCAAAAAACACTTCCCATTCGAAAGAAAACCGACAAATTTTGATGAATTACAAATAATCGTAATAAAATATAAAAAAAAATCCACAAAATTAAAGAAAAAGAAATAAGAAGATATTTATTTTGTATATTGTTTCTCTTTCTATTACAAAAAATAAAAGTTGCATTAAACAATGCAATCAATAAACTCAAAAATGGTATTATTAATTTTTGCATACTGTATTACACAATATTTAAGTTATTTTTCATTTTATCAAACTCATCCGAACTAAGACAAGGTATATCCATAAATTCTGGATCAAGCGTTTTTGAATTAGAAAAATTCTGAAGAGAATAATTATTTTTAACACCACCAAGATTTAAAATCTTTATAATATCTTCTTTTGTATGTAAAGTAGGAACAAATGTAGTTCTAAATTGATAATCAATACCTGATTTTGCAATCAAACCAATAGATTTCACAATATTATCAATATCTACAATCCTGCCAGCAGCTTTATTGTATTTTTCACTTATAAGATCATGCTTTATATCCATAGCAATAAAATCAAATACTTTAGATTTAATAACAGCATCAAGCATTTGTGGACTATTGCCATTTGTATCAACCTTTATAAGCAAATCAGTCTTTTTTTTAACAAAAGAGGCAAAATCAATAATATCTGAATTAAGCAAAGGTTCACCGCCAGTTATTACCAAAGCATCAATCCATTTTTTATTTGCTTCAAGCCTTTCAAGCACATAAGAAAATTCTATACAATCACCTTTACTATAAGTAAGCTCATGATTATGACAAAAGGGGCAACGAAAATCGCAACCCCTTGTAAAAATCACACTTGCTATTTTACCAGGATAATCAACTAGCGAATGCTCAGCTAACCCACCAATCTTTAACATCTCTTAATTCCTCAACATTATTTAAAGTTTTTACAACATTTTTTTTATTATCAAGCACTACAAGAGTCGGAACTGATTTAACAGAATATTTTCTTGATTCAGCCATTCCATTATCAGTCCATACATTTATTTCTTCGTAAGGAATAGTAATATTTTCAACTTTCATATAATTTTTTAAAGTAACACAGTTTGGACAATTATCTGAAACAAAAAGTTTCATGCTACCATTAACAACTTTCAAAGTTTTTTTGTTAGTTTCAATTACTTTTTCAACCGGTGTTTCAACTGTTTTTTCATTGATTTTCTCCGTTGTTTTTTCAACTTTAGAAGTTTTTACATTTTGCTGTTTTTTAGAAATATTCTTTTTTTCAATATATTTTGAATCTATTTCAGAAGTAAAAGTCATTCTATCAGCAAATTCCTGTTTTTTACCAGCATTCCAATTTTTCACAGGTCTATAATAACCAACAATTCTTGAATAAACTTCATTAATCTCATTACAATCAGGACAAACTTCTACTTTACCCGAAAAATACCCATGATTTGGACAAATACTAAAAGTCGGAGTTATTGAAAAATAAGGCAATCTTGTATTATAAGCTATTTTTTTAACAAGTTCTTTAGTTGAAAGATAATCTATTTCTTCACCAATAAATGTATGAAACATAGTTCCACCATTATATAAAGGTTGTATGTCATTTTGATGTTCTAAAGCTTCAAAAATATTATCAGTATAACCTACTGGAAGCTGAGTTGAATTAGTAAGATAAACTTCATCTTCACCAGAAACATAAATATGAGGATATTTTTCTTTATCAAGCTTTGCAAATCTATAACTTGTAGATTCAGCAGGACTTGCTTCAAGATTATAAAGACTTCCAGTTTCTTCCTGAAATTCCTTTAAAACTTCTCTCATATACTCTAATGTTTCAACAGTAAATTTCTTGCCAGCTTTATCAGTTATATCTTTACCCAAGAAATTTATACAAGCTTCATTCATACCATTTAAACCTATAGTAGAAAAATGATTTTTAAAAGTTCCAAGATAAGCTTTCGTATAAGGCATAAGACCTTGTTCAAGATTTCTATCAACAAGTTTTCGCTTCATTTCTAGCGAATCTTTTGCAATAGACATATAATGTTTAAGATTTTTTAAAAATTCTTTTTTAGACTTTGCTTCATAAGCTAATCTATTAACATTTATTGTAACAACTCCGATTGATCCTGTTGAATCTCCAGGAGCCCACATTCCACCAGGTCTATTCATAAGTTCTCTCTGATCAAGATTTAATCTACAACACATTGCTCTAACAGCTGATGGTTCAAGTTCTGAACCAACATAGTTTTGAAAATAAGGAATACCGTATTTTGCAGTAACTTCAAAAAGAATTTTAGCATTATCACTTTCCCAATCAAAATCAGAAGTAATATTATATGTAGGAATAGGAAATGTGAATATTCTACCTTTAGCATCTCCATCCATCATTATTTCAAGAAAAGCTTTATTAATCATATCCATTTCTTTTTGAAAATCACCATATTTTTCAGGTTTTTCTTCTCCACCAATTACAACATTATCATTTTTAAGATCTTCAGGAACAACCCAATCAAAAGTAAGATTTGAAAAAGGTGTTTGAGAACCCCATCTTGAAGGAACATTAAGCGAAAATATAAGTTTTTGTATATTTTGTTTTACCTGAGTATAATCAAGATTATCATATCTTACAAAAGGAGCTAAAAATGTATCAACACTTGAAAAAGCTTGAGCTCCAGCAAATTCCATCTGCATACATCCAATAAAATTTACCATTTGTGCAGTAACTACATCAAGATGTTTTGCAGGTTTTGCATCAACTTTATTCTCAACTTTACCAAAACCTTTTATAAGAAGATTTTTTAAAGACCATCCTGCACAATATCCAACAATACCATTAGAAAGATCATGAATATGCATAAATCCATCTTTATGAGCATTAGCTATCTGTGCAGTATATATTTCATTAAGAAGATAGCTTGATATAACTTTTCCTGAAATATGAAGCATTAAACCAGAAAACGAATACTGAGTATTACTGTTTTCATTCACTCGCCAATCAGCTTTTTTAAGATATTCAGTAATTGTTTTATCAACATCAAGCATTGCAGAACCCATTTCTCTAACTCTTGTTTGATGTTCTCTATAAAGAATATAAGCCTTTGCAGTCTTATAATGACCTTGCTCAATAAGTACTTTTTCAACACTGTCTTGAATTTCTTCAACACTTAACTTAACTCTATCAGCATATACTTTTTTAATATGATTTTTAACTTTTTCAGTTAATTCAACCGCAATCTGCTGATTTTCTCCACCAACTGATTTAGCAGCTTCAAAAATAGCATGAGTAATCCTTTCTTGATTAAAATCTACAATTTCTCCATTTCTTTTCATAACTCTCATAAAAAAATCCATTGCAACTTCCCCCCTTATTATTAAAAACTTGCAATTTCCTCTCTAAACTCATCAATACATTTAAATCTTTTATAGACAGATGCAAATCTTATGTAAGCAACCTCATCTATAACTTTTAACTTTTGCATTACAAGACTGCCGATTATGGAAGTCTCAACTTCTTTTTTACCTGTAGCAATTATTTCGTTTTCAATCTCAGTTACCATATCTTCAATCTGCTTTGTCGCAACAATTCTTTTCTGACAAGAAAACATAATACCTTTTAATATTTTATTTCTGTCAAAATCTTCTCTTTCACCATTATTTTTAATAACTCTAAGTGAAAATTCTTCAACTCTTTCATAAGTTGTAAATCTTTTTTGACAAGATTGACATTCTCTTCTTCTTCTTGTTGTATTCCCTTCATCAGTCTCACGAGAATCAAGAACTTTTGTATTCAAACCTTCACAAAAAGGACATTTCATTTATTTTCCTCAACACTATATATAGTATATCGTCAAATTCAAAGAAGAGACTTACAACAAGATATAGTATATAAAACTTTAAGTCAAAAAATTTTTTTCACCTTGAATAAGCAAGTAAATAAAGAGAAATCCTCTAAATAAATTACCTTTTCACCACCAATGACCATTGACACTTTTTACATATCATGATATTCTAATATAAGTTAATATAAAAAAAGCAGGAGGTAACAAATGGCAAAAGTTTTAAATGATAATGAATTCAACGCACTTTTAAAAAGCGAAAAAATACTGGTTGTTGACTTTGGAGCAGAATGGTGTGGACCATGTAAAATGATTGCACCAATAATAGATGAATTATCAATCGAATACAAAGAAAAAGCAACTATTGCAAAAGTAGATGTTGACAAATCACCTGATCTTTCTAGAAAATATGGTATAAGTGGAGTTCCAACTATTCTTTTCTTCAAAGATGGAGAACTTGTTAAAAATCAAGTTGGATTTCTTGACAAAGAACAGTTAAAACAACATATTGATTCATTATAATATATAGAAAAGACCAGATAAGAGTTATTCAAGTCTGGTCTTTTTTTATTTAGTTCATAGGGTTTGTAGGGTTTTAATCCCTAATCCCGTACCCCAAATTTCCCCGGTCTTGCTTTGTCATATTATAACTTCAACATAGATAGCTGACAAGTCAGCCTTTTTGAGCTTTGCTCAAGGTTTAAACCTAGTTTTACTTATAAAACTATATCGTGAGCACAGCGAACTATCTTCTTTTAGAATATCGTGCATTTATGCACTAACTTTATCAACCTATTTTATTGTAAGTGGATTAATTGTCTTTCCGAGTTTTCTAACTTCAAAATGAAGGTGAGGTCCAGTACTAACACCAGTACTACCAACCTTTGCAATAACATCACCTTTTTTAACTTTATCTCCAACATTTACAAGAAGTTTACTACAATGTCCATATCTAGTTTCGTATCCAAGAGAATGTTTTAATATAACAATCTTACCATATCCAGATTTATTACCTGAATATGTAACTACACCATCACCAGCTGATTTTATAGGTTCTCCAACTCCACCTCTTATATCAACACCGCTATGAAATAATTTGCTACCATAAATAGGATGCAATCTATAACCATAAGGAGAAGTTATTTTATTATCTAAAGGCCAAGCAAAAGGTTTACTGTTTTCTCTTTTCTTTGCAAGAAACCACTTTTCTCCAGGATAAACTTTTAATTTTTCACCGTATTTAATCTCATAATTTGAAATATTATTTGTTTCCATAATATCTTTTATACCAGTTGCGAATTTTCTTGCAATAACCCATAAACTATCACCTTTAGCAACAGTATATTCAATTCCTTCATTTTTAGAAATCTTGAGTTTCTGACCTTCAATTATTATATCAGAGCTAATTTCATTTATAACTTTAAGATCATTTAATGAAATATCATAGAGTTTTGCAATCAAAGTTAGATTTTCACCTTTTTTTACTCTATGCCATATTCCAGGTCTTTCTTTTTTTGGAGAATTTTCATCAATTACTTCAGAATTTATTTTCTTATTAGAAACTTTAAGTTGTTTTTGAGCTTGTTGAACAAAATTATTAGTTGCAGAATTTACTTTTATAACCAAGACTTCACTATTATCATCATTTTCAAGAGCAGTTCGGGTTAATACATTAATTTTTCTTTTTAAAACTTCCTTACCTGAATGTCCAATTTCATCAAAGTTAGAATTACTTTTAAACATAGTAAGAGAATCCGCCACATAAGATCTTTTATAAGAAATATAATTTTCCCTTAAAAAATTTGTGTATATAATGAAAAAGAATTGAATTAATATTCCAATTATTACAAGATTTATTATTTTATCTATAGATTTTATGACATTATTGTCCTGCATAAATCCCCCTCAAAAAAAAAGTTATTATATTATTTACTTTATCGGACTTTTTTTTGTAAAGGATTAAACTGATATTCAGTAAAAACAACTCCTGCTAGTATGAGAAATGCTCCTGTAATATTTATTAGAGAAAAAGCTTCATTCATAAATAAAAAACCCACAATACCGGCAGACAATGGTTCGATAGTATAAATAACTGCCGCTTTGTTGGGAGTAATTTTACTTTGACTAATACTTTGAAATAAAAAACACACTCCTGTCGCAAGAACACCGCATACAAAGAAAGAAACAAGCAAAAAATGTGAATATTCAACAATAAAATCACCTTTACCTATACTTTTAAATGCACTCAATAAAAACACTGTTATCAATTGCAAAAAAGTAAATCTATTAACATTATCTTTATTTACAAAGAAACTTAAAAAAACAACTTGTATACCAAAACACAAAATACAAACAAGAGTTAGCATATCGCCTTTATTTAAATAAAATTCAAAATTCCCAACTACAGAAAAAAGATATACTCCAATAACTGAAATTAAAAGACCTACAATTGATTTAATAGAAGGAATTATTTTTAACAGTATAAAAGAAAAAAATGGAACTGTAACAACAAAAAGACCAGTTATAAAACCAGATCTCACAGTAGTAGTATATTTAAGACCTTCGGTTTGAAAATAATATCCACCAAATAAAGCAAAACCAGAGAGTAAAGCACCAATAATCTCTTTTTTATTTTTTAAAAGATCTTTAAAAGAAAATCTTGCAAAAAAATATATAACCATAGCACCTATAAAAAATCTTACAGCCATAAACTGAAACACACCCATAAACTCAAGAGTTTTTTGCACAGTTACAAAGGTTGTACCCCATATTATATTAGCAACTACAAGTATAAATATATAATAATATTCTTTTTTCACTCTTTTCCTTAAAATAAAAAAACAGGCCATAAAGACCTGCTTTTGTTATAAATCAAATTTTTTAAAAAATTAATTTGTTGTATCGTTATCTTCAGGTGTAGTTGTTGGCTGAACAGGTTTAGTAGCTCTTTTTGAACTCTTAACACCAAGCTCTCTTTTTTCACCAAATTTTTTCTGGAATTTATCAACTTTACCAGCTGTATCAACAAATTTCTGTTTTCCAGTAAAAAACGGATGACAGCTTGAACAAATTTCCACATTAAATTCAGGAATTGTAGCACCTGTTTCAAAAGTTGCACCACATGCACATCTTACTTTTGCATTGGTATAAAATTCTGGATGTATTCCTTTTTTCATATTATTCACCTCTGGTTAATCATAATTTCAAGTTAATATATTATACAGAAAAATCAAAAAAAATCAAAAAAAATAATACCGCATACCTTTTTTGTCTTTTAAATACATACTGTATTTAATGCTTCGCAACATCCTCGTGAGTTAGTCTATAAATTATTTTCTTTGATTACATTATACAAAAGATTTTGATTTTTATAAAAGATTAAAAAAATATGTCTGTCAGCAATTACGAAAACTCGTTAGAAATTTTTCAATTAAAATAAAGTATGATGGATTTTCTATAAAAAAAACAAAAACGAGATCCCGGCTCAAAATAGTACCGGGATGACATTATATTAATTTTTGTTTATTTAATCAGAAGACTCAATTAGATGCAAAGCATTGCTAATTACCCCTCTCCATCTCACCCTTTCACCGCTTCTATACGCTTCACATACCGTTTTTTTATCACATAAGATCTTTAAGACTGTATTTTTTCATTATTGTATCAATACATTCATGCATTTCTACCCAAACCTTATGAGTAGAACAGTTTTCTTTATTTATACATTTATATTCATCCCTAACACATTCAACCGGATAATCGTTTCCCTCAAGTGTTTGTATTATTTCATGAAGCAAAATTGAATCAGGAGATTTTGCAAGAATATATCCACCCTTAACACCCTGTATTGTCTTTACAATGTTATTTTTTTTTAGTTTTCTCATAATTTGCTCAAGATATCTAAGAGAAATACCTGTATTTTTGGCAATTTTTGTAAGACTAAGAGGATTTTTTTCGCCATTCACAGCTAATTCAACCAGAGCTCTTGTTCCATATCTACCTCTTGTTGATATTTTCATAAAATCCTCTTCTTAAAAACTTATTTTCGATATTATAACACAATTTACAACATAATTCATCAAAAGAACTTAGTATAATTATTCAGAAATTTCAATCACTAATCGCCTATATCATAAATTCCAATACTTTTATATATTATACTAGTTCTTTTTTATTGATTTTATGTTATATTAAAACAAATAAAAAAAACAGGAAAACAATATGACAAAACATACTTTTATTGCAACAACAGCTTTCGGAATAGAAAAAGTAACCAAAATTGAACTTGAAAAACTAGGATTTGATAATTTAAAAACAACTGACGGAAAAATTGAGTTTGAAGGTGATTTTTCAGACATGATTCGTGCAAATCTTTGGTTGAGAAGTTCTGAAAGAGTATTGTGGAAAATAAAAGAATTCCCAGCAATAACCTTTGAAGATTTATTCCAAGGAATGAAAAGTATAGAGTGGGAAAATATAATCCCAGAAAAAGCTCAATTTATAGTAAATGCAAAATCTGTAAAATCTCAACTTTTCAGCCTTCGTTCATGCCAATCAATCGGCAAAAAAGCAATCGCAGAAAGATTAATGAATAAATATGAAAAAGAATGGCTTGAAGAAAGCCAGGAAATATATAAAATAATAATATCAATACTAAAAGATACAGTGACTGTATCTTTAGATACTTCAGGAGTTGGACTTCATAAACGAGGTTATAGAACAGAAAGTGCAGAAGCTCCTCTTAGAGAAACTTTGGCTGCATCTATAATTCTATTAAGCTTCTGGAGTGAAAAACGACTTTTACTTGACCCAATGTGCGGTTCAGGAACAATTCCAATAGAAGCTGCATTAATAGGTAGAAATATTGCCCCAGGACTAAAAAGAGAATTTTTATCTGAATCATGGAAGATAATACCAGAAGATTTATGGCGAAAAGAAAGGTTAAAAGCTTATGATTTGGCAAATAAAGCAGAACTCAATATATTAGGATCAGATTATGACAAAAGATCTATTGATATAGCCCAAAATAATGCAAGAAGAGCTGGAGTGGAAGATTGCATTAAATTTGAGCACAAAAAAGTTGATGATCTTTGGATAGATCAGCAATATGGAATTGTAATAACTAACCCTCCTTACGGACTTAGACTTGGAAATTTTGAAGAAATCAATTTAACCTATATATCATTTA
Organism: Candidatus Muiribacterium halophilum; assembly: GCA_023228995.1. Taxonomy (GTDB): domain Bacteria; phylum Muiribacteriota; class Muiribacteriia; order Muiribacteriales; family Muiribacteriaceae; genus JALOAD01. The sequence continues at coordinate 106,445 of JALOAD010000005.1, forward strand.
ATAAAATTTTCAAGAAAAAAACAGGTTGGTCAATTTATGTATTATCAGCAGATAAAAAATTCCCTGATTATTTCAAAAGATCAAAACCTGATAGAATAAGAAAATTATATAATGGTAAAATTGAAACTAATCTTTATCAGTATTATGGTGATAAACCTAGTAATTAATATATATAACAAAAGAGTAAAGCAGATTTTTCTACTTTACTCTTTCAAAACTTAAAAATTTCAAATTTCTTTAGACTTTAAATCTTCCAACAAGATTTTCTAGCTCATTTATATTTGAATTTACGCCATTAGTAACTTCTCTAAGTTTATCAGATATTTGCATATTTTCAGCTGATATCTGTTCAATTTCCTGCATAGCTTTAGTTATTTCAACAGAACCTTGTTCTTGCTCTTTCATAGCATTTTTTATTTCAAGACTAATATTAGAAAGATTTTCCATAGCAACAACTATTTCTTTGTTAGCTCTTTCCTCTTCTTTTGTAGCACCATTTATTTCGACAATAAGTCTAGCTACACTCTCAATCTTTCCAATAATACTTTTAAGACCTTCTCCTGCTTCATTTGCAACTTTAGAACCGATTTCAACATTAGAAGTTGCTTTGTTTATTAAATCTTCAATTTCATTAGCAGCTTCTGCCGATCTTTCTGAAAGTTTTCTAACTTCATCTGCAACAACAGCAAAACCCTTACCATGTTCACCTGCCCTTGCAGCTTCTATTGCAGCATTTAAAGCAAGTAAATTCGTTTGTTCAGAAATATCAGTTATAAGTTTTATAATATTTTTTATTTGCATAGAATTCTCTTTAATAATATTCATTGCTTTTAAAGTCTCTGTCATCTTTATACCATTGCCTTCAGCTTCACTTTGAGATTCAACCGCAACCGAGGTAGCATTCTCAGTATTAGCAGAAACTTGTTCTATAGATGCAGAGAGTTCTTCAACAGCTGCAGTAGTCTGTGTAATAGAAGAAACTTGAGAATCAACATTATCAGATACTTTTATAGTATTAACAGAAAATTCTTCAATTGCAGCAGTAATTTCACTAACACTTGAAACTTGTCTTCCTGAGCTATCTTGTATAGAAAGAGTTTGTTGTTTTAAAATATTATTTTCATCATTTAATACAATCATAGTTTTTTTAACCTTTAAAATAATATCATGTATATTTCCAACAAATATATTTGAATAATCCGCAAGAGTTTTTGTTTCATCTTCTGTATCAATTTTAACTCTTCTTGTAAGATCACCATCTCCTTCAGCAAGTTCTTTCATACCATAAACAACCATATTAATAGGTCGAACTATATTTTCAGCAATATACATAACTCCCAAAATAATAACTACAAGAACTACAATAAATATAACAACCATAATTTTTCTAACTTTATAAATATCAGCAAAAAGTTCCGATTTATTCATTGTAACCAAAACAATAGATTCTGTACCTGATAAATCAGAATATGCAAGAAATTTTTCTTCTCCCTCATGAGAATATTCAACAAAACCTCGATTATCTCTAAAAATATAATTACCAATTTCCTTCCAAGCAGGTTCATTTGTATTTTTTAAATTAACATTAAAAATCAAGGATTTATCTTTATAACTAATTAATGTACCGTTTTTATCAACCATAATCGCATAACCAGTATTGCCAATTTTCACATTATTAACAATATCGCTAAATTTATCCAAATCCAAAGTTCCGCCAATAATACCTTTAAATTTCCCATTAACAAATATTCCTTTAATAATAGGAAAAATAGCTTTTCCAGACGCTCTCGACAAAATAGGATTTCCTATATAAAGCTCTCTATAACCAGCTTTTATTTTTTGAAAATATTCCCTATCTGAAAGATTTCCCTTACTTCCATCATGGCCAAGAAAATCAGCATTTTCATCAACAATATAAACAAGACTAAAATTAGAATCTTCTTTATATTTTTTTAAATAATCAAGACTATTTTGTTTATAATCTAAAAAACCAACAATTTCATCATGAGTCGAAAGAGCTTCAATTACAGCAATTTCATGTTTTAATTCTCCTGTAATAGCAATAAGAATATTGTCTAATTCAAGATTAAGCCTTTGCTCCAAACTACTATTGACGATTTTTTCAACATTTGACTCAATAAAAATAAAAGAAGAAACAAACGCAACAAAAAATGCTATTGAAACATAAACTACCAATCTCCATTTAATACTTTTTTTTAAAAATTTCATAAATCCCCCAATAATTGGTTTCCTAGAATTTTAACAAAACCCTACTTAATCTATCATACTATCTTTATATTATTCAATTATTTCAAAGTTATTTTTTATTAAAAAATTTGAGTTTTTTTTGTTTTTATATTAAAATGTTCCACATTGTCCGAGTGGTGGAATTGGTAGACACGTATGGTTGAGGGCCATATGGTTAATAGCCTTAGGAGTTCAAATCTCCTCTCGGACACCATTATATACATCAAAACAAGTAATAAATTCAAAAATCAACCTATAAAACAAAAAATTCCAAATTTTATTTTTGGGCTACAAATATTAAAGGATAACTTGTTTCAATATTAAATGGATTTTTGTTAAAATCTTCATAAAATTTTATATTTGTGAAACCAGCATTTATTAGCATTTTTTTAATATCTTCATATTTAATCGGATTTAAAATAACTGAATTTTTAATAATTTCTTCACTTTCTTTTGATAAAAGTTCTTTTATTAAAAGTTCTTTTATTAAAAGTTCAGTGTTAAAATCTAATAATCCATCTTCTCTTATTTTATATTTTCTTTTAAATTTTACATTTTCATTATCTATTAAAGGAAGTGTATTTATATTTTGTTTTAATATTCGATCATAATTTAATATCTGACAAGAAAACACACTTTTATTCTTTAAAATATTAAATATATCATTAAAAAATTTTTGAATATACTCATTTTTGGTAATATGAGAAAGTGTATTTCCAAAACATGATATTAAATCAAATTGATTATTATCAAATAATTTACCAACATTGAGCATATTTTCACATAAAAAATTTATTTCATTATCTTTTTTTTGACAGATTTTTATAAATTCTTCATCAAGATCTAAACCTGTGCAATTGAATAATCTTTTTTTCATTTCAATACATAAACTGCCTGTAGCACAACCTAAATCAAGAAATTTACCTATATTTATTTTTTCTTCACATAAAAAATCAGCTTGTCTTAAATTGAATAAAAATATATATTCATAATAACTTGCTATTGATTTATAAAAATTCATAATACTCCTTTATTTTATTTTTATGTGTAAATGATATATCATATAAGTATAATATTTTATCATAAGGAGTTTATTATGGATATAAAAGAAATAGATAAAAATGAAATGATTGGTTTAATCGAAAAAAGTGCTGATATAAGCGAAAAAATTTTAAAACCAATATATTCTTTTCTACCAAATTTCATAGTTGAAATACTCGCTTCATTTACTCCATTTCATATTATACTAGCTTGTATAAGCAGATTTTCACTAGGAATTTTTATTGGTTGTACATTTCCTAATTTTTTTAAAAAGCATAGAATCAAAATATTACTTATTGCAATTATATCTGCATTACCTGTTCTTAAAAAAGTATTTTCAGATAAATAAACATTAAAAAAGCGTACATTTGTACGCTTTTTTTATTTTTCAAGCATAAATGGATATTTATAATCTTTTGGTGGATTAAAATTTTCTTTTATTGTACGAACACTCATCCATCTTAATAAATTAAGTTTACTACCTGCTTTATCATTTGTTCCTGATGCTCTAGCACCACCAAATGGCTGTTGACCAACTACTGCACCTGTTGGTTTATCATTAATGTAAAAATTACCTGCTGTATTTTTAAGATATTTTTCCATATATACAAGTATTTCTCTATCCTGTGCAAAAATAGCTCCAGTTAATCCATAATCAGAACCTTTATCACAAAGTTCTAATGCTTTATCAAGATTTTTTTCATCATAAATATAAATTGAAAGAACTGGTCCAAATATTTCTTCTTTCATTGTTTTAAAATCAGGCTCTTTTGCAAGAATAACTGTTGGTTCGACAAAATACCCTTTTGACTCATTGCAATTTCCACCGATTATCACTTCAGCATCTTTTGACTGTTTTGCATAATCAATATAATTTTTTATTGTATCAAAAGATTTTTTATCAATAACTGCTCCAACAAAATTAGTAAAATCACTTACATCACCTATTTTAATATCTTTTATAAATTTTTCTAATCCTTCTCTAACTTTTTTCCATATATTTGAAGGTATAAAAGCTCTTGAAGCTGCTGAACATTTTTGTCCCTGATATTCAAAAGCTCCTCTAATTAATGCAATTACAAGTGCATCTACATCGCTTGTTTCATGTGCAAATACAAAATCTTTACCACCTGTTTCTCCTACAATTCTAGGATAACAATGATATTTTGGAAGATTTTTTGCTATTGTTTCCCACATTCCATTAAAAACACCAGTTGAACCTGTAAAATGAATTCCCGCAAGATATTCATTATCCATAACTGGATTACCAACTTGAGAACCAGATCCTGGTATAAAATTAATTACTCCTGAAGGAAGTCCAGCTTCCATAAGAAGTTTCATAAATAAGTAATTTGAATATACTGCTGTTGATGCAGGTTTCCATAAAACTACATTTCCACACATAGCAGGACTTGTAGGTAAGTTTCCAGCAATAGCTGTAAAATTAAATGGAGTTACTGCAAATACAAAACCTTCTAAAGGTCTATATTCTAATCTATTCCAAGAATCCTGAGTACTTTCAGGCTGATCGCTATAAATTTGAGTTAAATAATAAGCATTAAATCTTAAAAAATCAATAAGTTCACAAGCTGAATCAATTTCTGCCTGATAAGCAGTTTTGCTTTGACAAAGCATTGTAGCTGCATTTATAGTTGCTCTCCATGGTCCTGCAAGAAGCTCAGCAGCTTTTAGAAATATTGCAACTCTATGTTCCCAAGGCATTGAAGCCCATTTTTTTTGTGCTTTCACTGCTTCATTTGCTGCAAGTTTTACTTCTTTTTCTCCAGCTTTATGATAAGTTGCTAGTATATGTCCATGGTCATGAGGACAAATACAATTATCAATATTACCTGTTTTTATCTCTTTTCCACCAATTATAAGTGGAATTTCTATTTTTGAGTTTTTTAATTCTTCAAGTTTTTTTTTCAATTCAATTTTTTCTGAACTTCCTGGAGCATAACTTAAAATTTTTTCATTTTCTGGTATTTTTACTCTAAAATAAGCATTAGACATAATAACCCCCCAATTTTTTTCAATATTATTATAACATAAATCATCAATTTTTTCTTGGGGTTTTTTAATATATAGTAAAAAAGGTCTTCTCGGGTGAAGAAGACCTTTTGATAATTCCTGTTTAGTATAGGAATAACTAACCATAGATTATATCGCCAGTTTATTCTTAGAACTTTAATTTTTTTTAGAATAAATTTAAAACAAAGTTTTAGGTTAATAGGATAAGTAATGTTTGTTGGGTTTAACCCTAGTTTTACTCGTAAAACTATATCGTGAGCCTAGCGAACTATCTTTTTGAAATCTTGCATTTTAAGTTTCAACAACATCGTGCATTCATGCACCAAATCTTTAACTAAACTCCAAATGACATGCAACAAAATGTTCAGATGACATATTTCTAATTTGCGGAGTTTCTTCTTCACATCTTTTAAAAGCATAAGGGCATCTAGTTCTAAATGCACAACCTGTTGGAATATTAAATGGACCAGGAATATCTCCTTTAAGCCTAATTCTATAGCGTTCTCTCGCTTTAGGGTCTGGAATAGGTACAGAAGACATCAAAGCCTTTGTATAAGGGTGTAGAGGATTTTTATATAAATCATGAGCTTTTGATATTTCAACAATTTTGCCAAGATACATAACTGCAATATTATGAGATATATATTGTACAACAGAAAGATCATGAGCAATAAATAAAAAAGTAAGTCCAAGTCTATCCTGTATTTCTTTCATAAGATTTAAAACCTGAGCTTGAACAGATACATCTAGTGCAGATACAGGTTCATCTGCTATTATAATAGATGGATTTAATGCTAAAGCTCTTGCTATTCCAACTCTTTGTCTTTGTCCACCCGAAAACTCATGCGGATATCTATCAATAAGAGTTTTTTCAATTCCAACATTTTCAAATAATTCTATAACTTTATCTCTTCTCTCATTCTTATTACCATATTTATGAACAATAAGCGGTTCCTCAACAATTTTTGATACTTTCATTCTAGGATTAAGAGATGCATAAGGATCTTGAAATATCATCTGAAGATTTTCTGCAATATATTTTCTTTGATTTTTACCTTTAGATATATTTACAGATTCATTTTTTGAAAAATCATTATATATAATATCACCTGAATCAGGTTTGTATATATTGATTATGCTTCTACCAGTTGTGGATTTGCCACAACCTGATTCTCCAACAAGACCGAGTGTCTTACCTTTTATAAGATCAAAAAATATTCCATCAACAGCTTTTACATAATCTTTTTTTCTGCCGAATACACCACCATATACAGGAAAGAATTTTTTTAATGCCTGTACACTTAATATTATATTATCTTTTTTATATTGATCAAAAGTTTTCATATTTTCATACTTTAAAACATCTTGCATAATGACCTTTCTTTATTTCTTTTAATTGTGGAACTATTTCTTTACATTTTTCATCTGCGATTTCACATCTTGATGCAAATGGACAACCTGAATGTTTGGTAAATATATTATCTATATTACCAGAAATATTGTATAATTTCTCATTTTTATCCATATCTATACGAGGAACTGATTTTAAAAGTCCAATTGTATATGGATGCAAAGGATTTTCAAATAATTCTTCAACACTACATTCTTCCATAACTTTACCACAATACATAACAGTAACTCTATCACATATTTCAGCTACTACACCAAGATCATGTGTTATAAACAATAAAGTTCTTCCTTCTTTTTTTGATAATTCAACTAAAAGTTCTAATATTTGAAGCTGAATTGTAACATCAAGTGCTGTTGTAGGCTCATCAGCTATTAAAAGGTCAGGATTGCAAGATAAAGCCATAGCAGTCATAACTCTTTGTCTCATTCCACCTGAAAAATTATGTGGATAATCATTTAATCTACCTTCAGCTTCAGTTATACCAACTTTTTTTAATATATCACATGCTTTTATTCTAGCTTGTTTTTTTGAAATTTTCTGATGAAGCACAATAGCTTCTATAATCTGTTCTCCAATACTTAATACTGGATTTAATGATGTCATAGGTTCCTGAAATATCATAGCTATTTCATTACCTCTTATCTTCCTCATATCTTCTTCTAAAATAGAAAGTATATCTTTTCCTTTAAACTCAATTTCCCCACTAATTATTTCACCGTTTTCAGGTAATAATCTTAAAATAGAAAGTGCTGTTACAGTTTTTCCAGAACCTGATTCTCCAACTATTCCGTGAATTGTTCCTTTTTTTAAATAAATATCAAAAGAATCTACAGCAAGTCCTTTTTTATCACCAATAGTAAATTGAGTTTTGAGATTTTTTATTTTAAGTATATTTTCCATTAAAAATATTTTTCCTTAAAATTTTTTATATTTTTTTTGAAATATAACTCAAAATACATAATTATAAAATTCAGAAAAATAAGAAAAATACCTGGAATAAAAATTAACCACCAAGAAGAAAGAATATTTTCTCTAGCCTGCAAAAGTATATTACCAAAAGATGGTTCTGGTTGCATGAATGTAAAACCAAGATAACCTAATGTAACTTCTGCTAGAATTATAAGTCCTAAAATATGAAAAAACATTGTAAAAAAAACACTGAATTTATCATTATTACTTAATTTAAAATTTAAAGATTTCAAAAAAAATAATATATTTATTGAAAAAACAATACCTGATATAAGATAAAAGTTATGAAAATCAGAAAAAAGTAATATTAACAAAAGTATAAACATATTAAATGGAAATACAATCCATATATTTATAATATTCCATATAAATTTTTTAAATAAAATAAATATAAATAATCCTATGGAAATAGATATTAAAGAACCTTTAATACCAGTTATAAGCGAGTTGTAAAGAGCTTTAATAATTCTAAATCTCATATCTCGACCAAGACCATCTGTTCCAAATATATATTGGGAATTTGGTGCTTTTAAAAGATTTTCTATATCTGTAGAATATACAAGTCTTTCATTAATAATAAATGGTAAAATTAATATAAAAACAAGTATTAGCATTAATATTGTCGTTATTATAGTAGATTTATACTTCATATTTATACTTCCTCAGAATAAAATTTATAATCTGATTTATTGTGAATATAAAAATTGGAACATAAACAGAAAAAACAAATAAAACTGGCATATCCTGCGTTTTAAGTGAATTGTAAAAAAGCATTCCCGAACCTGGCCATAAAAATATGTTTTCTATCAATAATTGAATTGATAAAATAGATGGTATTATAAATCTTAAATCACTTAAAAATTTAAGTGAATATTCTTTTATATTTTTTATTTTCTCAAGTCTCATTACAAATATAGAGAAAAAAAACAGTGTTAAACAAAAAACTGGTAAAAAAGCATGCATAAACATATCAGATAATTGAGCAAATAAACCTAACTCCTCAAAAAAAGGAGATACTTTACCAGCTATTGGAAATATATGATTTTTTATTGATAAAAAATATATTATTACTATTGAAAATAAAACAAGTGAAATTCTAGTCATAAAAACTAGAAATATATTTAATGTTTTTTTAGCTATATGTTTTTTTAAAATAAAAAAACTTACTATATATACAAATACAATAGAAGTTAAAAAAAGATAAAGTGAATTTAATATTTTTGTATAATAAATTTCTTTAATATTAATAGTATTACCATAATAACTATTATTAAAATCAAATATTATTACTTTTTTTAAACTCTCAAATGTATTTAAAATAAAACCTTTATTAAACAAATATTCATTGCTAAACCTTTCCATATTATTAACATCATTTATTATTTTGGGAGTATTTGCTTCATTTAAACGATATTTTAAACCAAAATAAAATATTGAATTAATAATAATAAAAATTAAAAATATCCTAGCAATATATTTTGTTATTTCTTTTAAAATAGATTGTTTCATAAAAAACCTCATTAAATTCTATGAATAAATGCTTTGTATTTTAATAAACTACAGTTCTATAATTAACATACCATTCATGAATATCATTCAAGCCAAATTTGTCAGTATTAATACCTTTTATCTTTTTATTTGCTCCTCCAAGTATATCATCCACATAAAGAAAAGTATAAGGATAATCATTAACAATAAGAGAATGTATTTCATGATAACATTCTTTTCTAATATCTCTATCAAAAGTAGTTCTAGCTTTATCCAAAAGTTCATCAACTTTTATATTTTTATAAGAAACAAAATTCAAAGGTCCTTTTGAATGAAATGCACTGTAAATATCATCAGGATCATTTCCAAGATCCCATCCTATTATAACAGCATCAAACTTTTTAACTAAGACAAAATCTGAAAGAAGTGAATTCCATGATAAAGAAATAATATTAAGTTGAACTCCAATTCTTTTTAAATTTCTTTTTATAAATTTAAGAGCCATATTTCTAATAGGTTCACTTACATCTACAACAGCATCAAATTCAAATTTTTTTCCATCTTTATCTAAAACGCCATCACCATCAGTATCTTCCCAACCTTCTTCTGAAAGAATCTCTATAGCTTTTGCCTGTTCATGAGGCAAAGCTGTTATTTCTGGATTATTTGCCCAAGAATTAATATAATATGGACCTTTTGCTATTTCACCATAACCTTCTAAAACACCTTTTATAATTTCATCCTTGTTTATACCAAGAGATAAAGCTTCTCTAATCCTTTTATTATCAAAAGGTGGTTTTAAATTGTTATAAGCAAGAAACATATAATGTTTACCACTATATCTCAAAGGAGTAATAAATTTTTTCTTTTCATTATCCATAAGAGATGAGAATTGAGTTGCAGTAAGTTCTGCTATATCATTTTTTTGAAGCAATGTATCTAAAAAAACTATACTTTGTTCTGGATTTATAGAAAAAATCATTTTATCAATATAAGCAGGTCTTCCGTGATAATTTTCCCATGAATGAAGAATTATCCTTTCATCAGAAACCCATTTTCCAAATCTATATCTACCTGTACCAACAGGTTCTCTGTTTTCTTTAGCTTTTACAAGTTCTGATGGACTATTGTATTTAGAAAATATATGTCTTGGAATAATTGGAACAGTCCATATATCAAGAGTTCTAGCATATGGTTGTTTATAAGATACTTTTATTTGATAATCATTAAGAACTTTAAAATCACTAATATAATCAAAAACTGGATAATGTTGACTAATATTGCCACTATCATCAGAATAATCTTTGAATTTCATAATTGTATCATAAGTGTATTTAACATCATAAGCATTAAACATCATACCATCATGCCATCTGACATTTTTTTTGAGATGAAATATTATTCCCATTCCCTGATCTGTAAATTCCCAGTTTTCAGCAAGTACACCTATAATATCATCTTTTTCATATTTAATAAGTCCTTCATAAATCATTGATGCTACTTTAATTGAAGTAACATCATTCATAAGTAAAGGGTTTAATGTAAGAGGTTCTCTTGTTATTGCATAAACAATATATCCTCCATTTTCAGGAACAATCTCTGCCTCATTTTTTTTAATAATGTTATTTTTATTATTAACTTTTTTATTATTATCGCAACCCAAAAAGGACATAGCCATAATTATAAGGAATAAGAGCAATAAACAAATTCTACGCATTTTTCCCCCTACTTATACTTGATACTGTTTTCTGGAACAAACCATTTTTCAAAATTATAAAAAAGACTGTTTCCTTCAATTTTAATTCCTTTGAATCTTTTTTCTAAAACAGTAAGACTATCTTCTGAAACAAGAAAAGTGTAAGGCTGATCATCTGCTATAAGCTTATGAACCTCCCAGTATTTTTGTTTTCTATCTTCCTGATCAAATGTAAATCTTGCCTGTTCAAGTAAATTATCAACTTTTTCATTTTTATATCTCATAAAATTAAATGAAGTAGGATGTTTTTCATTTGGAATATTATCAGAATGCCAAATATTGTAAATATCAGGATCCATTCCAAGACTCCATCCCAAAAGAACTGAATCATAATCACCTATATCCTGAAGATGCAAAAAATTACCCCATTCTTCAAGTTTTGTCCTACATTCTACACCAATTTGTTTCCAATAATCACTAATTATATTAACCATATATTCCCGAGTTTTATTACCATTATTTGTCATAAGTTCAACAATAAGTTTTTTTCCTTCTTTGTCAAGTATTCCATCACCATCTGAATCAATCCAACCGTTTTTGGCTAAAATATCTTTTGCTTTTTTTATACTAAATTCCAAAGGCATAAGGTCATTATTATATGCCCATGAAACTATAGGAAAAGGTCCTGTAACTCTTTTAGCCATTCCATAAAAAACATTATCGATAATTGAATTTACATCAATCGCAATTCCTAGAGCATTTCTAATTTCAACATTATCAAAAGGAGGTTTATTACAATTATAAGCTACATAAGAATAGTAATTTGAACTTGGAAGCTGATAAACTTTAAATCTTTCATTAAATTCCTCAGTATTAATCTGTTTTTTGTATTGATCAGGTGTCATTGGCATATAATCAAGTAGTCCATTTTTTAAATCTAAAAACTGTTGAGATTTATCAGGAATTATCTTTATCATTACTTTGTCAAGATATGGTCTTCCTTCAAAAAACTTTTTATTACTTTCCAAAATTATATACTCATCAGCACTCCATTGACTTAAAACATAAGAACCAGTACCAACAGGTTTTCTATTGAATTTTGAAGTTGTAACATCTTCATTTTCAAGAATATGCTTAGGAACAATATCCATCATCCATGATTCCAAAGCAGGTGCAAATGGTTTAAAATATTGAACTTTCACTTTATATCTATCTATTATTTCTACAGATTTTATCATATTATAATCAGATCTTCTAGGAGAACCAACATCAGGATCAACAATTTTTTGATAAGTAAACAAAACATCCGCAGATGTAAAATCCACACCATCACTCCATTTTATATTGTCTTTAATATAAAAAACAATATCATATCTGCTATCTACAAAAACAACACAAGGATTTAATTTTAACCATTTTTCCTTTTCACTATTATCAACATCATTGTTATATATAACTTCAAGAATTTTATTTTCCTCACAATCTATTCCTTTATAATAATTTATTGTATTAACGCTAGAAAAAACACTTTTATTCTCATTATATAATTTTTTTAAAAAATCTGTATTTTTATCACTTTCATTATCAATATGAACCATAAGAATATTTTTATTTTCGATAAATTCCCATTTTTCTGCCATATCAGGTATAATTTCTCTTTTTGGACTATATTTTATAAGACCGCTAAAAACATAAGAAATAATATCACCAGAAGCACTATCTGTATAAAGCAAAGGGTTTAAAGTCACCGCATCTCCAATAGAAGCATATACAAAAGTATCTCCATAAACAGGTTCTTGAAATTCTCCTGTTTCATTGCTTTTTTCGTCTTTTTTCTCTCCGCAACCACAAACAAAAAAAGCAAAAAAAACAATTAATAAATAATTTATTATTTTTATTTTCATTTTCAGCCCCTCAAAAATTAAAACAAATTGAAAAATATTAAAATATATAGTTTAAAAAAAATTTCCCAAAGAAAATATACCAGAAAAATTGGAATTTTTCAAAAGATGTGTTTAATAAAAAAAAAGGCAGGAATAAAATCCTGCCTTTTTAAAATTTATAAAAATAAATTTATTTTAAAAGATTGACCTGATTAACAATAGCCATAAGATCAGAATATACTTCTGGTCTTTCAGAAGCTCTTTCATTAACTAGTTCATTAAGTTCTTTATCACCAAGTTCGATACTTCTGATAATGTTTTTAGCATAAGCTTCTTCATTTTCAGTATTTATTGAATTTTCAAAATTTTGAACAATAGCAACTGCATCTCTGTTTCCATAATAAGCCTGAAGAAGTTCATCCCAAGCAGTATTTTTAGCAAATTCAGTATAAATATAATGTGATTTATATTCATGTGATTTTGGAGCATAAATAGCAAGTCCATTAGAATTTTTAACTTTATCTGCCTGCCACATTGAAAGAATAACACTTGAATTTACAGCATCTATAACACCATTAGCTGCAACTTTAACTGAATTGCTTGAAGAATTATCTTTTACAATCTGTGCAAAGTGAATAAGATCTTTATAAAATGAATAAGCATAACTCTGAGCTCCAGTCATAGCTTTTCCAAATGCAACAAAATCATTTGATTTAATAATAGCTGCTGCAAAAGCATCTATAGCTTCTTGAATTCTACCAACTTTAGCTACATAAGATGAAGCCTGAGTACAAGTGCTTGGTCCCCACCAGTTTGACTGACCTTCATAAGATGCCATATAAGCTTCAACAAGTTTTCTTGAAATAACAGCTGTACTTGCAGTTGGATTATCAACAATAGCACCCATAGCACCAACATAATCCCAACCATCTCCAGGTTCGGTTTCTTCAGAAGCAACAAGAATATCAACTGTTTCTTCCATTTGAGCCTGAATTTCTACCATTCCCATAAGACAAGCATCAAAAGCAACAATATCAACTTTTCTACCAATATGTGCAGCCATTCCATCAGCAGCTTTTTTCATACCAATAGAATCAATATGATTACCTGATTGATCATCATAAGAAATACCTTTAACTGCTTGTATTTCACCTTCTTTTACCCAACCAGCTCCATGATTCCAATAAACATAAAGATATCTATTTGCTGGATAATTATCAGCTCCCCATTTAAAAAAATCAACAGCTTCTTCCCATGAACCCATATCAACTTCACCACAATCCATAACAACCTGTGATCCAATAGTTGATAAATTGTTTTTAGTTACATAATATCTTTTAGTACCAGTCCAATTACCATTTGAAGTATCATAACCTTCAGCTCTGTCTAATTGTACAAGTATGTTGACATTTTCATCTGATCCAATTTTTTCACATTCTTTAAGATCTGCAATTCCAAATCTTTCAAGATTGTTATCAGCATTAAGAAATACCATAACAGTCCATTCTTTTGTTGCTGCAAATGAGTTAGTTGCTAGAATAGCAATTGCGAGTAAAACAAACATTACTTTTTTCATAATTTTCTCCCTACTATATACTTTTTGGCTTCAGAATACGATTTTACTCTGCTTTTTTTAAGCAGAAACGTTTCTGCTAGCACTGATTGAAATAATTATAAAGGATATTTTTACATTTTACAAGATTTTTTTTAATTTATATTTCACTAAACCCTTATCTTCTTCCTATTCACTATATCACGCTTTATCTGTCACAGTTTCATCTGTCACGCTTTTTGTACTTTTTTTCCAGCTTCACCCTTTCACTACTTTAAAACAGATCCCGGCTCAGAATCATACCGGGATGACAGCCTAAGAAACTGTGACTGCAATTTATTCTACGAAAAAATTGTTTGTGACAAGAGTCTTCGACTCTCCGGTGACAAAATAACTTTGTTTTTTATCACGCTTTGTCTGTCACGCTTTTAATTAACTTTATAATGAAAATGCCATTTTAAATATTCGTTTACAACTGCTAAAACTTTATTAGCTCTATCACCATAAATTATTTTTTTAATATCATAATCCCATCTTAATACAAAATCAATATCTTTAGTAACCTGACTTGAAACTCTAAAAGTTCCACCTTCACAACATTCTCCAATACAATTAGTACAATAAAGTTGAGATTCTTGAATATTAATAAGATATTCATCGGATTTTTCATTTTTACAAATACAAGTTCCAAAACAAGGATAATGTCCTAAAAGATATAAAAATTTAAGAATAAAAGAAGAATAAATAAAATCAGTTTCAGTTATAGAATTGATTTCAATAAATGTTAAAAAATTTGATAACATAATAAAAAGTTTTATATTTATATAATCATCAGGAACAAGTCTATATATTATACCTGCAAATTTACAGGCTAAATCATAACTTTCATAAGAATTTACAGTAAAATGTTTTTCTAAATCAGCAGATTTTATCGAATAAAGACTTTTGCCTTCTCTTAAAATAAATGAAGTTTTTGAAAAAAGCATAATTGCTTCTCTATCATGGGATTTGAAAGTTTTTACACCTTTTGCTGCTAAAGCGATTTTGCCCGCTATATCTGTATAAATTACAATTACTTTATCTTTTTCTTTAAGATCATGAGAATTTATAACTATACCTTTACAGTTTAATTCCAACTGCCTATATCCTTTTTCATCTTTTCGATAATTGTAGGATCATTAAACCATTTTTTACTAACTTTAACCTGAAGTCTAATAAATATTTGTTTTTGGAAAAATTCTTCAAGTTTAATTCTTGTTCTTTGTGAAAGTTTTTTTATTAAACTACCACCTTTACCGACAACTATGCCTTTTTGAGTTTCTCTTGCTACATATATAGTTCCTTCGATACGAATGATTTTTTCTTCTTCTTTCATTGAATCTATATCAATATATATTTCATGAGGTATTTCATCTTTTAAAACACTTAAAGCAGTTTCTCTTATATATTCCTTTACAATAAATCTTTCGCTTCTATCTGTCATATATTCTTGATTATAATAAAATTCTTCAACTTCTGGAATTTGAGCAATTATCTTTTCTTTAAGAAAATCAACTCCTTTTCCTGTAGTAGCTGATATTGCACTAAAATCCCATCCTTTTTCTTCAGCTATTTTTTTCCATATTTTTTTACCAAGATCACTTTCATCTATTTTATTTAAAACCATAAAAATATTTTTTTTATCTTTAAGCAATTCAAAAAGATCTTCATAATCCTGCGGGAAATCTTTTTGATCTATCATAAAAAGCACAATATCAGAATCTTTTAAACCATCATTGATTTCTGTAATCATTTTTTGTTGAAGTGAATTTTTTGGCTGTAAAAAACCTGGTAAATCCTGAAATATTATTTGAATATTTTCACTATTGTATATTGCAAAAATTCTTTCTCTTGTTGTCTGAGGTTTATTTGAAGTAATACAAATATGTTCGCCAATATATTTATTTATTAAAGTAGATTTCCCAACATTCGGTTTGCCAATTAATCCAACATATCCAGCTTTTTTCATATTTGCAAATCACCTTCGTCACATATTGATATCCATAGCCTTTCACCTGCAAGTGTAACTATTTTTCCGAAATTGTCAAAATAATTTATTTTCCCATTATCTTCCTCTATCCATAAACCATTTATAAAAGAGTTTCCATTATATATAACTGCTTTTCCAAATTGTTCAAAACCATTTTCTAGCCTTATTATAACATTATCTGACCAAGTCTGAGTATTTTTGCTTAATATATTATATTTACCATTATGCCATACAAATTTTATATCTTTGGCAATAAATGATTTTCCATTTTCCCATAAAGCAGGTCTTTCTACTTTAAAAAACGTAGATTTTACAAATTCATCAACCATACTATTTTTATATTTATTATACTCAATAAATTCTTCTGTTATATTAAAATCATTTTGTTTATCACCTTTTGAAAGTATAAGTATATTATTTGAATTAGCATTATGTAATACAGAAATAAAATCATCATTTATAGTTATATTTTGAGTGATTTTCATATTTATATAATCAGATTTTTCTTCAATTATTTGTTGTTCTATAATCTGTTCTAACTTAGGTTCTTCTTCAATTTCTTTTTCTATATTTTTTGGTTTTTCTTCGGCAAAACTTATAAGATTACCATTGTTTGAAAATAAAATATTTTCTTCTTTTTTTTCAATTGCATACATTATTTTATTGAAATTTTTATCAAATTTTCTATATGAAATTCCAAGAAGAAGTTTATCTGACCATTTAGAAGAATATTTTTGTTGTATTTCATTAAGAAATTCATCTTTTGTATTTGATATATTATTTTTTACTTTAAAAACATCATCTGAATCATTAACATCAGAAATAATTATTGGAAGGTCTTTTAATTTTTCAGTGTATTTTTCAGCTATTGTCATATATTCAGCATTTTTTATAGTATAACCTGAAAATAAAAATCCAAAAGTCAATATAATCAATGTTAAAAAAACTTTTTTTTCATTTTGTGTCATTCAAAATCCTCCGAATCACTTTTTACAAGAAAATCTTTTTCTTCATCTTCTGGTGAAAGTACTCCACCTGAAACAATTATTTTCATTGCTTCTTCCATAGTGATATTAATTTCTATTATTTCACTTTTCGGCAAAAAGACGAGAAATCCTGAAGTTGGATTCGGGGTTGTTGGTACAAATATTGAAGTTAATTTTTGATTAAGTGTTTCATTAACTATATTAGGAGCATCTGTTGATACAAAACCTATTACCCAGCATTCTTTTCTTGGATATTCAAGCAATACAACTTTATTGAATACTTCTTTTTTATTTTTACTCATAAAATCTAAAAGTTGTCTAACCGCTGTCATAATGTTTTTAGCAAGAGGAATTTTAAGAAGTAATTTTTCAACAAAGAAAAATAATTTTTCACCAATGAAATTTCTTGCAACAACACCAGAAAAGATAATCATACCGATTGTAAATATAAAACCCAGACCTGGAATCTTATATCTTAAAGTTTTATTTATATATGCAGCAATAAATCCTGAATCAGCCCATGTAAATATTGTAACTAAAACATATATTGTCAATGCAGATGGTAAAAGAACAATAAGACCTGTAAAAAAATAAGTTTTAGTATATGACCATAGTTTTGATATAAAACCGATGAAAAGAATTTTCAATCCTGTAAAAAAAACTTTAGTCCTCTTCTTCAGCATTATTATCCTCATCTGAATCAATAATATTCATAAGAACAGTTCCTATGCTATTATTGTTTTTTGAAATTATTGTAAATACACTGCCATTCCAAACTATTTCCTGTTTTTCTCTTGGTATTTCTCCAGTTATATTTTCTAAAAATCCACCTAGAGTTTCATAATCCTCATCAACAGGAATGTTGAGATTATATTTATCATTTAATTCTTCAACCGAATATACTGCATCTATTAAAATTGAACCATCTTTATTTCTTTTTTCAAAAACAACATCAAAATCATATTCATCATGTATTTCACCAACTATTTCTTCAATTATATCTTCCAAAGTAACAATACCTGAAACCTGTCCATACTCATCAATAACAACTCTAATCTGTTCTTTGCTTTTTTTCATTTCATCAAAAAGCTCATCTATCTTTTTTGTTTCTGGAACAAATTTTATTTCTCTAACATATTGTTTTAAAGTATTTCTAGGAGTTTCTCTTTCATCATGAACTATATCAAGTGCAAATACAAAACCTTTAATATCATCTATATTATCAGCATAAACAGGAATTCTTGAATAACCATGTCTTTCAACAGTACTAATTAAATATTCATAATCAGTGTCTACCGGTACAGCAACAATGTTGATTCTTGGTGTCATTATTTCTTTTACTGATGTAGCTGCAAGATCAAATATACCTTCCATCATTTTTTTTTGTCCTGGTTCTAAAGCACCTGATTTATCACTTACTGATATAAGATGTTCAATTTCATCTTTAGATTCTAAAAGACCTTCTTTTTGAAATTGAGGCATTATAAACTGTATAAAAAAATTCATCATTTTTGCTGGAATTATAAATATATAATATGCTATATTCGCTGGTAATGAGCATTTGTAAACTAAAGTATCTGCTTTTTGCCTAAAAATTTCTTTAGGAAGTATTTCACCAAAAAGTAATATTATAGGAGTTATTACAAGACCTGACAAAATTATAGAACCATATTTATTACCGAATTCATTTATAAAGATTGGTAAAAATACATTTGTTGCAATAATAGAAATACCAATGTTTACAATGTTATTACCTATCAAAATAATAGTTAAAAATTGTTCTATATTAGAAACAACACTATTTACAAACTCAGCGTTCTTTTCACCATTATCGTTTTTTTTCTTTAATGAAATTCTATTAAGTGAAACCATACCAGTTTCCAGTCCGGAAAAAAAACCACTCAAAACAAGCATTAATAATGTAATTACAATCCAAAAACTAATCATTATAAACGAATTTCCTTTTTCAATATTTTAACTTTTTCTATTCTATTTCCTTCCATTTTTAAAACAAAAACATCGAATTCTTCATTTTTTATAATATCATTTTCTTCTGGAATTCTACCAAGTCTATTCATAATAAAACCACCTATACTATTAAAACCAATATTTTCAGGTATTTTAAGATCTAAAAGTTCGTTAATATCATCTATATGCATTTTAGCATTTACAATTATAGTATTATTATCAAAAAATTCATATTCTTTATCAATTTCATCATATTCATCATGAATCTCACCGACAAGCTCTTCAATAAGATCTTCCATAGTAACAAGACCTTCTGTTCCACCATATTCATCTGCAACCATAACAATATGAGTTTTATTAATCTGCATAAATTTAAGAAGTGAACTTGCAGTTTTACTTTCAGGTACATAAAAAGCTGATCTTAAATATTGTTTTATATTTGTAAGTTCTTTTAAACCTGCAAGATACGGTAAAATATCCTTTACATATAAAATTCCAAGTATATTATCAACATTGCCTTCATAAACTGGAATTCTTGAAAACTGTTCTTCTCTAATCAAACGAGCTATTTCAATAATTGAAGTATTTACATCTATACATGTCATATCTATTCTTGGCGTCATTATTTCTTTAACATCTGTATCTGAAAATTCAAAAACAGATCTTAGCATATCTTTTTCATCCTGTTTTATTATACCTTCTTCATTACCCATATCAATTATTGTTTTTAATTCTTCGGAACTTATAGAACTTTCAGTCGTATATTCATTCATCTTTAAAATTTTAAGAAATAGATTTACTATTTTAAGAAATATTCTGCTTATAGGATTTAATATAAATACAAAAAAGCTCATAAATGGAGCTGATATTACAGAAAAAGTCTCAGCTGTATTTACAGCAATAAGTTTTGGAGTTATTTCGCCAAAAAATAATAAAAGTAAAGTCATTATAACACTAGATGCAATATTTCCTTTTAATATACCAAATTTATTTATAAAAAACTCAGTAGCAAGGACTGTTGCAAGTATATTAACAAATAGATTTATAAGAATAATAGTTATAAGAAGTTTTCTAGGTCTTTCTAAAAGATATATAAGAAAATTATTTTTCTTTTTTTTTCTAAGTTTATTAAGCTTAAATTTGTTCAAAGAAAAAAATGCTGTCTCACTTCCTGAAAAATAACCTGAAATAAGTATCAGGATAGCAATAAAAATCAGACTCAGATAATCCCCGTCTTCCAACTGGAAAGTTTCTCCTTATAAAAATTTTTTTAATAACTCTTCTTGATGTTCAAACATAATCTGCTTTTCACTATGTATAGCATGATCAAAACCTAGAAGATGTAATACTCCATGTATTATAACACGAATTAGTTCTTCTTTAAAGTTAATTTTATTATTTTCTGCATTTTCCTC
Source organism: Candidatus Muiribacterium halophilum (assembly GCA_023228995.1). Taxonomy (GTDB): domain Bacteria; phylum Muiribacteriota; class Muiribacteriia; order Muiribacteriales; family Muiribacteriaceae; genus JALOAD01. The sequence goes on from JALOAD010000005.1 coordinate 127,161, forward strand.
AACACAATCTATACATATTATAACATCACCAAGTAATTTTTGAGAAAACTCCGAAAAATCACCTTCTTTTAATGGAAAAGAAAGAACATCTGTAACACTATCAATCTTTCTATAATCATTATTTAACTTTTTTATAGTTTCTTTATCGACAAAAGTTATATCAACAATCATTTTTTCTGAATATTTTATTCTTATAGTTTGCTGTATTATATCAACAATAAGATTTTCATCAATTCCAGTTTTTAAAGTAATATCTTCATCTATCTCTACATAAAAATCATAATTATCATCATACATAGAATATTTCCCCAATTATTTTAGTATTTTTTGACCAACAATTTCAGTATCAGGATATTCAATTCTTTTATGAAACATCTGTAAAAGAACTTTTGAAAAAACATTTCTCACTTTTTCAATTTCTTTTAAGGTAAGATTACATTCATCAAACTGTTCATCTATAAATTTATCATTAGTTATTTTTTTTATAAGATTATCAATAGAAGACGGTGTTGCAGTTGTAAGACTTCTTGTTGCAGATTCAATCGAATCCGCTATCATTACAAGAGCTGCTTCTTTTGTTTGAGGTTTTGGACCAGGATATCTATAAGAGCTTTCTTTAATAGAATCTCCAATCTCAACTTTAGCTTTATCATAAAAATATTTAACCATTGTAGTTCCATGATGTTGTTGTATAATATCAATTATTTCTGCTGGAAGATTATGTTTTTTAGCAATTTCTACACCATCTTTTGTGTGAGATATTATAATTATAGCAGAAAGATTCGGAGAAAGATTATCATGCTGATTATCTTTACCCATAAGATTTTCAACAAAAAAGAATGGTCTTTTAATTTTACCAATATCATGATAATAACCACCAATTCGAGCTAATAAAGAATCTGCTCCAATTTCTATTGCGGCAGCTTCTGCAAGATTTGCAACCATTATAGAATGATGATATGTACCAGGTGTTTGTTCAAGAAGAGTTTTTAATAATTCATTATTAAGATCTGTAAGTTCAAGAAGTCTTATAGCAGAAGTAACTTTAAACATTTTTTCAAAAACAGGCATTGTACCAAGTGCAAATATTATAGAAAATGCACCATTAAAAAAACCATGTAAAATATCTCTTAAAAGAAATTTTATATCTTCCTCTAAAGTATAAAATTTAAGATTAAGAAAATGCAAAGCAATAATAAGACAAATATTAGTAATAATAAGATAAAGACCTGATAAAAGCTGCTCAGCTCTGGTTTTAGAACTCATAATTGTATAAACTGATACAATACTGCCAATAATAGATATTACAACAAAATTTATATCACCTAAAACAAGTCCGCCAACAACTGAAAGCATTGAACTTAAAAGAATAGCAAATTTACTATCTACTACTAAAGATACTAGCATTGCAATAGCTGCTATAGGAAGTAAATATATAGAAAATATAGATAATTTTTGCGTAGAAATAAAAATATCAACTTTAGATTTTAAAATAACATCATAGAATTTAAATCCTGTTATAGTAAAAAAAGCAATTAATTCAATAAACATAACTAAAGGTTCTTCAGCTAAAATATCAGCATTAAAATGATGAAGATACAATATCAATATAAGAGAAAAAAATATAAACAAAAGCAGAAATCCAATAAGTCGCTGATAAAAAATTCTACTTTCATTGAAATAACCAGTTTTTCCAAGCAATGCTATAGAATTATCATCAAGTATATCTCCTTCTCTAACAATAATCTCACCTTTTCTAATAAATCTTTCAACTGGTCTTATGCTATTTTTTAAATTTCTAACTAATTTTTGAGTTTTTTCTTCATCATAAAAAAAATTAGGTCTTACAAAATTTATAAGAATTCTTTTAACAATTCCTTTTTCTTCATCAGATAATCCTTCCATTTTTTGAATTTTCCTAGAAACAGCGTCAAAAATTGCAGAATGTTCTTCTTTTTTGTAACCACCATCAAGAATATTATTTGCAAGATCAATTATTACTGGTTTTATCTGAGCAATTCTGTATCCTTCAAATTTTTTTAATGATTCAGCAAGATCAATAAGCCGTTTATCATTGGATAATACAGGTCTTTTTTCCTCAAAAACAAGCAAAAATTCTTTTATTTCACTTAAAACTTCAGGTTTTATATTAGTATCTTCTGTATATACTTTTTCAATTCTATTTTCAGCTTCTCTTTCAATTCTACTCGTAGCATCTTTATCAAAAAATTTTATATCTCTTGGAGCTTTAATATTAACAGGAACTACATCACCATTATTTATATTTCCAATATGTAAAAAATCATAAGATACTATAATAGCAGAAAATAAAACACATAAAATAAGACCTGTCATTTTTCTAAGCAAACTATAGTTAATATTTACATTTTTTATTTTTTCATTAAACTTCATTCAATTTATCCAGTATTATTTTTTTAAACTTTCCCTTATTATAATCAGAAAATACTTTTGTAGCAATATTATCATTACCTTTAATACTATATTTTTTTTCAAACTCAATTAAAAACTCCGAAAAATGTTGACATTTACCAAGTAAATATCCATCAGTTAAAATTTTTTGACCTTTTTCTTCTATATTATTCCAAAAAAACTCAAGAACTTCTGAATAACCTATTCTTGAAGCATCTACACAGTTAATAACAGCTAATTTATAAATAATATCTTCATCATCAACCTCAGGATATAAAACTCCCGGAGTATCCATTATTCTAAGATTTTCATAAGTAATCCACTGTTCACTTCTTGTAACTCCAGGTCTATTTGCAATTCGAAGCTTTTTTTTACCAGAAATTTGTTTTATAAGTTGTGTTTTACCAACATTTGGCATTCCAGCTATCATTACAAAAGATGATTTGTTTTTAAAACCATAATTTACTAATTTATCAATATTATTTACAGATATAGCTTTAATATTATTAAAAAGATCAGCAATACTCTTACGATTTAATGCTGAAATAAAAAATACATCTTTTCCATAAAATTTATTTTTAATTTCATTAACAATATCATTATCAACAAGATCACATTTATTAATAACAAGAAAATGTTTTTTATCGGGAATTTCATCAAAAATTCCTGAAGCACTTGAAATAGGTGCTCTAGCATCAATTATTTCAATTAAAATATCTATTTTTGGAAATCTAGCCCTGATCTTTTGCCTTGCAGCCTTAATATGACCAGGATACCACGATAATTTATTATCCATTATAATTCCTTTAAAAAATAAAGAAAGTTAGAAAGTTTAAGGAGTTTTGGGTTAAAACCCTGACCCTTTCATTTTTCCCGAGTTTTAAATTTTTAATTTTTCCCTAATCCCGGTCTTTCCCGGTTTTCCCCCGGTCTTTCCCGGTTTTCCCCCAGTCTTTCCCGAGTTTTAAACTTATCTCAAAACTCTAATCTGCCTTAATGGCCAGTATATCATAATAACTTTACCTATAATCTCGGATTTGTTAACAAATCCCCAAAATCTGCTATCTTTACTATTATTTATATTATCACCAAGCATATAATAAGAATTTTCAGGAACTGTAATACTATTTAATTCTTCAAGATTATCAGGATCAATTCTAAGAAAATCTATTTTTTGATAATCAAACTTCTCTTTGCCAACTATAACAGTATTATCTTTAAGTTCTAATTTATCATTAGATAAACCAATAACTCTTTTAACCATTCTAAGCCGGTGATTAAGAGGATAATTAAAAGCAGCAAGCTCTCCTCTTTTAAAATTTTTAGATAATCTATTTACTATAATTCTAGACCCTTTTTTTATAAAAGGTTCCATTGAACTAGATGGTACTATATAAGTTGTGAATAAGAATGTTTTGACTAAAAAAACAATTATCAGGGACGCAGTTATTATTTCTACCCAGTCCCTGATAATTAGCCAAATTTTTGTCATTTGAAAAAATTAAAGTTTTTCTTTAAGTCTAGCTGCTTTTCCTCTAAGATCTCTTAGATAATAAAGTTTTGCCCTTCTAACTTTGTTTCTTCTCTTGATTTCAATAGTTGCAATGTTTGGTGAATGTAATGGAAAAATCTTTTCAGCACCAATTCCATTAGAAACTTTTCTAACTGTAAAAGTTTCTCGAGTTCCACCATGTTTAATACCGATTACAGTTCCTTCAAAGATCTGTATTCTTTCTTTGTTTCCTTCTTTTACTTTTGTATGTACTTTTACAAGGTCTCCTGGACGCATTTCAGGGAGATCCTTCTTCATGTACTTGCTTTCAATCGTATTGATTATATTCATAATTCCCCCTAAGAATAATATACATAGTTCACAAGTTCGTAAATTTTACAACATAAGCTATATTATGTCAACCAGTTACCGGTACTCAGTTAACTATTATTTTTTTTAAATTCAGCCATAAAATCAACAAGAGCTTTTACACCTTCTACAGGGTGAGAATTATATACAGACGCTCTTATTCCGCCAACTGATCTGTAACCTTTAAGACTTTTCATTCCTTTTTTTGCAGCTTCTTCAATAAATTTTGCATCTAATTCTTTTGATGAAAGAACAAATGGAATATTCATCATAGATCTCTGAGATACATTTGTAACAGGACTTTTGTAGAAACCATCTGAATTATCAATTGCATCATATATCATTTTAGCTTTTTTCTTTACAAATGTGTACATTTTATCTAATCCACCAATTTCTTTCTCAACCCAGTTAAATACAAGTCCACAAACATAAATTGCAAAAGCTGGTGGAGTATTGTGCATAGAATCTTTTTTAATATGAGTAGAATATTTCATAATTGTTGGAAGTTTTGAAGTATGTGGTAATCCACATAAATCTTTTTTTACTATTACTATAGTAACTCCAGCTGGTCCAGCATTTTTTTGAGCTCCAGCATATATTAAACCAAATTTAGATACATCTACAGGTCTTGAAAGGAAATCAGAAGACATATCACATATAACTATTTTATTTTTAAATTCTGGAAGTTCATTATAACAAGTACCAAAAATTGTATTATTGCTTGTATAATGTAAAAATTTTGCATTAGTTAATTTTGGTTCAGGAATATATGTAAATCCATCTGCTTCACTTGAGCATACTAGATTTGCTTTTTTTCCTATTTTTACAGCTTCTTCATAAGCTTTAAGTCCCCAGTTACCTGCTACAATATAATCACATTCATCTTCATCAGTCATAAGATTCATAATAGACATTGCAAACTGAAGTGTAGCTCCACCTTGAAGAAACAAGACTTTATGAGTATCTGGTACATTTAAAAGTCTAACAAGAGTTGCTTCTGCATTTTTAATTATTGAATCATATTCTTTACCTCTATGACTCATTTCCATTACAGACATTCCACAGCCTTTCCAGTTCATTAAATCCTGTTGAACTTCTTTTAAAACGCTTTCTGGTAATACTGCTGGTCCAGCTGAAAAATTATAAATTCTACCTGACATAAAATGCCTCCCTAGGTTTTATCAATTGAAATCTCAAAATTATATATTTAATAATAGAAATCAATTATAAAAATTATATATAAAATATTTATTTAGTCAAGGGGGATAATAAAAACTGTGTAAGGGTTTGGGGGTTTAAGGGGTTTAAGGGGTTTGGGGATAAATGTTAATCAAAATCCTCTAGTCAATGAAAATTTTTTTTTATCTTTGAGTATTTCTGAAACAAACAATAGTTTTATATTTTTTTCTTTAATTAGTTCTGGTAGATAATTTTCAAGAACATCAATTGTATTTTTTCTAACATGACATATTGATATTGAAACACCTCTTTTTAAAGATATTGCAACAGCTTTATCAAGTTGTTCCTTAATATATTCATGCTCATTTTTATTATCCATAAAAATATCTCTTGCCATATATTGAGTATTAAGAACACCTGATATATTTTTTACCACTGAATCTGAAGTTGTCAAGGAATCAACAAAATACAAATTATTTCTTTTTAAAAAAGTTAATACAGTCAGCATTGTAGATTTATCAGAAGTCGCAAGAGAACCTTGATGATTATTAGCACCTTTTACATGTTTAAGCTCTTTTAACATGTTATTTAATTTAATTATAATGTCATCTCTTTTCTGATTAATTTTAATAACATTAGTTTCTTGAGCAACAATATTTTTAGTTTCCATAGGAATATGGGCCATTATCTCAAAACCGTTTTCATAAGCTTCATCATGAGCTTTTTTTGTATTATAAAGACCAGGAATAATAGACATTGTGATTTTTAAATTTTTTTCTTTTAATCTTTTGAATAATTCAAATTTATTCTCATATCCATAACCAAGATCATCCATAACAATAGCCATATAACCATTATATTGTTTATCATGTTCTGATTTATTTATTTCTTCTTTATCATCATATATATTATTTTTAATAGGTTCAGGAATTACAACATTTTCATATTCTTGTGCTGGAACTTCTTCTATAACCACTGTTTTTTGTGTAAATAGTGAAATACACCAGAATAATGTAGATATAGATATAAAAACAGCAGTAATTATAAAAAGTTTTTTATTCATCAATCATCTCCACTCAATTTTTTTAATTATCGACAATATTATAGACAAAATTAAAAAAATGTATAAAGATATTTACTTAGTATATATACTATTAAGCAGTTCTGCACCTTCTAATATATCAGCAGCAGCTTTCATCTGATTGTCATATTTTCCAATTTCTATTTTGATTACTTCACCTTTTTCTCTTTCAAATATTTTCTTTTGTTCTTTTTCATAATTTTTCACTCTATCTTCATCAATATCTTTTAATAATTCTTCACTTACTTCAGGCATATCAACAGCGATATCCGGTGCAATTCCATCGCCATGTATGCATATTCCTGAAGGAGTATAATATTTAGCTGTAGTAACAGCAATAGCAGCTCCATCATCAAGAGGTATAACAGTTTGAACAACACCTTTACCAAAAGTATTGCTTCCTACAAGAAGACCTCTTTTAAGATCTTTTATAGCACCTGCAACAATTTCAGAACCACTTGCACTTCCTTTATTTACAAGAATTACTAGAGGAAGATCTATTATTCCATCCTGATAAACAGGATAACTTACTTCTTCATTATTTCTTCCTTTTATTGAAACAACAGTTTTTCCTTTAGGTAAAAGAACCGAAGCTGTTTCAACCGCTGTATTAAGGAGACCTCCAGGATTACTTCTCAAATCTACTATAAGACAATCAATAGAAGCATTTTTTCTTAATTTTTCAATTTCTTCTTTAAATTCTGTGCCAGTTCTTTCTCCAAAATTATTTATTCTCACATAACCTATATGATTTCTAATAACTCCAGACTGACTAATTGTGGAAACATTTATATTATCCCTCTTAATATCCATATCTATGTATTTTTCTTTACCATCTTTTGCTTTTCTCAATATCGTTAGTTTAACAATAGTACCAATAGGACCTTTAATTTTTTTTGTAGCATCAATAGTATGCATATGAGCTGATGGTTCATCATCTATTTTATAAATAATATCTCCTGGCTGAACTCCTGCTTTCCATGCTGGAGTACCTTCAATAGGACTTACAACCATTAAATAATCATCTTTGTTTGTAATTATTATACCAACACCTGCAAAAGTACCTGTAGTTTCTTCCTGCATTTCTTTATAATTTGTAGGTTCCATAAATCTTGTATAAGGGTCGTCAAGAGTTTTAAGCATTCCTTCAATTGCACCATAAATCATCTTAGTATCATTTACTTCATAGGTGTCTGAAACTCCAACAAAATTATCTTGAATTATTTTTAACACTCTATCAACCATTGAAGCTTTCTTAATATAAGTAAAAGGAATTGAAGCCCCCTGAGAAAAGATAAACACTAATAGGATTAACATTCCAGTTAAAATACTCTTTTTTTTCATACATCCTCCGTTTGTTAAACAAATTTATATTAATTTTTTATATGTTTTTCAGGATTAACAGGTTCACCTTTATATCTTATTTCAAAATGAAATAAACTTTCTTCAGGATTATCGACATTGAGATTTCCTGTAGCAAGTTTTTCGCCTTTAGTTATACTCTGCCCTATTCTTACAAAAATATCACCAAGATAAGTATAAACCGTTGTATAATCACCTGTATGTTTTAATATAAGAATTTTTCCTAAACCGCTCATTTCACCTTTATAAGCAACTTTTCCTGTTTCTGAAGCTATTATCCAATCTTTTTCAAAAACTTGAATATCTATTCCCTGATTATTAAAAATAGTATTATATTCATTATACTGTTGACCATAAGGTAATTTCACTGGTCGTTTTTCGGTAAGTGGCCATTCGAAATCAAGTTTTGTATTATCGGTTGGTTTGTCTGAATATAAAGAATTTTTTTCACTAATAGCAGTATTTTTTATTTTATCATCATCTTTTTTTATCTCAATATTTACAATTGACAATATTCTCTGATAATCTCTTTCTATATCAATATATTTTTCCTCAAGTGTTCTTTTTTCAATTTTTACTTTTGTTAAAAGTTCTTCTTTTTCTTCTTTTAATTTTTCAAGATTATTTTGTTGTAATTCAAGTTGATCATAAAATTGCATAAGCTCTTCTTTTTGTAAATTTATATCATTATTTGTCTTTTCAAGTGTTTTAAGGTCAGTTTTAACAGTGTCAAGAAAAATAAGCTCTTCTTTTATAATTCTTTTCATAATTCTATATTTTTTTAAAAAAGTATTAAATGATGATGAATCAAAAAAGATTTTTGAATAATCCCAGTTTTTTCTTTTATAAATATAAACTATATAATTTTTAAGTGCTGGAGATTTTTCAACTATCTTTTCTTCAAGAATAGTTTTATTTTTAAGATTTTCCTCTATACTTAAACCAAATTTTCTAATACTTTCTCTTACAAAATCAATTTCTTCTGATAATTCAATTTCTTCTTCTTTTATCATATTAAGTCTTGATACAAGTTCGTTTTCCTTTTTTTTTGCAGAATTAAGAAGAATTTCTGTTTTTTTCCGTTTTCTATCCAATTCTGTTAATTCTTCAGCATTATCTTCTGAAATTGAATAAACAGGTGTAAGTATTATAAAACATAATACTAATATAAATACTTTTTTATACATCAAGAAATTTCCTCACTGAAATTAGCGAACCAATTATACCAAGAAAAACTCCTGAAAAAACTAATTTAGAATATAATTTAAAAAGTTCAGGTAAATCAGTAACAAATGGTATAAAAGGAAGAATATCCTTCATATTATCTACAATTTGAGGATAAGAAAATCCAATAATAATAGTTGCAGCAAGTCCACCGATAAGACCTTGTATAACACCTTCAAATATAAGTGGCATTCTAATAAAAGTATTTGTAGCTCCTACAAGTTTCATTATTTCTATCTCATCTCTTCTTGCATAAACAGTTAGTTTTATTGTGTTTGAAACTATAAACATAGAAGCTATACCTAAAAGCACAACAAGAACTGTTCCAATAAGTCTAAGAACTTGAGTGAATTTATTAACTTTTTCTACAATTTCCTGACCATAAAAAACATCATCTATTATATTAAAATTCTTTTTTAATTCTTTTATTATACCATGCACTGATATTGAGTTTTTTATTTTAAGTTCAATAGAATCAGGCAGTGGATTATTATCAAGGGCAGTTATAAGAAAATCTTCTTCTCCAAGTTCTTTTTTTAATTTTTCTAAAGCATCGTTTTTTGATACAAATATAAATTGTTGTATATTATCCTTGGATTTTAAAAACTTCTTCATTTCTTCAAGAGTTTCATTATTATAATCATTTCTTAGGTAAACAGTAACATCTATCTGACTCTCCAATACTTTTGCAAATTCTTTGAGATTCATTGAAAAAATAAGAATAAAACCAAATATAGCAAGTGATATTGTTATTGTAGTTATTGCGGTAAAACTCATGAGTCCAGCTCTAAAAAAGCTAATAAATGCTTCTTTTATAAAATAACTTAATTCATTAATTGACTTCATAAGTATATAAACCTCGCTCAGTATCTTTTATTATTCTGCCATCTTTAAGAACAATAACTCTTTCTCGCATTCTATCTACAATAGTTTTTGAATGAGTTGCCATTATAACTGTAGTTCCTCTAAGATTTATTTCTTTAAGCATTTTCATAATATCATTTGATATATCAGGATCTAAATTTCCTGTAGGTTCATCTGTAAGTAAAATCGCAGGATCATTTACTAAAGCTCTTGCAATACAAACTCTCTGTTGTTCTCCACCTGAAACCTGATCAGGATACATTCTAGCTTTATGAAGAAGTCCTACAAGATCAAGAGCTTTTCTTGTCTGCATATCAACAGTTGATTTAGGAATACCTATAACTCTCATTGCAAAAGCAACATTTTCAAATACAGTTTTTGTTTTTAAAAGTTTAAAATCCTGAAATACAACTCCAATATTTCTTCTAAGATATGGTACTTTGCTTTCTTTAAGAGCTTCAACATTTCTTCCATCGATTATAACATGACCTTCACTTGGAAGTTCTTCTCTAAATATCATTTTTAAAAAAGTCGATTTACCAGCTCCTGAAGAACCAATAAGAAATATAAATTCTCCTCTTTCAATCTCAACATTTATATTATCAAGAGCTCTAACTCCATTTGAATATACTTTAGAAACATTATACATCTGTATCATAAGTTTATTTCTCCGTTTTTTTATAATAAAAGATAAAAAATTTTATCCAATCATTTAATAATAACAAAATAATACCTGTTATAACACCTAAAATCAAACCTGTTATAGTTCTAATAATACTTACCTGTAAAGGAATATGAAAATGCATAAAAGTGTTGAATATACTTGTCTGACCAACTAAAATTGCAAATAAAAGTAAAAAATATGAAATTGATTTTTTGCTTAAAAATTTTTTATTTGAAAAAAATAAAAGTGCAGGATAAAACATAAAAAATTCTTTTGTTCTCGGTCTAATTATAAAATAATCCTCAAGAAATATTCTTATTTTTTTTTCCAAAGGAAGCATAAAATCAGCTCCTGCATTAGAACTTCTAAGAACATAATAAAAAGAAATAAACAAAAATATCGAAAAACCAATAACATGTTTGAATTTAATTTCTTTTTCAAGAATATCTGAAATACGAACTCCTGTACTTTTTATTATATAAATAAATAAAATCAAAACAGGAAGAACAAGTGATAATTTAACACCTCTAAACTGCATTTGACCTTGAATAAATAATTCTTTATAAAACAAAGGAAGTATAAGCATAACTCCGGTTAAATTATAACTTAAAAGCTCGGTTATATTATTAAACACTGTGTTTATATATTTTTTTATATTGGAATTATTACCTGTTTTTAATAGATTTAAACTAGTAACCGGTATTATAACTGATATTAAAAAAGATACTGCTAATACAAAAGAAATATTTCCTGAGAATTTATAAAAATATAATGCTAAAACTAAACCTGTTAATAATTCAAAAATAAATATAGATAAAGAATCTTTTTTAATTAATATCCTAAACGAATAAAAAATAAAAAATACAATGCTAAATAATATTATTGATTGAAAAAGTAAAATATCTTTTATTTTAAACATGCTAAAATAATCTAAATAACCTTTATCAAATCCAAATTTATGAAGATTATTTGAAATTTTCTTTAAAAGATCAAAATTTTTTTCTTTTGAAAAATCCTCATTAAACTCATATTTTAAAAAGGAAATTTTTCTTTCAATTACAGCTTTTCTAATTCTTCTTATATAATCATCTTCATTAAGATTAAAATCTTCTTCAAGCAAATGACCCCTTAAAAAAGGAAATGGAATTGAGTATTTACTAAATTCAAAATCGACTTTTTTAATATTTTTAAGCAATAGATAATTATTTAACTCATTATTTATATTATGTGTAATAACATACTCAGGAAGTAGTATATGTCTTTTAAGAAAATCCAGCTGTCTTTCTGATTTTATAACGCTTAAATCAAATGCTATTCTAAATTCAGAAAGTCTAAGATATTGAATAAACTCTTCATCAAATTCAATATACATATTATGAATTGCTTTTTTTGAAAAATCAGTTACAAGCATATAAAAATTTTTTTCATTTTTTCTAAAACCAATTTTTTTAGTTGTAATTTCTGAAAAAACAGAATTATTTTCAATTTTAATTCTTTCATCAATATATTCAAGAAGTTCTTTGTTTTCAGAATAAATATAAGTATATTCGTCAATTATTCCGGCTTCTCTAAGAATCTCTGGTATATAAGGAGATATAACCGCTTGAATATTAATATAATTTTTAATTTCAATTCCTGTTGATGCAAGGAGTTTTCCTTCCATTTCAAGATCTTGGCAAGTCTTTGGGCTCAATTCAATAACAGATATATAATCATTAAAATTATATTTAACTACATTTTCAAAAAAATCACTTTTACCATAATCTATAACATCTTTAAATCTAACACAAACCTCATATTTATTATGTTTTTTTTCACTAAAATGTCTTTCTGAAAGAATATAAGCAGAAAATATCAATCCAATTATAATAATTAATGCTCTTAATGTATTTATTGTTTTTTTAAATTTCATTTAAAAGACTCTACTTCATCCTTGTCAAAACTGGATATAATGAATTTCTCGTTTAAAATTTCAATTCTGCTAACTCTAATATCAAATCTATTTCTTTCAAGATCAATTACAGGATTCATAGAGCTTACAAATTTACTAAGAAGAAATTTAGGCATTTTTACTCTTTCTAAAGCAATATATTCAGCTTGAAAATTTATTTTTTTTTCATCTTCTACATAAAAACTACCTTTTATTTTTATATTAGAACTTAAAAATACAGCTTTAACATTCCCATAAAGATAAATATTATTTGGTTTTAAAATAGCTTTAGGATTATTTACTTTTATTTTTTTATTTTTGCTTTCAAGAAGCTCATTTAGATTTTTTTGAGAAATCTCAGCATGAAATCTTATTCTCATATCTTCACCTGGAATAAACTCATTTTTTTTTATTAATTTATCTTTATCAAGCTTAATATTATAAAGATACATATAAACAAAATCTGTTCTAAGATCATCAACAAAAACATTTTCTGCTTTAACTTCAATAAACGGAATATATCCTGTTAAATAATTATAAGACTTTAATTCTGGAATATTTAAAAACACTTTATCTCTATCTTTTTCATTAAAAAAAGCTTTTATACCTGTTTTTAAGTTTTTCATAAACACTTCTTTATTGTCTAATATACTAAATTCTGATTCTGCCATTGTAAAAAAACTTGTAAAAATAAAAATTATCAAAAAAATATTTAATTTACTTTTTTTCATTTAAATTCCTTGATTTTAATATTCTGTTTACAAAAAAAGAAGGTTCGATTTCTTCAAGTGGAATTTTTGTTTGAGCTATAGATAAAAATCCTGCTTTTCCAAAGAGAATGTCGAATCTATCAATTTTTTCTCCATCTGTATCAATATTATATATTTTTTTACCATAAATATTTCCATTTTCAAAATTCTGAAAATTAATTATTATATCAACAAAATCACATTCAGTGCATATTTTTCTAAAATTATAATAATCTGTATCAAGAAATAATATAATAGTTGAATTTGTATCTTTACCAACTAAATTTGCAATATTAAACTCTCTTAACTTTTTAACACTATCTTCCATTATATAATATCTATTTTCTTTTTGAATATTGGTATTAACAAATAAAAAATATATATCAGTATTATTTGTTGTTTTTTTATGAAAAAAATCCATAAAAAATGCTTTTCTGTCAAATTTTGGTGAAAAATTAGTAATAACAAAAGGTAAATTAACATTATTAAAATTACTCAATAATAAAAACTTGCTCAAAAAAAGTTTTTTTATAAAAGTATTATCAAAAATTCTATCTTTTTCAAATCTCTCTGAAATAACATAGGGTATAAAAAAAGTATTATCAAGCTCTTGTCTATTATCCTCAACATAAGTAAATATCTGTGAGATATTATCAGGAGTTATCTTTCTAATATTATAAAAAGAAAAAGCATCAAATCTCTGACAATATACATTAAAACCAAAAAATATTAATAATATATATATATATGTTTTTTTACTCATTATCATTTATCAACAATTTTCATTTTATCAGCATCAAAAACCTGAACCTGATTTCTTCCGTTCTGTTTAGCCCAATACATAGCTGTATCCGCTTTTTTAATTAAATCTAACCTTTCTGTTGATGAAATAGGAAAAGTTGCTATACCAAGACTTGCTGTTACTTTGAGTATTTTACCATCATCACCATTATAATTAGCTGCTTCTATATTTTTTCTAAGTCTTTCTGCAACAACATAAGCTGCTTTTCCATCAGTTTCAGGTAATACTGCAATAAATTCTTCCCCACCATATCTTGCAACAAGGTCAACTTTATTCCTAACACTTGCTTTAAATATTTTAGCTGTTTGTTCAAGAACCATATCTCCAATCTGATGACCATAATTATCATTAAAAATCTTAAAATGGTCAATATCACTCATTATAATAGATAACGGTCTATTATATCTTATAGCTCTTGAAAGTTCTTC